>JAQTMY010000002.1 GCA_028714095.1 Candidatus Nanoarchaeia archaeon | reverse complement strand
AGTACCACCTGAAACCTATAACAACATTAACGATGGTGTTGCTAAATTAAGGAATGCAACTGTTGGTAAATACAACATAAATGTTACCAATGGAAATGATTTTAATGGCAGAGGATGGTTAGTACATCTTGGAGATTATCTTCTACCAAGTCATGGAGAAAATTTTAATGGAGATATTGTACTAAACAGCGATGTGCAGCTAAAATACAATACAGATATGCCAGGTATTTTGGAAGAATTAGTTCCTGGTTTAGGAGCAGGACTTGATGTTGAAGGGAGAAGCTTACAAGATATGCTAGATTTTGCCAATAATGACTTAAGTGACTTTGGTTATAGAGCTCTTAAATTAGCTTCAAGAAGCCCAATTGGATCTAAATACTAAATTTAGATTCTTTATTCTTTCTTTTTTTAATAAATTATTATTGCTTGATAGTCAGATGCATCTTCTCCATAAAGAGTCATGGAGCAACAAGCTAACCAACTAGTTGATTTATATATACACATTGGATTCTGGAAGAATTTTTCCCAGGGAGTACCAAACACAATAGGACATAGCTTTACAGTATTACAATCTTCATTATCAATACATTTAGCTCCATCCCAATACTTTCCTTTATAACAACAACGAGGGTTATTACTTAAGACTATTAGAACTAAAGAAAATTTTTAGACCTCTTTTGCATGATAAAATCTATGTTATGGTAAACATTTAAACCCTTACCTCTGTAATTTATTATAGAAACTTTTTTAAAATCATTCTAAGCTTTAATGTTATGAAATATGTATCTCTTTTATGTGCAGTATTTTCATTTCTGATTGTTATAGTTTTTACTCCTTTACTTATTAGATATCTAAGAAAAATAGGATTAATGGTGAAGGACATGAATAAGGAAAACACCCCTTTAGTTCCTTTATCTGGAGGGATTGCTGTTGCTGCAGGAACTTTGGGAGGATTGATGCTATTTATTTTCCTCAGGAAGTTTATTTTAACAAATGGAAGTTCAATTATTTTGGATTTGGAAAATTCCATGATTTTATTTGCTTCAATGTTTTCAATATTTTTGGTTACATTCATTGGATTTGTTGATGATTTATTCATAAGAAGAGACAAGGAAAGTTCTGCTGGATTAAAACAGTGGCAAAAGCCATTGTTAACTTTAGCTGGTGCTGTTCCTTTAATGATTATTGGAGCAGGAACCACTGTTATGACTCTTCCTATTTTTGGCAGGGTTGATATCGGAATCTTGTATCCTTTATTGTTTATCCCTATTGGATTTGTTATTGCCTCAAACATGGTTAATTTATTGGCAGGATTTAACGGAATGGAAACTGGATTAGGAATTGTTTCTTTAACTTCCTTGGGATTATTTGCCTATGTGTATGGGGACAAATTAGCTTCTTTAATTGCCTTGATGGTTGTTGCAAGCTTGATTGGATTTTATTTATTCAATAAATGCCCTGCTAAGATACTTCCAGGGGATTCTCTGACTTATATGATTGGAGCTACAATTGCGGTAATGGCAATAGTAGGAAATATTGAAAGAGCTGCAATTATTGTTTCTATTCCTTTTGTAGCTGAATTTTTGCTTAAGTTAAGAGGCAGGTTTAAAGTTGACAGTTATGGTTATTACTTAAATGGAAAGGTTAAATCAAAATACGAAAAGATTTATTCCCTGCCGCATATTTTTACAAGAACAGGAAGGTTTACAGAAAAACAGGTTACTTTTTTTATAATTGCTATTGAAATAGTATTTTCAGGATTAATATGGCTAATAAGATAATAAACAGAATAAGGAAGTTATCAAGAACTGATATAGTGAGAGACAATTTTATCTTGTTTTTTTGTCTTATAATATATAATGCTATTGGTTATTTATTTCATTTTTTTGCTGGAAGAGCTTTAGGACCTGGAGATTATGGAACATTTACTGTTTTACTTTCTCTTCTTTATTTGTCTAATGTTGTTTTAACAGTCATACAAACAAGCATTACAAAATTTGCTGCTGAATTTAAAGACGATAAGGAAAAACTGGCTTATTTGTTTGTTAATTCATTAAGGAGATTATCTTTCTATGGGATTTTATTGACTATTGGATTTTTTATAATAAGCCCATGGATTGCAAGATTTTTGAAAATAAACAGCGTATGGCCTGTTTTGATTAGCGGGACATTTTTATTCCTGTCATTTATTGTTTCTGTTAACAGAGGAATATTGCAGGGATTGCAGAATTTTAAGAAATTAGGATTTAGTTATATATTTGAGGGTCTTGTAAAAATTGTTTTTGGAGTTGGACTTATCTTAATTGGGTTAGGAGTTGAGGGCGGAATATTAGCGTTTGTTCTTTCTTATATTGCTGCATTTCTCATAACTTTGTTTCCATTAAGGTCTTTATTCAGCATGAGAAAGATTCATTTTGACACAAAACAGGTCTATAAATACAGTTACGTTGTTTTGGTGGCTTTGACATTACTCACCTTGATTTATACAGTTGATGTTACCCTTGTCAAGCATTTTCTAGATCCATTAGAGGCAGGGATGTATGGAGCAATGTCTTTGATGGGAAAAATCATATTCTTTGGAACTTTGAGTGTAAGTATGGTCATGTTCCCAAAATCGTCTGAATTATTTGAAAGCAAGGGAGCAAATAAATCCATATTATACAAATCTCTGGGTCTTGTTTTGTTGTTTGGAATCCCTGTTACTTTGTTTTATTTTTTATTTCCAACATTATCGGTCAACTTATTATTTGGAAGTGCTTATATGGAGATGGCCTCTTTCTTGGGGATATATGGTCTAGTTATGACCCTATTTTCATTAGTATACTTAATTAGCTTCTATTTATTATCTATTAAACAATCTAAATTTATTTATATACTGCTGGGATTTGTTTTGGTGGAAACTGCCTTAATTTGGCTGTTCCACTCAACAATAGGGGTGGTTGCATACATAATGTTAGCTTTAATGGCTGCATTATTTTTGGTAATGATGCTAATAACCGTAACCACTAAAGATGGCTGAATACACTTTTATCATACCAGCACATAATGAGGAAAAAAGAATAGGTGGAACTCTCAGGTCTTTGGACAGGGTTTTTGGTGATAATCTAAATATTCTAGTTGTTGATAATGGCTCAACGGACAATAGTTTAGAAATCTATAAGGAATGGAAGAAAAACAGAAAAAATTTTGATTATAAAATATATCCTGAAAAATTAGGCAAGGGCGGGGCAATTCTTGAGGGATTAAAGATAGCAAACACAAAATATATAGGATATATTGATGCTGATGATGCATTTCATTTAGAATCTATTAAGATATTATTGAGTTGTTTGCAGAAATACGATGTTGTGATGGCTTCAAAATGGAAAGACAAAGGATTTATGAGAGTTGATGAGCCATTTATAAGAAAATTACTTAGCAGAGGATGGAATGTAATGATCAGGATTTTATTTGGATTTAATATTAAAGATACACAGGCAGGAGCAAAGTTTTTCAGGAAAGAAACTTTAGATAAAATTAATTTTAATGATTTTGTGTGCAAGAATTTCAGTTTTGATGTTGAACTGCTTTACAGGTTAAAGAAAAACAAGGCAAAGATGCTGGAAATGTTTGTTCCTACTTTCCACATGGAAGGAACTACCTTTAGATTGATTTATATCTGGCCTATGTTCTTGAACATTTTAAAGCTGAGGTTCAGCAGAAAATGAACATATTATTGACTTTTGATGTTGAGGAGTTTGATTTACCAAGAGAACATTTAATTTATATCAGCGAGGATGAAATGTATCTTCACAGCTATAAAGGACTGCTTAAGGTTTTGGATTTGCTTGAGAGATACAAGATAAGAGCTACTTTTTTTGTTACTCTTAATTTTGCCAAAAGATATCCTCAATTAATAAGGGATATTTCTGAGGAACATGAAATTGGATGTCATGGTTATAGTCATGTAGACAACTATAAAATCTTGGGAATAAGCAAGATTATTGAGGCTAAAAAGGGACTTGAAAAAATAATTGGAAAAAAGGTTTATGGATTCAGAGCCCCAAGAGGGAACAGTCCAGGCCTGGAAAATTTAAATAAAACTGGATTTATTTATGACAGTTCACTGCATCCGGTTTTCATTCCGGGAAGATATAATAACTTTTTTGAGAGTAGGAGAATATTCAAGCAACAAAACATTATTGAGATGCCCTGGGCCGTGTCTACATTATTAAGACTCCCTTTATTTGGTTTTGCATTCAGGAATTTTGGTGGTTTAACTTATGCTAAACTCTTAACAAAGATGCATAACCTTAATTTTGCTGTAGAGGGATTTCATCCCTGGGAGTTTGTTGAGATAGAGCAGGATGTTCCTTTTTACACAAAGAGAAATTCTGGAGACAAAGCTCTTAGATTTTTAGAAGAATACATCAAATGGAGTTTAGGAAGAGGTTATAAATTCAAGAGTTGTTATGATTACCTTAAAAATGAAAATATTATTGCTTAATTGGAGAGACAAGAAAAATCCTGATGCTGGCGGAGCAGAGCTACACATCTCTCATCTAATGGATAGACTTGTAAAGGAAGGGAATAATATTACATGGTTTTGTTCTGCTTTTAAGAATGGCAGCAAAAAAGATTTTTATGATGGGATAAATTTTATAAGAAAAGGCAGCAGAGTTACTGTAATAATCCATGCTTTTTTCCATTATTTGTTTAATAATTATGATCTGGTAATAGAAACTTACAATGGGGTTCCGTGGTTTACCCCTTTGTATGTCAAAAAGAAAAAGATTGGGATATTTTTTCATAGGATTGACAGAGTTTATCTAAAAGAGCTTGGGAATTTTATTGGAAGATTCTTTATGTTTTTTGAGAGCAGGTTAATGAGATTTATTTACAGAAAAATGAATTTTATTACCATTTCTGAGAGCTCCAAGGAAGACATGATAAAAATAGGGCTTAGAAAAGTTGAGGTAATAAATCCAGGAGTTGATTTAAAATTGTTCAGGAAAAGAGTTAAAACCAAGTTTCCTAGTGTTGGTTTTGTCGGAAGATTAAAAGAATATAAAAGTATAGATCATTTAATAAAAGCCATGCCTAAAGTTATTGAAAAAGTCAAGAACGTTAAATTATTCATTATTGGGAGGGGAGATAAAGAAAAAGAACTAAAGGAATTGGTTGCTAAACTTAATCTAAATGACTATGTCCGGTTTTTGGGATATGTTGATGAGAAGGATTTACCTAAGATTTACAGTTCGTGCTGGGTTATTGTTAATACTTCAATGAAAGAGGGCTGGGGATTAACTGCAATTGAGGCAAGCGCATCAGGAACAAGCGTCATTAATGCTGATTCTTTTGCGTTAAAGGAATCGATTAAGGATAACGAGACAGGATTTTTATATAAATATGGAGACTTAGATGAATTAAGTGATAAGATCCTCAAGATTCTGACTAATTCTGAGTTAAGGAAAAAGTTTGAGGATAATGGGGTTAGGTTTGCTAAACAATTTGACTGGGAAAATATCAAGGAAAGATTTTATTTAACTATAAATAAATTCGTAAATAATTAAAACAGGTTGTTGTTCTTGGGTTGTTATCATTTTACTATCTGCATCAAAGGCCATCACTGGTTTTAGATATTGCTGATAATATTCTGCAAACTTAAACTGCCATTCTGGAGAGGGGAAGTAAGCTGAAACTACCAAATATTTTGGTTTGTTTTTTTGTATATAATCCACTGCAACTGTTTCATTTATTCCTAATCCTCTTACGTATCTTCCTGCATAATACTGTAGTTCCATCTGGGTGTTAACACTCAGGATATTATCCTCAGGGGTCGTATGGGCATTTAGCCATTTTCCTGCTGGATTTAATGCACCAAAACTTGATGCTCTTGATTTTATCAATGAATCTGCATCCTTATATTGCTGGTAACCTCCTATTGCCAACACAATTAATAATGCAATTATTGCTATTGTTTTATTATGTTTTTTTATAAGATCATACAAAACTAATATCCCATATCCTGAGAAAATAAACAATACAGGAACTAAATATAAACCATACCTGTCTTCAAAGTGGTTTACAAAGAAGCTAAAGTAAATCAAGGGAATAATAAACATTAAAATTACAAAGAGATTTGGATATTGAGTTTCATTTTTTCCTTTTATCATTAGATCAAAACCAAGTATAAAATCAAGCAATTTGTATAACCCAATGATAACAAATATGAACCAGAAGAATTTTGTATATTCTTTTAAAAATCCAAGATAAATCCATAATTGACTTAATCCCATAGAAAAGGTAAATTTAGATCCTCCCTCAACTGCAACTGTAGCTGAGCCTCCTGAAGTTATAAAAGACTGGATTGGATTTCCATAGGTCATATAAGAATAAATGAGATATGGGGTTATTGTTAAGAAGAATAATAATAAAGCAATCCACAAATGCTTGTTTTTTAATGCCTTAAATTTGTCTTTAATCAAAACAAATAAAACAATAATTATTCCTGCTAACCCCCCTGTAAATCTTAACATTACAGATAAAGCTAAAACTATTCCCATAAGATACAGCAATTTTGGTTTGTCTTTCATGTAGCCTTTCCAGAAAAGGTAAAACACCCATAATGTTAATGTTAAAGACGGGAATTCAACCAAAAGCCTTTGACAGTAAAATACTGATAGATAGAAAACAGAAGCCATAAAACTTGTTATTAATGCCAGTTTTTTATTATTGAACATTTCTTTTACGAGAAGATAACTTAATAATATTCCGCCTAGTGAAAATAATAACATTAAGATTCTGAAACTAGTTTCCCCTAGATTTATTTTATACATTAGGAAAAATATGAATGAAATTAAAATAGGTCTTTTATCACTTATATCTGCTGGCAGATTATAAGCCCATTTCTTGGCCATGTTAAGATATTCTGCCTCATCCCACCAGACTCCCTGGTTTATGTGGAAATATTGTATCCTTATGAAAAATCCTAAGAGAAGAATAAGTATTAAGATAATTAGGTATTTATTTTTAGTAAGATTTTCTTTACTAAATAAGTTATCCATGTTATTTTACTTTTTCTTTGTTATTTATAGTTTTCTGTGCCTGAGAAGAGTATTTTTTGCATTGGATAATTATTTAAATTGTGATTTAGATAAAAGAATTATGCCAAAGGTAAGCAGGATTTTAGAAAAGGGTTTTCAGTTTTTGACTAAAGGAGAGAAAGCATTAACTCCGCCGTTTTATGCTGTAATTGAGGTAAATGACAGATGCTGTTTGAGATGCAAGCAATGTAATCTATGGAAAAGAGTTGATAAACTTAATCAAGAATATCTGACAGAATCTGAAATTGTTAAACTTATAAGGGATATAAGAAAATGGAATCCTTTAACTAAAACTTTGATGTTTTGCGGTGGTGAGCCCTTTCTTGAGAAAGGAATTTTCAGATATATCCAGGTTGCTAAAAGACTAAAGTTTTTTACAACAATAACCACCAATGGTTTTTTAATTGATGAGGATATGGCTTATGATATTGTTGATTCTGGTTTGGATGAATTATGTTTTTCTCTGGATGCTCCAGAAGCAAAAATACACGATAACATAAGAGGAGTTAAGGGAAGTTTTGATAGACTGATTAAGGCTAATGAATTAATCAATAAGGCTAAAAGAGAATTAAATAGAAAAACGCCTTCTATAAGGGTTAATACTGTGATATCAAATCTTAATTACAAGTATTTGCCTTTGATACCTTCTTTGCTAAGAAAGATGGGAATAAAAGAATATGCTGCCCAGTATATTACTGTTGTTTCTCCTGAGATAAAAGAAGCTACGGACAGAGTTTTTAGAAGAGCTGTTTGTCCTAAGCAATGGATTTTGCCTAAAGAATTGCTAATACCTAAAGAAGAAGAAAATGAATTCTGGAAAACAATTTCTATGTTAGAGAAAAGGGCCAAAGAAAATAATATTAATTTGAGTTTGAGATTATATAACAAAATGCAACCTTGTTCTATCTTGTGGGGGAGTTTATTAGTTGATAGTTATGGTAATGTATTGCCTTGCACGATGTTAAGAGACATTGCGGGAAATATAAGGGGGCGTAATGTAAAATCAATATGGAACAATGAAAAAATGAAAAATGCAAGAAAGTTATTTAATCAAGGAAAACTTAATCCAATATGCACGAGATGCTGCATTTATCCAAACGTAATGTTCAGGTAGCTGAACGCGTAATTTCGATTTATTTTTTAATGAGACAACTGTTTTCAGGTATCTTTAAGTCTTTTTGAGGGATGTATACCCCTAAAATTTTGTTATAGATTTCATCCAACCTTTTTTCGTTTTTTTCTATTTCTAATTGAAATTTACTTTTTTTGATTTTCATTTACCCCCTCCAAACTAAATATTTTAAAAAATGGTCTTTTTTTATTTGTGGATGATGGATAAAAATTACAGATAAGCCCACATCTTTCTAAATATCCCAATATATTAATTAGATCTTTTGTGTATTTATAAATATTACTGTCCATTTTTTTGACAACTAGTCCGCTTTCTTGAACTAATTCATAATCCATAACAAACTGATGGGTGGGGCTTTCTTTTGTGAACCTTGAAATTATTTGTTCAGATATTCCTTTTTTATTAGATTCATTTTTTAACATATAATTATTTAACAAGGCTTTGGAGTGTAGTTCTGTTAAGCTTCTTAATCTGAAAAGTTCTCCTAATTTAGATGGACAAACTTCTTGAACCAACTCTTTTGTTAATTCCGTTATAAATTGGGTTTTATTTTTTTCATTTTGAAATTCGTATATTTTGGAGGTGTATTTTAAAAATTCTAAATATTTTTCTATAGAGAGCAATGAGAATATTTCTTTTTCATCCCCTTCTATTTGAATGTCTATAGGGGAGAGAGTCGCACTTCTCCCCATCTCTACCGTATCCGCTCCAAAAGCAATTAGAGTTCCTCCACTATGTGAATGGGTTGATACTAAGACGTTTAACCTTTTACAATAACTCCTAATTAATTGAATTAATCTATAGGAGGTGTGAGCCTCGCCTCCGTGGGTATGGATTAATAAGTCTAGTTCATTAAATCCTTCTTTTCCTTTAGATTTAAGAAAATCATCAAATACTTCTTCTAATGCATCTATATCATAACGCAGTATCTCTCCTGCATACTCACTATAAAACATGACGAGGAGAGGAGTCTTCCTTGACTTTATAATTTCTTTGTAAGTTTTTTCAAGGTTATCAAATACACTAGGTTTTACTTCCATTCTAATTTCTTTATTTTTTGTGGGTTCTACCATACTTAAAAACATAGAATGGTACTTTTAAACAATTATTATTCTTAAATATTATGGTTCTATCATACCTTAAAAGAGTTTAACTATCTCATAAATTATGAAAAGTTATTTAAAATAGCTTGATTAAATTTTTACTATGGGATTAGATGAGCCAATATTCAGAGATAATAGAGGAGAGATAAGAAGATATGAAATAAATGGATTTAAATTCAATGTTCTTTATTCTAAGAAAGGAATTTTAAGAAGTGGGGATTATCATCCAAATACACAATATGATTTTATCCTAAAAGGGAAATTGGAGATAACTTACAGAATTAATGGGAAGGATGTCAAGAAGGTTTATGAAAAGAATGACTTTATTGAAATCAAACCAGGAATCCCTCATTTGTTTAATTTTATAGAAGATACAGTAATGATTGAGTGGTGGGATGGAGAATTTAAGGCAGATTATTTTGAATCTTATAGGAAATTCATAAGAGAACATTCTTCTGGTCTAGGATAATCGATACGAGGTTTACCTATAAACAAACCATGTCTTTCGTATAAAGCTGAAACTATATCTTCATCGTTTGCTGGAGCTATCCCCCTAAATGTTTCTTTGAAAGTTTCTATGGATTTTCTTTCTGAACCTTCTCTCATTTTTCTGTTTTCTGGAGTTGTTTCAAGACCTAAAATTTCTATCTTAAAGTCTTTTCCATATACAAACTCAGTTATTGTTTTTATTCTTTCAACATGATAGTCATGAGAAATAATTTTAAGGTCAGCCATATTTTTTGGTTTAACTATAAGTTCTTTTGTGAATATTAATTGACTTACACTATCAAGAGAAAACCATTCAAGAGTGGTGGGGACTGGATCGGTTTCACTATACATCAACTTTCTTGTATGAAAAGCCATTGCTATTGCATGAGTCCATGGAGCGGTCTTATCTGCATATCCGCCCGATAAGATTAATGAATCTGCCTTTCCATTATATACTAAAAATAATCCGGACTCTGTTCTCGCTCTTGTTTCATTAATACTCTCTGCGAGAAATGTATCCTTTTGTTCTATCCCTGTGGGAAATAAGCTACCATTTTGAGAGATTCTATTGGATAAAACAATTGCTGCATCAGCTTTTTCTTCAAGAGCCATTTTCATGCTTGATTTGGATATTTTATATGTTTTTTGGTATTCTGGTGTTTATATTACAGAAATCTTTATAAGGACTTTTTGGATTACTCAAATTAAAATGAGGGTGCTTATAACAGGAGCTGCAGGGTTGTATGGCTCTAATCTAGTTAACCTTTTAGTTAAGAAGCCAGAAATAACTCACATATATGGAGTTGATAATTTTTCAAGGAATTTTTTTAATCCACATCCTTTTATCCAGTGCGAGGAATTAGACAAAAAATTTACTTTAATAAGGAAAGACTATAGGGAAATAGATACTCATTTTCTTAACTCCCTGGATGTTGATGCTGTGATTCATTTGGCTGCCTATGTTTCTATTGATGAATCTATGGAAAAACCCCAAGAATATTTCAAGAACAATGAGGAAGCTACATTTAATTTTGTTCATAATCTGTATAATACTAAAAATAAGCCCTTGTTGATTTATGCTTCATCTCCTGAAGTTTATGGTAATCCTCATTATGTTCCTATGGATGAGCATCATCCTATGCATCCAAGAAGTGTTTATGCTGTAACCAAATTGGCTTGTGAAAAACACTGCATGGCTTTGTATGAGTGGTATAAATATCCTGTTGTTGTTATAAGAAATTTTAATACTTATGGGGAAAACCAGAATATATGGGGGCATTCTGCAATAATACCTTCTTTAATTGAAAAAGCTTTGTTAAACAAGGATTTTTACATTACGGGAGATGGGTCTCAGACAAGAGATTTTATTTATGTCAAGGATGCTGTTGAGGCTTATTATAGTGTATTGATAAGAGGAAAAGAATTGGCCGGAAGCATATTTAATATTGGGACAGGGATGCAGAATTCTATGATTGATATTGCGAGAAAAATACTTGAGTATTCTGGATCAAAATCTAAAATTATTTTTACAGAAAAAAGAATGGGTGATTTAAGGGCATTATCTGCTGATTTGTCAAGAATTAAACAAAAAGTTGGGTGGGCGCCAAGATATAGTATAGATGAAGGTTTAAAGAATACGATTGAATGGTATAGGCAATATATTAAACCAGGAACAGAATGATGATATCTGTTGTAATTCCGGCATATAATGAGGAAAAAACAATTGGTTTTGTTTTGGATGGAGTTAAGAAGCAAATAAATAAAGCTGAGCTTATAGTCCTTGATGATAATAGCAAGGATAAAACAAGAGATATTGCGATTGAGAAAGGAGCTATAGTTGTTTCTAATAATTATAATATAGGAGTTGATGCTTCTCTTGAAAAAGGGCTTAAGATGTGTAGTGGAGATATTATTGTTACATTAGATTCTGATGGAGAGCATATACCTGAAGACATCAAATTATTTTTGGATGAGCTAAGTAACGGATATGATTTTGTAAAAGGATATAGGGAGGAACTTCCAAGAATATCTGAAAAGCATCTTGAAAAATATTCTAATAAAAAAATAAAACTTAAAGATCCTTTATGCAGTTTTAGGGTGTTTAAACGGGAAGTTTATGATAAGATAGGTTATTATGATAAACTAAAGAGTTATGGAGCAGAATTCTTATTTAATGCTGTCAAGAATGGATTTAAGGTAAATGAAATAAAAATAAAATCTATAAGGAGAGAGGGAGTTTCTAGAATTGGAAATAAACTTGGGGCTAATCTGAAACTTTACAAGGCTTTTTTTAAATTAGTTGGGAGGTTTGGAATTTGAAAGTAGGAGTTACTGGAGCAAGGGGCTTTATTGGAAATAATTTATGCAGGGCCTTGTATGAAAAGGGTTATGATGTTGTTGAAATGGATTTAGGAAGCAAGTATAATTTGTTTGATATTAATTCTTTGAAGGATTTTGTTTCTGGATTGGATCTTATTTATCATTTGGCTGCGATCAATAGAGGAGAGGACAGTGATATGGTTAATGTCAATATAATTGGTACATATAATCTACTAGAGGCTGTCAAGAGATTTAACAAAAATGCAAAAGTTGTTTTAGTTTCTACTTTTCAGATTTATGGTCTAACCAAAGAAAAATATGCTTTCAAGGAGAATGATAATTTAAATTTATATTCTGGTTATGGAATCACTAAATGGTCTTCAGAGAAATTATTAAAACTTTATTGCCAGAGAGATAACATTAAAGGAATTACATTAAGACTGTCAAATGTTTATGGTCCTGGGTGCAAGCCATTTTATAATTCTGTTATAGCTAATTTTGTTTATCAGGCCTTAAATGACGAGCAGCTTATTATTAAAGGAAATGGAAGTTCTTCAAGAGATTTTATTTATGTAAATGATGTTATTGACGCTTTTTTGAAAGCTGCTGATTACAAAGGAGGATATGATATATTTAATATCTGCTCTGGAATTTCTACAGATCTTAATGAACTTGTTTATGAGATTGAAAAAATATTAAATAAAAAGTTAAATGTAAAATACATAGAGAGAGATGAAATTGGAGATTTTTCATCAGGAGATTATTCAAAATCCAAAGCAATGCTTGGATTTAGAGTTAATACCTCAATTACAGAAGGTTTAAAAAACATAATAAATTATCTTAGAAAAGATGGATATTGAAATAAGAAAGCTAAACAAAAAGGTAGACGAACGAGGATGGCTTATTGAAATAATTGGAAATTCCCAGCTTAAGGGGAAAATTGGTTTGGTTTATCTAACGGTTGCAAGGCCTGGGGTAGTTAAAGGAAATCATTATCATAATAGGAAAACAGAGTGGTTTTGTGTTATAAAAGGAAAAGGGATTTTAGTCTTGGTTGATGAAAAAAACAATGAGAAAAAGGAGATTAATGTTAGTGAAGATGACTTAAGTATTATTAAAATTCCGCCTGGGATAATTCATGCAATTAAAAATACCGGGAAAGAAGATTTGTATTTATTGGCCCATATAAGCGAGGAGTATAATGTTAATGATCCTGATACTTTTTTTAAGGAGGTTTTAAAGTGATAGAAGGAAAAAAAGTTATTGCATTTATGCCTGCACTGAACGAAGACAAGTTTATTGGAACTGTTTTGGAGAAAATGCCGAAATTAGTTGATAAGGTTATTGTCGTTGATGATGGTTCAACAGACAATACAGCAGAGGTTGCAAAGAAACATAATGCTTTAGTTATTAAACATGAGAAAAATTCCGGATCTGGTTCCTGCTACAAGGATGGATTTAAAAAATCTTTGGAATTAGGAGCTGATATTGTTGTTTTGATTCATTCTGACGGCCAGCATGATCCTGCTGAAATCCCTTATCTTATTGATCCTATTTTGAAAGGCGAGGCTGAATACATAATGGGCGCAAGAATAAAAGACATGAATGAAAAGATGCCTTTTGTGAGACTAGTTGGAAATAAATCATTAAGCCTATTGTGGAGCATAGCTACAGGATATAAACTAAGAGATGCTTTGACTGGATACCATGCAGTTACTGCTGATGCCTTAAGAAAACTAAACATCGGCAAGTTTTCAAATGGATACATATGCGAGACTGAGGTATTAACTGATATGTGCTTAAACAAGGTTAAGATTAAGGAAGTTCCTGTTAAATGTATTTATGGAGAGGAAATTTCTTTAGTGAGACCATTAAAACATGGAAGACAGTTTGGTGTTGGAGCTTTGCAATGTCTGTATTATAGAATGTTGAATAAAGTTGGAGTAAATAAAAAGCCAAGAGGTTAGTATGAAAGTTTTTTTGTTAAATCCTCCGCCAGTAAACAAAGGAAAGTTTGTAAAAGAGGGTAGATGTCAGAGCAGAGCCGGGGGGGAATTATGGCCTCCTGTTACTTTAGGAATAATTGCTGCTCTATTAAAGAAAAATAAATATGAAATAAAATGCATCGACGGAACTGCAGAGAACTTAAGTTTGGAGGATATTGAAACAATTTCCAAAGATTTTGATATTTCAGTAATAAATTCCACTACTGTTACTTTCTTTGATGATATTGAGGTAGCTAAAGCAATAAAGAAAGCAAACAGTAACATTAAGATTATTTTTTATGGCACTCATGTTACTGCTTTGCCTGAAGAAACCCTAAAGTATGATGAAGTTGATTTTGTTGTAAGGAATGACCCCGAACTTATTGTTCTTAATTTATTGAATGCTTTAAAGAACAAAGAAGATTTGAAAAACATTAAAGGAATATCCTTTAAGGATAAGGGAAAAATAATAAACAATTCTGGAATTGATTTTAGTTATAATCTTGATGAGCTTCCCTTTCCAGCATTGGAATATTTTCCAAATGAAAAATACACCCTGCCAAACAGCAAGGATAAATTTACTGTTGTAAGGACAAGCAGAGGATGCCCTTCCCAATGTGTTTACTGCACCTCAAGAGTTTATTACGGGAACAAATGGAGAACAAGAAGTGTTAAGAATGTATTAGAAGAAATAAGGAGAGATGTTAATATATTTGGGATAAAGACTTTTTTGTTTAATTCTGATACTTTTAATGTCAGGGATGACTGGGTTTTGGAATTGTGCAACGGAATAATGGAAATTGATAAATCTATAAGATGGATGTGCAACAGCAGGTCTGACACTTTTATCAGAGCTAAGGATAATACATTAAAGGCTATGAAGGAATCAGGATGCTGGCTTATCTCTTTTGGTTTTGAATCTGGTGATGAAAACATGCTTAGGAGGATGAAAAAAGGAGCTACCTTGGAGATGGCTGAACAGGCTGTAAATAAAGCTAAACAATATGGATTTGAAACAATAGGTTATTTTATGTTTGGCCTGCCTGGAGAGACAAAAGAAACAATAAAAAATACAATTAATTTTGCCAAAAAAATAAATCCAACCTATGTAAGATTTTTCAAGGCTGTTCCATTTCCTGGAACTGAATTTTATACTGAAGCAGAATCAAACAACTGGATTAAGTCAAGAGACTGGTCAAGATATGACCAGGCTGACTGCGATGTTTATGAACTGGATAATATTTCATCAAAGGAAATGGTCAAAGAATTAAGGAAGGCTTACTTGTCATTTTATCTAAGGCCTGGTTATGCTTTGAGCCAGATTAAAGGAAAGTCCATTCCTGAACTTGGAAAAACAGTTGTTTCTGGAATTAAATTCCTTAAAGAATGGGCTCTGCCTTAAATTGGCTGTAAATTATAAATATCGTAAATTTTTGCTTCTGTTATGTTCTGGATTGGAACTCTATAGTTTGGCTTGAATTTATCTTCTATTTCATAAAATCCTTCGTATTCAAATCTTTCATTTTTTCCTGAGTGAGGCATTATCAATAAATACCTTATTGTTCTCCCATCTGGCATTTGGAAATATTTTAACATATCTTCTATTTTTGGAGGCCTTCCGAACTCTTTTTCTATTGCCTGCATCGTGTAGTACTGGACAACCCCTTCATCCTGTCTAATATATGTATAAATTATCCCTCCAGGTCCATAGAATGTCTCGTTTGCATTCATTATCTCTGTTAGTTTATCTGCTACTTCTTCTGTAGCCATATTTCCAAGAGCTTGCCTTTGAAGATCACATTCATCCTTAAGGATTAAACAAGATATTGAATCATTTGGGGTAAAGTAAGGAGATAAATTTAAGGCATGAGCAAATGAAAATATAATGTAGATTATAAGGAAAATGTATATTATTATTCTTGAAGGTTTTATCTTTTCAATCAAAGGATTAGAGCGTTTGTCAAATGCTAAAGACATTAATAAAACAAAACTTATTGCAAATGGAACATAGGCATAGAATACATTTAATGCTGTAAACGGAATAAGGCATAATAATGAGAATATGAAAAAGGTTAAGATAAACTTCTGATGTTTTTGTTTTGGGATCTTAATCAGTTTATAGATCACATAAACAGCTAATAATATAACTAAGATATCTAATGTGTTAGTTTCAACCAAGAATGTTTTTATGGAGGTTAAGAATTGTTTATTCAATGAAATTTCTGTTATCCCCGGGGAGACTGTTGCCTTGAATTTTATGTTTTCATAGACTTGTTTAAGATTAAATCCATAAGGCAGCAATACAAAGAATAAATAAGCAATTGCTGAATAAATTACGCTAAGGAATGGAATCTTTAACTCTGGTTTGTGATTTAACAAAGTTTTTATGTTAAGGGTTATCTCTTTCCAGTATTTTACTATTATAATTATTCCAAGCAAAACCATAAACATTATACTTGGCTCTTTTACACCCTGGGACAGACCAAAGAAGGAAGATGCTATTATAAAAAATAAAATTTCATTTTTTTGTCCTTTTTCTAATCTATAAGCTAACCATAAAAAGATTAAACCTAAAGTTATAAAAAACCAAGAGATTATATCCGGCTTGATCCATCTGCTATATTTCAAGACATATGGAAGAAATGCAAAAAACGAAACTGAATAGAGCGTCGCTTTTTTGTTTAATAATAAAAACGATAATATTATTATTGATATGAAAAATAAAATTCCAAATAGGTAAATAGGAAAGTGACAATAACCCCTTGCTTCCAGCATTTGTTTTCCAAGTAATAAGTCCCTGCCTACGTAGAAATTTGGCAGAACTTTTGAAACTGGGGAGAAATCAACTCCAGACATCATGCAGCCCTTTCCAATTAAATAAATACCTATTGGAGGTTCTGCATCTGCTGCCAAACTTGGATAGAATGTATGCGGGTAGAACCATAACAAAGAAGCAGGGATTGTTGCAATGTCATCATTCCAGTATCCTACATTTGAGTAATCGTTTAGTCTTATGAATATTCCTAAGATTATTATAATAATAAGCAAAGTTAATGCTAGCTTATTGTGCTTAAGGTCTATTAATTTTGCTTTTATGAAATCCTTTGTTGAATTTGATTCAACCATAAAAATTAAGTGGCTTGATTGTTTAAGAATTTATTGTATTTTCGAGTTACACTTTCTTTTTAAAGTTTTGTTTACTATAATGAGTATGGATGGCTCGATAATTTATTTACCTACATTGGCGACATTTAAGGATGATATTGAGATTAGTTATAACCTATTAGAACCTTTTAAAGAGAGAGACTATAAGACTGGATTGATGTTAATTTCAAGGGGGGAAGGAGATTTAACACCAGAAAACATTAAATTACAGATAGAGAATCTTAAGGCTTTTATTAAGGATAAAGATATTAAGATATTTTTCATGTTTCCAAATAAACCGCTTGACGGACCAAATAGGTTAAATTTTTTAAACAATCAGAAATATTCTATTGAATATATTTCTAAGGGAATTAATTTTGTTAATAATTTATATGAAGAACTGGGGGACAGTGTTGAGAAACTAATGAGTTTTCATACAAATTCCTTGACTTTAGAAAACTTCCCAAGGGTAAATTATGAAGAAGAATGGGATTTTGTGAAGAATGGATTAGAAGAGGTTTTAGGATATGCAAAAGAAAGAAATGTCAGTTTAGGCATAGAAAATGTCCCTGTTCCAGAATTTGGAGATATAAAAAAAGATGAAAATAGCCTTCTTAGGGATTCTTTTTGGAAGAATGAATTAAATGAAACTGGAAAAAATGAAGCTTATTGGTGCGATCTTGGAAATCCTTTTCCAATCTTTCCATGGAGAGGGCTTGATGAAATAAGGGATATTGGATTCAGGTGGGTTTTAGATACATGTCATCTTAAGATTTCTTATAAAGTATTAGAGTTTGTTTTTAATAATTACCACAACAAGGATAGTATAATCCTTTCTGAAATTTTTAATACATTTAAAGGGATTGATTTCCATGATATATCTAGGTATTGGGGGCATAAAGAGGGTTATGATGGAACTTTAATCTCCAGAGTTACTAAATTTTTAAAAGAAGGGGATATAATCCAATTGAATAACTCCAGAGGGATATATAATCCTTTTGAAAATCCTGTTAAATATCATAAGGAAGGAATTGCTCTTGATGGGGGAGATATATCTACCAAAGATATGGAGAAGATTATCAAAAAACTCATTAAAGGGAAATACCATATAGTTCTTGAGCTGAATGAGACTGATTTTAAAAACAGGCCAAATACCAAAAAGTCAATTGATTTTATGATAAACGTTATGGATCAGGATTCTAAGGCATGATAAACCTGTTCTGCTGTTATTGATTTTACCAATTCTTTGATGTATTCGTCTGTGAAGAAATACTTCATTAACAAAGGAGAGACTAGTTTTTTGATTCTCCCATAGCTTTCTATCTCCCAGTCCGGAGTACAGAAGAATAATGCTATTGTTTTTTTCTTTAATGCTGCTGAGACATGCAAGGCCATACTATCTCCTGTTATTATCGTTTCACAAAGATTTGCTACTGCAATAAATTCGCTTAAGGAATTTTCAGGATTATTTGCATAGATATAATTTTTTATTTCATAATTATCCAATAATTCTTTTTGTAGTTTTTCCTCTTTCTTGCTTGCAAACAAAATTATTTTGTATTTATCTTTTAACATTTTTATGAATTTTAACATTTCATCTTTATGCCAGGTTTTTGAGGGCCATCTGTCTCCTGCTCCAATATGAATCCCAATTATTTTATCCTCTTTTTTTAAGTTATTTTTTCTTAGGAATTCTTCTGCAAAATCTTTTTGTTTCTGGCTCAAAACTAAGATATAATCTTCATTTGTAAAAGGTAGGTTACATGCTTCAAAGATATACTGCTGGTAGGTTTTTCTGTTATTTTTATTTAGGTAATCTGAAAGGGCTTTTTCTATAACAAATTCTGCTCCTGGGTTAAATGCAGAAGGCTGTCCGAATCCATCCAAGTAAAAACCATATTTTTTATCTGCTTTTACTATATTGGCTATTGCGGTTCCTGGCAGTTCTGTTTCTAAAGAATAAACAGCATCAAACTTTTCATATTGCAACTTTAACAATGTTTCCTGATTATAAACATAAATCCTGTCAATTAAATAATTATTTTTTAATGCATCCAAACTATCTTCCTTTACTAACCAGATAATCAAAGGATTTTCGTATTTTCTCCTTAATGCTGTTAATATTGGGGTTGTTCTTATTACATCCCCCATTGCCCCAAGTTTTATTATCAATATTTTTTCTGAATAAGGTTCATAGAACTTGCAATCCTGGCAGGATTTATAGTGTTCTGTCTTGATCAAATCACAGGCAAAGCCGCCATATTGGCTAAATGCCTTACAATTCTTGTTCCAGGCAAATTGCATGCTTTTTTAGTATTCATAAGATTTATAAGGTTTTATATGGCATTCTAAGGCTATGAAAGTCTATATAGCCGGACCTTTGTGGGAAGAGAAGCAAAGAAAGAAATTGGATGAAATTGATAAGATCTGCAAGAGTCTAAAGTTCAAGACTTTTTTGCCTCACAGGGATGTTGGGGTTTTTACCAAAGGGGATTCTAAGCCTTTTTTTATTAAAGACTCTGAGGTTATAGATGAATGTGGATTGATGATTGCTATCTTGGACTGGAAAGGGATTGGTTCAGGAACTGCATGGGAGATTGGTTATGCTTATGCTAAAAACATTCCTGTTATTAGTCTGGTTGAAGATAGGAATAGTTTAAACCAGTTTGATAGGGTTTGTGTCATGGTTTTGAATTCTGTTAAACTAGTTGAGAACTTAGATGAGTTGAAGAAGGAACTGGGGAAGTATTAGATGTATATACTTGAGATATAAAAAAAGTCCCATAGTGGGACTTATAAATTGGACTAATTTAGTCTATCAACTATAGACTTTAAAGATTCAACTTTCTAATCATACCTGGAGCCATATACCATCCGTATTCCCCCTTCTGCCCTTTTTTCACTTCTTCTATGAACCTTGGATCTCTATACCTTAATACTAAATATTGCATTATTTCAAATTGAAGTGGTTCATCTTCAATTAAATTTGCAATCCAAGGTACTCTTTGAAATTGGTGGCTATTAGGAATACATTTTATTAAATTTTTTAAATCACCAAGATCAATCTTTGGTCCTATTTTAAAAATTGTAGTTTTGAAAAGATCGTTTAGTGGGATGTGTTTACTGCTTTTCCTGTCGAAAATGTCTTTTCTTTTTCCTAATTTTCGGTATAGTTTGAGTTTTCCTGAAGTGAAAATAAGATTCATAACATCACAGAAGGTTTGACAGAGGTCATATAAACATGTTTTTTCTTCTTCTGATCTGAGATATCCTCGGTTGAGTTCTTCTAAATTGAGCATGACACTCCCAATTTGGTATGGTTTATACTCAATTTTTTCTAAATGTGCAGTGGAATTAATTACTAGTGGTGAAATCCCATTAGAAAGTTGATTAAGTTCACTTAGTTTAGCTAATTGGTCTAACCCATCCCTCAGTTTTTTTAGATACTTTTCTTTATCTTTAAATTCAATAATCTCTAGGATAGAGAATTCTACATATAAAGAAAATAAATAGATGGGAACAATTGATTCTTGAGGCCAAACCCCATCGGTTAGCTTTTTCATTGGATTCTCCTCCATAAATTTTTTAGTTAAAGTTTTAAAACTCTTAGAATCTAATTTTATAATAAGGTCTTTCAGGTTCTCCATGAGAAATAATTTTGGTTTATAAAGATTTGTTTAGTCCAAAGGTTTTGTTGAATTAGTTTCACCTTCATAACCACGCCAACCATCTTTGTATTCTTTTCCTTTTTTCAGATCTTTTTTAGCCAGTCTCCAGGCTTTTAGTCTTAGAAATGCAGAACTAATTAACCAGGAAAATTCTTTAATGTTTTTTGGATGCCTGAACATAATCTTAAAACCCCTGAAAGCTTCCTGTAAAAAAGTATTTTTTCTTTCAGGCATCTTATCAACTAATTTTTCCAAAGCAATATGTCCCTTAATGTTTCTTTTTTTCTGGGTTATCCAGTCTTTTTCATTCTGGGGGTTTAAAACATAAACTTTTGCTTCTTCAGCGTAACTTAGTTTGTATCCTTTATTCCATAATAAAATAGGAATTATGTTGTCTTCTGAGCTTTCAACTGGGAAATTTTTGATTATCCCGTTTCTTATTGCAAATAAGTAGCCAGAGACTTCAAAGAATTCTTTTTTTTCACTTAGTTTTTTCCTGGTTAAATTCATCTCATCAAAAAACAAATGGGAAAAATAACCATATTTTTCATTTCTTGGGTTTAAGGAAATAGGATGGCCGCAAACTAAACCAATTTCTGGATCATTGAACTTATCCAGGATTTCATTTACAGAATTTTCTGAGACATAAACATCTCCATCTGTAAATATAATAATATCGTTTTTGTTTTCAGAGTAGATTTCTTCAAGAATCATGTTTAAAGCAAAGGACTTACCTTCATCAGGATCCTGGAAAAATCTTATTTTTTTACCAAACTTATTTATTAAATACTCTTCAACTTCTGGAAAAGGATCTGAAACAATTATTTCAAAAGGTTTTGGAATGTTCTTATTAAGAAATACATTAATTGCTTTTTCTGTTGATTTTGGCTCGTTATAAGAAGCTATAATAATATGGATCATATTAGTTCTGCTTTCATGTCAGAAAGTCTTACTAAGATTTTTTCTTCTTTGTTTGAAGAAATAACAATCAACCTGCATTTTGATCTTCCGTGTTTCCCTATATTTGAAACTTCAATCTCTTTTACAATGTAGGTATTACCCTCAAAATTAATCTTTTCTCCGGGTTTTAAGTCTTTAAGCTCTTTTTCCATCTAATTAGACTAAGGTATAGATTTATAAGGTTTTTTCTGTTCCAAAATAAACATGAATAATGCAATAATTTTATGCTCTGGTGGTTTAGATAGTACTGCTGTTGCATATAAAGTAAAGTCTATGAAACCTAAAAAAATGATGCTGTTATTCTTTAATTATAATCAAAAACCACTAAAAGAAGAACGGTTTTGTGTCAAGAAAATTGCTTCTGAACTTAAAGCAGAATTTAAAGAAATTGATTTAAGATGGTTAGGAGAGATAAGTACTTCTTTGATTAACAGGAAAGAGAAAATTCCTAGAGCGAAGGAGGAAAATCTAAAGAATATTAGACAAGAACAGGAAAATGAAATATTATATTGGGTTCCCTGCAGAAATGCTGTTTTTGGTTTAATTGGATTAAGTCATGCTGAGTCTTTGTTTATTTCCACTAAGGAACGATGGGATGTTTATCTTGGAATAAAAGACGAAGGACAGGTTCAACTGAAAGATACAACTCCTGAATTTCTGGAGAAATTAAATTTACTTGGCGAAGAGGCTACTTTCCATGGAGGATATAAAATATTAGCTCCTTTTATAGATAAAGATAAACCAGAGGTTGTTGAAATCGGAACTAAACTTAAAGTTCCATGGGAATATACCTATAGCTGTTATAGTGGCGGGGGTTTTAAAAAAAATAAACCAGTTCATTGTGGAAAATGTCATAATTGTTTATTAAGAAAGAAAGCTTTCCATTTTAGTGAAGCTAAGGATGTTAGTTTATATCTTGACTAGTTTTTGATATTCTTCCATATATTTTTTATAAATAATATCCCAATCATAGCTCTTTGATTTTTCAATATTATTCTTAGACATTTTCTTTGCTATTTCTGGATTGTCTAATATTTTTAGTATTTTTTCCTTTAATGCATTAATATCCCCATAATTAATGAAATAACCATTATCAGGATCTTTCATCTCATAAGGAACTCCATTTACTGGACAGGCAACTATAGGTAATCCGGCAGCCATTGCTTCAAATAAAGTTAAGGGTAGGCCTTCTCTGTAACTTGGTAAAACATAAACGTCTGCTGCCTGCAACATTTCGGCTATCTTATCTTTTCCTCTTATCGGTCCCAAGTATTTCATGTTCTTATAATCTTTAATTAGATCTTCAACTTCCTTTGCCTTGCCTTCATCAGGACCAACCCACAAGAAATCAATGTCTTTTCTTTCTTTTGTTATTTCTATTGCTGCCTTGGCGAGAACTTCCGGACCTTTTGTTGGATTTAACCTGCCAAAAAATAAAACTAATTTGTCTTTAATGTTGTTGTTTTTCTTGAAATTGTTAGGAATAACTTTTTTGAACAATATTTTATCCATTCCGTTTGGAATTACTTTTATCTTTTCTTCTTTTGAGTATTTTTTTAGGAAGGTATCGACTTCCCATGGTGTTATGGAAATCACCTTGTCAATTAACTTAAATGAAAGTTTATTCAGGAATTTATCATTGATCCATAAAGGAATTTTAAGAATTTTAGGCCTGAAAGAAGCATCTGTCCATGGACAGTGAGTTGTATGAATGTGTTTTCCTTTTTTTATTCTTGAAGCGATTCCTGTTAGTAGAATATACAGATGACCCGAAACATGGGAATGATAAATATCAAATTTCTTTTCTTTTAACAATCTAGGTAATAGGTTTGGCCATATGTATGTAAATATTGAAAGTTTAAACCAATATCTTAGTCTATGAATGTGAACTCCGTTTAGGATTTCTTCTTTTTTTTCTATCCTTTTGTATTTGTCTGAATCACAGCAAAAGACATGAACTTCATGGCCCTCTTTAACTTGGCGCTCTGCAAATTCTCTCATAACCTGCTCTACCCCACCAATGGTTGGATAGTAAAACATGTTGATATGGCAGATTCTCATGGTTTTTATGACTTAGGAGAGTTTAAATAATTTATTAGGCCCTATATCTTATTTTATCATACCAGACCTTTACATGAACTGGCAACAGATTTCTGTATATTGGCTTAAGGATATGCTCTCTAATTAAATCAAATAACTGAACAAGGTAACCGATTAAGTAGGTAAGCAGCTTAAACTTACTATGGAACTTAATTCTTTTTTCTGTTAATAATCTCTTAAGAATAAATCTTGGAATTAAACCGATTCGTCTTCTTGTTACTGTTCCCCTCATTAAATTTAAAATAAGAACTAAATATTCATTTTTCTTTTTTAGTTTTATGTGCTTGAACCTATCCCAGTAATTTAGAGTTGATGCTGAATCCTTTTCTTTCTTGATTACACCATCGGTTTTTGCTTTCTGGTAAAGGTAGGTCCCTGTGAAAAATACTAAATTATTTACAGATAAATAAAATGGAGAAGGCAATTCTCTTATCAGATTAATTAGGTTAAGAATATCCTGATTAGTTTCATAAGGATTACAGGTTATAACATCATACATCACTGCTATTTTTGGGAATTTATGCAAGATAGATGCTGCTCTTTTTACGTCTTCATCTGATTGGTTTCTTAGATAGATTTCTTTATTGACTCTTTCAGAACCTTGTATGCCTATGATGATATCTGTGCAGCCTGCATCGTTTAATAATCTTATTTTTTCTTCTGTTACTGTCTTTGGATCTGCAAGGCATTTAAATCTTATTTTTACTTTTTCTTTATATAACTTACAAAATTCCTCTATCTGGTTTATTGGTCTTAAAGAGAAAGTATCATCCCTTATATCAAATACCTTTAATGAAGAATATCTTTTTCTTAGATATAAAATGTTTTCAATAATATAACTTGGAGAGTGCCACCTTAAAGTTCTTCCTAAGTTTTTGTACATTTGATTTAAGTAATTGTTGCTGCAGTAAGAACAACCATAAGGGCAACCCCTTCCTGTTAAGAAGAAAATATAACCCCCAAGATGTCTTTGCTGAAATCTTATTATCTGGCCGCCTTCCAAAATATAATGATTTTCAATGTCATAATCTGCAAAAGGCAGTTCATCAAGATTTTCTCTTAACGGCCTTGGTGGATTCTTGAATATAACATCCTTGTATCTTATCCAGAAATTCTTGACATTGGAAATATCTTCTTTTTTTTCTAATTTTTCAACTAATTCTAGGAATGCATCTTCACCTTCACCAACACAAACTAAATTACAGTGCTTAATGCATTCTTTTGGGGATATTGTTGCGTGGATTCCACCATAAACAATTGGGATTTCAAGTCTTTTAAGATATTTTATTATTTGCTCTGCTCTTGGTGCTGTTGAGGCATATGCAGAAACTCCAATGATTTTTGAATCCCTGCATTTTTTTAACAGTTGTTTTAGTACTGATTTTTTGTATAACTTTTTGTAGTTTTCTGTGTATGGAAGAAATATTAACTGGACCTTGTGATTGTGTTTTTTTAACAAACTGGACATAGTCCTTATACCCTGATCTGAAGGAGTTACAGACACTGAAATTAGGGTTATTTTCATTGTTTTCTTGATAGAAAAAGGGTTTTTAAAGATAGTTGTGGAGTTTTAGCTGTTTGATAGTAGTTTATCTACTGCATTAATAACCTCTTCTTTTGTTATAGAATTCATGCATTCCATATTCCTCTCACCTTTCCTAAAACACTCGTAAAAACGGCATTCTGTGCATTTTTCCGGGTGAAATATAGTAGTAGAGTTATTTGAGTAGGGTCTCCATAATTCATAGGGGCCTGCGCCCATTAAGACAATAAGTGGAATATTAAATGCTGCTGCTATATGTATTGCTGCTGTGTCAACAGTTATTACCAAGTCAGAGTTTTTAATGACAGCAAAGAAATCCTTTATTGAATTTTTAGCTAGGTTTGATGCTTTATTTTTCATTAGGGAAATTATCTCATTATTTGAGTTTATGTCTTTTGAAGATCCTGTAAAAAATATCTTTGCTTTTTTTGTTTCTATCAAATAATCTGCTAGTTCTGCAAATTTCTTTTTATCCCATTCATGAGTTTTGTGGTTTGGAGAGGCATGGATTACTATCTTAAAACCAGAACCCATTATTTTCTTGACATTATTTTCTGTTTCTTTGTCTACAAATATCTCCTGTTTGATTTCCTTGGGAAATATATTTAATGTTTTAAGCACATCAAGATTATAAAACAAATACTGTTTTTGCTTCCAGTCTGGTTTTGTTTTTTTAGTTAAATAATAACCCTTACCTCTTTTTATACCAGAATTAGAACAACCAACCCTTATTGGAATACCTGCATCTCTTAACAGTTTACTTGTTGATTTGTTTCCTTCAAAGAAAATAATTCCGACATCGTATTTTTCATCTTTTAATCTTTCAGAGTGCCATCTCTGGTTTTCTTCAATCTCTTCCTGGTTTATTTCATATATCTTGTTTATTCTTGGGTTTAATGAAAGAACATCTTTCATTCCTTTTGAGACTATTATGTCTATTTTTGCTTTTGGATATTGTTCATTGATTGCTTTTATTGAAGGAGTTAAAACAATTAAATCTCCTATCAACCAGTTAGCTACCAACAGAAACTTTTTTGGGTTATCCAGTATTATATTTTTTTTAAATTTATGAGGAAAATAATCTATCTCTAAAACAAGGTTTCTTGTAAAATCCAATATCTTAGTCCTTAGTGGTTTCATTTTTCCTTGCTCTTATTATTATTGTCCATCCCAGTCTAGGGAACAATTTTCCCAGTTTTATCAGCCTAAACCTGTTAAAAAGGATGAAATCTGTTTTGAATTCTGTTATGGAAAAACCATTTCTATTTAATAATTTTTCTAGGGTTTTTATTGTAAAATACCTTATGTGGCCAGAGCTCTTCTTTCCATTCAGAGAGAATATGCCTATATCTGTATCTGGATTTTTTCCCATAAGCAGTTTTATCCTTTTGTTAAGTGCTGCTATGTTTGGAGTGTCCAAAAGCAAGACTCCATTATATTTAAGGATTCTATTTAGTTCTTTAAGAAAATTATCTGTGTCAAACACGTGCTCTATAATGCCTCCAGCATAGATAACATCAAAGGTTTTATCCTTTAATGGCAGTCTTTCCTCAAGATCTGCTTCTATACATTTAATTCCTCTCTGATTGCATAACTTAACTGCTTGTTCTGAGATATCCAAACCAAGAACATCATTGCCCATATCTTTTATTTTTTCTGCAAAATAACCATCATAACAACCAACATCCAAGACTTTCTTGTTTTTACCAATGGTTTTTATTGACTGATAAACCCTGAATTTCTGCTCCCAGCTGACATTTTTGTCATTAAGCAAAATATTATACCTTTCTGTGTTGAATTTTTTAGATTTCATTTTCTAATTTTTTTGTCAGTAGCCGAGCTATTAACTTATGACCTTCCTTGTTTAAATGCCCATCTATACTATAATAAAACGTATTGTTTATGTTCAGTTTCTGCATGTCTGGTGTTACATCCAGATAATCAATTTTATTTTTGTTTAGAGTATTTATTATATCTTTTCTTATCCTAGATTCTTCAATATATCTTGGATTTATATTTTCAAGATATTCTCTTAGTTTTGTTTTATCTACTTGTTCTCTTGCAGGTATTATCAGGAATAAAAGCTTGAAATTGTTTTTTTCTGAGCTTTCTTTGAAATATTTAAGATTATTGTCCAATAATTCTAATGATTGTTGTAGTTTTTCTTCATCGTCAATTATTAAAGGGACTGGATTAGATTCTGTTTTTACGTTAAGAAGATTAGCAATTGGTTTGGTAATCTTGCTTTGATAAAAAAACCTCCATAGGAATTTTAATGACTGGACATTCCTTGTCAGGAATAAGCTTAAGGGTTTTGGGGGGATATATTTTATTGTGAAATTATCTGAGGTTATATTTCCTATCATCCTGAGATCGTTGCCCATGAATAATGCAACTATAACTACATCGGGATTATATTTCAGTCCCTTTTGATTTAATCTTGAGTAATAACCAGCGGTTTCTGTTCCAGGAACTGCCAGGTTTAATACTTCTAAATCCTTAAAATTATTTTCCAATAGGCTGGAAAACATCTCTTCTTGTTCAACGCCCTGACCAAAAGCCATAGAATCTCCAAGTAAAACTATTCTTGGATTTGTGTGATTTAGGCTAAACTCTTTTGAGTTTCTCATATTATCAGAGTTGGTTATAACTGTATAGCTATAGTCCCTTTCAAGATGAGGATTGTATAATGTTATTTTTTCATTTGCTTTTATGTAATCTTCTTTTGATAATAATGAACTTGTCTGGGGATAAAAGATTCTTAATCCAACTTCTAGAAGAGATAAGAAAAATAAAATAAGGATAAGAATAAAGATTATTGAGAAAACCCTTCTTTTAGTCCTGATTTTTTTTCTTTCTAGATATTTCATTTTTTTCAGGATATATTGTATTTTTAATAGCTTTTGTCTAAAATAAAGCATATATTATAGAACTTAATGCACTGGATTGTCCAAATATTATAAGGACTCCGACTAGAAGCAGCATTATTATAATTGGCAGCAACCACCAGGCTCTCCTTACTTTTAGAAACTGGAAAAATTCTCCAATTAAAGATTTGTTATTCATTTTTTATTTTTGTTTAATTGTTGTTTATAAATTTTGCTATTCCTGTAGCTACTTCTTTGTTTGATTCTTTTGAAGGATGGGAGCCATCATAGATATATCTTATTCCTGGGTCTACCTTATTTGTAAACTCATAAATATCAGTTATACAGTTTAAGCTATTTTCCTTGCAGAAAGCCCCTGCATCTAAAGAATACTTTGTTTTGTTGTATTCATAGAAGACATAAATTAATTTTTGATTGTTACCTTCCACTAAATCATTAAAGCTAAGCAATTTTTCTCTATTTTCTATAAAAATATCTTTTTCTTCCTTTATTTTTATGTCATCTTTTCCCTCTAGGGCACCCATTAAATGCTGGGATGTTGCCCAGGTCCAGGCTATGAAAGAGGATTTTTCTTTTACTTTCCAGAACATTTCTTTTTCAAATGATTTTTGATAGGGAATTAATGGCCTGTAAAAATCTGCTTCTATGAGAAATACCAAGATTACATCGTTTTCCTTGAAGAGAGAGTTATGAAACTTATAGGATTCTATCATATGGTCTAAACCATATCCGCCATTACCAAAATTAATCACAGGATTTTTTGTTTCTTCATTAAAATATACTGGAATTGTTTCATTGTCATTAAGGCCCCACCCAAAAGTAAATGAATCTCCAAAGAAAACATACTTTGTTTTGTTTGTTTCTTCTATATCAGAACCTCTTGCTCCGATGTTGTTTATTCTTGCTTTTGGAACCTTTAATGAATAACTATACCATCCTTCCTGATTAGGATTAAAATAATACAATCCTGATTCTTCAACTGTAACAATAAGCCTTTTTCCTATTATTGCCCTGGAAAAGGTTTCTGCTATCGCAAAGAATACAAGAAAAATAATAAGAATTGTAAGAACTGTAAATATCGCTCTTTTTATTCTTTTTTTCCTAGTCCTTGGCATATTTTTCACTATCCCATATGTCTTTTGGGTTATCTGATCTTTTTATTAGGAATTTGTCAATTATTAAATAATCTATTCCTGTGCCCATCATACACCTATAGGCATGATAGGGAGACATTACTATGGGTTCTCCTCTTATATTAAATGAGGTATTAATTAGTATTGGAGTTCCTGAATATTTTCCAAATTCTTTTATTAGAGAATAATAAAGAGGATTGTCCTCTTTCCTTATTGTTTGCAGTCTTCCAGAGCCATCTACATGCGTCACTGCAGGAATTTCTTTATGATATTGTTTTTTTATTGGATATACCATCAACATAAAATCTGTTGGCCTTGGTATTGGAAGATCGCATTCAAAATATTTTTTTGCATCGTCTTCACATACAACTGGAGCAAATGGCCTGAACTTTTCTCTGTGCTTTACCTTAAGGTTTAAAATTTCCTGCATCTCGGGATTTGTTGGATTTGATAATATGCTCCTTGCTCCCAATGCTCTTGGACCCCACTCCATCCTGCCCTGGAACCAACCGATAACGTTATCATCCAACAATAAATCGACAACATCTTTAATCAATTCTTTTTCATATTCATATATAGAATATTTTATTTTGTTTTTATCAAGGAATTCTTTTATTTCCATTGTTGAATACTTTGGCCCTAGGTAGGCTGTTTTCATAAAATCCTTTCTTTCGGTTTTTGGGTTTAGCAAAGAATAGTAAGCATAAAGTGCTGCACCCATGCTTGTTCCGCCATCTCCTGCATCTGGCTGTATAAATACGTCCTTGAATGGAGTATTTTTCAATATCTTACCATTTGCAACTGAATTGAGACCAACTCCTCCGGCAAGACATAAATTAGGAATATTTGTTTCCTTATGCAAATGATTAAGCATTTTTAATATTATTTCTTCAGTTATCATCTGAAGGCCTGCTGCAATGTCCTTATGCCTTTGAGTTATTCCAGATTCTTTTTTTCTTGCAGGGCCGAATTCTCCTATGAATTTTTTGCTTGGCATGTAAACCTTATAATGATAACAGAAATAATCCATATCCATCTCAAAGCTGCCGTCTTCCTTAATATTAATTATTTTTTTGAATTTATGATAGTAAGGATTTGATTTATCCCTTCTTCCATATGGACTGAGGCCCATTACTTTGTATTCAGAATTATTAACACTAAAACCGAGGAATGCAGTCACAGTGCTGTAAAGCAAACCAACACTATGGGGGAATATCAATCTCTTGCTTATTATTATCTTGTTATCTTTTGCATATCCCAGAGTTGTTGTATCCCATTCCCCAACCCCATCTATTGTCAATATTGCTGCTTCCTTAAAAGGGCTAGTTAGATATGAGCTTGCTGCATGGCACATGTGGTGTTCTATGAACAAAATGTCTTTTGTATAACCTAACTTCTTTTTTATTATCTTCCTTATCCTTAATTTTTCACTTATCCATGAAGGCATTGCTTTGTAAAACATGTAGAAACTGAATGGGAATTTTTCAATGACCTGATGCAAAACCCTTTCAAACTTTTGCATTGGTTTTTCATAATATGCAATATAATCAATCTGGTTTATGTTTATCTTAGCCTCTTCTAAACAGTATTTTATTGAGTTGATTGGAAAGGAAATGTCGTGTTTTTTTCTTGTAAATCTCTCTTCTTGGGATGCTGCAATTACTTTTCCATCTTTTACCAACGATGCAGAGGAATCATGATAGAAACAAGAAATGCCTAGGACATACATTTTAGAACTGCCTATAGAATGAATCTATAGATTCTCCTCCTGATTGTTTTTTAATCCAATAGGTTTCCTTGAATTTATTCTTTTTTATGTCAAGGAAATGTTTTTTTGATATTCTTGACACAGTAAATGTCGGACCTACAGCAATAATATAGATTATCAGTAAAAGTACAAAATTTACAATTCTCCCAATGAAGTTACCAAATAAATTAAATCCTTCCTTTATCCCCTTAAAAAATTCCTTGTTCATAGTATAAATGTTTTGATAAGAGTTATTATAGTTATGAAGACTATCAAAGCTAAAATAAATCCAATTATCTTTCCTTTTTTTCTTGAGGTTGTGTCTTCTTCAAATTGCATTTTGTTGAGATAGATGTTGCTTTTATAAGGTTTTTATACATCTAATATATGTTTTTGTGTTTAGTTTAATAGAGATTATATAAATCTCCTTAGTAGGTTATTTACTGGATTAAAGTTAATCCTTGTTTTTTGCTGAATATCTTTTATGACAAAAACATCTTCTCTGCTGAAAGATTTAGTTAACAATAGGCAAACAAGGTAAATTAACCCAAAGATAATGGTAAGAATTATTATGTAGGGTATTTTGTTGCTCATGTAAAACATTTTTCTTGTTAGCAAGAGCAATATGAAAGTTATTGTTGCAGATGCAAATACATTGAGTAATCTTGGGTCAAGAGGATTTGATTCAGTAAGTTTTATACTATAAATAAATATTATTACTGTGAATATTACAAAGGAAACCGAAGTTGATATTGCCGCCCCATCTATTCCCATCTTCGGGATAAGGAAGTAGTTAAGAACCACATTTATTAAAGTAGTTATGATTGATATGTACATTATTGGAAGTGTTTTCTTGAATGTTATCAAAACCTGGAAAGACACCAATGAAAAAGAGTAAATGAAATAACCTAACGAGATTATTATCAATGCGGTTTTTCCTATTGCGTAACTCTGGCCAAACAATATTGTAAGAATCTGAGATGGGAAGAATATGAACAGGAACAGGAAGAATATATTTACCATTGCTGTCCACTTTAACATCACTTTGTAGGTTTTTCCTATCTCATTTGTCTGGTCTCTTGCATAAAATTCTGTTATTACAGGTAAAAATAAACTGACTAATGCCATTGTGAAAATATGCATCATCTGGGATAGTGGCATGACTGCGTTGTACACTCCAACCTCTGACATTGTCCTGAAAAATCCAATCATTAAGGTATCTATCCACATTGTGAACAAAATAAATATTGTTGAAACAGTTAGTGGGATAGAGTAGGTAAGAAGTTCTTTGCTCATTGAGATGTTGCTTTTTTCCCTGATTATGGATATTAGTTTTTCTGAGAGATAAAATGAGAGGATTAGGCTAATTAAAATCCCCAAAACATAGGCTACTGAAATGCCTATTAAATTTGAACCAATTATTATTGCTATTATTGTGAAAATTATCCTTGAAATATTTTCCAATAGGTTTTTTGAATAAACTTCATACTCTATTTTTTTGAATCCTCTTGCTGCTGCAAGGAATATGTTCCTTATTGATGCTAATGGGATTGCAAATGAGAATATTTTTAATACGTTTGAAAGGGCCGGAACGTGGAATAATGAGACTGCTATCTGGTCTGAAAATACAAATAAAACAACCCCGAGGATTATTGATGTTATTGTTGTTATCCCCAAGGCAGATTTTATTGTGGATGTTAATCTTTCAGATTTTGCTTTTTGGTTGTAAAATGAGACATATCTTGTTACTGCATAGTCTAATCCTAAGAGGGCGATTGTGCTTAATATACTAAATGCCGCCAATCCTGTTGAAATCATTCCATAGGTTTCTGTTCCTGTTCTTGCTACGATAAATCTGTAGACATAACCCAATAGTTTGGAAAGAACTATCCCAACTAATACAATTAATGCACCCTCAGAAATTTTTCTTAGTCCCTCGTTTTTCACGCCATTAGGCAGTTTGATTTATTTATAAATATATGTTTTAACTCATCAATAATTTTTAAATAGTTGTTTTTCTTATTGAAAATAGATGACAAACGTGCTTTTGATGGTAAATGACATGGTAATTCCCAATAAAGGGGGTGGAGCACCTAGAGTTTATGCTGTTGCAAGGGCATTTGATAGATTGGATTATGACTGTTATTTATTCTGTCCCATTGAAATTAGTGAAGAAGAAGCGAAACATAAAACAGGAATTAATTTTGTCAAGATGAAATACATAAACAGGCATGACCCTAAAAAAATAATCAAGTATGCAATGTATAATCCTTTTCTGTTTTTCAGGACCTTAAGGCTTGCAAAAAAACATAAAATAAATCTTATTTTTGCCCATAATGCCCTATGCGGGTTTCCTGCTGTTCTTGCTGGGAAGATTTTAAAGATCCCTGTTGTTTTTGATCCTACAGACTTTGTTGCTGAATTTGTAAAGGATAGTGCTGATAAATTCTCAAAGAGATTAATGTTCAGGATCGCGAGCTTTTTTGAAAGATGGACAATGAAAAGAGCAGATCATATAATCAGCAATACAAAATTTATCAAGAGTTACCTCGAAGAAAAATACAAAAGAAAGATTGATGTTGTTTATGACGGAGTGGATTTAGATGTATTTTATCCTTCTAGAAAAAGAAAAGACAATAAATTTGTTATGATTATACAAGGAGGGATGGACCCTCAGGATGGCTTGGATATTTTAGTTCCCTGTGTTGAAAAGATTGCTGATAAGATAAAAAACTTTGAATGCTGGGTAGTTGGCGATGGCAAAATGTTACCTATCCTTAAAGAACAGGTTGAGAATAAGGGATTGAATAAAAGATTTAAGTTTACTGGATGGGTTAGTCAGGATGAGGTCAGGCAATATATGTCTGATGCTGACCTTGGCTTAGTTATTTTGCCTGATAAACTGTCTGGAAAAATAAGAATTACTTTAAGGACCTTTGAGTACTGGGCATGCAACATCCCGATAATTGCTCCTAATCTGACTTCTATCAAGGAAGTAGTGAGAGACAAAGAAAATGGATTATTATATAAGGTGGGGGATGCCAATGATTTAGCTGATAAAATTTTAATGTTATATGATAGTAATAAGCTCAGGGAAAAGATAAGGAAGAATGGATTTATTGATTCTAAGAATTTTGATGATGATGTTTTGGCTGATGAGATTGTCAGTATTTGCGAGAGAACACTTTTGTAAGAGTTTCTGTATCATATTTCATTGAATTTAACAAATTTTCTGGCTGAATGCATTTACAATTACTTAATTTTTCTTTTACTTTTTTGGTTTCCTCGGAGTTCCATAACCTGTAAAAATCATAGTCATAATTCCTTATGTTTGTAAAGATCTTTGTTGGTTCGCAGATTGAAATATTTCCTTCTGGGAATAAAACCACATCGGTATATGTTGCAAGACATCTTACAGGAGAGGTTTTGTTTAGGATTATTTCTATTGAATTTCTTATTTTCAGTGCTTCAACTTTTGATGATAAATTTGTTATATTTTCTTTTATTAAGGAATAAACCTGGAATAGTTCTTCTTTTTCAAGGGGATGGAAATATTGCGGGCTGAAGTTATATGTAAGATCCTTATCAACGCATGAAACCATAGAGCTGTTTCTCAGTAAATTGAATTTATGGATAATATTAAATTGCTTCAGATATCTTATTAATTCAGGAAGTTCCTTGAAATTTTCCTTATAGATTGTTGTTGCAATTAATAAAGAAAGATTTGGATTATTAATCTGTTTTAATCTTTTTATTGTTTCTGTTACCTTTGCGAATGCATTTTTGTTGTTCCTTATCTTATTATGGGTATCTTCCATACCATCAAGAGAAATAAATATTGTAAGCCTTTTTCTTGGATTATTATTTAAAATTCTTTTTACAGACTCATAGATAAATTCTGAATCAAAACCGTTTGTTGTTATGTTAATCCTTTTTGTGTTATTGTATTTATAGAAAATGCTGCAGACTTCTACGATATCTTTTCTTAAAAATGGCTCCCCCCCAGTGATTGACAAGACATTTAGTGGATGCTTCAGACTTTTTGCTATCTTTGTTAATTCATCCTGGTTTAGTTCATTCTTGTTATTCTTGTTAAGACTTTTCCAGTAAAAACAATGCCTGCATCTTAGATTGCAGTTATTGGTTATATAGTAAACAAGATTTAAAGGGGTTTTTGATTTTTTAATATTACTTAACCTTTTTTTGTTTAGTAGATTTAATATATTTTTTTTAAAAGGAAGCCTTGAAAGTATGAAATATCCTAGCTGCTCTGTCCTGGAGAACTGGTTTTGTTTCATGGTGATTTTCTATTACAATAACCTTTAAATAGGTTGTTGTTTGGAGAAATATTGATTAAGATGAGGGTTCTAATTGCTAATCCTCCATGGCCTGGAGAGGGATATGGAACAAGGACAAATATCAGATGGCCACACAGGAGAGGGGATAAAGTTTTAACTTTTCCAATTTATTTAGCGACTGCTTTGGCTGTTCTTAAGAAAAATGGTCTTGATGCAAAGGGAGTTGATGCTGTAGATAAAGAGTTTGGAATTATTTCTTTTGTTGATTATGTCAAGAAATTCAATCCTGAAATTATTTTACTGGAAGTTTCTACGCCTTCAATAATGCATGATTTGGAGACTGCTTTTCAGATTAAAAAAGAAGTTAATTGTCTGGTTGTTTTATGGGGGCCTCATGCAAGTTATTTTGACAAAGAGATTATTGAAAATTATAAATTTGTTGATGTTATAATAAAAGGAGAGCTTGATTATACCTTATTGGAATTATGCAAAAATTATTCCAAGAAAAGAGGATTCAAGGACATTAAAGGAATTACTTACAGAGAAAAAGATAAAATAGTTATTAATGTTCCAAGAGAATTAATTGAAAATCTGGATGAACTGCCTTTTGCTGACAGAGAGGATTTTAGAATTGAAAGGTATCAGCAGGCGTTTTATACTGGAAGGAAAGCTGCATTGTTAATATCCACTAGAGGATGTCCTTACAGATGCACTTTTTGCCTGTGGCCTGACACATTATATGGACATAGGTTCAGGGCAAGATCTGCAAAGAATGTGGCTGATGAAATAGAATTTCTCAAGAGAAACTATAACATAGATGAAATCTATTTTGATGATGATTCTTTTCTGATAGACAAGGAAAGAGTAAAAGAATTATGCAATGAACTGATTAGGAGAAAGATTAATCTTATATGGAGATGCATGGCAAGAGTGAATAATGTTGATGAAGAAACCTTAAGGTTAATGAAAAAGGCAGGATGCAAGGATATTTTCTACGGTTTTGAATCCGGCAGCGACAAGATATTAAAAACATCTTCTAAAGGAATAACTAAAGAACAAATAATTAATGCTGTTAATCTGACTAAAAAAGTCGGGATTATGGCCTCTGGAAGTTTTGTTATCGGATTGCCTGAGGAATCCAAAGAAACAATAAATGAAACAATAAAATTTGCCAGGCAAGTCCATGCTGATTATGTGCAGTTTACATTGGCTGCTGCGTTTCCAGGAACAAAATTATATGAAGAAGCAAAAGCTCTTAATTTATTTGAGTATGATTCATGGGAGGATTTTGATGGGTGCCATGGCGCGGTTATGAAAACCAAATATATGTCTAAGAAAGAATTAAACGGAATAATAAGGAAAATGAACCTAAGATATTATAGTTCTCCAAGAGTTATTTTCCAGAACGTTAAGTCTATAAAGAACTTAAAAGACATAAGGAGAATATCTAGGGGAGTAAGCTCAATCATTTCAAGAATAATATTTTATAGGGATTAAAAATGGATAGAAAAAGGATGTTGAGGAGTTTTTTGAAAGTAATTGTTTCTTTAGGTATACTTCTTTTTATTTTATTTAAGGTTGATTTTAACTTATTATTTGAGGCTTTTGAAAGTTTAAATTGGTTTTATGTTGTTGCTGCATTTATTTTACTTTTAATGTCTCTTTTTGTTTCTGGATATTGTGTTTTTTTGTTTATTCCTGAGAGGATTAGATTTGATTTGTTCTTTAAGAGCTATCTTCTCAGCTGGAGTTATGGCTTGTTTCTGCCTGGGAGACTTGGGGAGTTTTCAATTGCTTTATTTTTGAAAAAATATAGTGTCAGATATGAAAATTCAATATTTGCAATGATTCTTGATAAGCTTATTACCGTTTTTGTTCTAATTTTATTTTCTTTGTTTGTTCTACCTGAATTATTCTCATTTAAAATAGGAATCTATCTCTTAGTAGGATTTGGAATCTTGGTTCTGGTTTTGTTTATAATATTCAAGGAGTGGGTTGTTAGGAGATATATGAAGTATTTTGGAATGTTCAGGAATTATATAAAAAATTCTTCTGGACTGATAATCGTTAACTTTTTGCTTACCATATTCAAATGGATTGTAGTAGGTATTGCCTTCTGGTTTATATTCAGGGGATTTGGATTTAGTATTGATTTAGTCACTGTTGTTTTGCTTAACATGGCTATACTCCTTTTGTCTTCTTTACCTATTACTATAAGTGGGTGGGGGATTAGAGAGGGGGCTGCGATTGTTTTATATGGTCCTTGTGGATTAATCAAAGAGGTTGTTTTGGCCTGTTACCTGATTGTGAGAGTTTTCTATTATCTTTTAGCGGTAGTTTTGATTGGGAGTCTTTATGTATTTAAGAAGGAAAAACCTAGAGGATAGACTTTAGAAATCTTATTAAATTTTCTTTAGTGGCTTTTAACAATGTTATCTATATCGAAGAAGATGTATGATTTATTGGGATGTCCTAGTTGTTCAGGCAGGCCTAGATTAAGATTAGGAGAGGTTTTTGGAAGAAAAGTGCTTTATTGCGGGGAATGCAAAAGAGCTTATCCGATAAGAAATATTAATCTTCATGGAAATTTGTCATTTGAAACTCCTTTTTTATATCCGTTTATAGAAAGTTTTGCAAAAGACTTTAAGGAAACTGATGGAAAATTTTTAAATGAAATCATCGTCAGGAAGGAAAATCCAAGATATTGTTATAGTGCTGAGATTGTCAATAATTTTGTTTTAAATAGGCTTAGAGGAAAAGAAAATTCTTTGATTCTTGATAATGGATGTGGACATAAAGGATTACAGAAATTAATTGACTTAAAGATTAATGGAACTGAGTATAGTTTTGGAAAAAGTGCACATGCTCCTGTTGATCCCTTTTCTCCTGTAGATTTTTATGCTAATAGTGAATATCTTCCTCTTAAAAATAACTGTGTTGATTTTTTTGTTTCTAATTTTGTATTAGAACATGTTAAGCAGCAACAGCTTTATGTCAATGAAATGTACAGAACCTTAAAAAAAGACGGGGAAGTTTTAATCTCATTTCCAACGCCTAAATGGTATATTGCCCATTTTATATCTATTGGAACTCAATTCAACTATATTAAAGAAGCATTAAAAGACAAGAAATTTTACAGAAATCCAATCAAGTATTTTTTAGGAAAAAATGCCCATGGATGGAACAATAATTTCATTGAAGAAATAACAAAATTATGGAAAACAGAAAGATATGAGAAAATGTTTCTTGATGCTGGATTTAAGATTGTTAACAAGTTTAAGAGCGGAAACATATTTTCATTATATGTAAGATATGATAGATTAGCTAGAAGACTTGGGGATGATAAAAAAGGGATTCAAGTTAGTTATATTTTAAAGAAATAGGTTTTTAAACAACAAACAAGGCAGAACAACATGAAAACTTTACTGATATATCCGAGGTTTTTTCCCTATAGTAGTCCTCCTTTGGGCATTGCCTATTTAGCTTCTTATATGAGAGAAAAAGGTCTGGATGTTAATATTATAGATTGTACATTTGATATTACTAGAGAGGATTTAATCAATAAAGTCAAGGAAATTAATCCTGATGTTATTGGAATAGGTTTTATGACTGATATGCTTAAAGATATGAAAGATCTAGTAAGGGATCTAAGAAATAATGTTTCTAATGCTGTTTTTGTTGCTGGCGGGGTTCATCCTTCTACCTTGCCTGAGGATATGCTTAATTCTTATGGCTTTGATGTTGTTGTTAAGGGGCAGGGAGAAAAAGTTATGGTTAATCTATTAAATGCTTTAGAAGGTGGAAAAAGTTTTAGTAATGTAAAGGGAATTTATTACAAGGAAAATGGAAAAATTAATTTTACTGGTGCTGAAACCTTTATTGAAAATCTGGATGAACTGCCTTTTCCTGCAAGGGATTTGTTGCCTATGGATAAATATCTAGAATATAGTGTTGGGAGATCAAGCTGGACTGTTCCAAGTCCATCCACTACTGTGATTGGTACAAGAGGATGTCCATATCACTGTACTTTTTGTGCAACTAATTTAAACTGCAGTGGAAAAGTATTTTTCAGAAGCGCTAAAAACTATGCTGATGAGATTGAATTTCTAGTCAAGACTTATGATATTAAAGGGATCTGGTTTAATGATGATTCTTTTACAATGAACAAAAAATGGACTATTGAAATCTTTGAAATTTTAGAGCAGAGAAATATTAAGGTTAAATGGGGATGCAATACAAGAGTTAATCTTGTTGATGAGGATTTATTGATAAAAATGAAACAGTATGGATGTGAGTTTATTTCATTTGGGGTTGAGTCAGGAGTGCAACATGTTTTGGATAATTATCTTAAGAAAGGGATTACCTTAGATCAAGTAAGAAGAGCTTTCAGATTAGCTAACAAAGGTGGAATATTTACACAGGCTACTTTTATTGTCGGGACTCCTGGAGAGACAATAAGAGACATGAAACAAAGCTTGAGATTTGCCAAAGAGATAAAACCTGACTGCATCCAGGTGAGTGTTATGACCCCATTCCCTGGAACTGAGGTCGTTGAGTTAGCCAAAAAGTTTGGTGAGATGGAAGAATTAGACTGGGAGAAGATGGATTATATGGGATTAGGAGTTATAAAAACAAAGGATTTTACACCAGAACAGGTAAGAAGAATGCAAAAATACTTTTTGAAAAGCTTTTATTTCAGATCAGGATATGTCAAACATCAGTTGTCCAAGATGAATTCTTTTTATGAATTCAAGAAAAGAGTTAAAGGATTCCATCAGCTAATGGGCGGGTATGTAAGCCCTATGTCTATAATTAAAAGATTAAAAAATTAATTAATTTCTTTCAAGAATTCTTTTTTAATTAGTTTTGAGACTTTGTTTAACCTTCTTAATGAATCTTTGGAAAATTTATTTGTAGTTAATGCTAGAATATCTTTTTTAGCTAAATCTCTTGCGTTATTATTTGTTCTAATTGTATAAATCCTGTGAGGAAGTTTTGTTCTTGGCCCTCCTTTTTTATGACCAATTATATTAATCTGTTTAATGCTGAAAGTTGTATTATAAATTTTTGCTAGTCTTTTAACAAGGTTTGGATATCTTCTCCATTTACCTCCCATGTGACCTCCTGTTTTATAAAATAAAATAAGGATGCCTCCTTTATTATTAAGCAGGGATCTTAGATAGGCAATTGGTAATCCCTGGGTACTGCCACAGGCTTCGAATGTAATAGTCCAGTCATATTCTTTTTCTTTTTTTGGAATTAATTCATAATTAGAACAAATATATTTGTTGAATCTTGTTTTAACATTTTTCTTGACATAGTTAACCATTGGCCTTGATATATCACTATAGTCTACCTTAGTTCCTTTCTTTGCTAAATAAGAGGCCCAGTCTGCATAATAACCTGCGATGAATAAAATTTTATCTTCTTTTTTAATCCCTAATTTCTGAAGAATTCTTGGATCTTCTGGGGCTGTTGCCTGCCCTGGATTTTTTAATTTAAACCATCCTTGCTGGTTTATTCCATAGCCTAATTTATGAGACCAGATTGGTTTAGTAATTTTTTTAAGATCTGGAATTAACATTTAGTTTTAACTGGGGTCTTATTTTTATAAATGTTTCTAGAGAATATAAAAGAAATTATTTAGCGAAACCTTTATTTATTTTGTGGATACTATATTGGTATGAATGAGGATTTATATAGGATATGCCAGAAATGTGGGGTACAATGCTGTAAGCGTGGCTCACCAATGGTTCTTCCAAAAGAACGTGAACAAATAATTAATCAAACAAAGAAAGATGTATTCAAAAAAGAAGGAAACTATTATATTCTCCCTAGACCTTGCCCTTTCTTGATAGATAATACATGTTCAATCCATAAAATTAGACCTTTTGATTGTAAAATCTACCCCTGTGGTATTATCAAAAAAGACGGTAAATTTAAAATAGGTATATCTCAAATTTGTCCTGCAAGAACACTCATAGATAAACAATTTATCTTAAATGCAGAAAAAGAGATTAATAAATTAACAGAAAGTCAAAAAGAAGACCTGTATCAATTGAATATAAAAGACGAATGGGCTTTTGAAGAACATAATCAAAATTATGGACAAGAATTAATTTTAGATTTGCATGGTTGCGATATTAGAACATTCTCTAAAGAAAATTTAAATAAATATTTTGTTGAAATATGCAAGGAGATTGGTATGGAAAGACATGGAAAACCTATTTTTTGGGAAGACCATAGCAACATCCCGCATCTTAAGGGAATTTCAGCGATGCACTTCATAAAAACTTCTAACATTGTAATCCATGCTTTAGATATTCTGGGAGCAGTTTACATAAATATATTTTCATGTAAAAAATTTGATGCAGAAAAGGCAATAAAATTTTCTAAAGAATTCTTTAGAGCTGAAAAAAAGATAATAAAGGTTATAGAGAGAATATAGGATTATCTTCTTATCATATCTGCTAAAAATCCAAATAACCAGATTTGTAATCCAGTTATAATACAGACTGCAGATAAAATTACTCTTGGAATTCCGCCTGCTGCTCCTGTTGTTATTATATTATAGATTACCCAAATACCTAGAATAAATCCAGCTAGCATAAAGATTCCACCAAATAAACCAAAGAATTTTAATGGAGCATAGTCTCTATAAATCCTGAAAATATTAATCCAGGCTTTTATTGCATAATCTATAGGACCTTTAAACAATTTGCTTTTCCTTGTTTTCCTTGTTGTTATTGGAACTTCTGCTATTTTCATCTTGGTTTTTCCAACCCTTATTAACTGCTCTTGTGTATAGGTAAAAGAATTAATTAATGGAAGCCTTGCAACTTCTTTTGTAAAAGCTCTAAAACCTGTTGTGGTATCTGTTATCTTTGTTTTTAACAATCCGGAAAAGACTTTTGCAAATGCAATGTTCCCAAATTTTTTCACAAATGCTTCTGAATATTTTCCTTTTCCAAATCTGCTTCCTAAAACTAAATCAAAACCTTCTTCAACTTTTTTTATTAACTGAGGAATATATTCTGAAGGATACTGGCCGTCTGCATCTGTATGAACAATTATATCTGCATTTAATTTAATACATTCATTCATTTCGTTCTTGAATGTTTCAGCCAACCCTAAATTTCTTGGATTTGAGACAACTATTGCTCCGAATTTTTTGGCTACTTCTGCTGTTTTATCTTTAGAACCATCATTTAAAACAAGAACAGAATAATTATATTTTGTTTTTGACATAGTTTGTTTTATTTCATCAAGTACTTTAGGGAGGGTAAACTCCTCATTATATGCCGGTATTGAAATTACTACTTTCATTTTATTTTTAAATATGAATACTTTTTATATTTATTGATGTATTTTTATAATCATACAAACCTTTAAATATTGTTCGTTCCTCTGGGCTTAAATGAAAAAGCCAAACTTATTTTTGGTTGGACAGCCAAGGGCTGCATCTACAGCATTATATTCTTTCCTGAAGGAACATCCAGATGTTTTTATGTGCTATCCAAAAGAGCCAGGTTATTTTCATAGTGATTTTAACAAGGAAATTGCTGACTTTCACAAAGGAAAACAGAGAAATAAATTTGAGAATTATGAAGCTTATCTAGAGTTATTTAGGGATTGGGATAAGGAAAAATACGGAGGAGATGCTACAGTTCATTATTTATATTCTAAGGTTGCTGCAGAGGAAATCTATAATTTTAATCCTGATGCAAGAGTTGTTATTGTGCTAAGAGAGCCTGTTGATTTTTTGCATTCATTGCATTCGCAGTTCTTTTTTATGGGTTATGAGGATGAGGAAGATTTTGAAAAAGCTATAAACCTGGAAGAGGACAGGAAAAATGGAAAAAGAATTCCTAAAAAGATTGAGTTTCCTTCCCAGATTTTTTACAGCGATAGGATAAAGTATTATGAGCAGGTTAAGAGATTTTATGATAAATTTGGTAAGGATAAAATAAATATGATCATCTTTGAGGATTTTAAAAAAGATAATGCTGGTTGGTTCAAAAAATTACTTAAATTTCTTGATGTTGATTCAAGTTTCCAGCCCAATTTTGAGCTCATTAATGAAACGAAAGTTCTTAGGTCAAGACATTTAAGGTTCTTGACTTCGTTCATCTATAAATGGAAAAAGATACCCCAGGCAGTTTTGCCTGAGAAATTTTATGCTTTCCTTAAGAAATATATTTATAAAGCAACAAGGGCATCTGCTAAGAAAGAGCTTAGCCCTGAATTAAGGATAGAATTAATGAAAAAATTCAAACCTGAGGTGGAAAAAATATCTAAGTTTTTGAACAGAGATTTAGTTAAGTTTTGGGGTTATGACCAAGTTTAAGATAATCCAGAATTAGATTTACTGATTCTTCCACTGAAGTTTTTCCGGTGTCTATTACTATGCTTGGATTTTCTGGTTTTTCATATTTTTGACTAATGCCTGTAAAGTTATCTATCCCCCCTTCTTCTGCTTTTTTATACAGTCCTTTTTTGTCTCTGTTCTGGCATTCTTCAAGAGAACAGTTAAGATAAACTTCAATGAAATCATTACCTATTACTTCTTTTGCCCTTTCTCTATCTTCCTTGAATGGACTTATGAATGAAGTGATAACAAAGATTCCAGTGTCATGGAATAATTTTGTTATTTCCCTGATTCTTCTTATATTTTCTTCTCTTTCTTCAGAGGTAAACCCTAAATCCCTATTTAACCCCTTTCTTATATTATCCCCATCAAGTACATAGCTTAAAATGCCTTTTTCATGCAGTTTTTTTTCCAGAGCTTTTGCCAATGTAGTTTTTCCAGAACCGGACAAACCAGTGAACCATATTACTTTGTTCTGATAACCAAGTAATTTAGACCTGTCTTCTTTTTTCAGGTACATTTCATCTGATAGATTTTTTTGGTTATCCATCTTTTTCTATGAGTTTTGCAAGTTCTTTAATCTTTTTGTTTACGTCATAATCTTCTTTTTCCAGGTTTAGGGTATGTATAAGATATTCTGACTTTTCATAGTTAAAGTTAATGCCTGGTACATTCTTAATTTCGCCTGCTTCTGCTCTTGTATAAATCCCGTGGGGGTTGTGTTTTTTACAAATCTCCAAAGGAGTATCAACGAAGATCTCCATAAAGTTGTCTTCTCCTATTATTCTCCTGGCATATTCCCTGTCTTCCTTGAATGGACTTACTACAGAGATTATTACTATGAATCCGGCATTATAAAATAAGTTGGCAACTTCTGAAAGTCTTCTTATATGCTCATGTCTTGATTTTTCTGAAAAGTCTAAGTCTGAGTTAAGACTTAATCTCATTGTTCCTGCATTTATATAATAGACTTTTTTATTCTGGTTAAATAGTTCTCTTTCGAGATGCTTTGCTATCTTGTCTTTTCCTGATCCAGGTAATCCTGTAATCCATATAACTTTTCCATTGTGGCCGTATTTTTCCTTTCTTTCATCTATATTAATTAGACTATCTTTGGGAGAAATATTCTGGCTTGTTGTTTCTACTTTTTCTCTTTGCTCCAGAATTCTTGAAGGTTTTTCTATTATTCCCCCTCCGCATACATCAAGATTATCTATTATGACAAACCTTCCTGTGGTCGGGATTTCCTCGAAAGAATCGAATACAATTGGGTCCCTTGTTTTTATCACTAAATTACCTATCTCATTCCTCGATAATGATTTCTTATAGGAGCTTTTCTCAAGAGTTGATGCATCAATTACCTCATTAACTGTATAAATTTCAAATTCGGTTTCATGAGTTCCTATCTTCAAGATGTATTTTTTATTTGTAATTAAATCTTCTTTTCCCATCCAGAAAATACTGCATTTAATTAAGTTATTGACGATTGGCTTATTTTCCAGTTTTGAAATAACCTCCCCTCTTTTCAGGAATAAATCATCCTCTATTGTTATCCCAAGGGACAATCCTGCACTTAACTCATTTAATTTGTCTTTTCCAAGCCAGGATTCTATTGTTTTTACCTTTGATTTCTTGTTTGATGGAAGGATTATTATTTCATCTTCAACTTTAATTGAGCCTGATTCTACTTTCCCTGCAATGATTCTTCTATCATCAAATTTATAGACATCCTGTATCGGAATTCTCAATGGTTTATTTTTCAGCTCTTCTTTTTTTTCAAAATTATCTATTGCTTCTAGGAATGTATTTCCTTTATACCAGGGCATATTAGGTGATTTTTTTGTAAGATTATCTCCGGGTTTGGAGGCAACTGGGATGTAGGCTTTTGGGATTATATTTATTTTTTCAAAATAAGAATCCATCTCACTTTTCAATTCAAGAAACTTCTGCTCTGAGAAATTTATTAAGTCCATTTTGTTTATCAGGACATATAATTGCTTTATCCCCATCAATGAGATTAAATAAGCATGTTTTTTTGTATCATCTTTTATTCCTTCTGCTGCTCCAATGATAAGAACTGCAGCCTCTGCGTTTGCAGCACCGCTAATCATATTTTTTAAAAATTCCTTATGGCCCGGAGCATCAATTATTGTGTAATTTCTCTTTGGAGTTGAGAATTCTATTTTTGTTGTATCTATTGTCAATCCCTGTTCCTGTTCTTCCTGCAGAGCATCAAGCAAAAAAGCATACTCAAAAGGTTTTCCTTTAGCTTCGCATATTTGTTTAATATTATTTATTTTTCCTTCTGTTACTGAATTAGTCTCATACAATAGTCTTCCGATTAATGTGGATTTTCCGTGGTCGACATGACCTACAACAACAAAGTTAAGGTTTTCCTTTTCCATCTTACATGTATCCTTTAGCTCTTAACTTTTGTAGGGCATAAGGATCTTCCTTATCCTGAGCTCTGCCGTTTCTTTCTGATTCTTTTGTTTGTTTTAATTCATGGATTATTTCTTCAACTGTTGTTGAATTTGAAATTATTGGGGAGGTACATGGGGCGCACCCTAAACTTCTGTATCTTTTTCCGTTTTTTGCAAAGTAAAGGTCAATGATAGGAATATTTTCTCTTTTAATATACTCCCAGACATCAATTTCAGTCCAGTTTAATAATGGATGTATCCTTATATGGCTGCCTTTCTTGAATTCTGTTTTGAATTGATTCCATAACTCTGGTGGTTGATTAGTGTAATCCCATTCGAATTCTTTGTTTCTTTCACTGAAAACTCTTTCCTTTGATCTTGAACCTTCCTCGTCGTTTCTTATTCCTAAAATTAGTCCCTCAAAATTATAATTGTTTATTACTTGGTGGAGTGCCTCTGTTTTCAAGGCATTGCAGCATTCTAATTTTCCTATGCTGGGATTCACCCCTTTAATTAGTGCATCCCTGTTTATGTGAATAATAAGATTTAAATCAAATTCTTTTACAAATTTATCCCTAAATAGAATCATTTCAGGGATTTTGTATGTTGTATCAACGTGAATTAGTGGGAAAGGGCAATGACTGAAGAAGGCCTTTTTTGCAAGCCAAACTAATACAGTAGAATCTTTTCCGACAGACCATAGCATGCCGAGCTTCCCGAATTTTTTATAGGCCTCTCTAAGTATATAGATGCTTTCTGCCTCTAGTCTGTCAAGCCTATCCATTTTTTCCAATTCTTACCAATTCTTGGTGGATCTTATTATTAGATGCAATAAAACCTTCAAATGAGGGACTTTCTTTATTGAAGACTAATCTTTTTCCTTCTAGATCTGTTATTGTGCCTCCGGCTTCTTCCAGGACTAGAGTCATTGCACAGATATCCCATTCGTGGATGCTGCCGAACTTATAATATATATCTGCGTCCCCCCGAGCGATTAAACATCCCTTTAGTGAACTCCCGACTACCTTTATCTCTCTGAAGTTTGTTTTTTCAAGAAACTTAAGGAGTTTTTCTCCTGCATTGAATCTGCTCCTTACAACTTCCATCTCCTCAATTAGTTTTTTATCAGAAACATTTAGTTTTTTTATTTCATTATTTAACTCATAAAAACTTCCCCGGTTTTTGGCTGCGTAATATGTCTCTTTTTTAGTAGGCACATAAATTATCCCTAATATTGGTTCTTTGTTTTTTACTAGTGCAATATTGACTGTAAATTCTCCGTTTTTTGCAATGAATTCTTTTGTTCCATCTAATGGGTCGATAATCCATACATATTCTTTATCTAATCTTTCTGAGTTGTCTTTTTCTTCCTCGGTTAGAAATCCATAATCTGGAAAATGTTTTTTAAGTTCATTAACTATTATATCTGTTGCAGCTAAATCTGCTTTTGTAACTGGTGTTTTGTCTTCTTTTATCCTAATCTCAAAGTCCGGAGAGTTATAAATCTCTATGATCTTTTCTCCTGCTTTTTTTGATATTTCTCTTGCAATCTTTAGTTCTTTTTCGAGGTTCATTTTAATGAATATATATAGATTTTATCTTCTTCTTTGATGATTTGATAATCTAAACTTTCTTTGGATATTAAAAAATCGTATTGTCCTGATTTAAAGGTTTTATAGTCTCCAATATATATATTATCATTGGTCTTTAGCCCGATGATTGTAATAGTGTTATTTATACTGCAGATCCCCTCGTTTTTTGTTTCTTTTTCTAACTTGTCTATGCAGTTGTTTTTGTCCATAAGGATATTTGATACTTTATTGTCATAATTGTTCAGGAATTCGCCCAATCTTATCTGGGGATTTTCCGACCATTCCCCTGAGACTTTGAATATTGCGATATAGCTGAGAATATTCAACAGGATAAGGAAGATGATCAATAAATTTATTAATTTTTTTGGTTCTATCTCTTTTTTAATAAGGAAAAATATTGCTAGTATTGACATTAATGGAATTAAAAATACCAATATCTTTGGGTTAATTATATAACTCATTGCTCCGATCCATACCAATTCCATGTTATTTATCGGGAATAATTTGAAATAAACTAACTGTGAAGCAATTATCATGAGAGGAATTGTTAAAATTAATAAAATATTTTTTAATTTTTTGTCATATTTTTTTATTCCTATAAATGATCCTATAAATATTAATGGAAGCAAGAAGCTGAGATATCTTCCGAGTGGTCTTCCAACAAGATAAAACAAATCAGTCATCTCCTTGAATGGGGCCTTTGAACTGTGCAATGTTGCGATTGCTATGAAGATTATTATTGATGTTAAAATTATAAGTGCGAGGATGTTTTCATTTTTTTCTTTTGACTTTATAATAAAGTTAAGATTTAATGCAAATAATATTATTCCTGATGCAAGGATTATATAGCTTATATAGATAAAAAACCAAGTAAATAGTGAGGGGATAGATGCTGTTTTTGTTATTGTGGGGTCTGCTAAAGTTATTACTCCTAAGCTAAGCCCAAATACTTTATAGTTATTTATCCACCAAGACAGAGAAACTAAAATAAAAAACAATGCAACGACTATTTTTTTCTTTATTTCATAATAATGTTTCTTGGTTAATTTGTATAAAAAGACCACAAGGATAATTAATAATAAACCTAACCCTATGTTTTTTGTCAGGCAACTCAGCGCTACAAAGACGCCTGTCAGAATATCATAGATTATTCTTCTTGTTGTGAATGATTTGTATATGAAATATATGGAAAATAAAATCAGAGGATATAATAGGTTTTCAGCCATTATCACATTTGAAAACATAAAACTTGACGGAATCATTAGTGAAATTAGAGAAACAATTATTGCTTGTTTTTCTTCTAGGAAATCCCTTGCAAGCAAATACACTGGGAAGATTATCAGTGAAGATAAAATTGAGTTTATTACTTTCATCAGGAAGAATACCAGGTTCATATTATGGAATAGGTATGCTATTGAGATTACGATTGGATATAAGGGAGGGTAAAAGTTTATCCCTGGAGTTATAATTATTTTTCCACTGTAGAAGAATGTCCTGGCTATCTGCATATAGGTATAGTCATCGCTGAATGCTATTGGATTCTTGATAAAATAAGCTAGAATAATCTTTATTATTATGGATAAAATAAATATTCCGATTAATATTTTTGTTGTTTTTTTCATCTTAAACCAATAGAACCTCTTTTTTTATGTATATTTTGGTAGGGTAATCTATTTAAATTTTATCAAGCCTTATTTAACCTTAAAAATGGTAAAAATTGGGATTATTGGGGGCTCTGGACTGGATAACCCAGATATTATTGAAAATAGGTATGAGATTGAGGTTGAAACTCCATATGGAAACCCCTCTGACAAAATAATTGAGGGCAAGATTAAAGGGAATGAGGTTGCCTTGTTGGCAAGACATGGAAGAAAACATAATATCCCTCCAAGCCAGATAAATTACAGGGCCAATATCTATGCATTAAAGAGAGTTGGATGTGAAATAATTATAGCAACTACTGCTGCTGGTTCTTTAAGGGAAGAAATTGGAAGAGGAGATTTTGTGATAGTAGACCAATTTATTGATTTTACAAGACACAGAAAAATAAGTTTTTTTGAACATTTTGAAAACGAGGCAAAGCATACCTCAATGGCAGATCCGTTTGATGAATCTGTAAGAAAAAAAATAATTGAAACTGCAAAACAACTTGGATTAAAGATTCATGAGAAAGGGACTGTTATAACAATTGAGGGTCCGAGATTTTCTACAAGAGCAGAGAGCAAGATGTTCAGAGTTTGGGGGGCAGATGTTGTTAATATGTCTATTGCTCCTGAGGCAATATTGGCTAATGAATTAGGAATAAAATATGCAGCAATTGCAATGTCTACTGATTATGACTGCTGGAAAGAAAACGAGGAGAGTGTTTCGTGGGACATGATATTAAGTATATTCAAGCAGAATGCTGAGAAAATGAAATCTTTATTGATTAATGTTATCCCTAATATTGCTAAACAAGGAATTGATTTAAAATCTAAGGTAAGAACGATTCCAAATTTTCCAAAACAAGGAATAATGTTCAGGGACATAACTACTTTATTAAATGACAAAGAGGCTTTTGATTATGTTATTACAAGTTTGTATGAGAGATATAAGGACAAGAACATAAATGTTATTGCTGGGATTGAGAGCAGGGGATTTATTATGGGGGGAGCATTAGCTAATAAACTCAAGGTTGGATTTGTTCCACTAAGAAAACCAGGGAAGTTACCTTATCATGTTGATTCTGTTGAGTATTCTTTAGAGTATGGAACTGATAAGCTTGAGATGCATATCGATGCAGTCAAGGAAAACGATAATGTTTTATTGATTGATGATTTGTTAGCTACGGGTGGAACTGCCAGAGCTGCTGCTCAATTAATTGAAAAAAGAAATGCAAAAGTTTCTGAGATTGCTTTTGTTATTGAACTGCCTGATCTGAAAGGAAGAGATAAGTTAAGGAATTATAATGTTTTTTCTATGATTTTATTTGAGGGAGAATAGTCTTTAATAAAGAGTAATATTTATATATATCTTCGTTTGTATATAATATAAACTATTATATTAAAAACTGTGAAATTTCACAAAAAGGAGGAGATATAGATGGAGAAAAAGAGGAATATCTTTATTCTTTCTAGTGTTTTTTTTGTTGCGTTAATCCTCTTTGGTGTTTATGTTGTGAATGTTTTAGCGGATTTAGACACGACTAACACCACTGTCACGCTTGTGGGAGGAGAAGGAGAAGTGAATAATGCAACAAAAAGTGAAGAAAATGAGACGATGGTTGTGACAATTGTCCATGATGGAACAGGAGAAGCAATCGAGACTTTTAATATAACCTGGGACGTTAATAACTATACGCTTTTGGCTTATGTAAATTCCACATATGATGGGACGGAGTTATTGCCTGATTCCACTAAGAATTTAAGTAACATAACCTGGGACAGTACTGGACTTATCCAATTAGATTGGAATTGTATTAATTTTACTACAACCAAAGAACAGATTTTGTCTTGTTCAAGTAATGAGACCGGCTATGATCCTTTGATGGCAAATGGAAATACAACTTTAAAACTTTATATTAATGTTTCGGGAGTTGTAAATGCAGGAGAATCATTCAGTACAATTTCAATTTTAACCTCTTCTGTAAGTGGAGACATTAATCAGTCTAATGTTTCAGTTATGGTTGATGGAATTGCTCCAAGGATAAGTATCATCAACATTACAGATGGTAACATGACTTGGGGAAACAACACAAGTGGATTTGTCCTTAATGGAACATTGGTTGTGGATGGAAAGTCAGATATTACTGTTTACTTTACATTAACTGATCCATTAATCGATAGTGCCTGGTTAAATTATTCCAACGGGAGTACTGCAGAAGCTGCCGATAGCGCAACAGCTGCTAGAACTGATGCTACAATAATAAAGACTACTGATGGGTTAGCCTATGCAACAATCCCAGTTGCTGCTTTAGTAGAAGGAAATAATATATCCTTTACGATATGGGCAAAGGATTCAATAGGAAATACAATTAATTACACCAATCTAGAACCATTGCCATTCTGTGCAGTTGTAAATAGTACTGATGTTGTTAAAATTACAAACGTTAACATATCAGATGGAACAAACTTTAGAGAGTTTATGAGCAATACTGCTGCAACAAAATACTTCCTTCCAAGCCAGAATATTAAAATCTCTGTAACAGCAACAGGACCAAACAAACAAGACTCAATGTATATCTACTATGGAGACTTTACAAATAATGCAACTCAGGTTAGTGAAGTTGATTATGAAACTGTAAATTACACAAACAACGTTACAGGAACAAACCTTGATGGGACAATGATATATGAAGTGGTTTTGCCATCAGGAATCTGGAATATAAGCAATGTATCTAAGTTCTTGATTACAGTAAACAGTACTGGTTCAGATGCTGGATTGTTAGAAGGGTATACAGCAAGATTTGTAGATACATTTACAATAGATGGAACACAGCCAACTGCTGAGATTACTGCCCCAGCAGATACATCAATAGAGGTACAGAATTCAATTACCTACACATGTGATGGAACAGATACTGAATCTGGAGTTGCAACTTATACATGGAAGCTAACAAAACCAGACTCAAATACCGTAAGCAAAGATTCAACTTTAGTAAGCGGAAAACAATCTGTAACATGGACTACTACAGATACAAACATTGCTGGTAACTATATAGTAAGCTGTATGGTAAAAGACAATGTAGGAAATAGTAAAGAAGCCACAAGCACATTTAGTGTAAGTTATACAAGTGGTGGAACTGGTGGCGGTGGAGGAGGAGGATCTTCCACTACACAAACAACCTTTGATGTAGACCTAAGTCAGGTAGAATCACAGACTGTAACTGCTGCCTCAGGTAGTGCAAGAACATTCAGCTTTGACGGTTCAACAAGCCATAGTATTAAGGTTGATAAAATTGAAGGACAGCTAGTCACCTTTGTTATTAGCTCGAATCCAATCACCTTGACTATGAGTGTTGGAGAGGTCAAAAAAGTTGACATTAATGACGATGGCCTTAATGATATGGAAGTTAAGGTTGAAAATATTGAAAACAGCGTAGTTAAGTACTCACTTAAGAAGATAAGTGAGGGAGCTACCGCACTTGTACAAGAAGAAACACAGGGAACAACAGAACCTACAACCGAGGAAGTACCTATAGAGGGAATCCCTGAAGAGAGTAGTTCACTATGGTTGTGGATAATACTAGGAGTAGTAGTGATTGCTGCTGTAGTGTTCTTTGTAGTAAGAAGTAGGAAATAAACATTTCCTCTTTTTCTCCTTTTTTTTATTTTTAGCAAATTATTTAAGAGATGACTATGTCCTATTTTCATGAAAAAACTCAATGTAGGATGTGGAAGAGATATTAGAAAAGATTACATTAATCTTGATTCTGCGAAACTTGAGGGTGTTGATATTGTACATAATGTTGAGGATTTACCTCTGCCTTTTAAAAATGAGGAATTTGATGAAATATTATGCAAGGATGTTTTAGAGCATGTTGATTATGTTCCTGTTTTGAAAGACCTAAACAGGATTCTTAAGAAAAATGGCAAGTTGATTATTACTGTGCCCCATTTTACCTCTAGGAATAACTTTGTAGATCCCACACACAAAAATTCATTTTCTGTAAGAACATTTGATTTTTTCATTAAAGATTCAAAAAGAGCTTATTACTTTGACTTTCATTTTAATAAGATAAATAAGGCTAAAATTAGATTTGAGAAAGGGATTTTGTTTTTTAATTATTTAATTGAAGGAGTTGTTAATGTAAATGAGGATATGAAAGACCTTTATGAGAAAACCTTCTTATCTAGGCTATTTCCTGCATGCAATATAGAAATTGAGCTAGTTAAATAATTGTTTTATAGAGAATAAATATTTATAAATGGATTTTGGAGGTTATATATTATGAAAAAGATGGTTATTATTATATTTAGTTTATTTTTCCTAGCCAGTTTTGTATATGGAGCTAAGCTAAATGTTATTGATTTTTCCAAGGATAGTGAACAGATTGTTGTTATGAATGAGAGAGATGCAGTTAAATTTAACTTTACTGTAAGAGATTATCACAAACCAGTTATAAACTCTGATGGCAATGAGGAGATTTTATTTGATAAATTAACTAATGAAGAGATTATTAAACTAGAAAAGGTGGGAACAGATAGAGTAGATTTAACAATATTTATTGAAGGAGCTGAAACCCCCCAGTATGTTACACTTGCAAACAATACTCAGATGAAACTTGATTTTGAAAGAGATTTTATTGATGATTTAAGTATAGGGCTTGTTTCTATAAAAGATAAACAAGTTAGTTTGGTTTTTAATGTTCTGGACAGGACTGGAAATCCAGATTTAAGGATTATTGGCAAAAGAAAGGGTTGGTATGCTGAAGAGGCAGTCAATGAGACTAGTTCTGGGACTAATGTTCCTAGTTGGTATGAAAACTGGAAGATTTGGGTTATTGTTGTTTTAGTTATCTTGGTTTTATTCTTCAACAGAAGATTCATCAGAAGAACTTTTAGGAGAGTTGGCAGAAACCTTAGGTGAGAAGTTTAATCCTATAAAATAAACTTCTTTGCTTGTTTTCTTTGATGCTTGTGGTTTTGTAACCTTAACAACTTTAAAATATTTTTTCATTTCATTTAACAATAAGTTGCTTTCTTCTCCCTGGAATATTTTAACCAGGAAATTACCTTTTTCCTTAAGCAAATGTTTTGCGATTTCTAAGGATCTTAAACTTAATTCATAACTCTTGTATTGATCTATTTCTATCTTTCCAGATGTGTTTGGAGCTATGTCTGAAATTATTACATCAAACTTGCCTAAACTTAATACTTTATCTGAATTAACATCCAAAACATAGGTTTTTACATTTGGAATTTTTAAATGAGTTTGTTTTAAATCAATTCCAATAGCTTCTTTTGCTTTTCTTGAAGAGACTTGAAGCCATGAACCAGGCCAACATCCGATATCCAGGACTCTTGAGTTTTGTTTTATAATATTAAACTTTCTATCTATTTCTATTAGTTTATATGCTGATCTTGCTTTATAGCCTTCTCTCTTTGCCTTTAATGTTAGTTTGTTTTTGGATCTCATTGTTATAATCTATAATACTCTTTAATCTTCTGGGCACATTTTTTAGGTGAAAGCCTTGTGTTATCAATTATCAAGCTTTTCTTGAAAGGGATTGTTCTATAACTATTTCTTTTGAGGATTTCTTCTAATTCTTTTAAGGAGGTTGCTTTTTTGAATTTTTTTCTTGAATTTTGAGTAATCCTCTTAGATAACTCTCTTTTTTCACAAATTAATCTTACAAATAAAATTTCTCCTTTGTATTTTTGAACTATTTTAATGATCTTTTTTACAAAACTATCATGGTGGGTTTGATGAGCCAGAGTAAAAATTAAATTGATGTTGTTTTTTGCAGCAGCTTCGAACATTTTATATGCGATTTCTTGTTTTAATTGATCACTCATCTTGTTTCTTGCTGGAAACAGAGTTGAGACATAATCAGCAGTTAAATGACTATGAAATAATTTAAAGTTAGTTATTTTTTCGAGCTGTTCTCCAACAGAAAGTTTGCCTACCGCAGGTATGCCATAGATGTAGATTAGTTTCATTTATTTTTAAATTAAATGTAGGAATATATAAGTATTCCCTTTATTTAAAACGCCGGGACAGGGATTTGAACCCTGATATCCTTGCGGAAACAGGTTTTCAAGACCTGCGCAATACCAGGTTATGCGATCCCGGCCTCATATTGACTGATTTAGGGCATTTTTAAAGGTTATTATTTGGATTTTCATAGAATCTTTTTGGATTTTTATTGTTAAAAATTATAAATGTTTTAAAGTTATTTTAATTATGAAACTTAAAATATTATTACTTTTAGTATTACTAATGCCTTTAGCTAGGGCTGATTTAATCATATCTGAGATAATGTACGACCCTGATCCAGTAAGCGATACAGATCTGGAATGGATTGAATTATATAACAACAATACAAGGATTGATTTAAGTGACTGCAAGATAGATAACAGCAATTTTGATGATGTAATAATAAATCCTTATGAGTTTATTGTAGTAGCGAGAGAATTAATAGATACAAGTGATGAAGATTTAGATTCTTTTGAAAATTATTATGGAAACAATGATGGAATCTGGGATAGCAAGGATGGGAATTATAAAGCTGTAGATGGAAGCTTTTCCTTAACTGATGATGATTTAATATTAATTGAATGTCCGAATTTTAGTTTAGAGGTTAATTACACAGGGTATGGGGTTGGAGGCAAGGGTTATAGTATGGAAAAGATTAACTTAGAGGGTAATAATGACATTGAGAACTGGAGAAAGGGATTAAAAGATGGAAGTCCAGGGTATTATGACAGTTATATTAATGTTAAGGTAGAAATTAAAGAGAATCTGCCAGAGGTTACTTCATTTTCTATGTATCCTGATGATTTAGACAAAGAAGGAATCCAGATACTGCCTCTGCCTGGACAGAAGAAAAGAGTTTATTTAGAGATTAATACGACTTCTGTTATTAAAGATATCAAGGCTAGTTTTAATGGAGCAAATATTGATATGGAAAATAATGACAAACTAGAAGGTTATTTTGATCTTGATTATTACCTAAAGCCTGGAAATTATAGTGTTAATCTGGAAATTACCGACGATAATGACAAAACTTCTTATAGTGAACTAAGTTTTGAATACTTGCCTTTATTAGCTTCAAGTCTTGACAGCAACTACCTTGATTTTGGAGTTTTAAAACAAGGAACTAGCTCTGAAACAAAGGAAGTAAAACTAAAAAATCTTGGCAATGTGGACTTTGACATTAATGTTTATGGGTCTGATTTTAATTCCTTGAATAATAATTTGAGTGTTTCTTCACTTGAATTTTATTTTGAAGATAACTGGAATAATTTAGGATTAGATAATAAGTTGTATGAATTAGACTTAGCTCCTGGAACTGAAAGAGATTTAGAATTCAGATTTAATGTACCTGAAAACATTGATTTGGGAGTTTATGAAGGAAAGATAAAAGTTATAGCAGTAGGACAATGAAACTTTTATTATTGATATTATTTATACAGCCTGTTCTTGCACTGGCTGTTTATCCTCCTTCTTTTTTTGACAGTTATGACGGAGAGTTTATTGTTTATAATAATAACAATGTCAAAACTAAGTTTGATTTTAGTTCTGATTTAGATGTTGAATTTGATCCTGAAGATGTTGAGATAGAACCTGGAAAATATGAGAAAATTGATTTTTTTGTCAATGAAGAACCTACTGAAAACAAGCATATGATTTATGTCAATGAGGAAAATAACCTAGATGGTTTAGTTTTGGAAAATAGCTTGGGGGTTGCCTTGTTATTTGATGAAAATAATCTTGAAACTCCGGTTGAAGAAACAATGATTAAAGAAGAGACTATAGAAAGTGGAAGTGTAAGTTATACCAAATTTATCTTTCTGGGTTTATTAGTAATTGTTGCCTGTTTGTTAGTTATAGTTAGATGTCTGAAAAAGAAAATCTTTTGATTAAATATCCTGTTCTGTAACTACCTCTATCCCTTCTCTTATTAATAAGGCGGTTGTTACTCCATTCCCCTTTACAGTTTCTCTCTTTTCTTTTCCTGCTTGAGTTATTCCTTTCCCGCAGGAGGGGCTTCCTTGTTTTAATATTACTTTTTTAATATTAAATTCTCTTATTATTCTTAATACTTCATTAGCTCCTTTAATATATTGTTCTGTTACGTCGTTTCCGTTGTCTGTTATAAGTTTTGTTTTTTTATCTAGAACATCTTGCCCATTGCCGGACAGGATTCTTGCCCCGCTTCTAGGTGTTGTTAACCCTCCTAATTGTTCTGGGCAAATTGGAATGGCTTTTCCTTCTTTGATTAATTTTATTATTTTTTCATTAGGCTTGGATTCACCTTTATAATTACAATTTATCCCTGCGAGGCATGCGCTTACTAAAATCATAATTATGAAAATTGATTATCCTATATTAACTTTTCTCTATAAAGGGTTTGAATCCCGGGTAGAGTTCTTCTCTTTTGTTTCTTGGTCTAAACTTAAGGGTACCATCTTCATTTAGACCCTGGAGAGCCAATTCAAATAATATTCCTTCTAGGGCAGGATTTTCATTTATTCTCCTATCAAGATCCCACTGTACTAATAATCTAAAAGGTCTTGGTTCTGTTTCTCTGTATGTACAATTTGAGCTTTGTGAGGGAAAGTCCCCGATATATCCTATAATCTCTTTTTCATTTAAGTCTACCAAAGGTCTTACTAATTTGATATTATTATATATATGTTCTACAGGGGGGTCATCGGTTGAAGCTCTTTCTTCATCCACCATCTTTTCAAGATGGAGAAGATCTATTTTTTCATTATTGATTAATTCTTTCATTAGATTACCATCATATGCTTTTCCAGTATTCTTGGTTATGTTTAGATAGTATATTTCTGTCCAGTAACATTTCATAAGAGAGGTGATTAGATCGTGTTTATGTTGGCCTATAACAAAAGCATCTGCATTATAATGTATTGTTCTCTCAATTAGAGCCCAGGTTCTTGCGTTATAACAAGGAGTACATTGAGCTTCTCCTTCTTTTAGATTCTTTAATTTTTTAAGATTGATTTTTATTTTTGGTGCAAATAAAGGATCTATCTGATTTAGATAATCTTTGTTGTTTAAGTGTATAATCTCTGGGTTTATATGAAATGGATTTGAAGATTGAACTATTTTTTCTGAATCAAATGCGGGATCATCTCCCTTGTCAATGATTAGAGGAACTACATTATAACCTAGTTCTTTAAGTATAAATATTGTTGTTGCACTGTCTTTCCCTCCTGAGAATGCCACAGGGATAATGGAACTTTTATTTAACATATGGTATTTTTGAATTGTTTTTTCTACCCTGCTTACAAGTTTTTCTTTAAACTCTGAATTCATTTTTTTGTGATTTAATCCTAATTTATATTATTATTGGTGTTATAGTTAGGTTTTTAAAGAAATAAACTTTTTTAATTCTATGGGTTTTATGGAAAAGTTCAGGAAATTTAAGCTTAAGTTCAGAAGAAACAGATGGCTGATAGAAAAGGTTGAAAGAAAATATCTACAGCTTTTAAGAGCTATTGGGAACCAGAAAAGAGTAAAGAAACTTTCTAGAGAATTTTTGATTTTACTTAACAAACTTAAGAAAACTGATATGTATTTGTACATGGAAGAAGATACAAATAAACTAAGAGAAAATGCTGTCCAGATCATGAAAAAACCCAAGGAAAATAAACTGAAGTTTGCCTTTGTTGCTTTTATGCTTGCTGTTCCTGGAACATTTAATTTTATTCCTATTGTTTTATTTTTCAGATATTTAAAATATAGGAAGAGAAATAATAAATAGCTTGTTTTGTATAGAAAACCATTTAATTAGCCTGTTTTTTAGTATTTTATGAAAATAGCCTTAATCAGCGTAAACAAGGGAGACACTGCTCCTTTGAACTTAATGATTCTAGCTGGTTATCTGAAAAAATACGGGAATTTTAATGATATAAAAATCTTTGATGTTAATTTTGATAATCTTTATGAAGGGATTTTAGAATACAAACCAGATGTTATTGGCATTAGTGCTATGACTGTTTATTATGGTTATGCAGTTAAGCTAGCTGAAAGAATAAAGGAAATAATGAATATTCCTGTCTTAATTGGCGGAAATCACATAACTACATTGCCAACCTCTCTGAAAGATTGTTTTGATTTAGGTGTTATTGGGGAAGGAGAAGATACTTTTCTTGAATTAATTAAATTATATGAAAACAAGAAAGAGTTTAATAAAAACGATTTAAGAAAAATCAAAGGCATTATTTTTAAAGATAATAAGTTAATTAGAACTGAAGAGAGACCTTTGATAGAAGATCTAGATAAAATTCCAATTCCTGATTATGATTTAGTCTCTCCAAAGTATTTTACAACTGTTGTTCTGCCAAACTGGAGGAGAGGAATTCCTGCTCCAATCATAACCTCAAGAGGATGTCCGTTTAAATGCAAGTTCTGTTCAACAAGTATATGCTGGAAAAGGAGGACAAGATATCATTCTGCTGAATATGTGGTTGAGTGGATTAAAATATTAAAAAACAAATATAATGTTGATTATCTTTATGTCTGGGATGATCTGTTTTTATTAAATAAACCAAGACTAAGAAAAATAGCTGATTTGCTAAAGAAAGAGAAAATAAAGATGGCTTACCTAGTGCAGCCAAGAGCAGAGGTTGTTGATGAAGAATTTTGTAGATTACTCAAAAAGATGGGGGTTTCTGGGATGCAGTTTGGTTTTGAGTCTGGAAACGAGAGAATGCTAAAATACCTAAAAGGAGAATCAATTACTATTGGAAAGGTTAAGGAAGCTGTCCTGATGTGCAAAAAATATGACTTTTTGGTTTATGGAAGCTTTATCTTTGGAAGCCCTACAGAAACCCTTGATGAAATGAAAGATACTTTAAAGTTTATTGATTTTTTAATAAAGGCTGATGTTGAAAATGTCTGGAGTTATGTCATGACTCCTTTTCCAGGAACTGAGATATGGGACATTGCAAAAGAAAGAAATAAGGTAAGTGATGATATGGACTGGAATTTATTATCTTACCAAAGGATTAGCAATTCATTATTACTGGATGAAGGCATAGATAAAGATGAATTTGTAAAAGTATTTCTTGAAGGAAGAAGGAAATTGCAGTACTTCAGGTGGAAAAAGGTTAAAAGGGACTTAAGGAATAATCCTCATGTTTTGGCATGGAATACATTAAAAAAACCATGGTTGGCTTTTCAGATGTTAAGAGGATATCTTAACGAAGAGGTCTGGGCTATAAAGGATGAAATATAGATGTTAGGATTATTGATTTTCTTGTTTTCTTTTTCCTAGTTCTTCTCTTGCAATTTTCTTTGCAGTTTCAGAATAGAGAAAATTTGGAGTATCTATTTTTACCCTTAATTTTTCAAGTAAAAATTCTGGAGTAAACTTGTTTCTTTTGATATCTGCCCAAAATCCCTTATTTGAAAATCTCCATAATTTGTCAGCATCTCTCATTATTCCTTCGTTTTTAGATATAAAACCTTCTCTGGTGTCATGACCTGAAATAATCTCTAATATTTCATCATCTAATTCTTTATTGTAATTTGTTTTTTTAAGAATTTCTTTTGCTAGTTCTACTCCGAATTTTTCATGTTTTTTTTGAACTTCAATTATCCTTTTTTTGCTTAGTTTGTTCCCAAAAATACTTAATCTTTCTTTCTTAGGTAATTGACTCCATCCAATATCATGTAGAATTGCTGCAGGGATAACTATATCTTCATCTGCATCTTCAGGTTTGATAAGTTTAAGAGCATAGAATAAGACTGTCTCTGCATGCCCTATGTCATCTCTTTTATCTTGATAGGGTAATGCCAGCTTCCAGATTTTTTCAAATATTTCTTCCATAATATAATTTAAGCGGACGCCAGGACTCGAACCTGGGATGAGAGGGTTGCAGCCTCTTGCCTTAGCCGCTTGGCGACGCCCGCGTAATTTTGGATACGGGCCTGGGAGGATTTGAACCCCCGACCTTCAGCTTAGAAGGCTGCCGCTCTATCCAAACTGAGCTACAGGCCCATCGAGTTTAGAGTTGATTTTTAGTTTTTAAAGGTTTCCAAACCTTATTTTTTAATATCTCTCCACTGATAGGGCCTGTTAATAATAAGGTGTTTGCATTTTATTCTTGTATCGCAGTAAATTGGTTCTTTTAACTTAAATAAATCTATTCCAAAAAATCTATCATCAAAGCTATCTTTATCTTTTTCGTATCTGAAATTTATCTTTTTTAAAATATCTTTGTGAATCAAAACACACCCAAGACCACAGGAAACTATTTTTATTAATCTATTACTCAATAATTCAGAATCATTTAATGATCTCATTGAAGGTAATCCTTGGCTGTCTTTTTCAGGAAGTTCTACATAAGCTAATGGAGTTAATTCCCTTGTTGTTAAATCTCTGTTAAAGTAAATTCCTGAAACTATTTTCTTATTATGCTCAAGCATCAATTCTATTATATTATTTGGTGGGATTACATCCTGCTCTAGACTTAATAAATAATCATAATTCCCTTCCAATGCTTTTTCCTTAAGAAGATTTCTGGATAAAACAATCCTTTCTCTTGCTGATTCATCATATGGGCCTTTTATTGCAGGAAACTCTTTTTTTATTTTATCAAAGAAATCATTGTCTTCAGAGTTTTCCACAATCAAAACCTCAAAATTATTATAGCTTAATCCTTTAATCCCTTTTAGATAATCCTGAAAACAGTATTCTTTATGGAAAGAGGTTGGGCATCCTACTAAAACTTTAGGATTCATATTTTATGCTGGAATCTTTTTTGCTTGAAATAGATAAATATCATTAGTGCGACCAAGATTATTACTATTACCCAGATTAATGCAGGTGATTTTTTTTCTGGGGTTTCTGTTGTAGTTTCTTCTTTTACTTCTTCATTGGCAACTGGCTCTTCAGCGGCTGGTTGTTCTGTTTCAACAACATTCTCTGGGCTTGTACATGCTAGATGTGAGTAAAACCTTACAGCAGGATATTGTGATTCTGGACATGGAACTGGGAAATCTTTATACTGGATGTACATCTCATTTATCTTGTTTGTTCCAATATTGAATTTTAACTTATAATTTCCTTCTGATACTCTTTTTAGGGTATATTGTTTTGGCAAATCTCCCTGTTTTGTGTTTGCTCCATTTACCTGTTCATAGGGGAGCTCTGCCTTGAAATAATATTTTATATCTTCTTTTGGATCGATGTTAAATGCTGGAGACTGTTCCATGCCTTTCATCACCAAGTCTGCTTCAAATCCATTTAAAGTATTTACACATGATTTTACCTCTAATCCAAGATTTTCACAGGTAAATTGTAGTCCTGGGCAGTCTACATAGAAACTTAATGTTTTTTCCTCTTTGTTTCCTTTTGTTGCCCCTTCAAGAGATTCCTGAGTATATTTTAAAATTCCAGTATACATCTGGTTTTTGCTAAATGTTCCTTCTGGATAAATAGCTATAGCATTTTCTTTTGAGGAATCTTCCCCTTTTTTGAGATATCTGTCATTACTCCAGTTTCCTTCAAATAGGACATCGTTGATTTTTAAATTCATAGAATCAATACTAACTTTATAATCTTCTTGAGTTATGTAAAACTTGACTTCAATACTTCCTTTATTATTACATTCTGCTGTATAAACATCCAATACGTCTACTGCCAATACAGAAGGTATCAACATTAATAAACCCAATAATACAGTTATCTTTTTCATATTCTATCTTTCTGGGAGGTAATATATAAATCTTACTTTATTATCCCTAAAAGAATAAAATCAAGAAGGTCTGCCCCTTTTATCAAATCATCCTGGGTTTTTCCCTGTATAATAACGCAGTTATTCTCTGTAAGTATTTCATTTTCTTCACCTATCCTCAACCATATAACTCCTTCTGTTTTATTTACATCCTCGCAGCTTTTAATTGTCATGTTATTTCCTATATCTTGGGTTAGGGCAGAAAGGACTTCTACATTAAATACAGGTTCTATCATGTTATTAATTTCCAGGGCAGCTATGGTTGTTTTTCCTGTTAGGTTCTGATTGGGGGTTATTGTTACATAAATCTTGTTCTTGTTTAATGTTTCTTTTAATTCAGGTGGATAAGAAATTTCATCTAAATCGTCTGGATGGTACCTTGTGTTTACATAAAATGGTTCCTGGGCATTATTCACAAATATTTTTGTCCTGTAACCTGTGTAGCCCTGAGAAACTATTTTTTCAATCTCATAGTTATTATAGTTGTCTTTGTTTTTTATGATTATTATTGATGTGATAATTATTGCAAGTATTACAATCAATGCAAGTATTGTTATTATTGTTTTTTTCTGTTTCATAATATTCCCTCTGAAACTAACTTTAGTTTTTCAAATACTTTAAGATAATAATCTGAATCTCCTTTCAGTTCTAGGCAGTTTTTGTTAAATATTGAACTTTCCCCCCCATCTGGAATTAGATTAATGATTCCCTCACTATCTTTTGAATCCTTGCAGGTTTTGTAGGGAAGATTTAATAAGGATGATTTTTCTTCTGTGTTTGCTGCAAGTATTATTGGGGTGGTTATTACCTGCTGGATTGCATTTCTTAGTTCATAAGGGGCATCTGATTCAAGAGATAAATAGTTTTTTAGATTAGCATTAAGGTTTAGTATGTTTTTGTCCACTTCAAAATTCTGGAGTTCTGTTGGATTATTTGTTACTAATATCTGTTTATCTTCCTTATATGTTAAGTATCCTTTGTTTGTTTTAGTAAATTTATAACCATTGACTTTTATTTTTTCATTCTCATCTGTATTTATCGAGAGAATACTTGATATCATAATTGCAATTATGAACAAGCTCATTAAAAGAGTTAACATCCTTTTCTTATTTTTTTCTTTCATCTTTAAAATAATCTTGGAGTTATGTAAACTTCAACTATTGCTCCTAATATTAATATTACCAAAGCAATTAGTATTAGGTCTACTGAATCATACATTATCCTTTTAAATCTTTGCCCATTTATATCCCTTCTGATTATGGCTACTGAGATTATTCCACCAGCAAGTCCGCCCACAAAATATGCAATTATTTCAAAAACTCCGTGGGTCATGTACTTAAAAAATCCTATAGAGACTATATGGAAATAACCAGCTACTTTTGTTAATCCAATATAGGATGCGTATTGACTTATATTATTTCTTATGAATGATCCTATTGCTGTTGCTATAACTGAGGCATTCCAGGTTAAGATAAAAATAGCTCCTGCTCCATAGAAGAAGGCAAAGAAAATACAAAATAGTAATACCTTAAGGTTATTTGTAAAAATCTGCATAAAGAAACTTGCAGAGATTGCATTTCCTGAAATTTGGGCGTTTATTGAATTTATTGTTGTTTGCTGTGTGTTAAATAAGGTTTGTACCAAGTGTTCTGGAAGGAAAACATACCATAGGGTATAGGCAACCACAAAGCCCAGGAATAATGCTACAAAATAGCTTATTGCTTTTCCATGTTCTTTTAATAACCTGCTCTCTGAGTCTATCTCTGTTTCTTTTTTTTCTTCTAGTCTTATTGTATGATAAACTAAAGGGATGCAGGCAAATACTGTTAAAAATACTGAAACTAGGCTGGCTTGTTCTTTAAATATCCATAATCCTAATATAATTCCTACTGATGCAAATAATATACCGAAAAGAAACATCTTGAATGGATGCGCTTCTGCTTTTATGGGGTTAATAATTGATTCAAGCACCATCTTTTTATATTCTAATCTAAGATTAATTTAAAAATCTTTTGATTTACAATAAATAGGTTTTTATACTATTTTTTAATCTAATTCTTATGGATAAAAAGTATGGACCATGGATTATTAAAGGAACTAAGGAAATTTATAGAAATAAGTGGATATCTTTGAGAGAAGATAGTGTTTTAACTAAGAATAATACCCCAGAGATTTATGCTTCTTTAACTGCTAAACCCGGCATTGGTGTTCTTGCTATTGATAAAGATAATTATTGTCATGTCGTCAAGGAATTTAAGTATGGAGTTGGGAAAGAAATAATTGGGTTAGTTACCGGCGGAGTTGAAAAAAATGAGAAGCCAATTGAGACTGCTAAAAGGGAGCTTAAGGAAGAATTAGGAATAGAAGCAGATGAGTGGACTTATTTAGGGATAGAAGATCCTTTTACAGCTTATGTTAATTGTCCTCACTCTTTGTTTTTGGCCAGGAAATTAAAATTTACAGAAAACAACCTTGAGGATTTTGAAAGTCTAACTCCTCTCAAGATTAAATTTGATGAACTGGTTAGTAAGATTGTTAATAATGAGATTACCGATTCACATATAATTACTGTTGTTTTTAAGGTTAAGGAATTATTGAATAGAGAATCTAAGAATTTATAAGATTAATATTTTAATTTTTTAGCTAATTTATCAAACTTTTTAGCTTTGTATTTACCAAATTCAGATAGTTCTTTTCTTATTTGATTTATGTTCTTTTCCTTGAATAAGTGTTTATCTTTTTTGCTAAAAAACTTGTCTGCAAAGCAAATTATCTCTTCTTCAAGGGATATTGGGATCATGTCTCTTTTTGGGATCTTTAATTTTAATTCTTTAATGTCTTCTCTTGTCAGACCAACTCCGATATGTCTCTCACAGACCAGTGCGTGTTTTGGGTAACCCTCTTTTTCTAAGATTTTTCTTCCTAAATAACCATGATATAAATAAGGTTTATCTCCAAAACAGCCTATTTGAGGGAAGTTTGTCATTACAATTCCAACATCATGTAGCATTGCTGCTTCTTTTATGAATTTTAAATCTGGATTTAAGTGTTTTAGATTTTTAGCTATTTCTACAGCTTTTTTTGTAACAGCTTTACTATGATTGACTAGGATATAGTAAGCTTTTGTTTCTGGTTTGTAATATTTTTTGATTATTGCTAATATGTCCATATGATATTCCCTTATTTTGGGTTTATAAGGTTAATGTTGATTTCTAAGGAAATCCGCAAAGTACAATGTCTGGTTTTTTTATTCCTCTAAAATGTTTGCAGATAGAAATATCTTTTACAGCACATCTATGTTCATTTGTTTTTTCTTTTTCATTCTAGGGGCATTTATCCTGCTCCCAACGAATGTTTTCTTTCTTAGAAGTTAAATCAATGTCCATGTTCGCTCCTTTAAGTTCTTTTATTTTTTCCATAATCAATCCTTTTTACTTTTTTTATTTATGAACATACCAATAACTACCAATATTAATCCTATTACCATAACTCCAGCACTAATGTTAGTCCAGCCTAATAGATAGTCTATTGCGTCAAGAAGGATAAAGATAAATCCAATTATTGCTATAAGTTTACCCAAGTTAAAATCTAGATTCATAGAGTTATTAAAATAATTCGGTTTAAATTCTTTTTGGATTTAAATAATTTTAAATAAGAGTTATTGCTTTATTAATATATGGAATATCTAATCATTGAAATAGTCTGTTTTCTGATAACTTTTGGTGTACATAAATACTACAAAGTTAAATTATTCAGGGCCAAATCGCAAATGATTACTTTCTGGGTTTTGACTTTTCTTCTTGGAACTTTGTGGGATCAATTTGCTGTCTACAGAGGGCACTGGTTTTATCCTGGCAAAGGATTGATTGGACTAAATATCGGGCTTATGCCTTTTGAGGATTATATCTTTATCTTTGTTGTTGCATATGCTATCCTGGTTATGTATCAGGTTTCAAACAAGATGGTTGACATGAGATATAAATCTTTAAATAAAAGAACTAAATAATAATTTTATGGACGTTAGATATCTTCAAGAGGAATTTAGTAGGGTTTTTGAGGAGATTCCTAAAAAAACAAATATGACCCCTCAATCTAAGGAATTGTTGTTTATTCATCTTACTGAAGAAGTTGGAGAGCTGGCAAGGCAGATAGTTAATGAGGAGCATAGGAAGGAAAAGTTTGACAAGGTTAATTTATCTGAAGAATTTGGTGATGTGTTTATGATCTTATGTGTTCTAGCTTCAAAATATGACCTAGACCTTTCAAAGGAATGTGAAGAAAAACTAGTAAGAATAAGAAAGAAATTTAATTTAGACTAGATAAGTATTAAAAATCAAGTTTTTTCTTAATTTCTTCATATACTGATTTGAGAGGTATTTTATGTTTTATTGCAAGCTTTTTACAATCTTCAAATTCTGGCTTTGAACTAACTATTTTTCCTTTATAGCATCCAATTTTCATGTTAATGATGCCATATCTTGTCTTTACCTTTCTGATTTCACGATTAAGCTTAACTCTTTCAAGTTTATTTATTCTTAATCCAAAACTGGTTGTTTCTTCAAAGATTGTTTTAATTAGTTTATCTTTTTCCTTTTTTGTGCATAAAACCGATAATAAAAATCCAATCCTGTTCTTTTTCATATGACACGGAACAATAAATGCATCAATGGCTCCTTCATAAATTAATTTTTCAATCAAATAAGGGAATATTTCCGGATTCATATCATCTATATTGGTTTCTATTATTAATTCATCTTCACAGTCTTTGTTTAAAGTTCCAACAGAGGCTTGTAGAACATTTGGGAATGGAAAATCTTTTTTTCCGGCACCGTAACCTTGTTTTAATGCTTTAAACTGAGATGGATTTATCACTTCTTTGCACAAAGTTTTGATTATCGCAGCTCCTGTTGGTGTTGTTAATTCCTTGTTGATTTTTAATAATTTCATTGGAAATCCATGTAATAATTGTCTTACTGCCGGAACTGGTAGATTTACCTCTCCATGCTGAATTCTTATTTTACCATATCCTTCAGAAATGGGGCTACAATAAACATCTTTAATACCAAGTTTTTTTATAATGATTGATGCTGAGACTATGTCAATGATTGAGTCAAGAGCACCAACTTCGTGGAAATGAACCTCATTAATCGAGGTATTATGAACTATTGCTTCTGCTTTCCCAAGTTCATAGAATATTTTTTTGCTTAGTTCTTTGACTTCTAAGGATAATAAACTATTATCAAGAATTGAGAATATGTCATTTAGATGCCTATGTATATGTTCCTCTCCTGTAATCACCTCAAATCTGGTTGCGATTTGATTAATCTTTTTTACTTTGGAAATCTTTATATTATAGTTCTTCAGGTTCAGTTTTTTTAATTCCTGAACAAGATAATTTTTATTGTCTTCAAGATCTAATAAAGAAGCAACGGTCATATCCCCACTTATGCCAGACATGCAATTGAAATATAATGCTTTCATTTTCGGGTTTAGTTTTTGTTTTGTTTTCCATATATAAACCTATGGGGTTTAGAGTATTAAATTAAACTTTTAGTAATGTTTATAAACAAAATATATTTTAGAGTATTATATGGGTTTTGGGGAAATTGTAAGAGGAATTAGGTCTTTGAAAATTCAGGGAGCAACAAATGTTGCTGTGTGGGCTGTAAAGGCTTATTTAATGAAAATGACAAATAGTTCTTATAGAAAATTAATTTCTTTAAGACCTACAGAACCTTTTTTAAGAAATGCCTTGAAGTTTGTCAAGAAAAATCCAAAAAAGAATCCAAAAATATTTTTTAAAAAGATTAAGGATGATATGGATAAAATTGCAAGGTTTGGAGCCAATAAAATACAGAATAATTCAATAGTATTTACTCATTGCCATGCCTCAACTGTTATTGATATTCTAAAAGAAGCCAAGAGAAGAAAAAAACATTTTATTGTGCATAATACAGAGACGAGACCCAGTTTACAAGGGAGAAAAACAGCTTTAGAATTAGCAAAAAATAATATTAATGTTGAATATTATATTGATTCTGCTGGAAGAGTTGCCTTAAAGAAAGCAGATATATTTTTGTTTGGGGCAGACGCGATAACTTCTGACGGAAGAATTGTAAACAAAATTGGAACTGAGATGTTCTGTGAGTTAGCTAAAAAAAGAGGAATTCCTGTTTATTGCTGTACTCATTCATGGAAATTTGATGTTGAAACTATAAGGGGTTTTGAAGAAAAAATTGAACAAAGAAACTCAAAAGAGGTTTGGGACATTAAGAATAATCATATCAGGGTAAAAAATCCAAGTTTTGAGTTTATTGATCCTGGCTTGGTTACCGGAATAATATCTGAGCTGGGGGTTTATAATGTTGATAATTTTTTGCAGGAAGTAAGGAAAAAGTACCCAGAGTTGTTTTAAAATGAAAAAATTAATATGTTTTGATATGGATAACACTTTAATAAATTCTGATAAAGGTCATTTTCATTCTTATATGGAAAGCATTGAAAAATTTGGATTTAAGAGAATAAGTTACTGGAGATTTCTTAAATTAATGGGCATGCCCAAAGAACAGGTAGTAAGGGAAATTATTGGTTATGGCAAAAAGGAAAATTTATATAAAAAAATAAATGATTTACAGGCAAAATTAATTGAAATAAAATATGTTCATATGACTAAAGCATTGAGAGGAACCAAGAGAGTTTTAAAAAAATTAAAAAAAGATTATAAACTGGCTGTTACATCCAACTGCAGTCACAGAACTATTCTTAATTTATTGAAAAGCGCTGGGATTAATTATAGGTTATTTGAGGTTATTGTGGGAAATGATGATGTTAGGATATCTAAACCTGCTCCTTCTGAGATAAGAAAAGCAAGTAAAATATTGCATACTAGAGCAAGCTATGTTGTTGGAGATTCAATCTATGATATCATGGCTGCTAAAAGAGCTAAAGTTAAGGTTATATCTGTTTTAACCGGACATTATTCTAGAGAAGATTTAAAAAGGAGGAGACCTGATTATATTGTAAGTTCACTAAGACAATTGCCGAGGTTACTGAAAAAAATAGAAAATGAATCTTAGCTTGGGGTTAATATATCTGGTAATTATTGCGTTTATAATTATCTTGGTTGTTAAGGCTACTGGGCTTATTTTAAGAGTGATTTTAGTGGCTCTACTCTTGGCTGTTGTGTTTGGGATATTTAATTTTGATATTATGGGTTTGAAAGAAGTTAATGACATAAAGGAACAAGGACTTGATAAGGGAGAGATTTTACTTGAAGCTGATTGTAAGGTTAAAAATGGGGTTTGGATAGAATCAGAACATTTGTGTGATTATACTTACGAAGATGCTGGACTTTCATGTTATGATAAGGATCAATGTAAGGGATTATGTATGGCTGAATTTGTTAATGATAGTTATGTAGGGAGATGCCAGAGCAGAAGCATATTGCCTGAAACCTATAAAGTTATGGAAAATGGTGTTATAAAAGAGGTAAATAAAAGTGAGGGACTATATTGATATAGGGTATAAACCAAAGGATAAAGAGGTCTTGGCAAGTTATTATATTGAGGGCAATAGGGTTAGTGTTAAAGAAGTTGCAAATAATCTGGCTGGAGAAAGCAGTATTGATACTTGGACAGATATAAGAACCCTGGATGCATCTATTGCTAAAAGATTAAGCCCGCATGTTTATTCTATACATGGGAATTACATTAAGGTTGCTTATTCTCCTGAGTTGTTTGAAAAAGGAAATATGTCTCAGATATTATCCAGTTTGGCCGGCAATGTCTTTGGGTTAAAACTTGTTAAGCATTTAAGATTAATTGATATACGGTTTCCCAGAACTTTTGTCAAGAGTTTTAAAGGTCCTAGATATGGAATAGAGGGAATAAGAAAATTGACTAAGATTAAGGAAAGACCTTTTATTGGAACTATAATAAAACCAAAACTTGGACTTGATGAAAAAAGACATGCATTAGTAGCCTATGAGGCTTGGAGAGGAGGATGTGATGTTGTCAAAGATGATGAGAATTTGACAAACATGAGTTTTAATAAGTTCAGGAAAAGAATTGATGTAACTTTAAAGATGAGGGATAGGGCAGAGAGTGAGACTGGAGAAATTAAATTATATATGCCAAACATTACTGCTGAAACAATTGAGATGTTAAGAAGGGCAGACTATGTCAGGGAGAATAACGGAAATTATGTTATGGTTGACGTTCTTACTTCGGGATTTAGTGCTGTAAATACTCTAAGGAATAATACAAGATTGCCTATACATGCTCATAGAGCTATGCATGCTGCACTTACGAGAGATGAGAAAGAGGGAATTAATATGGCAGTCCTGGCAAAAATATTCAGATTAATTGGGGTGGATACCTTGCATATTGGAACTGCGATGGTTGGAAAGATGGGAAGCCATATCTCTGAAACTCTGGATTCTGAGAGGGAGATTGAGTTTAGGAAAACAAAGAAGTATGATGAACTCTTTGAGCAGAGATGGTATGGAACAAGAAGGGTTATGGCTGTAGCTTCCGGAGGACTGCAACCTTTGATGATAGGGAAGGTTGTAGACAAAATGGGAAAAAATGTAGTATTAAATTTTGGAGGGGGTATTCATGCTCATCCCTGGGGGACCAGGGCAGGGGCTACTGCAGCAAGACAGGCCTTGGACGCTTATCTTAATGGAATTAGATTTGAGGTTTATGCTAAAAAAAGAAATGAGCTTGGACAAGCTATAGAGAAGTGGGGTTTGTAGTTTAGAAAATTTTAAATATACTTTTCTTAATATTATTTTGTATGAAAGATGATGAAGACTTCGTTGAAGAAGATGAATCTTATGAAAAAGAAGAAGGAGATAACATATATGACGAGGACGACAGAGAAGAAATGGTTGATGAAGACGAACTAGACAGCTATGAAGATGGATTTATGCAGGGATATAATCAGGGGGAAAGAGCCACTAAATGTGCACTATGCAAAGCAGTTCTTGGAATGGTTTTTGTTGAGGAAAAAATTAATGGAAAAACGTGCAGATTTTGTTCAGAAGAACATGCTGAAATATATAAAGAAAAGCTGGCTGAGAACCTTGAAGAGGAAGAGTAACTCCCTCATTCTTTTTTTCTAATAGCTATTGCTATCAGCGCGATTATAATAAGTAATATGATTACAATTGTTACTGGCAGGAGATTAGTTTCTTTTTGGACAATTTTTGGCTTATAATTTTTTACTTCTAGTTCTATTGGTTTTTGTTCTTGTTCAATCTCATTAATAATGGTGGTTCCTCCAGTTATTTCTGCTGTTGTTTTGTAACAATTAGAGTTTAGACAATTTTCATCACACTTGCAATCTTTGCATGTTGAATCCATCTTTAGTCTTATCTTCTCGTTGCTGTAAATATTCTTTAATTCAAGAACAATATTCCTTAAATTTTTTCCAGCATCTTCTGATAGGATAACGTTTTCGTTGTTTATGCATAATATTACTTTATCTTCCTGTGGATTAATTCTTAACAAAGTTATGTTTTTATTGTCTATCAAATAACTTTGGCCTAATTCCAAGTCAATAGATTCAGTTTTAGCTAGCACTAAAGATACTAAAATTATTAATGTGAAAATATAAATTATCTTTTTCATATTGATTATCTAAGCAGGAAAGATTAAAAAGGGTTTTTAACCTACTCAAGGGGAGTGTTTCACGACCTTTTTATAATGATTCTGCCTTTTTTGGTAACAATTATTACTTCTTCATTGTTCAAAAGTCCTGTAAGCTTTGTTATAATCTGAGGAAGTTTTATTACCTCCTCTTTTATTTTAAGATTGGTGATTATTTCTCTTTTTTCATCCGCTATATCAATAATTCCCACTCCACTTTGTGCTTGTTTCTTGTCAAGATATTCTTTTGTCTTATTTGCCAAAAATTTTGCTACATCCTCTGCTACCCTTTTTCCTACTGCTTCACTGATTCCAGCAAGACCTGGAGAAAGATTTATTTCGAGAACATAATTTCTAATTCCGGCTTGTAGAATATCTATTGCGCATATGTCTGCTTTTATTGCCTGAGAGGCCCTTATTGCAAGATCTCTTATATCTTCACTAACTTCTATTTTTTCTCCTTTACCCCCGGCGTGTATGTTTGCCCTTACCTCCCTGAATCCTGCAGTTCTTTTCATTGCTGCAAGTATTTTATCCCCTCCAACAATTACTCTTAAATCGGTTCCGTTTGTTTCTATGTATTCCTGAATTATATTTGGCTGATTAAATATTTCTAAAGCATCAAGTATTGATTTTCCAGACTCTGTTGAATCTGCAAACAAAACTCCCTTTCCTTGTGTTCCTGAAGGGATTTTGATTATTATCGGATAGTTTACCTTTTCAAGAAGTTTTTTTGCTTCTTCTGTGTTTGGACATAGGTAAGTTCCTGGAAATTCTACCTTGTTTTTTTCTAAGGGTATCGTTGTTAGGAATTTATCATGGGCATATGAGAAAGCTTCTGCGTCTATTGGAAGATAACATCCCCCCTGTAGTGCATAAGTAATAGCTCTTTGTATTAATGCATATTTAAAAGAACCTCTTATATAAACGCAATCATATTCCTTTAACTCCTGATTCTCATATAATACTTTCAAGCCCTGAGAACTTACGCTTACTGCTATTTTTCTTATATCTATTTGATCAACTTCTTCAAAATATTCTTTAGCATATTCTTTTATTTCAAGACTGCTTTTCCCTCCAAGACTTATTATTGCTAATTTCATTCTTTAGTCGGATCTATCAAAAATCCTTTAGTTAGGATATTTTTCCCTATTAATACCGGAAAGTTCATATCAGATCGATCTGCAATTGTAAATTCTGCATCCATCTCTTTTTCTGCTAAGATTATCCTTGCTGTTACTTTTCCCCTTTTTGATTTTCCTGCTGCGGATTTTATAGAAGCCATCCCAACCAGTTTGAGATTTAGCCTTGTTGCTATTGATAAATCCAGAGAACTAGTGTCTGCTCCTGTATCTATCTTTGCCTTAAACAACTCCCCCTTATTGTTACTTATTATTTTTATGTCCTCTATTAGGCCTATTATGGCTTTTTCCATATATATCTGTTGGATAGATGGTTTTTAAGTTTTCTGGTGATTTACCATTAATTTTATATATTTTGATTATTTGTTAGGGTTATGAAAGATGAGATAAAAAACAGAAATTGGTATTTATTTATGGCGGTTTTTATTTTTGTGTTGTATCTATCTTTTTTAGTGATTAAGCCATTTTTAGTTTCAATAATTGCTGCTTTTGTCTTGACTTATTTTTTATATCCAATCTACAAGTGGATAAGGAACAAGATTAGCAATAAAAATCTTGCTGCTTTTTTGACTGTATTTTTGGTTATTGTTATTGTTGTGGTTCCTTTATTTTTCATTATTTCAAGTTTTCTGAATGATGCTATTGAGTTTTTCCAGTTCCTTAAGAACTTTGATTGGTCTTTTTTGAATAGCTTTCTAAGTAACCAGGAGCTTATCGGTTATATCAAGACTGGCTTACAGGATATTTTGAAAGTTTTAATCCAGTCTTCTGCTTCATTTATATTGTCTTTGCCACAAAAGATATTGAATATTTTTGTTTTGTTCTTTGTAATGTTCTTTACCTTTTTGACAGGAGAAGACTTATTAAAAAAAATCAAGGATCTTTTGCCTGTGAAAGAGGACCACAAAATCAAGATTTTTGATAAATCCAAAATGGCACTGAGTGGATTCTTTTATGGATTAATACTAATCGCTTTTATTCAGGCGATAATCTTATCTTTATTATTTTTTGTATTTAATTTGATTGGGCTGACAAATATAGGATCTATCTTTTTGTTAGGATTCCTTACCTTTATCTTTGCTGTCCTGCCTGTTGTAGGCCCTGCCTTTGTCTGGGTTCCTGTTGTTTTAATTGAAATCACAAAAGGAAATGTGCTGGGGGGGATTTTATTAACTATATTATGCTTTGGTATAGTTTATTTACTGATGGATTTAATCATCAAACCAAAAGTCTTAGGAGACAAATCAAATATCCATCCTGTTTTAGTATTAATTGGGGGGCTAGGAGGGATTATTCTGTTTGGAGTAATGGGAATTTTACTAGGACCTTTAATTTTAGCTTTACTAGAAATATTTGTTGAGATATTCTTGCAGGAAAGAGATAGGAATTAAAATTTATTTGATGAGGTTATATCTGTATTTTTTTCAATGATTTTTATAATTTCATTTGTGGCATCTACCTCTACCAAGTCTCCATCTTCTAAGACTCTTGTAGCTATCTCTGTTCCTACTATGCATGGAACTCCTAATTCTCTAGAAATGATTGCAGCATGGCAGGTTGCTCCACCATCATTTGTTACAATGGCTGCTGCTTTTTGCATAGCCATAACATAATCGGGGGTTGTCATGAAAGTAACTAATATTTCTCCTTGATTTAGTTTTGAAATTTCTGAAGAATTACGAATAATTTTAACTCTTCCTGTTGCTTTTCCTCTTGATGCACAGTTTCCTTTTATTTCTCGGATGTTTTCTTTATCTATTGTTTCTTTTTCTGGTAAAGATACTCTTACTCTTCCATCCACCAATTCAATATAATAATTTTCAAATCTGGAGATAATTTGCTCTTGAGAAATAGTTGGTGTTTGTTCCAATAAACTCTGTTGTATTTCCTCTTCAGTCATGTGCACTAATTCTTTATATGATAATTTTAATCTCCTTGCTACTTCTTCAAATAAGTTTACAGAATAGTATTCTGCTTTTTGAATATAAGAGAGGAGCTCGGTACGATAATAAGCTAATTGGGTTAGCTCGTCTACTAATTTTTTGGTTTTTTCATTGAGATTTAACTTATCAAGAATCTCTTCTTTACGTTTTTGTAAACTTTCCTGTTCTTCTTTTGGGTTAGATAAACTTTTTATTTCATCTAGAAAATCCTCAAAGTAAGGGTATTTATTAGTTGTAAGGAAGATTGAACCCAGATAACGATAGGTTTCATGAATGCCAAGTAATTCTTCTCTGGACTCTAAGCTGAGCTTGGAAAATTCTGGGAATTCTTTGTCTGGATAGTTGATTGATTTCAAAAAAGATAGGATACGTCTTTGTCTTTTTTTAATTTCTGTTTCTGCCAATGGTTCGGTTAAGATCCTGAACTCTTCATCTTCATCCTTTTTGGATAATGATTCCAGCACTTTTTGTGTAGCAATATTAACACAGAAGTTCCCATTATATACATGTCCAAGAAGTTTTGTATATTTTTGGATCCATTGCTCGAGTAGTTTGTTAATTTCTGAATTAGATAGAATATCTAGTCTCTTATTATTAATAAATCTGCAGAAATTAATTAATTCCAATCCGCATAGCCTATAATCTCTTAGGAAGTCATTTGTTTTTCCAGATTCTATCGCATTCCCTAACAATAAATAAAGATCGTCTAATTCTTCCTTACTAAAAAATGCTTGTACATAATTATCACTATGAACGTATTTATAATGATTTATCTTTAGATTATGTAAAATTGTTTCAGAGATATACATCCCTAGGGAATGCTTAGTAGCTAAATACCTTGCGAGGAGAGGTACAGACTTTTGAGTTGTTTTTATCCATTCCATTTAATATCCTAAGCTAACTGATTACACAGGCGTGTTATTATCTATATCCTTTAGCATCATCCCCAGACTGTATTGTTCGGCTTGATATTTAATCTTGGATTCGGGGATCTGTAATTCTTTGTTCCTTGTTTCAATTTGGGCTACATAAACATTCCCACATCTAAATATCTTAATAGGCTCTAGTTGTTTGAGAGATTTATATCCTAATATTTCTATAAATGCACCTTCTTGTTGTTCTTCAAGCCAAGATTCTAGGTTTGGAGCATGGGATACTGCAAAAATGCTTCCGTCATCCCCATCAAATTCTTTGATTTTTGATTCTAGGACATAGCTAATTGCGCATGCAGCTTTGCCTACCGGGCATTCTACTGGATCATTGTGAGTAACAACATAACCAACCCTAGCATTCCTATCCTTATATTTATCGCCAAGCTCTTTTTGCATAATTTCTTTACGAAATTCTTCAGTGATATCTATAGGATTTAGGTCAGAAGTAACAATAACTTTATTTATTTTAAAATAATCCAAAATTTTATTGTATTCTGCATTATCTAATCCTCTTAGGTTAGGTAGGCTTGATAAATAACTAAGAGCATTGTTTTCTATTTCTTCTCCTTTTGCAGACTTGCCCAGGAGATAGGCTGTAGCTAGTGCTCTTGGTTCTTCTGAAGAATTTATTTCGATTATGTTTTTCTTAACGATTTTACCAAACCCAAGGACTTTCTCAATCCCTTTCATAGTTAGGTTTTCTTTAATGATACTTGCTCCTTCTTGTTTTTCCTGACACTCTGAGTGTCTCATAAGGATTATTTCTGGATGCTCTTTAACTGACATTTTGGTTTACCTCGACTTTTAGTTATCTTCTAGTAGGTCTAACATGATATTTAATACTTTTTTTATGTTTTTCTTACTTTTACGTAAAATTTATAAATAAGTTACGTATATTATAAAACATGACCCTAAAATTAGATTTAAAGAATATAAAGATACTGAACATATTAAATGAAAATGCAAGATATTCAAATAGCCAGATTGCTAAAAAGGTTAAACTAAGCAAACCTGCAGTAGAATACAGAATAAACAGGCTTGAAAAAAACAATGTAATCTTTGAGTATTATACTATACTTAATTTTACAAAGCTGGGGCTTTCCCAGTACAAATCTTATTTTAAATTTCAGAATCTAACCTCTGAAGATGAGGAAAGGATAATCAATTACTGGTTAAACCTAAAGGATGCAATCTGGGTGGTTCAGACAAGAGGAAGATGGGATTTAACTGTGTCTTTCCTTGCAAAATCCAATTATGAGTTTGGTAAGATCCTTAGGGAATTTATGAATATTTTTTCAAATTTTATCCTGGACAAAGAGATTTTAATGACTGAATCGTCTTCAATCTATCCAAGGAAATATCTGGGGGAAACAAAACCACTGGAATTTGTTTATGGTATCCCAATAGAAATCTATAGACTAGATGAGATAGACAAAAAAATTCTAAAAGAGTTATCAACGAATTCAAGAATTTCTATAGTTAATCTAGTGAAAAAAACAAAATTAACAAGAGATATCATAAGCTATAGACTGAGAAAATTGGCCAAGGAAAATATAATCATTAAGTTTGGCTGTGAATTAAATCTCCAGAACATTGGGGTAAAATATTATAAACTGATGGTAAGGACAAAAAATTTTAATGATAAGGCAGAACAGAGACTAAAGATTTATGTTTCAAATCATAAGAGAGTAGTACAGATCTTAAAGCTTATTGGTTCTTGGGATATTGAAATTGAGTTTGAAACAGAGACTGAAGATGAGCTTTATCAGACACTAACTGAGCTGAGAAAGGAATTTTCGAGTATAATAAAAGATTTTGACATTTTAAGACTTATTAAGGTTCATAAATATAATTACTTTCCTTTTTAATGAGTTAGAATAATTTATCTGCTATATCCTCGTCAAATTTCTTTGGTTCTTTTGCTTTTTTGAGTAGTTCTTCTGTTTCCTTGACCTCTTTTTCAATATCAACACCTAAATCTTTTAATGCCTTGATATGCATCTGGATTAATTGATCTACTATGGTGATTATCCTTGTCATTTCCTGCCTCTCTTTGATTAAAGTTGCCAATGAACCTTTATGAAATCCTACCTGTTCGTCTTTTGCCATTTTGAATGCCCCCACTGGATCAATAAGTCAAAATCTTTTGTATTTGGAATATCACATGCTCCATAACAAGATCCTAACCAAATGAATATATCTGCTTTAGTTTTTTCTTTTAAATATTTAACTATTTTAGTTGCTTCTGGCTTTAAACCATCTGGCAACTGGATTAATACTTTTTTTGCTTTGGATTTTTTAATTTCCTTTACAGCTTTTTCCAATTCTAAATCATATTCCATTTTTTACCTTATCATAAACTTCTATGCTTCCTACATCAAACCAAGGTTCTTTTGAAATAAAACAATGAATCCTTTCTTTATTGTAATAATACTGAAGTAAATTACCCGGACCTTCTGGATTATTTTTACCTTTAAGATATGCTTCTATTAAATTTAGTTTTTCTTTTGGATAGATATAAACTGCGGTGCTTGCGTAGTTTGATTTTGGTTCTAAGGGTTTTTCTTCGAAAAGGATAATATCCTTTTTTTTGTTTATTGAGACTACGCCCATTTTTTTTAGTTCTTCTTTGTTGTTTAATTTTGCCAATGCAACCATAATTGATTTTTCTTTCCTGAATTCATCTAGCATGTCTTTTATTTCAAAATTTAAAATATTATCTGAGCCTAGAACAAGAACGTCTTCTTTTATGTTTAGTGTTTTAATGGCTAACCGCAAGTCTCCTAATGCTCCAAGTCTTTCTTCATTAGTATTTGTTCCGTCGTTTACTATTGTTATGTTTAAATTATTTTTATTTTTCCAGTCGTTGAAGTTTTGATAGAACTTGTTATTGGTTACTATTACTATATTTTTGATGTCTGTTTTTTTTAGATTTTCCATTAATCTATCAAGTATTGTTTTGTTTCCTAGTTTTAAAAGTGCTTTTGGAAGGTCTTTTGCTATCTCTTTTAATCTTGTTCCGTATCCTGCTGCAAGAATTATTGCTTTCACAATGTTTTTATATTATTGTCTTTTTTATATCTTTCTATTGAATCTTGGCTAGTCCCCAGAGATGTTCAAAGGTTTTTAGGTTTGTTGTGTAAACTTCCCCATTCTTAATTAAAATCCCAAAAGGATACTTAGAAGAATAAAGAAGGATTGTAGTATTTTCATAAAGAACTGTGTTTACTGCAGATAGAAGAGTAATGTCTCCAAACTTAACCTTACTTAATTTAAGATCTTCTTTGTATGTTTTGAATCTTGTTTTGGCTTCATCTGTATTGTTGTAAAGAACTTTAAATTTAATTTTAGATTCCTGTCTTCTCTTATGCCAATGTTTTATGAATAAAGGGAAGATTTTTCTTGAGAGACCCGAACCACCATAACTAATTACTTCTTTTGGTTTGTCCATAAGAATTTTATTTAATAGTGTTTTTATTCCTTTTTCTCCTTCATAAATTTCAACGAGTGGTTTTTCTGGATTTTCTTTGAATTGGTTTTCTTTTAGTTTTTCTATTGAATCTTGTATTAATTGTTCTTGTAGTTTGTGTTTCTCTTTTAGGATTACAAGAAGTTCGTCGGGATTTATTGCCTTGAAATATCTGCGATTTTCTCTGATAAAAAAAGAGATTATCCCCTTGTCTTTCAAATCTTTTAGTAAATCGTAGGTAAATGTTCTTGGAATTTGTGTTTTTTCTGAAATTTTTGAGGCAAGACTTGGACCTAGATTGAGTAGAGCCAAATATATTTTTATTTCTTTTTCACTTAATCCGATTTCTTTTAATGCTTCTTCTACCATGATTTTGTTTAGTGTTGCTTTTATTTAAATGTTACTATTTGTAGTAAAAAAAATTACAACTAAAACTTATATAGTCTAATGTTTCTACTTTAAAGTTATTAAAATGAGTCGGAAAAATGAAAAAAACAACCAGTCTTAAGAGTAAATATATAAAAGAAGTAAAAATCAATGGATTAGGAACTATTGTTTATGCAGAGGGACGTAAATTGATTGAGTTAATGGGCAAAGAAATGCCAATTACTGCTGAGCAACTTGCTTGGGCTAGAATGGAATGCTATAATGGAAAACTAAAAGCTTATAAAAAGACTACCAATATAAGAAAGGATGACAATATTCAGTATGTTCCTTATGGTCACATTATGACTGGTTCTTTTGTTAGAGAGGGAGTTGTTTGTGATGCAGAGAAACCTGACCAAATCTATCTAGTTAGGGATTGTCCAATTTTTAAAAATCCAGAACGTGCGGTTGAATCATGGGGGAAATGTAAAGAATATCTTTTGGACAAAAAAGAGAGAGACAAATTTAGAGAAGAGCTAGATGCAGGAGTGGAACTGGGTGATATTTTTGTTCTTAATTCTCATTCAATAAACATAGATGTATCTAAATTTAAATCTAATGAATTGGCTAAATGGTTATTTAGAAATAGGACTGAAGAGTATGGAGAATTCTTGACTCATTCTGGGATAGATGTTATAGATTTGATAATAGGGAATTGGTCCGATAATCACGATAGACCTTGCATTATTGGGGAAAATCAATGTGGAATTTATGCTGGGGGGATTAAGATAGGTTATATCCCTTATAACTCAAATCTTTGTATTTTTAATTTTTCTACAAGTCCATCCATTGGTTTTGATCATAAGGAAATGGGGGAGGATTATAGAGGTTGTAATGGTTGGGGAACTCGTTGGTTGTTGAAATAATTGAGTAAATTTAAATATTCCTTGATCTTGTATTTTTCTATGGATAAAGAAGATGTTTTTAGGCTGTTGAAACAGGTTCCTTATGGCAGGGTTACCACTTATGGAGACTTGGCCAAAAAATTAAATTCTAAAGCTTTTAGAGTTATTGGAGTTATTATGCACAGGAATAAAGACCCTGAAAACATTCCCTGCTTTAAGGTTGTCAAGAGCAATGGAGAACTTGGAGGATATGCTGCTGGAATTGATGAGAAAATTAAAAGATTAAACAAAGAAGGTATCGAAGTTGTTAATGGAAAAATTAATTTAGGGAAGTATTTACATAAGTTTGAATAATTTCCTTTTTAATCTTAAGTTTTTTAGAGGCTGGAAAAGCTTAAATATGGGTTGTGTTATGTCTAACTAATGGTTACACTCTACTTTGATAGGATGAGAGAAACTTCTAATGAGGTAGCTCCAGTTGTGGATTTATATTTAAATAATTTTAGAAATTCCAAGGGAAATTTTTATGATTTAATCTCCCAAATCCCCAAATCATTTATGAGACAAGGTTCAAATATTAGAACATATCTTTTGAGAACCGCTTACGAAAGTCTAACGGATAAGAATTGGAAATGGATTGCTCCGGTTGGTGCTTCTATCGAATTTTTACTTGCTTCAATGTATTATTCTAATTGGATTCATGATGAGAAGGGGGGTATTAGGAGTAAAGGTGAAGATAAAGATATTTTAACTGCCGCAATTATAATGAGGGAGTTAAGCCAAGAGGTTTTAGTTGATGGACTCAAAGATAAAATTCCTTTAGAAAAACTAATAAATCTTTTTTCTTTATTTAATGAAACCAATAAAATATTTCAGGAAGGCCAGTTTGTGGACATCAAGGTTAATAATTATAAGAACTGGAACAATTTAGTTTCTGAAGAAGATCAAATGAATTTATTTTTAGAGAGAACTTATAAAATTAATGCAGCGTTTATTGAAAGAATTGCAAAGGTTGGGGGACTTTTGGCTGAGGGTTCTGAGCAGCAATTAAATGCTTTAGGAAAATTTGGAGAGTATTTTGGTATGGCCCATCAAATTATGAATGATGTTGCGGATTTTGTTCCTCCACGTTTTGGAATTTCTACAACAACTAAACTTCCAGAAGATTCTTATGCGGATGTCAAGGATGGTCATTTGACTTTACCAATTATTTATACACTTTATCATGACATTAATGAAGATAGAGTCAAAAAAATAGTTAATGTATTGGAGGGGGGTAAACAAAATTCTTTAAATGACCTTGAAGAAGCTACTTCTTTGCTGATTGAGAATGGGGCAATAAAATATACAATAAATTATGCAAGGCATTTTAAGAAAATGGCAAAAGAGACTATTAAAAAATTTCCAAAAGACAAAAGAATGCCTTTAGACTGGTTGCTTATTTCTATTGATTCAAATAAATATTATACTTCTTTAAGAAATCTAGAAGCAAATTAGTTGTTGATAAGTTTGAATAATTCAGTAATATTAATTTCTAAAGCAGCTACAGGATTTTCCAAACCAAAGTTAACTAAAACTTTAGGATGAATTTCTCCGATATAAGCAATGTTTTTTCCTTTTACTGATATCCTACCAACCCTTCCTGGGATAAAAGAATTATGTTCAGTTTCTTCTATAGAGTATTCTAAATCTAAATTTAAGAATATTGCATCTAAGATTTGTTTTATATGTGTGAAGTCTGTTTTAGCATCAGATAACAAAACTGCTAATCTCTGGGATTCTTCTACCCCTGTCTCTGTTTCTTTGTTAAATTTAAATGTACTTCCAATCTCAAATATGTTTTGAGGATAGGAATTATGCCTGTTTTCAGATAAAACTTTTAGTAAGGAAGGTATCATCCATGATCTTAAAATGGAATAGTCAGAGCTTTTTGTTTCCTGTATTTCAACGACCTCTGTTTTGTTGTCCATTTTTTCATTGTGGTCATTTAAATTAGTTAAGTGGTAGGTATTTGTTTCTATCAGATCCAATCCGGTCAGTAAGTAAACTATTTTTTTCTTGAATATTTCCAATGGATCTTCTGCACCTATTGTTGAAACATTTGGAATTTCTTCAATGAAATTTTCATAACCATATGCGATTGCTACCTCTTCTGCTAGATCAATCTGATGCAAGATATCTGACCTGTAAGCAGGAACCAAGACTTTTTTGTTTTCATAGCCAAAACCCATTTTTTCCAGAAGTTCTTTTACCTCTGTTTCACTTAGGTTTAGACCTGTAAGCCTGTTTATATAGCTAATATCCATTTTCATTTTTCTTGGATTTAGATCAGGACTTTCATAGGTTTTGTCTGGATATATCAAATCCATGGAATAAATCTCTCCCCCAATATCTACAAACATTGTAACTAAGATGTTTAAGGTGATTTTACAGGATTCAAAACTAAAACCAGAACATTCTATAAATATTTCCTTTGTTGATTCTGTTACCTTTCCTGTATCGTCTGAATTTATTATCGGAGGCATTGATAGAATTTTATTTTTGGAATCTATGAAAATAGGATATTTTTCTTTGCCTCCCAATAAATGAGCATATTCTTTTCCTTTTGGATGTTTTTCCAGAATATCCCTTGCTGACATCTCTATGTTTGATTCTAAGGGTTTGAACTTTATTTTTTCTGGATTTAAAGCTTCAAACCTTATTGGATAAGAGATAACTTCAGAAGGATAAATTCCTATTGCAACTTTTTTCCTGTTTCTTCCAATCCCAATATGAAGTTTTTCCTGAACGTCAATTATTTCTTTTAACTTTTCATCATTAAGCTTTAGACTTTTTATGATTGCGCAGGCTGTATAGGGTCTTATGTCTTTTACAGACTTGTCTACTAATAATTGTTTGTTTGATTTTTGAATTTTATAATTTTTTAAACCTGTTTTAACTCCGATAAATGAAGATAATGCTCTCGCTAAACCCTGACAGGATAACATATCTGGTCTGTTCGGGAAGATTTCTACTGAAATTTCATCATTTTGAATATATTCCAAGTCAGTTCCAATCATGCTTATTCTGTCTTTTAATGTTTCATCATCTAAAGGTTTTCCAATTAGCTTAATCAATTCTTTTTTGCTAACTTTAATCATAGTCATTTTATTTCATCCAGATTTTTATTTCTCTTAATTGTTTTAAATCATTCTTATAAAGTTCTCTTATGTCTTTTAACTTGTAAACTGAGGTCATTATTCTGTCTACTCCAGGGCCCCAGGCTAAAACAGGAATGTCTTCTCCTAGCAATGGAACAACTACTTCAGGTCTTAAAATTCCTGCTCCACCTATTTCAATCCATTTTTGATGCTGAGGGTCAAAGATATCTATTTCTACACTGAATTCGGTATATGGGAAATAAGCTGGTCTGAATCTTGCCTTTTCATATCCCATTTTTTTGAAGAATTGTTTTAAGTATCCCAACAGGTGTCTGAAGTTATTATTCTTATCAATAACAATCCCTTCGGTCTGGTTGAACTCAAACAGGTGAGACCAGTCTAAAGTTTCATTCCTGAAACATTTTCCTACAGCGAAGAATTTTAAAGGCATATCTTCTTTTTTTAATGAATTTAATGTTTTAGCGCTTAGTACTGTTGTATGGGTTCTTAGAATATTTCTTTTTGCTTCGTTTTCATCCCAAGAATACTGCCAGCCTAGACTATCTAAATCAGAATTTCCTTCATGAACTTCTTTTACATAATTTACTAATTTTTTATCTGGAAGCTTTCCAGATCTTGGATTTTTAATAAAGAAAGTATCGTGCATCTCTCTTACTGGGTGATCTTGGGCGGTAAATAAAGCATCAAAGTTCCAGAATGAAGTGTTTAATAATGGACCCGTCATTTCTTTAAATCCTAGGTCCATCCATATTCTTTTTGTGTATTCATTTACTTGATTAACAAAATGTCTTTTTCCAGGATAGATCTTAGGAACAGGTAGTTTAATATCATATCTTCTGAATTTTTTATCTTTCCAGGAAGAATTCTTAAGTATGTCCTGGTTTACAGCTTCAATTAAATTTTCATCCAGTTTTGATTTAATTATTTTCTCGCCTAGCTCTGTTAACTCAATTACTTTTGTTTTTTCAAAATTTGTCTTTATTATCTCCTTTCTTTCGGAAAGTTCTTTCAGGATTTTTTTATCCAGTTTTGAGGCCTCTAAGGGCAGGGATTTTAGGAATTTTATCTCAGAATCATCTTTTAAGAAATCTTTTCCTTTTTGAGTGATTGAGATCTTATCATCGTTAAGTTCTATGTAATTATGTTTTTTTAGTAAACCAACTGAAATATTTAGCTCCTGCTTGTCCAGTCTTGCTTTTGATTCTATCTCCTTTAACGAAAGAGGATTATTTTTTATTGTTTCCAGAAACGCTTTTTCAGGTAGGTTTGTCCTAAGGTAATTTTTACCATTCTTATCCAAACAGATTATTTCTTTGGTTTCCTGCTTTATTTTTATTATTTCTTTGTTTTCAAGCCACTGCAAAACTCTAGAGATTTCTGCATTTTTCAGCCCAGATTTTTTTTCAAGTTCTTTGTCTGTTATTTTATTCTTCAGATGGGGAATTGCCTTTCTTTCTAAGGGGTGCAGAGACTCAGCTAGTATATTAATATCCATAGATAAAAAATGGATGAAGAATCTTTATTAAGGTTTTTATTTTAATTTGTTCCAGGCCTGCTCAAAAAGAGAACCCAGAGCAGAGGCAAAGAATGGAGTGTTAACCCAAACTCCATTATCATAAGACTCATGAGTGATTTTGTCATCTGCAGTCATAAACAAAATATTTTTATTATCAATTATAATAAATCTTGCATTAATCTCATTGCTTTCTTTTATTTTTATGTTTGGACTTAGCTTTTTTATAAGATCTTTTGATTCCTTATTTAACTGAGAAATTATTTTTATCTTTAATTCTTTGTTTTTCTTTGCTGTTTTTTCAAGCAAGGGCAATTTTCTTACAAGTCCATCTGGAGTTGTAACCAAAATAACTGATTTTTCTGCAGTCCTTAGCATACTATCTAAGTGATTTAATATATTATTTCTTCCCCTAACTGCGCCGGACAAGGATGTAATATCCACATGATTGATCCCGGTTGAATATAAACTTTGAATTTCTTCAAATAACTTTGAAGTTTTAACATTATCAAGACTTTGTATCCTTTCGTCTACGGTCTGTTGTATAACTTTCTTAACTCTCTTGACAATTTCATTAGGTTCTACGGCAAGATATTTAATTGGCTTTCCTAGTTTCATAACTACAAAACCCTTTTTTTCTAATGATTCTAGAACATCATAGGTTCTTGATCTTGGAACTCCACTTATATCAGATAACTCTCCTGCAGTTGCTAAACCTCTTGATAAAAGGGCTGTCCAGATTTTTACCTCGTAAATGTTAAGGTCAAATGCAGCTCTAAGTTTCTTCAAAAACTCTTCTTGCACGATCATATTTGTACTCCTTGCCGTTAATAAGTAGTATTTTGGTGTGGAGTTTATTTATAAATGTTTCGGTTTTGTAATGACTCACTAGTGATTATAAGTTACTAGTCAGAAACGAACCTTTTAAGTTCTTTTTCAGCGTTTTTAAGCTTTAGGCTATGTTCTTTTAGAAAGTCGGATACTTTTACAGCCAGAAGCTCTTTAAGCTCGCTGGAAAGCAGCTTCCCTGATTTATAGTCTTCATATATCTTTTCAAGCTTTTTGTCATCTGGTTCAAAGATGGTTTTTAGGTATTGGAATGGAATATCTATGTCTGGATTGCCTCCTTTTTCTCTGTGTTCTTTTACTGTTTTTTGGCCCCCTGAAAATGCGTATTTTTTAATTTTCCTTTCTGCTTCTTCTGGAGTATCTGTAAGGGCAATGTAAGATGTTGGATCTGAGGCAGACATTTTGCCTCCCTTAAGTCCTGGTACAAATGAATGATAGGTTGAGCTTAACTGTATGAATGCTGGTTTTTTTATCCTGTTTGCTATGTCTCTTGCTAGTCTTAAATGGGGATCTTGGTCTACTCCAACAGGAACAACAACAGGAATTAAATTTTCAAATTCAGGAAGTTGGGGATGTAACATGTCAGCGGCCTGCAACAGAGCAGATACCATTTTTCCTGGACCTATGTCTCCATAAACTGCCCTGAACTCATTAAATGTAGCATGTTTTGCAAGAATGTTTTGTAGTCTATAATAGGCATTTGCCTTTTTTCCATTGCTGGATCTGGAGCTCTGGAAATAAATTTCACAATTTTCTGGTTTTAGGCCAAGTGCAATATAATTTTTTATGTATTGTTCTATTGCTATTTTCCTTGATTCTTCAAGAGACTGGTTTCTTGCATGAAATGCCTCTAGGTCTGCTACAGCTATGTAAATTTTTGCACCAAGTTTTTGATAGAATATCATTTGCTGGGCCAATATCATGTGACCAATATGGAATTTTCCTGTGGGCATTAATCCAGTCATCATAACAAATTTCTTTTTATTGTGAATAGAATTAATTATTTTCTGAAAATCCCTGTGGGCAAATATAATTTTTCTTCTGAACAAGACTTCCTTGTTAAACACTTCTGGAAGTTCATTTAATGGAGATAAACCAAATTCCTTTAGTAGCTTGTTATAATTTATATCCCCTTTGACTTCCCAGGGTGTAACTATTTGCTTATTCATTGTTTAAAATAAGAATATGTTTGTATAAAAAGCTTATGCAATTCTCCTTTTAGTAGCTTTTCTTGCAACCAATGCAAGAATTGCTAATACCGCACTTGCCCCTAATAAGATTACTAGCTTAACCCATAAATCCCCAAGAGTGGCCTGGAACATTATTATTTGTTTTAACATTCCTTCACCCATTACAAATGGATTATACTGGACAATGTCTCTTATATACTGAGGAAGTGTTTCTAATGGTAAGATTGTATTGGAGAATAATAGCATTAAAGCTGCTACAGCTATTGCTCCTAGTGTAGAGGTTTCCTCTGAGTTAAATAAGTAACCAATTAGAGTTCCTATTAAGATGAAGACAGTTGATATTACAATCAAGGATACCACTAATGGCAATAGTGCAGGCACTAGATCCTTTGTAAAGAAGGGGATCGCTCCTCCAAATAGTATAATCAGCTGTATTATTAGCAATATTATATTTGTTAGGAATGCCCCAACCATGAAAAGCAAATCGTTTGTTGGAGTAATGAAGTTTCTGAAGTAAGCCAATGAGGTCTTCTCCCTTATTACTAATGTGGAGGCAAGAAGGATAGATATGAACATCATTATCAAGATTGTTAGGGTGGGGAATAAAATTCCTAAATGGGTTTTTTTGCTCGTAATTGGTTCTATTGTTGTTTTGATGGGACTTACTATTGCTTCTGCGTTCGTAATCTTGATGCTTTCTATGTCTGTCTTTAGCTGGGTTAATGAAGTTTTTGTTGCTTTAATCTGTTCTGTTGATTCTGCTATTTTTGTTTTTATATCTGATACTTCGGCTGTTGAGGTCCTTAAAGTTAGTTGAGTGTCTTCAAGAGTTTCCTTTAGTGATTCAATATTTTTTTCAACATTTCTTAATCTTGTGTCAGATGGGCAGTTATATTTATTACCTCCAGATTCATCCTTTGAGTCACAATCTGCTCTAAAGTCTCTAACCCCCTTGATAATCTCAGAAAAGTTCATTTTAGATTCATTTAATAAATCTATTTCTGATAAAGACTCTTTTAAATTTGTTAGTTTTGTATTTGAGTCAAGATTAGCTACCTCTATCCCCTGAAGTGTTTTTTCTTTGTTTGTTAGTTCTCCTTTTGTGTTCTCTAGAGTTGATATTAATGTTGTTGTAAGATCTAAACTTAAAGCAGAAGATTTATTTGCTATCTTCATAGAGATTGTTCCGGAAATTAAAGAAGCGAGATTTACCCTTGATTCATCAACATAAACAAGAATATTATCAGCTATGTTATCCAGAGACATATCTTTTGGGAACACCGCACATATATGATATTGAGCTGATTTTATTCCTTCAATGCATTTTGTTTTTGAATCTAATTTTATTATCTGATACTGTTGATCTTGCAAGTCTGTTAATACAGATTCTGTTAATGGAGAATAGGATTCTGAATAGGCTGCTATCTTAATATTATATAGGGATGAGGTATTGAATGCAAGAGCCACTAGTAAGATTATAAGTAACGGACCGAGAAGAACAATCAAAGCAGAGGTTTTAGATCTTAGGATTAATTTTATATCTTTTTTAATCATCCAATACAATTTTGGGAATATTGGGAATGTAGAACTTTTGTTCTTTACCCTTTCTGTTATTTCCTTTACTCTAGTAGGTGGCTCTTTCTTTGTTATCCTGGAAGCTATTCTTTTTTCCGGCTTCAGACTTGGTTTATTTTCCTCTTCGATTCTACCTTTTGGTTTTTGAGCTGAGAACACCTCTTTATATGTATCAAAAATTCCCATTTTATTTTTGTCTTGTAAAGAATGTAAATACCTCCTCTAGTGATGGCCTGTTGACATCAATATCAATCAGCTTTTCGTTATTTTTTGCAAGAACATTAAGTAAATCCTGAAGAACCTTCTCTGCATCTTTGGTATAGATTACCATTTTGTTTCCCTGATTCATTATGTCTGTTATATCTGTTGTTTTTTTAAGATAATTAATTATAGGATCATATCTTCCTGGGGAGGTTCTTAGGTGTATCTCTTGATTTTTGGTATACATATCCTTTAATTCATTTGGAGTACCTGATCTTATTATTTTACCTTTATGAAGAATTGCTATTTTGGTGCATATTGCTTCTATTTCATTTAATAAGTGAGAGGTTATTATTATGGTGGTGCCTTCTTCTGTGTTTATTTTTCTTATTAACTTTAAAATTTCCCTTCTTAGTACAGGATCGAGGTCTTCTGTTGGTTCGTCCAGAATTAATACTTTTGGGTGATGTATCATTGCACAGGCTATGTCCAGTCTCCTTGACATTCCTGTTGACAGGTTTTTGGCTAGAACCTTTTTGGAGGATTCAAGTTCTACTAAGGGTAATAGTTCATCTATTCTTTTTATTGTTTCTGCTCGGTTCATATTATATAATTTTCCAAAATAATGTAGGTTTTCCTCTACTGTGAGTTTGTTATAGAATGAACAGGATTGTGTTGCGAATCCAACTATTTGTTCAATCCTCCTTTTATCTTTGGATATATCAGAGCTTCCGTAGATTATCTGCCCTCCATTGGATTTTATAAAACCAATTAAGGTGTTTAATATTGTTGTTTTTCCTGATCCAGACAAACCAATTATCCCAAATATGTCCTTGTCTTCTATTTCAAAGTTTAGGTTATCCAGGACAAGATGAGAACTATATCTTTTTGAAACATTTTTGAACTGGATTAATGTACCCATGAGATAATCTACTTCACTGGAGGTTTATTAATTGTTTTGTTCATTTTGAAATGGTAACTAAATTATATAAAATAAGCTTTGGTTTTAATTACTATGTCAGAAATTATATTATGGATTTCAGTTTTAGTTGGAGCTATTGTTGCTTTTTTTGGTGGACATTTATTAATAACAAAGATTTTGCCTAGATTGACTGAGTTGGTTAATCCGATTTTTAAGAATGATAAACTAAGTCACTCATTTACCTTTATGTTAGTTATATTTATTTTTGTCTTGGTTGTGAGAAAAATTGTCTTGTTACTTGTCGAAATGAATAATCCTTATCTTAATGTAGTTTCTGTCTTAAATCCAGGACTGGAAGTTATACTGGAATTTGTGCCTTATGTCCAGTGGGTTTTTGTTGCTATCATTATTGCCCATGCCCTGAAAAATAATTAATACTTAGAAAGATTTCTTGATTTTTTTACTTGAACATTTTCTTTTATAAAACTTTCAAGGTATTTTATTTTTAGTTTTAAATCAAAATTTTCTTTAGAGAGCAATGCTATGGCAATCCATAACTGGGATATATCTGGTTTTTTAGAACTACTAAATGCTTCTTTCTGTTTAAAAGATTCCTTTATTTGTTTCTCAAGATGTTGTCTCAATAATGGATCTACTTTTTCTCGCCAGTCCATACTGATTTTTAGGTTTTAGATATTTTAAAGTATTTGGATGCTGTATAATAAACTTTAAATACTCTTTTTTTGGTTGTTTTATTATGAAAACCAAGAAAGGAGATTTTATAGAACTGGATTTTGTAGGCAGAATTAAGGAAACAAATGAAATATTTGATTTAACTAGTGAAAGTATTGCCAAGAAAGAAAACATATTCAGAAAAGGATTTAATTACAGGCCCTGGATTGTCTGCATTGGTGAAGGAGATGTTATCAAGGGATTAGATAAAGAACTTGAGGGAAAAGAGATAAATAAAAATTATTCTATTTATTTAGATCCTGAGGATGCATTCGGCAAAAGAGACTCTAAATTACTGCAGTTAGTTAATACTGCTAAATTCAGACAGCAAAAGATAATGCCCTATCCGGGATTGCAATTAAACATAGATGGATTGATAGGGACTGTTAAGTCTGTTTCCGGAAGCAGAACATTAATTGATTTCAATAATCCTTTGTCTGGAAAGGATATTATCTATGAATTTAAAATAAATAAAGTTATTGGTGATGATATTGAAAAATTAAAAAAATTCTTTGATTTTCATTTTAATCAGCAGATTGAGGTTGAGAAAAAAGAAGACAAGTTTTTGATTAAGAAATTTAAGATAGCGGATCCTTTTAAGGAAATTATCAAAACCAGACTTGAGAGATTATTAGGAAAAAAAGTAGAGTATGCCCTGTAAATTATGTTCTAAGGAACCTGTAAGAACTCTTACTAATAATAAGATTAAATTATGCAGGAACTGTTTTTTCAAGTATTTTGAAAGAAAGGTTGCTAAAACAATCCTTAAATATCAGTTGATTAGAAAAGGGGATTATATAGGAATTGCTTTGTCTGGTGGAAAAGATTCTATGTCAATCTTATATATTCTTAGCAGTTACTGCAGGAAAAAAAGAATTAAGTTTATGGCAGTTATGATCGATGAAGGAGTAAAAAATTATAGAAATTTTGATAAGATTAAGGTTTTTTGCGAGAAAAATAATATCCCTTATAAAATTTATAGTTTTAGAGATGAGTTTGGATTTAACTTAAATGATGCAATGAAGAAAACCAAATTAAAGGGATGTACTGTATGCGGAACCTTAAGAAGAGCATTATTAAATAAAAAAGCAAGAGAGCTCGGATTCACTAAGTTAGTTACTGGCCATAATCTTGATGACGAAGCTCAATCAGTTTTAATGAATCAATTTAAGGGGAATTTGGAAAGAAGTTCAAGACTTGGCCCAATAAGCGGGAGCATCAAGGATGAGAAATTTATTCCAAGAATCAAACCTTTGTATTTTGTTTTAGAGGAAGAGGTTAGGTTATATGCTAAACTGAGGAAATTTCCAATAATAAAAGATAGATGTCCATTTGCTTCTGACTCTTACAGGGATTCTGTAAAGAGTATGTTAAATAAATTTGAAAAACAATACGAAGGGACTAAACATGCAATCATTAATTCTTTTATGAATATATTGCCTTATCTGAAAAAGGCTTACAGTAAAAGTAAACTTAGATATTGTAATTCTTGCGGAGAACCTTGTTCTGGTGATATCTGCAAAACCTGTGATTTTATAAAAAAACTAAAATAATTATTTTATTCTAATACTCTCTAAGTTTTTTGGTGCAGAAGTTTCTACATTCATTAACTTATGAAGAGAAGAGGCTAAATCAAGACATTTAGAACTTTCTCCGTGCTGAATAATTATTTTCTTTGGTCTTGGATCAAGATGTTTGAAGAATGCTATTAATTGGTTTCTGGATGAATGTCCGGAAAATCCTGAAATAGTACATATTTTTGATTTAACGTTTACCATATCTGGCTTTTCTGCTGTGCCCATGTTTACTTCCTTGACCCCATTCTGCAATATTCTACCTAGTGAACCTTCTGCCTGGTAACAGGTAAATATTAATGTATTTCTTGCATTTTCTGCTAAATTTTTAAAGTATTCAATAGATGCCCCACCAACCAACATACCTGAGGTGGCCATTACAATGCAGGGAGTTCCTGATTCAATTACTTCTTGCTGTTCTTTCTGTGAACTTACATGTTTGAATATTGGTGATAAGAATGGATTTTCATCTTTATGGAAAACACTTCTCCTTACTTTTGAGTTAAAGAAGTCTGGGTAGGTAGTATGAATTGCGGTTATATCCCAAACCATCCCCTGAACATAGATTGGAACATCTGGGATCTTTTTTTCTTTCATTGCTTTTTCCAGAATTACCATAATTTCCTGAGCTCTTCCTGTTCCCAGTACAGGCAACAAAACTTTCCCTTTGTTATTTATTGTATCATTTATTTCTTTTAGAAAATCTTCTTCAGCCTCGCCCCTTGTTTTCTGGACATCTTCTTTTGCTCCAAGTGTTGCTTCTGTGATTACTGTTTCTAGTCTCGGGAAACTTGTTACTGAGGTAGCAAGCAAATTAGAGGTTTCATAGTTCATGTCTGAAGTATATAATAAGTTGTGTAAACCATTGCCAATATGCAGATGAGCCATTGAGCTCCCTAAAGTATGACCCGCATTATATAATGTTAGTCTTATGTCTGGGGTTATGTCTGTAACCTCTTCATAGCCTAAACATATCGTGTGTTTTACCATATTTTTAATATCGGTGGTTGTATAAATTGGATCTCTCCCTTCTTTTTGTGCTATGCTGATTGTATCTAAACATAAAAGAGCTGCTATATCTCTTGTTGGAGCGGTTGTATAAACCGGGCCTTCATAACCCATTTTATATAAATAAGGAATTAAACCACAGTGGTCTATGTGAGCATGACTTAAAATTATTGCATCAACTTCATTTAGTTTAAATTCTGGAGCATCCAAATATGGGTAGGCTGAAGGATCGTTAAGAGATCTTGCTGGATGGATCCCGCAGTCCATTAAAATATTTGATTCTGGAGTCTGAAGTAGTAAGCATGATTTTCCAACCTGTCTTGCTCCCCCTAAAAATGTAACCCTAATCCATTCATGCCTTTTTTCTCTTTTCCATCCGTCATAAATCCTATGTCCTATCTTGTTGAGGAACTTTCTTCTGAAATCGTTATTTTCATATAAAACCTGTCTGATATTTTCAATGATCTTTGATTTTAGTGCAGGGGTTCTTTTTATTAATGGAACCCACATCGTTTTTTTCCTGATCTCTTTTAACAGGTCTCCTTGTTTTCCTATTGCCAAGCCAGGCTTTTCTGCTTCTATTATAACTCTTGCTCTTTGATGATCAAATGTTACATTGGAGATCTGGGCTTCTTCTGGAAGAATTTCCCTTATCTTTTTCTCAGCATCCTCCACACCCATACATAAGCTTGGATCCGGTCTCACCTCCACTCTTTTTTTAATATCATTAACAATTTCCTTAATTGTTCCATTACTATCTAGGAAAAAGTCTTTGTTTTTTGTATAAATTACAATGTTTGCACCTTCAAAGACTACATCAGATACCTTTGCATTACTAGGTATATGTTTTAGTACTTCATCTATTATTTTTGTCATTTTTTCCTTTTGGATTTAATTTTAAGAAGATTAATAAATTCCTGTATTGATTTGTTTCTCCATTACTTTCTTGTAACCTTCATTTGTGATTGTTACTATATCAATTCCGTTACCTGTTGCTGCATCTCTTTTCAATGCTGCATTTATTGCTCTTAATGCAAGTTCAATTCCCTGCTGAACAGAAAGGTCTTGTTTATACTCGGTTTCTAAGACCCCTAAGGCATATACACTTCCAGAACCGTCTGTTCTGTAATCGTCTGCTTTTATTAATGAGCCGTCTAAACCAACTTCATATAAAGAATATCCAGATGAATCCTTCCCTGCAACCAAAAATCCGGTTATTGCCATTATCATCGAAGGCTTTCTTATATTTGAATAAACATAGGTTGCAAGTAAATTAGTGATTTCTTTTACACTTAGTCCTTTTCTGGCCCTCATTTTTGTTAGTTTAATCTGGGCTTTAATTAATTTTAATAGTAATTGTACTTCTGAAACAGATCCAGCAGTAGTTACGCCGACAAAGTCATCTACCTGGAAAACCTTGTCCATTCTCTTTTCAGCTACCATGTAGCCGGCTGTTGCTCTTTTGTCTGCAGCTAAAACAACCCCGTCCTTACAAAGAATCCCTATGGTTGTTGTTCCAGTCTTAAGTGTTCTGTCTTCCATAATTTTTCACCAGAATTTGTTATACTCTTATTGGATTTAGCTTATTTATAAGGTTTTTGGTTTTCTGGATGGAGGTTTATATTTTTTTAATATCCCAAATTCGTAATTATTATGAAACTTCTTGTATTTGTAGCGGGATTCTATTCTTATTCCTTCTAACTTGAACCCGGCTTTTTCCAACACTTTTCTAGAAGCAATGTTCTCCTCAAAGGCCTCTGCATAAATCCTGTGTAGTTTTAATTCCTCAAATCCAAATTTAATTATAAGCTTGACTGCTTCTGACATTATCCCTTTGCCCCAGTAATTTTTACCTAACCAGTAACCGAGTTCTGCGTTCTTATTATTTTTATGAACATGAAATAAGCTTACTAATCCAACAAGTTTATTGGTTTCCTTGAGGATTATCCCAAAGGTATATCTTTCTTCTTTTCTGAGTTTATTCCTGCATCTTTTTACAAATGCTATTGCATCTTTCCTTGAGTAGGGGTGAGGTATGTTTAAAGTCCATTTTGTAACTTCTTTGTCCTTTACATTTTGATAAATATCCCCAACATCACTTGATCCTATCTTTCTAATTTTTATTTTGTTCCCTTCCAATTTTACTTTCATGTTAGAAATAAGTAAGTAGTTGCTTATATTTTTTTGGTTATATAAATCTTTAAGTATCAGCTTACTTAATTTTTGATATGATAAACCTCGAGGATTTAGAGTCTCTTGATAAGAAACTTATTGAATTGGGTAAAAATATTAGGCCTCTTTATTATATTGAACCACAAAATCGCGAGGATCAGAAAATGAGGTTTTTGGCAGGGAATATAAAAAATCCTGAGTTTTCGTATAGGTCTTTAGAGTATGATCCTGAAAAAGTAGAGAGAGAATTAAAGTCCATTGAAGTTTCTTATGAAGGATTGGGTAATATTTTTATGATAAAAAAAATAAATATGGTGCTTATGAATAACATTATTGCAAATAGAGGTAATGGGGAAATTGTGAGGAGCGCCACTATTCTGATACATAATACCCCGGATGAAAAACTTGTAAGTTATGCTGATGGATTATTAAAAAAGATACCTGCCCAGGGAGCTGAAAAAATTATTTCATCTGATTTAATTGGTATGAATTTAAAAGAGGCTCTAGAGAAATATGGAATTTTAGATTGGAAAATTATTTTTTCTGATAAAGAATTAACTGCAGTTAATGCTGCCAGAAAAGAAATCTCTATTTGTAAAACTAGATTATTTAGTAAGATTGATCCTGAAAGATTGAAAGTTCATGAAATAGGAGTTCATGTTTTAAGAGCAGCGAATGGTTATGAACAACCCCTTGGTATCTTTGCAACAGGTCTGCCTAGGTATGATTCAACCGAAGAAGGGTTAACCTTGTATTTTGAAAATAAAACAGGAAGTACGAATGATGAATTAATGAGAGACTATGCAGCAAGGGTTATTGCTGTTGATTCTGTTTGTAAAGGTCTAGATTTTAGAAATACTTTCGATAGATTAAAAAGTTATGATTTAACCGATGATCAGGCCTGGAATTTAGCTGTAAGAGGGCACAGGGGTGGGGGGTATATTAAAGATCATATTTACCTTCAGGGACTTTTAAAGATTATGGATTTTGAAAGAACCGATGGAGACTTTAAAACTCTTTACATAGGTAAAATAGGAATAGAAGATTTACCCCTGGTAAGAGAACTTATTAAAGAAGGAACTCTTAAAAAAGCCAAATACCTCCCTGACTTCTTAAACTAACTTAATCTCTTTAACTAATTCTTTTATATATTTGTCCTTGATTAAATTTTTTATTAATTCTTCTGGAATTCTATATTTTCTTTTTATAATAACATATAAGTTTCCTTTTTCTTTTAGTATTTTATTTTTGTTCCAACTTTCTCTGAATTCCTCGCATGCTTTTTCCATTTTAATTTTAGGCCCGTAGTGTTTTTTTGTCTTAGATAGACTTTTTTTGTCGAAGATAAAATAAAAAGTTGCATCTTTGTTCCAGACCCATCCTTCATGCTTGATCCTGAAATCATTTTCTTCTAATTTTTTTATAATGTGCTGGAAGGCCTTTAGCATTTTTGCTCCAGCAACATCTGTCTTCTTTTTTAATGGAATAATATTTAGAATAATAATCTTGTTTGTTTTGTTTTTTCTTCTTATGTCATTGATGTCAAATATTTGTTCTTTGAAAAACTTTTCAGAGGGATTTTTGAGATAAGAATTGCATGCTTTGATAAATAAATCATATTTTTCTTTGGATAATGCTGCCGCCGCGTTTCTTGAAGGGTCGGTAGGATCAATCAAAATCAAAGGAGATTCTTTTTTTGCCTTGTTCAATTCTTTAATCAAAGTTTTATTCCCAATTTCTGTTGTGTCTTTCCATCTCGAAATTGCTTTTATCAAGTTATTGAAAGATTTGTAATGGATTGTTAAGATCTCCAAGACATAACCTGAAAATCCCTTGATGTAGGATTCTGCTCCATATACCTTTGATATTTTTGCAAATCTTTTTGCTAGTCTGATATTATCACAGTATTTTTTATTTTTATTCACGAATTTAACATGTAAGGGGCTTATGTCTGTTATGTTCTTTGCTTCTGATACCTTGGAGATTTCAAGAATTGGGATTATCTCTACCGTGTAATGTTCTTTCTTAATCTGGAAATAATCTCTTGAACCATGTAACTTTTCTATCTTGAAATGCTTTTTTAATTCTTTTTCAAGTATCTTTGAAATGTCCTTTTGCTGATATTTCTTAAGATTAAATTTAACATAAATATCAATGTCATGATTTCCTGTAAGATGGGTATTCTTAGCCCAGGAACCACCTATGGATGTTTTTGTATTATTTATTTTTATTTTGTTAATTATTGAGTTAATTAGATATTTTGCTTCTTTTGTTTCTGAAGCCTCTGGTTTAATACTTTTTATTACCTCATTAAGATTTATATTCTTCATCCTCTACATTTTAGAAAAGGTTTTATATTTAAGTTTATTTATTTTAGATATGATTAAGATTGGGCCTGCCGGAAGCTTTAAGGCAAATACTCTGGACTCTGTTAGAGCTTTAAATTCTATTGGATTAAGTGCAATGGAAGTTGAATTTGTTTATGGAGTTACCATGAAAAATGAGCTGGCAAAGCAAATTGGGATTGAGGCTAAAAAACAGAAGATTGAGTTAAGTATACATGCTCCTTATTACATTAATTTAAGTTCGTTAAAAACAGAAAATATAACTAAGAGCAAGAACTGGATTTTGGAGAGTTGTGAAAGAGCTTATAATATGAATGCTAAGCATGTTGTTTTTCATCCTGGTTTTTATCATGACAGGAATAAGGATGAAGTTTTTGAAATTATTTTAAAAAATATCTTAGATATAAAAGAAACCTTAAGAAAAAGAAAGTTATATGTTAATCTGTGCCCTGAAACGACTGGAAAACATAGTGCTTTTGGGAGTCTAGATGAAATAATTGAATTAGCTAAAAAAGCAAAAATTTCTTTATGTGTTGATTTTGCTCATTTGTATGCAAGAAACAATGGGAAGATAGATTATGGACAAGTCTTTGATAAATTAAAAGTTTTAGACTTGAAACATTTGCATTGCCATTTTTCTGGAATTAATTTTAACAGCAAAGGGGAGAGAAATCATTTGAATATTTCAAGTGAGAAACCTAACTTTAAAGAATTAGCTAAAGAAATAAAACATAAAAAAATGGATATTACAATTATATGCGAGAGTCCAAGACAGTATTTAGATGCAATTGATATGGTTAAAATATTGGATAATATTTAGTTATAGATGTATATATATTATAATAAAAAAAGGCACTGATTAAAGTGCCTTTTTCTTCTATGGAAAGTGAATGCTGGGATTAAAATTAATTAGATGGTTGAGTATCCCATCTCATCTCCGGTGTTTAAGAGCAGGATGATTCACGATAGGAGGGGGTGGAACAAAACTTGGTTTAATTGTTTTCCTCTCCTCTTCCTCTAGGATTTTTTTGATGAATCCTTTAATTTTGTTAGCTAGCCTTTGGATCATTACCTTTTTTCCTCCTTTTAATTATTAGGGTTATGATTGAGATTATAATACTCAGGAGAACAATTACAATAATAATCGGGCCTTTGTACTCTCCCAAAAAGTCCCTCAGGGTATATTCAAAGAAATTTCTGATGTGTTCACTCCAAGGATCGTTTGGATAAATAATAAACATAATAACCTCCTTCGGTTATTCCCAGCTAGAAAGCCAGAGATTGATAGAATTGACTAGAGATAAACACCTCTTAAACTGAAAATTATGGTTGTTTTATTATTATGTAAATTTATAAATTTATTGTTTTGTCAGCCTAGCAATAAAAAACCCTTCTGTGTCATTATCCTGAGGCCAGATTCTCAAACATTTTTTTACTTCACTCGAATAAGCTTTATTTTCAAATTCCAAAATCGCTGGACTTTTTTTAATTTCAATGTTAATTGGAAGAATTTTTACATTATCTTTTTTATTGATTAACCAATCTATGACCCCTTCGTTTTCCTCAGGTTCTAAAGTACAGGTAGAATAAACTAAGATTCCATTCTCATCTAGATTATCAAACATTTTTGAGATAATTGTCTTTTGTATGTTTGACAGCTTTTTAATCATGTTTGTATTGTATATCTGCGGTGTTTTTGGAGATTTTCTTATTGTTCCAATCCCAGAACAAGGGGCATCTAATAAGATTTTATCAAAATTCTTGTTTAATCTTGTTGCATCCATATTTGTTCTTATAATATTCACACAGCCACATCTTTGAATGTTAAGAGAAAGAGCTTTAATTCTTTTATAATCTAATTCGTTTGCAATGATTAATCCATTGTTTTTCATCATCATACTTAATTGTGTTGTTTTTGACCCTGGAGCGGCACAGCAATCCAAAATAATATCTTCTTCTTTTGGGTTTAGTACTATTGGGGGGATCATTGATGCTGCTTCCTGCACATAAATCTTTCCAAGAAAATGTTCTGAGGTATTCCCAATTGCTTTTTGATTAACCCAAAACCCTTCTTTGCACCAGGGAATCTCTTTTAGATTTGGGAAAATGTTTTTTATTTCTGCTACTGAAGATTTTATAGTATTAACCCTTATGGATTTCCTTAATGGTTTTTGGGATATTGAAAGGAATTCTTCCAGGTTTGTTAATTCTCTATATCTGTCAATAAAGCTATCTTTAAATTCCATATAACTGTTTAGATTGATTATCTTTAAATATCTATAGTTTTTATTAACGATATGGAGTGCAGATTCAAGAAAGGATATTCTGTATATGAAAAGATTGGCAAAGAGATGATTTTAATTTGTCCTCATTCTGGTCCTGCCCTACAGTCAGTTTCTGCCAGAGATGACAACTCTGAGACCATCGCAAGTTTAGTATGGGAAAGTCTTGGAGGCAAGTTGGTTGTTTCTAATATTTCAAGGAATAGATTGTTTGGAGTTGATTTTAACAGGGATATTCCACCATTAAAAACTGCTACAAATTCCTATGATTTTTTCAGCAATAGTGAAGATGATAAGGTTAGTTCTTATATGAAGAAATATGCCTGGGTTGCAAAAGATGAGCGAGAATATTATGAAAAATTAAAGATTTATCAGGATTTTTGGGCAGAAGTTAAAGATGAGAAATATATTTTATTAATCCACCGGGCATTTGACAGGATGAAGTTTGTTCCAAGTCTGATGGACATTACAATTTTTACAGAGGCAAAGATACAAAAGAAAAAGGTACAGGAAATAATCTCAAAGATTAACACAAAATATTATCCTTTCCTTAAAAGCATTGAAACTGACTATAAGAATGCGATATTGGCTGAAACTAAAAGAATGATATTAAATATCTTAAGGATTCATGAAAACAGCTTTGATATCCATAAGATGGAAAAAAGTTTCAGGGAGATACTTTTAAAAGACTTGGAAAAAATTGAGAGGTATTCAGACAAGATTGCATTAAACAGGCTAAGAAATAATTTTATTCCTGGAAATTATATAGAAGCGGTAAGATATGCATTAAACAATGTTCCTGTTCCGGAAATAACTTTGGAAAATGTTTTTGATGGCAGCAGTGCTTTTGGCCCTAAGAGAAAATTGTTTCCTGTCAAGGACAGAATCGTTTTGCAGGTTGAACCTTGTTTGTTTTTGAATTTCTGGCATCCCCAGATGGCTGCCAAGATATTACAAAATATAATTGAGGAATTGGAGAAGTTATAGTTCTTTGTTACCTTAACGGGAGTTTGCTCTTTTTATTTCGGGTTCAGAAAGTTTTATAAACTTCGGGTTCCTAAAAAAAATATATGAAATCTAAAACTAAAACCCTAAAAGAATTAATCAAAAAGGATTGTTGGTGGTTAGGACTGTTATTTATTTTATTAGGGACTAATCCTTCTGTTAAGCAAATTGGTTTAGCTTCAAGTAGTCCAGAAAAACTTGGGGTATTAGCTGGATGGATTGTTGGAAGTTACTTCTGGGCTATTATCCTTATCGCATTGTTTAGAGGATTGCAGGTTCTTTGGGGTCATTTATCATCTAAAATTTTAAGAAGGAAAACAAAATGAAAATTATGAAAGTTTTTGATAAAAAGGTTGGTGAAACAACATATTTTAAATACAGGATTAATCTGCCTAAGAAGGTTGTAGAGGATAGTAAGTTATTGGATAAAGAGATTAAGGTTAGGTTGGAGAAAGACAAGATTGTAATTGAGAAAAATCTCTAAAATTCTTCTAATTGAACTCTATATAGATTAAGGATGTAACTAACAAAATCTTTTATATCTCCTGTTTTAGAGGAACGAATATAAGTGTAATACTTACTCTTTTCATCATTATAAAAAATAATTGGGAAGTATGCATTTTTTATTAAAATAAAATTTAGTAATAGTCTAGCAACCCTTCCATTTCCATCATTAAAGGGATGGATATAAACAAATTGATTATGAAAAATAATTGCCAAAACAAATGGATGGAGTTTAGATTTATTTTTATCATACCAACTCAGGAGTTCATCCATTCTTTTTTCAACAAATTCTACAGGGGTAGTTGTATCAATTAAAGTTCCTTCATTATCGGTTATACAATTTTCTTTATCTTTATACCCTCCCGCTAATTCATCAATTCCTTGTTGAGTAGCTAAATGTAGTTTTTTAATAAAATCTATATTTAACTCATTAGAAGTTTCAAAGATATTATCTAAAGCTGTTCTGGAATTAACAGTTTCTAATACTGCTTTACTGTCTTGTTCAACAGAAAGTGAACCGACTGTGAGAATAGTTCTAACATCTTGCATACTTAGGGGATTTCCTTCAATTTTATCAGTATTATAAATATATTTCATTTTCCAATCGGTAATCTTAGAAGTTATGCAAAAAGGGTTGGTAAATTGTTTATTTTTACTATTTGTTAAATTCCTTACATTATCAAGAAAAGAAAATTCATATTGTTTTATTTTATTTAGTATAAAATCACGATTTCCAAGATAAGTTTCCATATTTAATCTTTTTAATTGTTTTTGGGTCTCATCATCAAAGGGAGAACTGGTATTTTTAATTGAAGAATAATATTTTATAACCGTGTGTTTAAATTCTTCTTCATCAAAATCAAGTTTTATGTCAAAAAAGTCTAAAACTCTTTTTGCTGGTTCTTCCCAGCAGGCTATAAAGTAATCTTCTTCTTTCCCTTTTTCTTTAACAGCATGGATTACCTTGGTCTTTTCAGCAATCTTTTTAATGGTAGTTAAATTTTCTCTTGTTATTTGATTCTTTGGAATAATCGGATTTTTACAGAATTTCTGTAAAATTTTTTTAGATTCATTTGTAAAAAGAATGCCTGCAGGCTTTCCAAAGATTGTGACTACAAATTTTATGTCTTTAATCTTATTATGATGAATGTTTAAAGAATAATCCCCTTTGAAGATTTTATGGATTAACTCTTTATCTGATAATTTTTTTAGATAAGGATAAACACCATTTGTATACTTTAAGTTCAAAAAGGAAGCTAGTTCATTAGAAGTATAACTCTGTTTATCTCCAGCTATCATTTCTATTATTAATTGTATTTCTTTATTCATCATAACTTTAGAAGTGTATTACTCATTTATAAAGCTTACGATTATTAACTTATTAATTAATAACTTAATTAATATATTATATAATTATTTAATACATTAATCTTCGGGCACCGAAAGGTTTATATAGTTCGGGTGCCTAATATTTCTATGGAAATTGACACAAAATGCCCAAACTGTAAGAGCCAATCAATCAGAAAGGACGGCAAGAGAAAGACAGAGAACAGGGGCTTAATCCAGAGATATAAATGCAAGGAATGTGGATTAAGGTTTGTCTTGGATTATGGCTTTTACAGGATGAGAAATAGCCCTCAAAAAATAACCTGTGCTTTGGACTTGTTTTACAGGGGAGTTTCAACAAGAAAAGTGCAGGAACATTTTCAAGCTTTCTATCCTCATAATTCAAGCCATAAATCAATCTATAAGTGGATTGTTAAATACTCTAAGAAAATAAGCCAATATACCCATAATCTAAAACTGAATGTTGGTAATGAACTACAAATAGACGAAATGGAATACCACAGGAGAAAGAGCCGTAATTATAAGGGTGTAGATAAAAATTGGTTTATAGATGTTATTGATACAAAAACAAGATTTATGGTTTCTTCCAATTATGTTAAATCAAGGAGTATGAATGAGTTAAAAGATGTTCTTAAATCAGCAAAGAAGAAAACAGAACAACAAGTAAAAATTATTACCACAGATGGATATATGGCTTATCCACAGGCACTAAGGAATAGTTTCGGATTGCATAAAAGAGACGCAAAGACTAAAATAACTCACCATCAAGTTAATGCTTCTCAGGGAGAGGGGTTTAACATTATGATTGAAAGATTACATAATAACATTAGGCAGAGAACTAAAACTTTTCGTGGATTTCACGGCTCGGTTGAAAGTGCTAATGCCATTATGAAAGGGTATGAAGTTTATTATAATTTCATAACTAAACATCAGGCATTAAATAAATGCCCTTATGAGTTAGCTACTGATTTAAAACTTAACTCTGAAAATAAGTGGTTGGAATTAATAGGATTATCTAATATTTAATTGATTTTACTAAGAATTTAAAAAAGAAAAGTATTTAAATAGTCTAGACTTGTCTAGACTATGTCAAGATTAATAAATGCAGTGAAAATGAAAGAACTTAAAATTACCGACGGAAAAGTTCAAGATATATTCTTAACTGAAGCTAAAGGGAGTGGGAATGGAGCAATCGTCTATATTCCTAAGAAATATATTAATTGTAGCATTTATGTGGTGGTATGTAAATGAATTATACCATAAACATTGATTTAAGAGAACCTGAGAAACTTATGGCTAGAGATTTATTAAATAAAATTCAGGAATGGCAGGAAACCTATGAAAGAAAAGCAAGATTGAAGAATCCTCAAATATCTGAAGAAGAATTAGGGGAAAAAATGTTAAATGCTGGAGCAAATAAATTCAGAAAAGAATCTAATCAAATATTAAAAATGAAATTGGCGAGATTAATCGCCAAAAAAATTAACTAAAGAAATAACTCAGCGAAGGTTTAGATTCTATTTCTTTTTTTAATTCTTCTTCATCTAAGTTAGAGAGCCTTGATAAAATATTCTTATTCTTAAAAAAAGCCTCTGCTCTTAAATAAGCATACAGTTCATCATTACTTGCGACCTTAATCTCTTTCTTTAAATTTTCTGTTTCTTGCTTATTTAATGGGGCATATTCAATTTTAATTTCGTCTAGTCTCTTCTGAGGGCTATCTTTATTTGGACTAGCCCCCCATTTATATCCAACACTCAATCCCTCTACTCCAAACAGAGACAGTAGGGCTGGACACGAAGTTCTACTAATTGCAGCCCAAACTCCACTTAAAAGGATATTTGGTCTATTGTTTTTGTCCATTTCAAGTAATTGGAAGAAATTATGTTTATACTTCCAATATCCTGCAAAATGTAAGATTACTTTATCTATTTTCATTTCTTTGAGTTTATTAAGTTTTTTTCCTAAAAGGGATACTTTAACCATCCCACCATCTAATAAGAAAAATAATTTATTCTCTCCAAAACCTTTAATATATCCTTTAAAATAAAGTTCCATATCCTCTTCTGATTGGTGAATGTCTTTTTCAATAATTGTAATCCTGTTAAGCCCTGCAGAGATTTGCATTTTTATAAAAAGTTCGTTTGTCCTGTGGTTTATTGCCTTTTTTGAAATAACTGGAGTAAAAATTCCCTCCGCCCCACAATCCATCAGAATTTGTTTTAACGAATCTACTTCTTCATTAAATTTACTTTGACGATTAAGCATAGCTTCTATTCTATTCTTACTATACAATCCTGTAATTGTATAAGCTCCAGCTTTGAAGTTTTTATTAAACTTTTTTATATATTCTACTTCCTTATGACAAGGAAGAAATTTTATGTCTTTTCCCACATTAAAGGGGTTGTTTAAATTTTTATTTTCTGATTCCATTTTAAGTCCTCCTAGTTGAACCTATTTTTAAAATCTTAGAAAACCGTCATCTACGCTCCTTTCCCCAAGGGTTAGCTAAGATTATTTACCATACAATTGTTTTGAGTGGTATATTTCATAGTCTATTTCGCTTTAAAAAGATTTCGCATAACAACACATAACAAAATTCTGTAACCATTATAAAATTATAACAATTTATCATACATATAAATTAGGTGGGAGGCGGGGATTCTTATTGATACCACTCAAAAGAACTCGCCCCTCAGTTTATTGAATATTAAAGTTCTCCTCCCATCTTTATTGATAATCTATTATTATTTAAACTTTACTTTTTTGACATTTAGATTTGTTATTATTTTTCTCAAAAAACACCCTTTAAGGTAACAAAGAAAAGTTATAGAAAGGTTTTTATATTAGTTTAAGGCTTTCAATTATAATCAAGAGGTGATAAAGGTTGTCTGCTGTAAATAAAGGCTCTTCTAAGTCATCCAAGACTACTAAAACTAATAAAGACTTTTATGAAAACATTGTAAAAGAATTAATCCATCATAGTATAAGACTGCAGGAAAAAAATGCTGAGATGGTTTCTGCTGTTAATCAACTAGTGAGTAAGATGACAGAGATGGTTGATTTGTTTGAAGACGCAGCAAAACACATCAAGTCAGGAACTGATGAACCATTAGTAAGGAAATTAGAGGTTCTTTTGGAACAAAATAAAAACATAGCCAGAGGCTTGGTTTTACTTGAGAAATATGTAAGGGATAAAGCTTTGGCTGGAACAGCTCCTTCTACAAACATCAACAGACCACTTCCTAAATCTCAATTTTAAAATGGATGAAATCATGTTTATGAGGGATCCTGCTGAGGTTGAGAAAGAGAGAGAATTAGAGAAAATTCTTAAAGTTGTCACAGAAGATCCTGCAAGGATGGAGAAACTTAATGTAGGATCCAGATTTTTAAGGGCTTTATTTTTTGCTGCAAGCGACAGGGAAAGAAAAAAAGAAATAGCCAAGAACTATAAAAAAGAAGAGTTTAGGCAAAACATCCCAAGGATAAAAACCTATGAAGAGTTGCAGGTTTCCAATGTTGTTAATGGAAAGATTCCTGATGCACCTGAACCTCCTAAAACAGAAGAAATACAGTTTCCTTTAACCTATACTTTATTATTTGCTAACAATGTTAATTTAGTTAATGTAAGACTTGATAACGAGGAAGGAAAAATAATTTATAATCTTGTTGTCCCTCAGATTGATGAAAAGGTTTTAGAGGACTGCAGAGATTCGATTAAACTTAAAATTAAATTTGACAAGGACGTTTTAAAAGATGATAATTATTTAATAGGCAAGTTTGGGAAGATATTTAGTAAAAAAGGATTAACTTTTGATGCCCGGGAACTTGAAAAAGTAAGATATCTAATTGACCGAGACTGGAATAATCTTGGGGTTATTGAAGGACTTTTTAGAGATGGAAATGTTTTGGCAATTATGATAGAAGGATTTAACAAACCCGTTTATGTTGATTACAGAGGTCTAGGGAGAACAGAAACTAACCTAAATTATAAAAATGAAGATGAGGTTGTTAATTTTATAAAGAAATTTGTCAGGAAATCTGGATATGAGTTTGATGACAAGATTCTTAGTTATAACGTTAAATATGGTGAGTTTAGGCTTAATGCTACTTTGGGAGTAAATGGAACTAGTTCTAAGTTTATATTGAGAAGAGAGTAAGTTTTTAATCTATGTTTTGGATAATTAGAAACCTTATAATCCTTTACTTTTTTTCTGACTTATGAATGAGCAAGAATTAATCTTAGAGTTCAAGAAAGCAATGGAAAATCCAATCTACCTGAATGGACATGATAATGTTCTCAGGATTGCAGATGGGAAGGTTGTGGCAAAAGTTTACCTAAAAGAGTATGAGGGATTTGCTCAAAGATATTTTAGGATTGCTAATGAATTATATCTTCTGCATCCAGTTCCAAAGATGCATTCTTTATTAGATCTGGAAGAGCATGGAGTTGATTTTAAGATTTATAGTCCTTTTGCTAAGAAATTTTATTCTGCAAGGTTTTCTTTGTTTATGGATTTTTTTGATGGCAAATATATATTTGAGGTCAGCAACAAATTGCTTAGAGAAAATATTTGTGAGAGAGTAAACAAAGCGTATGAGTCCATTAAGTCTTTGGGTTATTTTCTACTGGATACTCATGATAAAAATATGTTATACAATGAGCGAACTGATAGATTTTGTTTGCTTGATTTTGATGGTTGGAACCTTCCTTCTAGAAAATCTTAGGAATTTTATCTGTTTTCATAGGAAACTTTTTAAATGAGGCTTTTATGATTTTGGTTAGGCACCAGTAGTTTAGTGGTTAGAATTAGGCGTTGCCAACGCTTAGACCGGGGTCCAACTCCCCGCTGGTGCATATTATCTTTCTGGCATATTGGGTAAGCTTCTAAATATCCATTAATTTTTGAATTTGTTCAGAGTTTCTGATTCCAAAAAATGACGACTGTAAAGTTACAAAAATACATAGTTTTTTAAATAAATATATATCTTAAAATTTATGTCACTAGATAAAAAAGATGTGGCCTTATTAATAATGGGCCCAACAACAACCGGAAAAACAAAAGTTGCGCGAGCTTATGCTATTAAACACTCTGGGGAGATTATAAATGGAGATAAGTTTTATCTATATAAGGATTTTACATATTCAACCGGAGCATCTGATAATTTTAGAGGAACCAAATCCCAACACCACCTATATCAAATACTTGATCCTCAAGACCCAATTTTGAGCACTGAAGAATATATTTCCTTTGCTTTGTATGCAGTTGATGAGATACTTGAAAGAGGGAATCTCCCTATTGCGGAGGGTTGCTCTTATAAATTTATGTCTGCACTTCAGGAGAAACTAAAGAGCCCTTCTAGTAAAATGACTCCTGTTGCAGTTGGACTTAGATGGTCAGAAGGATATGATTTAGAAGGAGCAATAAGAAAAAGATGGAAGGATGTGTTTCCATTTGTAATCAAAGAGACAGAGGCAGCGATTAGGAGGGGGCTAGAGGATTCGTATGTAATGAAAAAAGGAATAATTCTTATTCCTACTGCAAAATATTTAAAAGGAGAGCTTAGTAAAGAAGAATTGACAGAAGAAATAGTTAAAAATGTTTTAGAACATGCTCATCGTGGATTAAAAAAATTTTCAAAAATAGAAGATATCAATTGGATAGAGTATAATCCCAACGATTTAGGGCAGAATGTTTCTGAGATTGAGGAGATACTCTCAAGAGAGGGCCATGCAAGAACTTAAAAAATGGTAAAAACAGACACTTTAAATCATCAAACGTTCCTAAAGGGGAATGGTTCATTTACTGAGGAAGAATTTAGATTAATTGCAAGTGGACAAGACCCAACTAATAAAATGATAACCTTAGGTTTAACCTTGGGGCCGGGTTGTAATCTTGATTGTTTTTTTTGTTATAATCATGGAGGAATAAGCAACTCCGGGAGAGAAATAAACAGAGATGAGTGGATGAGTTTGGATTATTATATAAGTGCTATTGATCAAGCTGCAGATTTGGGGGCTAAGTCTGTAGTTTTAGTGGGAATAGGAGAAACATTAAAAGATCCGAATGTGACTAATTTGATAGAAAGGATTTATCATAAAAATATGACTCCTTTAGTAATTACAAATGTGACTGATTGTATTGATTCTTATATGGCTAGTTTTCTTTTTGATCACAAAACTTCTGTTTATGCTTCTGTCCATGCGATTACAGATAAACTTTACAACCAAATAACAAGGACTGAAGGGATGCTTAGGAAAACTTTGATTGGAATTGAAAACTGCCTTAAGGCTGGATATGGGAAAGTATGGACTGAAAACGGGCAGAGAGTAACAGATATAGCAATCAATACAATTGTAATGGGATTAAATTATCATGAGATCCCAAAAATTAAAGAATATTGTAATGATAAGGGAATTTTGTTTGTGGCAAGACCTCCAGAAATGGCAGGTTCTGCAGAAAAAGAGTGGGAACGAAAGATCGTGGGCGATGTGAGCTTTGGGAAACTCGTGGACGTATCAAAACAAAATACTGAAGCTTCTTTTACACAAACAGAGCATGGTTGTCTTTATTGGGCTACAGGAATTATTTTATATATTGATGGTTCTGCAAGATTTTGTTTTGGAAGACCCCCTCCTAAAAGTGATAAAGATATCGGGAACATAAAAATAGATTCATTGGATTTAATTATTGACAGGAAAAGGGAATTATATCCATTATCTGATAAGATGATATGTCCTATGGTTCCTAAATAGAATTTACAGAATTTTATTAATCTATCACGCTAAACTGGCTTTCTTTAGATATTTTATTCTAGTTGGGTCTGGTTTTGCAATTTCAGGATCTGCTGCAATTTCTTTTACTGCTTCGACTGCACGATACATATCCATTAAGTTGTTGTTAATTCCAACACCAAATCTTACTGCACCTAAAAGTGCCATTTCAGACAAAGGCAGGGTTTTATCTTGGACGAGTCTTAGCCTTTCTTCCCTTATCTCACGTGTGAATCCGTTCAAAGTTCCTAAATATATATGTGCACAGAAACATTCAGGCCTTACTGCTATCCCCTCTTTATCAAGTATTCTTGCGACTTTTTTATTATTATTATGAAGAAGAGGCCTTTCCCCAATATTAAGAGCAAAAATTGCAACTTTATCCTTCATTGTTTTTGGTCCATAAATTGTAATTTTTGGACCGTCTCCGCCAGCATATAAATTGTTTATTTTTTCCAATTCGCCTAGGAAATAAGAACCTAAAGCTTCGTCGTGGTTCCTGATTGCTTTTATTCCTCCTATCCCTTTAAGATATTGTGCTGTAAACATCCACTCAATTGCTCCTTCGAGATTTTGGGTTCCAGGTTCAAATCGTGCAACACCGTCTGAGATTACTTCACCTTCAATGGTGACCATGTCTATTGCACCGCCCCCACTAATCCTGTTAGAGTTTAGATATTTTTGGCTGCCTTTTTTCACTCCAAGTAACCCTATTCCAAAAGGACCATTCATTTTATGGGCAGACATACCAAAAAAATCAACATCCAATTCATTAATTACAGTTGGCACATGTCCTGCTGAATGAGCCATGTCTAAATAAATTGCTCCTTTGTCTCCAATTATCTGTCTAATCTCCTTAATAGGGTTTATAACTCCTGTAACATTAGATACGTGTACTACATTAAGAAGAATCTTTCCTCCATTAAATTCATCAACAACTTTTTTAAGATAATTTAGATCTAATCTGCCTTCGGATAATTCTACAGGAACGAAATCTACTTTTGCTCCATTCATTTTTGCAAAGTTTCTTGGAGTCAAAATCTGGGAATTATGTTCCATTTCAGTTAGCAATAATAAATCATTAGACTGGAAATCGAAGCTAGCACCAATCATATTTGAAGATCCAGTTGTTCCAGAAGTGAAAGCCATCAAATAATTTGAAGCCCCAAAAAAATCACTTAGTTCTTTTCTGGCACTCTCGAACATTAGATTGGCTTGTTCAGCCTCTTTATTTTCATTAGAATGATTGCTCCCTCTGATGTGAGTTTTTCTATAATTATGAATTTTATCTTTTACTGTATCTGGAACCTGGGATGTTGCCCCATTATCGAGATATACTCGTTCTCCAAATAAAGGAAAATCTTTGCTTCTTATTTGTTCTATATCTGGATGATATCCAGGAAACAAATTGTGTGCTTCTCCTGATTTAATAACTGAAGGGATATCAATAAATCCTTTGTCATCCAAAAAATCGTTTATTGTTGCCATACTGCAACAATTTTTTTTGAATTTAAAAGCTTTTCGTTATTTAACTACTACAAAGTGGTTTGAGTTTATGCTCTAGTTTATTAGGATAATTAAAAGAATAGTTATTGGGTTTCTTCAACCTCTCCGCATACTGCATCAGCTATATCATCTAAAGCATTAGCAATTCTTTCTAAATGTTTTTCTATTTTAATTAGAACTTCATTATCCATAATCATTACCTCCTAAACCTATTTTCCAGTAATATCTTCTACTTCTTTTCTGCCTTTATTTAATTCATTAACCAGTTCTTTATCCAGTCTTAGAAGCAAGGCCTGGAATTCACCCATGTGGGTTTTTTCCTCTTTTGCTATATCCAAAACCAAAGTTTTTATGTCTTTATTTTCTGTCATTGCTGCTAGCTGTTCATACAAGCTGACTGCATCTAGCTCTGCAATCATGCCAAGTCTTAGAATTTCCTTGTCTATGTCTTCTTTTCTTACTTTTGAAAGATTTATTGGAAGATCAGATAACATTTTTCACCTCTTAAATTAAAATAATTAAACAGTATTTAAACTTTTGTTTTGGGGAACAGATATATATTCTTTGAAAATTTAGAAGCGGAAATCTTCTGATTTTTTTGTAATTATTTCGAAGTGGTTAAGAGGAGAAAGTTTTATATAGATCTTTTTTGTTTGTTGGAGTTATGGAAAAAAAATCTCTTAACCACATTCATCAAAGAATTGAAAACAATAAGATAAGTGATAATTCTTCTTTAGTTATCATTACGAGCTTGCCTGGATCTGACATGGGGAAAGGGACGGTGGCAGCTCATCTTCTGAATGCTCTAGAAGATTCTAATGTTATAAAGTTTGATGGTTTGTTAAATACAAACTGCTCTGGGAGGCATACGGCTAGAGGTAATGATGATTTTGGAGTTTATGAGGAATATAATCCGGGTAGGAGATTCGGCAGAGAAAATTATATTCTTGGAGGAGAGTTAATCAAAAGCTTTATAGATTTGTACGGGGAAGGAGAAAATGCTTCTTTTAGGTCTTACATGGTTAATCATTTTTTGGCAACTATGGGCGAGATGTTTAATGGATTAGATAGACCAAGGAATCTTATTTTTGAAGTTGGGGGAACAATCTTAGATTTTGAAGTTGATCCTTTTATTGTTCCTGCTATGAAACATTATAAAGACACTCTTAGAGAAAGATGTAATATTTTATTGTTAACTAAGAGTAGTTTTAATGGATACCACATAAAAACTAGGGACATCCAATCATATCTTACCGAGTTCGGGAAAAGGTTGATTATGCCGGATATTTTACTTGTTAGAGATCCTGCAGAGATGCCCCTTTTGGATGATGCTAAAAGACAAGAAAATGAATTAATAATTTCTAACAAACTGGAGGAGAGACTGGGCCTTCATTTTGATTCAAATAGAATTATTACAATTCCTTTTTATGAAAAGGATAGAATTCATGAACTTGGAGGATACCTTTGTGAGCGTCTTGTCCCGCTTCTTCATAAAGATGGTTGAGATTCAGGATATTTCGGATAGTTTTTTTGAAATTTATGAGGGGATAGTTGATACTTCTAATATCATTTCTTTTGATGATAAGATTGCTGCTCTAGAGAAAATCTATAGGAAATTTTATCCTTCAGTCCTTGTTCAGAGATTGGAAAATTATGGCCCTGATTTTTTTGATTATTATACAGATTCTGCGAAAGGTAAGTTGGATAAATATATCCACAAGTCTCTTTTAAAACCTCCACAAAAATTTTCTGAAAATTTTAGGTCTTTTCCTTGGATGGTTAAACCAGAGGCAATGCATTTTAAAGATAAAATAAGAGATTATATTATAGAAAACTGTGGAAAGATATTGGAAGAGGGGCTAATTAGTTTTGATTCTGAAACTATCGGAGGGTTATATGGTTTTGAAATGAGTTATCCTACTTTATCCAATATCCTGACCCAGAAATCTAATATGAATGATGAGGTAATTTTTTCCTTTATTTTGAGAATAGCTTCTTTGGTAGGTATGCCTTCTTATGTTTTTATTTCATCTTTTAATTTATTCCCGGAGGAAATTCCTTTGTATAGAGAAAACCACAAGAGAAATATTCTTAAAGAAATTATTTTTCCGGGTTTTGAATCCCTTGGTTTTTATGATCCTAAAACTTGGAAAGATCTTAAAGGATTTGATCCTGTCCGTTGGTTTGAGGAGGATTCAGTATGGATAAGGGAAAGTTATAATGGTCTCCATGCTCCAGCATTTAAAGAAGAATTAGATCATCATCTTTATTTATTTGAGAAACTATTAAATAGGAGTTAGATTCTTTTAGAATATGCCTAAACTTTTAATTGGAACAAGAAACAAGGGGAAGTTTGAAAAATGGAAACTTTTTTTGAAAGAGTTTGATTTATATTCTTTAGATGAGTTAGGGATTAACTGTGAGATTGAGGAAGACCTTGTTTCTCTAGAAAAAAATTCTCAAAAAAAGGCTTTGTTTTATGCCAAGGAAAGTGGAATAGTTACTTTAAGCGAGGATATTGGATTATATTTTGAAGCTTTAGATGGTAAGCCTGGAGTCGCGATTAGAAGGTGGGGAGGAGAATTACCTGTTGATGTTTCTAATAGAGACTTTTTTGAGTTTTTTAAAAAAAAGATGAAAGATTTGGATAATACTAACTGTTATTTTCAAGAAGCTGTTTCTATTGCTACTTCTGAAGGGAAAGTTAAAACTTTTTTTCATAAAGTTGAAGGCCGAATTGATAAATCTTTATTTGAAAATGAATTTATTGAGGGGTTCCCACTTGCTGCAGTTTTTTTTAGAAATGGAAGTCTTAAATCTTGGATGGATTTTACTCCAGAAGAAAAATTTAATCTTAATAAGAACTTTATTGAAAAGATTAAAAGAGAATTAAATAAGTTTTTATAATTACATTTCCTCTTCGTTTGTTCTTGGAACAGGACTTGCTGGTTTTTGTTCCCCGGCGATTACATCATCGATTCTTAGAATTAATTCAGCTACTTCTGATGCTGACTTCACAGCCTGAGTTTTTATCTTCAATGGCTCTATTATCCCTGCTTTCCAGGCATCTATGATTTTTCCCTCAAATACATCAATGCCTGCCCATTTATTATTGGTATGCTGAAGTTTTAATTCTGTTAAGATATCAATTGGATCTAAACCGGCATTTTCTGCAAGAGTTTTTGGAATTATTTCCAGAGATTCTGCAAAAGACTGAACTGCCAATTGCTCTCTTCCAGTTAATGTGTTTGAAAATTCTTTTAATTTTTTTGATAACTCAATTTCAACTGAACCTGCACCAGCAACCACTTTTGAATCCTTTAATGCAGCGATAACATCACCGATTGCATCTTTTACAGCTCTTTCTGCTTCGTCAATAACATGCTCGGTTCCGCCTCTGATTAACAAAGTCACTGCTTTTGGATTTTCACAATCCCTTACATATGTCATCTCTTCATCTTTTACCTTTACAGATTCAACTAAGCCGGCTTTTCCTAAATCTTCTGGACTTAAATCATCTAGATTAGTTACAATCTTGGCATTTGTTGCTTTTGCCAATTTATCAATATCAGATTTTTTTATTCTTCTGCATGCATAAATCTTATTTTTGGCAAGATAATGCTGAGCAATATCATCAATTCCTTTTTGGCAGAACACTACATTAGCTCCGGAATTAATTATTTTTGTTGCCATGTCTTTCAATATTTTTTCTTCCTGGAATAAAAATCCCTGCAATTGATCAGGAGAGGTTATCTGTATTTTTGCTTCTGTCTCTGTGTTCTTAATTTCCAGAGCAGAGTTAATCAAAACAATCTTTGCATTTTTTACTTTTGTTGGCATTCCTGAATGAACTCTTTCTTTATCCAGAACAATACCTGAGATTAATTCAGAATCTCCAATACCATCTCCTATTTTCTTTTCAAGTTTAATATTATCAATATCGATTTCTATTTTATCCTTTCTTTCTGTAATCTGGATAACAGCTCTTACAACTAATTCTGAAAGAATTTCCTTGGCTGTTTCTGCACCTTTTCCAGTCATTGCTGTAGATGCAATCTTTTTTAATAATCCAATATCCTGCTCTGTTATATTTTCAGCTATCCTATTCAAAATTTCCTGAGCTCTTTCTGCAGCCAATCTATAACCTTTTGAGATTACAGTAGGATGGATATTCTTGTCTAATAAATCTTCTGCGTTTTTTAATAATTCTCCAGCAAGAACTACTGCTGTTGTTGTTCCATCTCCAACCTCATTTTCCTGGGTTTTTGCTACCTCTACCAGCATTTTTGCTGCTGGATGCTCTATCCCCATTTCTTCAAGAATTGTAACACCATCATTTGTGATAATAATCTCTCCAGTAGAATCAACTAACATCTTGTCCATTCCTTTTGGGCCTAAAGTTGTTCTTACAGTTTCAGCTACCTGCTTGGCTGCTAGAATATTAGATCTCTGGGCATCTTTTCCAATCATTCTGGAATAGCCTTCTGGAAGTATAAAGATTGGTTGTTGTTGGTTCATGTTATAATTAACCTCTCTCAGGTTTAAAACTCACTTCTTTTCGTTAGTTTTTTAATGTTTTTCTTTATAAAGGTTTTGGATTTATTTTGGATGTAGAATATACATCCTAAAGTTGGTAAAGGGGTAAAGGCTTCCACCAAAAATGCCTTCTCTACCTGAATCTAGTTCTTTTAGTCCAGGCATTCCAACTAGGTTTCTTATTTCTTCCAGGTTTTTTCAGTCATGTCTGTAATAATTACAGATAATCCTATTTAAGTTTTTTATTATGTTCTGTTTTATACTTTTTATGGAAAGGAATTCGTTTGAGATTATAAAGTTGAAGGAGGATTTAGTTGTATTTCTGCGTCATTTTGATTCTCTTATCTTAGTCTCAAGGCGAGGTGATAAAAAATATAAATTTCCTCCAGGGGAGATTTGTGTAAGTTATGATTATAAGGTTAAAAAATTTAGTGGTGTTTTTGTGGGAAGGAATTATGACCATCCTTTTTTGATGAATAATAATGAAGTGTTTAAATTTTTAACTCCAATTGATGATATTATCAGTAAAGATGAAAGGTTTAATACTGATGAAGGGGGTGTTGAAAAATTTGCGGATAATATTCTCCAAAAGGCAATAGTTTATTTAAGTAAAGCTCCTATCCCTCAACAGGATGATAAACCTTTTTATAAGAACTGTCCTCTTTCTGAATTTGAATTTTTTGATAAATATTTAATAATGTAGGTAATATTCTCTGCAGTATAATAATCTTTATATAGGTTCTTCTAAATCAAGGATTGATGCCTGAAGATATTATTTCTCTAGGGAAAAAAGGGGTAGATGAAGAAGGCTATTCTGAGATTCCTGATGGTTATGAAAAAGGTAAGACAAAATATGTTGTTGTTACCGGAACTGTTATTTCAGGTATTGGAAAAGGAATTTTCAGTTCAAGTTTAGGAACTGTTTTAGGTTGTAATGGTCTAAAAGTAGCTCCTTTAAAGTTTGATGGTTATCTAAATTATGATGCAGGAACATTAAATCCATACAGACATGGAGAGGTTTTTGTTTTGGATGACGGGACTGAAACAGATTTGGACTTAGGAAGTTATGAGAGATTTAATAATCGAGATTTAACTAAAGATAATTACCTAACAGCTGGAAAATTATTCAAAACAATTATAGATAAAGAAAGGGCTGGAAAATATTTGGGAAGAGATGTCCAGTTTGTCCCCCACGTTACGGGAGAAATAAAATATTTCATAAGAAAATTAGCAGTTTTATCCAAAGCAGATGTTGTTATTGTTGAGGTTGGCGGAACTGTAGGGGATTTAGAGAACGGATATTTTGTTGAGGCAATGAGACAGCTAAGGCATGAAGAAGGAGCAGATTATGTCTGCTTTGTAAACCTAAGTTATATTCTAAAACCAAGTAGCTTGGGAGAATTTAAAAGCAAAGCAGCTCAGCTTGGATTAAAGGGTTTATTATCATTAGGGATACAGCCAGATATTATTGTATGCAGATCAAGCTTGCCAATTCCAGACCAGATAAGACAAAAGATAAGTGTTTCAAGCAACGTTCCTGTTGAAAGCGTTTTTGGATTGCCTAATGTCGGAAGTATTTATGAAATTCCATTGTATCTTAAACAAATTGGGTTGGATAAATCAATAATAAACCATCTAAAATTAAATTGCTGTTCTGGAACTGGAGAGTTAACATTTGAAAACTGGGAAAGGTTTGTTTATGCTTTAAAAAATGTAAATAAAACAATTAATGTGGGGATTACCGGGAAATATACCGAGGTTTGGGATTCTTATTTAAGCATATTAAAGGCATTGGAGCATTGTGCTCCTTACAAATACTGTAATCTTAATATAATCTGGATTGACACTACAGAGGTTACAAATGAAAACGTAAATGAAAAATTAAAGGATCTGGATGGAATAATTGTTCCGGGTGGTTTTGGATCAAGGGGAGTTGAAGGTAAGATTAAATGCGTTGAGTATGCAAGAAAAAATAAATTGCCTTACTTAGGATTATGTTATGGATTCCAGATGGCAATAATTGAGTATGCAAGAAATGTTTTGGGATGGAGTGATGCTCATACAACAGAAGTTGACAGAGAAACTAGCCATCCTGTCATTGATTTGTTGCCTGGACAAAGATCTATTGATAAAATGGGTGGAACAATGAGACTAGGAGGACATGATGTTCTTATTAAGGATGGGACCTTGGCTTATAATTTGTATAATAAAAATCAGATAAGAGAGAGATTTAGACATAGATATGAATTTAATAATAGGTATTTGCAGGAGTTTGTAAATTCAGGAGTGATATTTTCTGGGAGAGCAAAGCATGAGGAAATCATGCAGATATTGGAGTTAAGAAATCATCCTTTCTTTATTGGAGTGCAGTTCCATCCTGAATATACTTCTAAACCCTTAAGACCAAGTCCAATTTATACAGGATTTATCAATGCCTGTTTGAAGAGGAAACTTTAAATATTCTCTTTAAAACTATTTTCTAATGGAAGAGACAAATGATTTAATTAAACAAAGAAAGGAAAAATTAAATGCTTTAAGAGAAGAAGGTATTAATCCTTATCCTTATTTTTTCAAGAAAACGCATAGTACTTTGCAGATTTCAGAGGAAAATAAAGATTTAGAAAAAGAAACTAGGACTAAAAAGCATGTTGCTGTTGCCGGAAGGATTATGACATTAAGGATAATGGGGAAAGCATCATTTGCACATATCCAGGATGACAGCGGACAAATCCAGTTTTATATAAGAGAGGATGATGTTGGAAAAGAGATTTACAAAATCTTTAAGAAAGTTGATTTAGGTGATATTGTTGGCATCAAAGGAACTATTTTTAAAACAAAGATGGGGGAACTCTCTGTTTATGCTGAAGAATTTGAGATACTGGCTAAAAGTTTAAGGCCTTTGCCTGAAAAATTCCATGGATTAAAAGACATTGAAATAAAATACAGACAAAGATATCTTGATTTGATTTCTAACAAGGAGGTTAAAGATACTTTTGTCAAGAGGACTGAAATAATTAAATCTTTAAGGGAGTTTTTAGATAATAAAGGATTTTTGGAGGTTGAAACTCCGGTATTGCAAAGAGTCTATGGAGGGGCAAATGCAAGGCCATTCAAAAGTTTCCTGCATGATTTGAAGATGGATGTTTATATGAGGGTTTCTGATGAATTATATCTGAAGAGATTAGTTACTGGTGGATTTGAAAAAGTATACGAAATTGGAAAGGACTTCAGGAATGAGAGCGTAGATAGAACCCATAATCCTGAGTTTACACAGATGGAATGTTATTGGACTTATGTTGATTACAATGATATGATGAACTTAGTTGAAGAAATGATAGAATCTATTGCTAAAAAAGTTTTAGGAACAACAAAGATAGAATATCAGGGACATAAAATTAATTTAAAGGCTCCATGGAAGAGGATAACTGTCAAGGATGCAATAAAAAAATATGCTAACATTAATGTTGATGAATATAATAATGAAGAAATGAAAGAATTGTTGAGGAGTTATAATATTGAATACGAAGGAGATTATTCAAGAGGATTGGCCATAACTTTATTATTTGAAGAGTTAGTTGAGGATAAATTGGTTGATCCTGTGTTTGTTATAGATTATCCTAAGGAAGCGAGTCCTTTATGCAAAATTCATAGGAAGCATGATGATTTAATTGAGAAGTTTGAACCTTACATAGCTGGGATGGAATTGGGGAATGGTTATACAGAATTAAATGATCCTGAAATACAAAAAGAATTACTGGAAGAACAGGCCAAAGAATTAAGGGCTGGAAGTGAGGATGCCCATCCAATGGATGAAGATTTTGTTAAATCAGTAGAATTTGGAATGCCTCCAATGGGCGGGTTTGGATTAGGAGTTGATAGGTTAATAATGATCTTGACTGATTCTGTTTCAATAAGAGATGTAATTTTATTTCCGTTTATGAAAGAAATTGAATAAATTAGTAATCTAGGATTTTATCTATGTTGTCTGAGTCAAGAGAGACTAAGGTAATCTCTTCTGGGTTAATCTCTAATTCTTTAATGGTATCTAACCTTTTTGCTGTAGATGCTTGATGATATTGATCTACTAGGTCATTGAATCTTTCAAATTTTGAAACTAAAAGAGTAGTTATATCAGAATAGATCTTTTCTATATTCTCGATGTTTTTTTGATTATTAAATACTTCTTTCCAATCTTGGCTTCCTGGGCTATTACTTTGTTTAAAAAGATTTACAACCGTTTTGAATGTATCTTGAGAAATTCCATAGGATTCTGAATAGTTTTTAGTGTTCTTTTTTAGATCATCTAAAACATTTTTTTTAATTTTATCTATACAAAATTTTTCTGTGAAATAGGGAGGAATACTACCTCTCTTTTCTGCAAGTTCTTCAATGTTTAGGATCTTACTATTCATTTTGTTACTCCTTAGTAGGGTTATCTTATTTATAAACCTTTTGTTTTATTTATAAGTTGTATAGAAACCTTTTTATATAGGTTAAATATCAATATAGCATATGCCCGCCATGAGAATACTCAATGGAGTGCGGCTAATGCCAATGCGATGAGCTTGGGAGTTAGTGTAGCGGGCTAAAAATTAATAATAATAAAATCACTAAATCACTATACGTGGGAAGGAACATAATTTAATATTAATGCTTAATTTCATTTAAACCCTCGATGAGGGGGGGTTGGATGGCAAGATTTAGGTAAAGAAAAGGGGGAATAGCTTTTGTAAAAGGTTGTGTTTCTTTCTAAATAGTTGTTTTTGGTGACTTAGCATTGGAGGTTAAGATGGGAAAAATAAGCCCAGTATCAGCCAAATATATAGTTCACGCTCACATTCAGATTGATGGTACGGTCGAAAGACCTGATGTTGTTGGAGCTATTTTTGGTCAAACAGAAGGATTACTAGGGGAGAACCTAGAATTAAGAGAATTACAAAGATCTGGAAGAATAGGAAGGATAGAAGTTAAGACAGAGATTAAAGCTGGAAAAACTTCTGGTACAATTACTATTCCATCCAGTCTGGACAAGTCAGAAACAGCAATTATAGCTGCTGCTCTGGAAACTATCGAAAGGATAGGACCTTGCAATTCAAAGGTTGTTGTTGAAAAAATAGAAGATGTAAGGATAAGCAAAAGATCTTTTGTTTTGGAGAGAGCCAAAGAATTACTAAGGAATTTAACCAGCGATATTTTGCCTGATAGTCAGGAAATCACAGATGAGGTAGCTAACTCAGTAAGGATGATGGAGGCTGTAGAATATGGGAAAGATAGATTATCTGCAGGCCCCGGAATAGATGAAACTGATGAAGTTATTGTTGTTGAAGGAAGAGCTGATGTTCTTAATTTACTAAGACATGGAATTAAAAATATCATAGCAATGAATGGAACAAATATCCCTGAAACTATAATTGAATTATGTAGGAGAAAAACAATTACTGTTTTTGTTGATGGAGACAGGGGCGGAGACCTGATTATTAAGGAGATTGCTGCTGTTGCAGAAGTTGATTTTGTAGCTAAGGCCCCAGACGGAAAAGAAGTTGAAGAAATAACTAAAAAAGAAATTCATAAATCATTGAGATCAAGAGTTACTTTAGAACAGGCTTTGGAAGACATTAACCAGGGAAATGGAAAAGAAAATATAAGATATAGAACTAATAGACCTCAGATGAGAGAGTCTCAAAACAGAGAAGAAAGACCCAGGATGCAGATGCAGCAGAGGACATATCAAAGAAGACCTGTTTTAGATGAAAATATGAGTAAACTCTTCAAAGATATGATAAATGATTTAGTTGGAACAAGAGGAGCATCTATTTTAGATGACAAGATGGATGTGCTCGGAAAGGTTCCTTTGGCTGAATTGATGGCTACTTTAAGAAATTTAAAGGCTAGCGCAATAGTCATGGATGGAGAGATAGATAGGGATTTAGTTAAGACTGCAGAAAGAGCAGGAGTAAAATACATTGTTGGAACTTCATCTAAACTTAGACCTGGAGAAACAAAAATATTTGTATTGACTTCTAAGGAACTTTAGTTCCTTTTCTTTTTATAAAATTAAAAGTAAAAAAATTTGAATAAATGTTATTTATACGTTATTAACTTAGAATTTTTTCTTCTTAGCGTAACAATCTCTGCAGTAAACTGGCTTGCCTTCTTGTGGCTTGAAAGGAACTTCACATTCCTGTCCGCACTCAGAACAAGTTGCTTTATGCATTTCTCTTGGGCCGAAACTTCTTGGTTTGAACCCACCTTTGTTAAATCTATCCATTTTATAGGACCTCCGTGTCAACATAAACTTTGGTTATCATTTATGCATGCCTTAAGGCATATAATCCCTGTTTAAAAAGCTTCCTGTTTGGGATTTGTGGGGTTCTAGAAACTGATTTTATTGGTTAAACTTAAAAATATTCAGAGATTACTAATAGAGTGTATAAGTGCAAAACAAAGCATTATGAGATACTGGATAATAAGAACGAGATAACTAAAGATATAATTAATAAATGCAATTATGCCTATAACAAAAACAAAAGATTTTTTGGAAAAGACTGCAGCTTCTTCAGAATAAGGCTTGCTAACAGTGAAGATGAATTTAAAAGATTGGCTGGAAAGTTCTATAACCCTTGGGTTAAGGGGGTTGGCAAGAACGGTAATTTTGTAGTCATAAGAAATATTGAGTTATATGATAAATGCTATAAGAAATTCAAAGGTACTGAGAAATTTGAAATATTATTAACCCATGAGATAAATCACATCTATGCAGAGCAACTTAATGTCTATAAAGGGCCTTATTGGTTTACTGAAGGACTTGCCATGTATGTTGCTGGACAGGTTCCTGGAAAGACGTACAAAAAGAAAGTAAACCTTAATAAAGAAAATATTAAAAAATTGTTATTTTACAGATTAATCCTAAAAAAAATAAATGACAGGATGTATGTTCCTCAGTATTATGGAGTTAGATTCTTAATTTCTGAGTTTGGTAAAGATAGATTAGTAAGATTAATTAATTCTTATCATAAAAAAATGAATAAAAAACAATATGAAAATAGGTTTAAGGAGATTTATGGGATAAGCTACAATAGGTTTATCAATAAATTTGCTAAGAAGGAGAGATATAATTAGATTTTATTCTTTAGCTTGAGATATTCTTTTATTGTATTTTTTGTGTAGGAGTCAATTGGTAATTTTAAGGCTTCTTCAATATCTACCCAGACATATTCTTGACCTTCTGAGTTGAGAATAACTTCTGTTGAGTTTGTTTTACAGGCAAAATCAAAAAATATAAGATGTCTCTTCTTCCAGAAGGATTTGTCAAATATACCTTCTTGAAGGAAAATAAATTCTATATCAAAAATATCTAATCCGGTTTCTTCTTTCATCTCTCTTTTTAATGCTTCTTCTTTTGTTTCACCAAGTTCAATATGTCCGCCAGGAATTCCATATTTATTATTCCATTTGTAAGATTTCATTAGAAAAATCTTGTTTGCTGAATTGAAAATTAACGCTCCGCAAATTGGTTCTGGATATTGCTGTTCTGCCATGAGAAATAATTATATTGAGATTATAAAAAACTTTCTAATACAAAAACTTTATTAATACTTATAACTGGAAACTATATAATGATAAAGACAAAAAAGAGGATTGAAATTTCTTTTAGTCATCTAGTATTTGGGTTATTAATAATAATCTTTTTAGTCTGGCTAATTTTCTTTAGCGGATTTTTCAAGAAAGACTGCAAGCAAAGTGAGGATTGTTTTAATGAAAGATTAATGGAATGCCAGGGAACAAAATATACTGCTATAAAAAATGGCAATATCTATAATTACGTTATTGAAGGAAGGAAGAAAGATTCTTGTGTATTAACGATTGAACTGACAAGGATGGCTGTTGGAACTGACTTAAGGTTAAGAGGGAAATTGGAGGGAAAGGATATGAAATGCTATGTTCCCAAAGATAAGCTAAATGAAATTAAAGAGGTAGAAGGCATGATTAATTATTGTTCTGGAACTCTGAAAGAAGGAATTTATGAGGTTATGATAGAAAAGTTATATGGATTGTTAATACAGAATTTAGGGGATATTGTTGGTGAGGTTAAGAAACAATTATTTACTTTTTAAAAAGAATTGTAGACGCGCCTCAAGATGGATTTAAACTAATTAAGTAGTGCCCTTGATCTTTCCTCCACCCTGCGACCCTAAAGACACCCTTATCATTGTTTAGGGCTGCTTCATTCCTGACCTGACCCGGTTCACAAAAACAAGAGCCCTGTAGGACAGGGTTTCTCAGTACGAACCAAGACTGCTTAACTAATATAAACCGCTCCCAAGGCTTCGACCCCACCATGAAGCCCGTTTGTGGTGACAGGATAGGGCTGGCTCCCCGGCCTAGTCTACTGGTTTTTAAAGCTAGTTAATACTTTTAAACCTTTTGATTAATCAAAAGATTATTAAATCATTATTGAGTATTGTTTCTTGCGCGGACGTGCCGGAGCGGCCAAACGGGACAGCCTCAAGAGCTGTTGGCTTAGTGCCTACGCAGGTTCGAACCCTGTCGTCCGCATAGATTTATCCTAACGCTATTAAAATTCCGCCTGCAACAACCAATGCAGCTCCGATCCCTGCTTTCAGAGAAATAGTTTCACCTAAAAATAAAAGAGCAAATATTAATGCAAATACTATACTTAACCTATCTATTGGAACTACTTGGGATACTTTTGCGCTTTTTAATGCGATAAAATAAAACAACCAGGATAGAGCTCCGACAATTCCGCTTAGAATTATATAGAAAAGAGCTTTGCTGTTTGCAAATATTGAATTTATTTCAGTTAATTTTCCCTGGATTACTATTAAACCGATTAAGAATAAAGCCATTATAATTGCACGGATCGCTGTGGCTGTGTTTGTGTCAATTCCCTGCAAGCCTATTTTTCCAAAGATTGCAACAAGTGAGGCTGTCAATGCTGATAATAATGCAAATATTATCCACAAATATTCCATATTTTTAATTTAATTATTTAATATATAAGCTTTAGGTTACTTTTCTGAGTAGCAAACAATTTATATATTAATTATTCTAGTCTATATTAGGTGATATCAAGTTGAGTATGATTAAAGAGTTCATGGAATTCTTGAAAGAATATAAGGTAGTTGCTCTGGCTATTGCATTCATAATGGGTGTGGCTGCTACAGCATTAATCAAGTCTCTTGTTGATAATGTTATTATGCCTGTGATAACTCCTTTTATACCTGGAGGTGCGTGGAAAACAGCAACCTTTGTTTTAGGTCCTATAAATCTTGGGTGGGGGGCTTTTATTGGTGAGTTAATAAACTTTTTAATTATTGCCTTTGTTGTGTTTATGATTGCAAAGAAAGTTATGAAAGAAGACAAGGTTACTAAGAAATAATATTATTTCTTCTTAATCTTCATTAAAGAGTGTTCCAAGGAAAGATTTAATTGCTTATCTAGAGGGGGATTTGAAAAATATGATCGTACATCAAATTCAGAATCCATAAGTTCAATCATCTCGAAATCTTCACGTTTTATCAACTTAAATCCATCTTTTGAAAGATATTTTTTCTTAAAATCAGGAAAATTTGAAATAGTAAAATCTGCATCACCAAGTTCAGGCCTTGTATTATCTGGAAGTCGGATTTTTAATAACCTAAGAAAACCAGAAACAGTTTTTAATGGACTAATTTGAAAAAGCAAACCTGTGGGAGTTTCTTTTATAATATTTCCAATTTTCCGTGCAGCTTCAAGCAATTTATCATATTCTTCTTTGCTTTGAGAAAAAATGCAAGCATAATTTACAGGTGCATTTTTATGGTTAATATGTTTATTCTTAAGTGTGGTAGCCTTCCTCACAATATTTTGAACTTTAATCTTCAATTCTCCTGTATCCATAATATAAAACCAAAGTTAAATACTATTTAAATAATTTGTCTTAGAAAGTTTTAAATAATTCTATTTAACTTTAATCTAATGGAAGAGAGGTATGTAATAGACACTTCTGCTGTTATTGAAAAAGCAGTTACTAATCTAGTTGATAAAGCAATGATTAAAGGAACCATCTTTATTCCAAGAGCGGTAATTGCAGAACTTGAAAGACAGGCTAATTCTGGATTGGAAACAGGGTTTCTGGGTTTAGATGAATTACAAATGCTGCAGGAGATGGCAAGAACAGGAAGAGTCAAGATAGAAATTATAGGAAATAGACCTAATGCAATGCAGATTAAATATGCAAAGTCAAGCGGAGAGATAGATGCAATTATTTCTGAGTTGGCTTTTGATAAAGATGCAATCTTAATTACTGCTGACAACGTCCAGGCTGAAGCTGCAAAAGCAAGAGGAATCAAGGTTAAATTTATAGAAATGCTCGGAGGTTCTGGAAAATTAGAATTTGAAAAGTTCTTTGATGATACAACTATGAGTATTCATATCAAGGAAGATTGTTTTGTTTATGCTAAAAAAGGAAAACCAGGAGACTGGAAATTAATTGAGGTTTCAAAAGAAAAACTAACCGGAAAAAGAATTGCAAACATGGCAAAGGAGGTTGTTGAAAAAACAAGGGGAGATCCAAAAGCTTTTGTTGAGATTGCAAGAAAGGGAAGTACAATAGTACAGTTCAGGAATTACAGAATTGTTATTGTCAAGCCTCCTGTAAGCGATGGGTGGGAGATAACTGCAATAAGGCCTTTAAAAGTATTAAAATTAGAGGATTATAATTTACCTGAAATTATTGCTGATAGAGTTAAGAAACAGGGAAGAGGTATTGTTGTTGCCGGAGAAACAGGATCTGGAAAATCAACTTTTGCACAGGCGGTTGCTGAATACTATGCTGCTAATGGTAAAATTACTAAAACGGTTGAGTCACCAAGAGACTTACAATTAGTTGACAACATAACACAATACAGCAAGAATTTTACAACAAGCGAGGAAATCCATGACATTTTATTCTTGTCAAGGCCAGACAATGTTATTTTTGATGAAGTAAGGGACACTCCTGATTTTAGTCTTTATGTTGATTTAAGATTGGCTGGAAGCAATTGTCTGGGAGTTCTGCACTCTGCAACTCCGATAGATGCTGTTCAGAGATTTATCTCAAGACTTGATGTTGGGATGATTCCAAGTGTTTTGGATACAATCATTTTCATTGAGAGCGGGAAGATCGGAAAGGTTTTGACCTTAAAGATGACTGTTAAGATTCCTGAAGGAATGAGTGATGCTGATTTAGCAAGGCCTGTTGTTGTTGTAAGTGATTTTGAAACAAATAAACCCATCTTTGAGATTTATTCTTATGGAGAACAAACAGTTGTTATTCCCTTAGGAGAGGTTCCTAAACCAAAATCAAGTCCTGCCAAGGAGATTGCTGCAAGACATTTAACAAAAGAACTGCAAAAGTATAGTGATAAAGTCAAAGTTGTAATGGTTGATGAAAATAAAGCTAAAGTTTATCTGCCTAATTCTGTTATTGGTAAATTTATTGGCAAACAGGGAAAGAATGTTGAATCTTTGGAAATTAAATTAGGGGTTAAATTAGATGTTGAACCTCTTGAAGGAGAGGAGAGTGGTGTTAATTTTAATATCAATGAGAGCAAAAAAGACATTATTTTTTATACCAATGAAGAGAATGTTGATATGGATGTTTATTTGAATGACCAATTTTTGTTTTCTGCGACTACCAGTAGAAAAGGAGAACTAAGAATAAACAAGAGAAGCAAGATTGGAAATACTTTGTTAAATGCAATCAATAAGAAAGAAAAAATTGAGTTAAGAAGATGATTATCGGAATAATTGGTTTAATCTTATTAGGTATTGGATGGATCCCGGAAACGATAAAAATCATTAAAGAAAGAAAAGCCAGCATTGACTGGAAGTTTGGCGTCTTGTATGTTGTTGGTTCTTTATTGTTAGTTGTTTATTCTGTTCAGATCAGGGATTATGTTTTCTTAATCTTGAATTCTTTTGTGGCTTTAATGAGCGGGATTTCGTTGTTTTTTTCTGTTAGGAAAAGGTTATAAATCTTATATCTAACTCTAAGATATGGGCCTGTAACTCAGCTTGGATAGAGTGCCAACCTCCTAAGTTGGAAGTCGGGGGTCCGAATCCTCCCAGGCCCGTTTATATACTATTAACAAAATATTTATATATCGACTATTATTTCTTAGGCTAGGAGGTGTCTAAAATGTGCTGTAAATGTTGTGAAGAAAAGAAAAAGAAAAAATAATTTTTTATTTTTAATTTTTATTTATTAGAATAAAATATGGTAAGTAAAAAAGACTTAAAGGTTATTGATGGTAATACTGCTGCAAGTTATGTAGCTTATGCTTTATCTGATGTTGCTGCTATTTATCCAATAACTCCTGCTTCTACAATGGGGGAGCTTGTTGATGAATGGTCTTCTCAGGATAAAAAAAATATTTTTGGAGAGAAGGTCAGTGTTGTTGAGATGCAATCAGAGGCCGGAGCTGCTGGCGCTGTTCATGGCTCTTTAGTTGCTGGATCTTTAACAACTACGTTTACTGCTTCTCAGGGCTTATTATTAATGATGCCAAACATGTTTAAGATTGCAGGAGAGTTATTGTCTGGAGTTTTCCATGTGGCGGCTAGGTCCTTAGCATGCCAATCCTTGTCTATATTTGGGGATCATTCAGATGTAATGGCTGTCAGGGGGACTGGTTTTGGGATGATTAATTCTTCTTCTGTCCAGGAAGTTTTGGATTTTGCAATAATAGCCCATTTAACTTCAATTGAAACAAGAATTCCTATGCTGCATTTCTTTGATGGGTTCAGGACAAGCCATGAAATACAAAAAATACACATGCCAGGCTATGATGAAATAAAATCCATGGTTGATATGAATAAAGTTAAAGAATTTAGAAGTAGAGCGTTAAGTCCTGAGCATCCAGTATGCAAGGTTGGAGCACAAAATCCTGATGTTTATTTTCAGGGAAGAGAAACTGTAAATCCTTATTACAAAAAACTTCCTTTTGTTGTTAAAAAATACATGAAATTAATTAAGAATAAATTCGGAAGAAGCTATGATTTGTTTGAATATGTTGGAAATAAAAATGCTGACAGAATAATAATAAGTATGGGTTCTTCCTGCGAGACAATTGAAGAAACAATTAATTATCTTAATAAAAAAGGATACAAGGTTGGATTGATAAAAGTCAGACTTTACAGACCTTTCTTTGATGAAGAATTCTTAAAGAAAATTCCAAAATCTGTTAAGAAAATAGCGGTTTTAGACAGAACTAAAGAACCGGGTTCTGGAGGAGAGCCTCTTTACCTAGATGTTTCAAGAGTTTTGAAGAATAAAAACATAAAAATAATTGGAGGAAGATATGGGCTATCTAGCAAGGAGTTTACTCCTGCAATGGTTAAAGCTGTTTATGATCATCTTAATGGAAAATGTTTTAATGACTTTACTGTTGGAATCAATGATGATGTTACTAATAAATCCTTGAAGATTGGAGAGGAGTTTGATTCTGAACCTAGTGGAATTATAAGAGCAAGATTTTTTGGAGTAGGCTCTGATGGTACAATCGGAGCAAATAAAAACACAGTTAAAATAATTGGAGAGGAAACAGAATTAAATGTACAGGCTTATCTGGAATATGATGCCAAACAATCGGGCGGAGTTACAATCTCTCATTTAAGATTTGGCAAGAACAGAATACAATCTACATACAAACCAACGAGGGTTGATTTTATTGCATTGCATCACAGGGCCTATATCGGTAGATATGATATCTTGAAAGGAATCAATGAACATGGAATATTTTTGATTAATTCTCCATGGAGTGAAGAAAATTTATTTGAGAATTTGACTGAGGATATGCAGAGAGTAATTATTAATAAAAAAATAAAGGTTTATAATATTGATGCTACTAAAATTGCCAAAGAAGCAGGATTGGAAAACAAGATTAATACTACGATGCAGGCAGCTTTTGTTGTTGCTCTTGGATGTAATTTAAAATATTCTAAAATAATTAATCCTAAAAGAGCTATTGAATTAGTCAAAGAACATATCAAAGAAACCTACAAGAGTAAAGGTCAGGATGTAGTAAACAAAAATTTATTGTGCGTTGACAAAGCTATGAAGGCCTTACAGGAAATTAAAATTCCTAATAAAATTGTTAAATCAAAGGTAAAGATTAATAGTATTAAGTGTGAGACTGAATTTGATAAAAAAATATTTTGCAAGATTTGTAAGTTAGAAGGAAATGATATCCCTGTTTCCCTGATGCCTGTTGATGGCAGTATTCCTACCGGAACAACAAAACTAGAAAAGAAAGGCATAGCTAATTTTGTTCCAAGCTGGAATAATGAAAACTGTATACAGTGCGGACAGTGCAGTTTTGTATGTCCTCATTCTGCTATAAGAGTCAAGCAAATTGATCCTAAGGATTTAAAAAACAAACCTAAAACGTTCAAGACCATTAAATCCAATACAAATAATAATAAGAATTTACAATATAGAGTTCAGGTTTATCCTGAAGATTGTGTTGGATGCATGAACTGTGTTTTAGTCTGTCCTGGAAAAGGGAAAGACAGAAAAGCATTATCTGTAACGACAATAGACAAGTCAAGAGAAAACAACGAAGTTGAAAATTCTGTTTTCTTTGAGAATCTGCCTGATGATGTTTTGGATGGGGTATTAGAATTTAGTCCTGTTTCAGCGCAGTTCCATAAACAAATGTTTGAATTTCCAGGATCATGTACTGGGTGCGGAGAAACTCCTTATATAAGATTAGTGACTCAGTTATTTGGAGACAGGATGTTGATTGCAAATGCTACTGGATGCAGCTCTATCTATGGGGGTACTTTTCCAGTTGTTCCATATACCAAAAACAAAGAGGGAAAAGGACCGGCATGGGCAAATTCTTTGTTTGAAGACAATGCAGAATATGGATTTGGAATGAAACTTGCTGTTGATGCAAACAGAAAGCAGCTTCTGACTAATATTGAGGGTTTATTGAAAATCAAATCTATTCCTGAACTTGATAAATTACTTAAGGAAAGAATAAAAGATTGGGATAAGATTGATGAGAATACTAAGAAAAATGCTGAGTCTATTAAGAAAATTTTACCTTTAGCTCTGAAAAAAAGCAACAACAAAAATAAAAATTATATTGAAAAGATAGATGAACTGAAAGATTTCCTGATTGACAAAAGTGTCTGGATTATTGGAGGAGATGGGTGGGCTTATGACATTGGTTTTGGAGGATTGGATCATGTTCTGGCCCAGGGAAAGGATGTTAATATCTTGGTTTTGGATACAGAAGTTTATTCAAATACAGGAGGACAGGCATCTAAAGCAACTCCTTTGGGAGCGATAGCTAAGTTTGCTTCAAGCGGTAAAAAAATTGGTAAAAAAGATCTGGGTTTAATGATGACAATTTACGGCAATGTTTATGTTGCCATGGTCAATATGGGCGCAGACAAAGTACAATTAATCAAGGCGGTTTTAGAGGCTGAAAAATACAAAGGGCCTTCATTGATAATTGCTTATTGTCCATGCATTGCCCACGGAATTGACATGTCAAAAGCTCAGGAAATTGAAAAGATGGCTACTGATTCTGGATATTGGCCTTTGTTTAGATATAATCCTGAATTGTTAAAACAGGGAAAAAATCCATTTATTCTAGATAAGATAACTCCCAAGATTCCATTTAGAGATTATTTAATGACAAACAAAAGATTCTCTTCTCTGAAAATTATTAATCCAAAAGAAGCAGAATTGTTATTCAAGCAGGCAGAGATGAATGCAATGGACAGAATAAAAAGAATCAAGGCAATTGCTTCCGGATTTGAATGCCACGAAGATACAAACGGGAAATGCAATGTTAAGTTGAAAGATAATTAAAATGAAATCTTTTCTTGATGAAATTAGTAAATTAAGGAAAACTAGTATTTCTAAAAAAGTAAACAAAAAATTAAAGGAATTTAAGAACTTCAAAAACAAGGACGAGTGGTTTTCTGAGATGTGTTTCTGTTTGTTGACTGCTAATTCCAAGGCCAAGACTGCATTGAACATCCAGGATGAGTTAGGGGTTGATGGTTTTATTAAAGCTAAAGAGATTGAAATAAGAAATTGCATTAAAAGGAATAAACATAGGTTTCATAACAACAAAGCAAGGTATATAGTTGAAGCAAGAAGTTCCTGCAATATTAAGGACTTGTTAAAAAATAAAAGCTCCAGAGATGCGAGGGAATTTTTGGTTAAGAATATCAAAGGACTGGGGTATAAAGAAGCAAGCCATTTTTTAAGAAATGTTGGTTATTTTGATCTGGCAATTCTGGACAGACATATCCTTAATCTAATGGTTGAGGATAAAATAATAAGGAATAAACCTAAAACTCTGAATAAGAAAGTTTATTTTGAGATAGAAAATAAGTTTAAGGATCTGGCAAAGAAATTAAAGATGAGTTGTGCTGAGCTTGATTTGTATATGTGGTACATAAAAACAAAAGACATAATCAAATAATTTTTTCCTTTAGCCTCTCGAGAATATCCCTTATAAGTTTTTTATTGTTTATGCCTACGTATTCTGCTATCTGGTGGATATCATTAATCATCAAATATTCCATCTTTAGGTAGTTGTTTATTTTTTCTTCCAGGTTTTCAATCCTTCCGATTATTGAATCTTCCACTGTGGGGGAATATACTTCATCGTTAATTTCCTTATTGGCAAGTTTGTACAATTTTCCCAATGTGAAAATGCCTTCTTTATTTTCTATTGTCACGTTTTCAAATAATTTTTTATCTATCTCCCTGTTGGAATATTTTGGTTCTTTTCCGTTGTCTATTATGTTTAGATTGACTCCCTCATAAAAACCATTATTTCTTTTGTGTTTTTTATTCAGGATAACATCATCATTTATTTCCTTTTTTGTATAGGTCCAATAAGTTCCTGCTGTGGGTTTATTTCCCATCAAATCTGTTATAAAAGAATTAAATAATTCAATCTCTGTTTCAGCATATTCATTGTCAAGAATATTAATTTTTATCTTTTTCTTTATTGGTCTAAAATTTGGGGGGATAACATTCTTCATCGTTTCTTTATCTTCATAAGAAAAATTAGTAAAGCCTACTTTTGCATGGTCATGACAGTAAGTTACTGCCTGTTTGTTATATTGTTCCATTGTAGGAATTGCTAAGCTAAGATTAATGAAGCAATGATCTTGTTTTATTGTCTGTTTTGGAATATCAACTTCATCTAAAACATCCTGGTCTGCCATTAGATAAAAACCAAGTTCATGGTAGTTTATTCCTAAAGCCTCTGTATGCTCTTTGAACCTTCTGGTTATTTTTCTTTCTTTTTCATAGGCTGCCCTTGTTATATTTACATCTAATCCGTTATTTTCTATAAACTTGTCAATTGCTTTTTCTATGTGATAATTTTCTAATCTTACATTGAATTCTCTAATTTCTTCCAGACATTTAATTTCACGTTCTTTGTATAAATCACTTTGATGATAAGCTTCTGAATCAAATTTTCCTAATTCGTCATAGAAAGTTGCCAGAGGACTGTTAATATCAATTCCAGCTGTTTTTAGAATTTCTTCTCTGGATAAATAAGTCATTGAGTTATTTTTATTGTAATTTAATTATAAGTTGCTTTGATTAATCCGGATTATTTTCGGGACAGATTAGAAAAAATCATTTATCAACTAATTTTGCTTTCTTGATTATTAATTCTGCTATGTTCTTGGATTCTTCTTTTATTTCAAAATCTTCGATAACAATTCTTTTTTTGAATATTGGACCATCAACCATTAAAGTTTCTGCTTCTCCCCCTTCAAATGCCACGTTAAATCCATGTTTTCTGTTTAATTCTGCAAGTTTATCAATCTCTTTTTCTGTTATCTCCTTGTTTAGCCAGCTTTTATCCAACCCTTCTGCAGCGATTTTTGTTATTATAAACTTAAATCCATCCTGCAAGATCATCCTCATTTCTTTTTCCTGATCCATGTTCCATAATGGAGAAAATATTTTTAATCCAAGAGAATCTGCAACTTTTTCTATTCTTTCTCTCTGATAATTTGAGAATAGGGCTCCGGTTGTAACCCCTTCGATATGATATTTTTCCTTTGCTTTCTTAAGCGCTGTTCTTAAATCCTTTAGTTCTGCTTCTTTTTCTCCTGGAGTTTCCTGTTCTAGTAATGGAATTCCTAATGCTTCTGACTGTAGTTTTGTCAGTTCTATTGTTGGGGTATGGAACATATAAGAATCTGGATTTTTGCTTTTTAATGTGATCATGCAGCTTATTTCGTAGTTTTGCCTTATCATAGTATACATCACATAAATACTGTCTTTTCCAGAACTTACCAATGAACCCAGCCTGGCATTTGGTTTTGAATAAAACTTAGTGAGATATTTTGAGATTAATCTATTTCCTTCTCTTCTTGATAACTTTTGTATTGCCCTATGTATCTTTGATCCGTGCTGGGCTGCTTTTTTCTTCCTGAAGGCTATTTCTTTGTCAAGACCCATTTTGACTGCAACCTCCCTTACTATTATTTTTGTTTCTTCTGGATTTGCCTTATATTTTTCAGGGACTTTTAATGCGAATTCTACTAATTTTTTGTCTAAAAATGGAACTCTTAATTCAAGTCCGTTATACATTGTTATTATATCATCCCTATAAGTATCTCTTTCATATATCTTGAGAAGGCCTGACAAACATTCCTTATCAATATTTGTTGTTCTCTTATGCCTCTCATATCCGGCAAATATGTCTTCAATGCCTGTTCCAGAAAAAATTACCTTGCAGTTATCTTTTTTTGCCTGTTCACATGCTAAATAAAAAGTCAGAGCAACACCAACCTTTATTACATTAGAATCTTCTATTAAAGGAACTATTTTTTTTAAATAATCTTCTATTCTGTTTTCTTTTATTTTTACAATCTTGAGTTTTACTCCAATGTTTTTTGCTGCTTTTCTTGCATAGACTATATCTTCTGCTTCTTCTCCAATCGGATTATCCAAACCTACGGTATAACAGGTAAAATCACAACCAAGTTTTTTCAGGGTTAGAGCTATTAAACTGGAATCAAGACCGCCTGAAAACAACAACGCAAATTTCTTTTTTGGAATTCTTTTTTTGACTGAAGACTTAAGTAAAGAGATTATATGATATATTATTTTTTCTTTTGATAAATTTATTTTTGGAGATATTCTGAAAAATTTTCTCTGGATTATTCTTATTTTTTTAGTTTTAATGTCATAGATTAATATTTTCCTTGGATTTAGTTCAATTATATTTGTAAAACCGATTTTTTCTAAGGCTTTTCTTTCTGATGCAAAACTAAATCCATTGGAATTAGAATACCATAATGGCTTAATGCCAATAATATCCCTTGCGAGAATTAATTGATTGTCTTTTATGTAAGCAAAAGCATAATCCCCATCAAGTTCTTCTAAAACTTCTTTTATATTTTTCTTTTCCAGAACAAGCGACAATAAATGAGAATCATTTTTTGCATTTAGTTTGTATTTCTTACTTAGCCCCTTCCAGTTATATACCTCACAGTTTGAAACTAAAGTTCCTTTGTTGATTATTGGCTGTTTTACTTTGTTTACAATTGAATGCAAACAGTGTCCAAGACTAAAATCTTTTTGGGCATATAAGTTAAAGCTATCTTTTCCCCTGTATTCAATCTCTTTTAATCCGGTTCTTGCTAGGTTTAATGCATCTTCCCTGTTGAATATACCTATTATACCACACATGTAGAATTGGTCTAATAGATTCTTTAAAAAGCTATCTGGCTTACTTTATGGATATTTTTTTCTTGCCAAACATATAGGGCTGAAGGACTTTTGGGATATTAACGCTATTGTCTTTGTTTTGATGATTTTCTAATATAGCTACCATCGCTCTTGAGGTTGCTACCATTGTATTATTTAATATATGAACATAGTCCCTTGAGGTATCTTTCTTAAGATATTTTATGTTTAGTCTTCTTGCCTGATAGTCTGTGCAGTTGCTTGCAGAAGTTATTTCTTTATAGGAATCCTGTCTTGGAAACCAGGCCTCAATGTCGTATTGTTTTGCCTGTTTATCTCCTAGGTCTCCTGAGCAGATTTCTATAACCCTAAATGGAATCTCCAAACTTTCAAAGAAAGATTCTGTTATCTTTTGCATTTTTTCTAATAATCTATAGGATTCTTCTGGTTTTGAGAATATTACCTGTTCTACTTTGTTAAATTGGTGCATCCTGAAGAGTCCTTTTGTGTCAACTCCATGCCCTCCAATTTCTTTTCTGAAGCAGGGAGTTACTGCGCAAATCTTTATTGGAAGTTTGTCGTAATCTATTTTTTTATCTTTAAATAATGGGACTAGGGAATTTTCTGCTGTGCCTATTAAATATAAATCTTCTTTGTCAACCTTATAAATTACTTCTTCAAAATCTGAGAGATTTATTACTCCCTCCATCGCATCTTTTCTTATTAATATTGGAGGAACTATAACTAGGAATCCTTTTTTTACAAGAAAATCTATCCCATATCTTTGTAATGCTAAATCAAGTAATGCCAAGTCTCCCAGAAGATAGTTAAATCCCTGGCCTGAAACAACTCTTCCGGTTTCAAAATCAGCAAGGCCTAGTTCTTCTATAAGGTCTGAGTGATTCTTAATATCTTCTTTTTTCTTGGTTATCTTCCCGATTTTTTTAATTTCCTTGTTTTCAGATGCATCTTTTCCTTTTGGGACAGATTTATGTAAAATATTTGGAATCCTTAAAAGATAGTAATTTATTTCATTCTGTAAATTTTCATAACTTAATTCTCTTTCTTTTATTTTTTCCGGGATCTCCTTTGCTTCCAAAAGAACTTTTTTGATGTCTTTGCCTTTTTTCTTTAATTCATTGATTTCGCTTGTTAGATTATTTCTTTTTTGCCTCAAATCATCAGCTTCTTTTTTTAGTTTCCTTGATAGTTTGTCTTTTTCTATAATTTCATCTATCCACTTTATTTTATCTTCTTTGAATCTTTTCTTTAAACTTTCTTTTATGATTTCTGGAGATTCTCTTATAATTCTTATATCTATCATGGTTAAGGTAAAATCTAAGAATTATTTAAAGATTTCTTATTTCAAGGCGATTATCTTGGCGTTTTTGTCGTTTCTCTTTATGCTTATTGATTTTCCACTGCTTAATTCTATAATGTCCTTGCAATTATCTGCGCATACTAATGCAATGCCGTCGTTTACTGCCAAACTTATCGTTGATTCTGTTCCTGCATATACTGGCTTTGCTCTTTTTATAGGATTGTTGAATGCAATGCCAAAGCCCTTGCTGAATTTTTTTCTTGTAATAGAATTAAAGTAACCAGTTGCCCCGAAGGGGGTTGCAATTACTATCCCGTCGCCTATAAGTTCCCTTATTATATACCTATTGTCTATTTTTACTGTAAACTTCAAGGCTGTTCCTGGATCACGGTTTCTTATTATAATATCATTCATACCAACAAGATTATCTGCTTCTAGTTTAGGATATTCATTTATTTTATATTTTTTTTCAATTATTTTCTCAATTATTTTCTTAAATTTTTCATCTTCCTCATTCTTACAGATTTCCTGATCTTTTATTAGTACTTTTGGGATTGCAGGGAATTTGTTTTCTGCCCTGAATAAGGTTCCAAAATCTCCGAGGCACAGAACAATATCTGGTTTGTTTGTTATACTAAGTCCATAACCTTTTAAATCGGCTATCGCATTTTTTGATTTATTTTCCTCTTTTGAGATTACATTTAATGAAAACATATTTATTTTTTATTTCTTTCACATATTTAAGTTTTTTTAATTAATTCTAAGTTGATATTTTATATAAATTATACTAAGACTTTATTAAATCTGCTTTTTTGGATGTTTTAGACTTTAATTTACAGAATCAAAACCTTTTTAAACCCCAAATTTACCAAGATTCATTGTTAAACCAATGATAGGAGGTTTAAGATGGAATTATCTAAAGAAACCATAGAGAAGGCTTTTGAAGCCATTGAGGTTGCTAAGACCACAGGAAAAATAAAGAAAGGGATTAATGAGGTAACTAAGGTTATAGAAAAAGGGATTGCAAGACTTGTGGTTGTTGCAAAAGATACTAACCCAGCAGAAATAATTATGCATATTAAACCATTATGTGAAGACAAGGGTATCCCTTGTGTTGAAGTTTCTTCTAGAGAGGAATTAGGTACTGCTGCAGGCATACAAAGACCAACAAGCGTTGTGGCTGTTCTTCAAGAGGGGGAGGCTAAGGGTCTTATAAAAGAGATAACTGAAAAAGTTTTGCCTAAAGAACATGCTGAGCATGTTGCAAAAAAGCCTGTAGAAGAAGAACCTGTTAAGGAAAAGAAAAAGCCGGCTAAAAAAGCAAAGGCTAAGGAAGAAGAAGCTGAAGAGAAACCTGTTGAAGAAGAAATCAGTGAAGAATAAAAATGGCCAAACAACAACAATCAGACCAAAAGAAAGAGAAAGAGCAGCAAAAAACAACTGCTCCAAAAGAACAGACCTCTTCTGAGAGAACATTTACTGATGCTGTTCCGGCTATAGTTGAGGAAATTGTTGGAAGAACCGGAACAAGAGGAGAAGTTATTCAGGTTAGATGTAAGATCTTAGAAGGGAGAGACCAAGGAAAAGTATTAAGAAGAAATGTTAAGGGGCCTATAAGGAAGAAGGATATTTTAATGCTTAGAGAAACTGAAATTGAGGCAAGAAAATTAACTAGAGGTAAAAAAGGTTAAAATGGCAAAGTGTAGTTTTTGTGGTGCTAACTTAGAAAAAGGAACAGGTAAGATGTATGTATTCAAGTCTGGCAAGATTAGTTACTTTTGTACTAATAAATGTGAGAGAAACCAGCTTAACCTTAATAGAAAATCCAGGAAATTTAAATGGACTGAGTCTTATGAGAGAATTCCTAAAAAGGAGAACAATGAAAAATGATTGAGAGAACCTTAGTCCTTTTGAAGCCCGATGCTGTGCAAAGATCTTTGTGTGGCAGGATTCTTTCTCGTTTTGAAGATGCAGGTATTAAGATTGTTGGCATGAAAATGGTATGGATTGATGATAAGTTTGCCAAAACCCATTATACAGGAATTGCTGAAAGACATGGAGAAAGAGTTTTGAAGAATCTTGTTGATTATATTAAAGAGGCTCCTGTTGTTGCTCTTGTATTAGAAGGAGTTAATGTTATAGACGTTGTAAGAAAAATTGTTGGAAGCACCTATCCTAATGAATCCCTCCCCGGGACAATAAGAGGAGATTTCTGCCATATATCAAAGAAATACGCAAATGACAACAATAAAAAAGTTGGAAATCTGATTCATGCCTCTGAAGACAAGAAGAGTGCTGAGAGAGAAATTTCATTATGGTTCTCAAAATCTGAATTGTTTAATTATAAGATTGTACATGATATTCATGTCATATGACTGCCAAGATATCTTGTCTGATAGATTGTCTGGTTAGTTATTATCTGATCTGCTGTTGAATGCATCGCATTGTTTATTATTATAATATTCTCTGTAAAGGATTTATTTAGTTCATTGTTAAATTCAACTAATGAATCAATCCCTTCCAGTAATTCTTTGGTTAGTCTTCCTTCAGCTCTTACAAATTGATAAATCCTAAACGTTGATGCAAGTCTTCTTTGGTATCTTGCTGCCTTGTATGCAACTTCTTTTCCTCCGTTTAAACTTTTCTGGAAAAGATTTGCCTGATAAATCCCTAATTCAATATCTTTTTTATCATAGGATTCTGCTATTGCATATAATTTGCTTTTGAATATCAAATCGTTTAAAGATCTACCATCCTGAACAAGGGTTTTAAGATTTTCATGGAAATCTTTATCTGGATATCTTGTTCTTTTGAAATTTGCAAGAGATACTTTATATTTTTCCCTTTGTGGAGGAACTGCTCTTGCATTTATGTCTTCTTTTAATTGCAGATGGTATTTATTTGAATCAATTATTTTTTCAAGATCTGCATAAACAATATCTAATTCCTGAGAATGAACATTAATTAAATTTATCAATTCCTGATTTAGATTAAAAACTAACTCCTGTTGTTTTGGGAATAATTCATCTAAGTCATAAAATTTTTTTTCTTTTCCCATTTTATCTCTTATTAAATTGGCTAGGTCATTTTGTAGATGGGGTATTACCCCGGATTTTATCCTTTTACCTTTGTCTAGATTTTTCAGTCCTTTATCTATCTCCTTAACTGTTTTTTCTAAGTCTTTTAACTGAGGGATATAGGGAGTTGGGAGGAACTTTTTAGTTTCATCCCCTAAATCAGTGTATGAGGTTTCATCTACTCTTATTATTTGGTTTGGATTTATTTCCGGAGGAGGATTTATTGATGGGATATTACAGGTTATTAATTTAGAATCTGAATTCTTTTCTTTTTTTATTTGATCCAAGAAATGATTGTAATCATCTTTCATGTAATTTATTTTGTAAATTTTCTTAAAAAGGGTTTAGAAATAAATTCCGGTATTCTTCCAGATAAATCTAAAAAATCCTGATTGTTTTTTTGAATGAAAAGTTATTTAAACACAAAATGTGTTTACGAAAATATATGTTCCTTAGTCTACATCCGACCGATTTGCATAATCTTGCAGGCAGCAGATTATTAAAAGAGGAGAGGAAAGAACTTTATCTTCATATCCTTATAAGGTCGCTGGCTGTTTCTCTTCTCACTTTTTTTGTTCCTGTTTACCTGTTAAAGATTGGATTTAGTTTATCTCAAACTATCATCTATTTACTTTTAAACTGGGGGACTTTTGGGCTTTTCTCTCCTTTTGCTGCCAAGATTGTTGAGAGATTTGGAATAAAGGAGATGCTTATTGCGAGAGTTCCATTGCTTGTTTTTGTCTTAATGGCCATAACCTTGCTTGAGTATAATCATAGTTTAATTATGTTGTATATTGCTGCTGTTTTATTTGGAGTTACTTCCTCGGTTTATTGGGTTTCTGTTGGAGACTTATTTGCCAAATTTGTTGGGAAAAAACACAAGGGGGAAAGAACAAGCAAATTCTTGGGTTTTCCAAGGCTTGCAGAAATACTGGGACCCTTTATTGGAGGATTTATTGCATTCCAGTTTGGCTGGACAAGTTTATTTGTTATAATAACCTTTGTTTTATTCTTAAGTATAGTCCCTCTGTTTTTCCTTAAAGGAGAAATGGATCATCCTAAATTTAGTTTTTCAGTATTCAAACATTTTAAGAATTATTTTAGGGAATTTAGATTTTTGGTAGCTTATGGATTTAGGAGGCATATCCTAGCTGTATTATTACCTATTGTTATTTTCCTCAATAATATTAATATTTTTAACCTTGGTATATTAATGTCTTTGGTTTCTCTTGTTAATTTCTTGTTTACTATGAAGATTGGAAAGATTACAGACGGATTTGGGATAAGAAGGGTTGTGAGGCTTGGAGCTTTATCCTGTATGATTATTTCTGCTTTAATGGGTTATTATGTTAAAAGCCCCTTACTTATGGTTTTGTCTGTTGTTTTAGGATTCCTTACCGTCTTGATTGATGTTCCTTATGAAACATATTTAGTTGTCAGGTCTAAACAGACAAAATCCCCGATGGATTATGTAGTATTCAAGGAAGTTTCTTTAAGCATCGGAAGGGTCCTGCTGTATGTTTTAGTTTTGATTTTAAGCTATAAGTTTGACGTAATCTTTTATCTGGGAAGTTTAGCTTCATTGATCTTTGTTTTGTTCTGATAAATTTATTTCTTAGAAAATTCTGTATAATGACAGTTGCCACAGTATAATCTATCCTTGTGTTCTGCTAGGAAATATCCTGGACCGCATTTTGGGCAGAATCTTCCTTTCTTGTCCTTATACTTTGTCCATGCCTTACTTGGCACCTTGTTCTTTACTTTCTTTTTTGCCATCTTTCTTTTTCTTCTTTTTTATTTCTTCAACTCTTTTTAAATCTTCTGCGTTTTTGTAAACATTAACAATAGCCTTGGCTTTTGTTGTACCATACTTCTGATATAAATGTCTTAATTTTATATGTTCTTCAGGAACGCCAGTAGCTTTTGCTATTTCTTTTTTAACATCTTCTTTCCTTGGGGTTGATTTTTCAAATTCAACCTCATAGGTCAATCTTTTTCTTAAAAGCAAAGGCATTTCCTGTTCCTTAATTAATGTAAGTTTCATCTTATCTTTATAGCATATTCCCCCTTAGCAGTTATCTTTAATTTTTTTGCAATATCAGATTTTATTGGATCAAGTATACATAATTTTCCCTGCCAGTTGTCACTTAATTCAGATCCATGGCATAATGGACATTTGTCCCCAGTTACGAATATCTTACACTTTCTACATACTCTTTTCATTTTTTACTCTTGGCTGGTTTTTCCCTCTTTTTTAAACTTTCCTCTATCCATTTTAGGTTTCCAAGCCCGGCCTGTCTCATAGTCAATCCTATCTTTGGATTTTTAGGTTCTTTAAAACTTACAGCAATTATTCTTGCCCTGCACAAATCTCCTGACTTCAAAACCATCTTTGTCTGTTTTCCTGTCAAGACGTTTGCTTTTGAAAAACTTACAAAGTCATCCATGGTCTGAGAAATGTGAATCATTCCGTCTATTGCGCCCATATCCATGAATGCTCCAAAATCTGTTATATCATTTACTTTGGCTAACAAAACTTCTTGAAGCTCTGGCTTGAACAGGAATAGCTTGAATTTTGTATCATAATAGGCTGCACCGTCTCCTGGAATTATTACTCCCTCTCCGATATTAGTAATTTCTGACACAGCAATTACAGCTCCCAACTCTTTTGAGATAAAACCCTCAAATCTTTCTTTTAGGCTTTTAATAATTGCTTTTTCTGTGTCTTCCTGGAACAAATCTGGTGAGACTCTTACGTGACTTCTTACTTCTGTTTCGTAAAACATTTTTAATCAAACCTCAAATATCTCTTTTGTCTTAAAGTTATGGTTTTTATATCTTTCTCTTTTAGTTTTTGCTTCAATAATCTGTCGCTTGTGCAAACAATGAATTTTTCTTTGTCTGCCAGATCTAAAAGCAGATTATCAACGTTTTTATTCTTTTCTGTTTTGATTATGTTTATTTTCTTTGCTTTTATTAAATCTAAGGCAAGCTTTTCCCCTTTCTTGTTTTTCAATTCATCCAATGTTTTGTCAAGAACATTTAATGTGTATTTCCTGTCAATCAGCTTGGGGATTTCTGAAAAGATATCACATTTGTATTTTAAGGGGGTTATTAAAAAATTGGTGTCTATAATAATCTTTTCAGGCATTAAATTAAGAACCCCTTAATTCCATTTATAAATGTTTCGGTTTTTTTTAGGTAATCTAATAATGTTTATTTTCTGTTTATAAATACTACCTTTCCCTGGAATATAAAATACCTCAATACTGGCTGTAGTGGCCAAATTTGAGGGTTTTAGAAGCAGAAAGATTTATATATTATTGTGGGGTTTTTCTCTCTAGATTTGTTGATTTTGGAGATAAAAAATGGATGGCAAAAGTTACAAGGCAGACAGCATTACTGTACTTAAAAATCTTGATGCAGTCAGGAAAAGACCAGCAATGTACATAGGGGACACTGGACAAAAAGGATTGCATCATTTAGTGTATGAGGCAGTGGATAATGGGATAGATGAATGCCTTGCCGGATTTGCAAATCACATAAGAGTTATATTGCACAAAGATGGAAGTGTTTCTGTTGAAGACAATGGAAGAGGGATTCCAGTTGACATACATCCTACTGAAAAAAAGCCTGCTGTTGAAGTGGTTATGACTATGCTCCATGCAGGAGGTAAGTTTGACAAGAATTCTTATAAGGTTTCTGGAGGTCTTCATGGAGTTGGTATTTCTGTTGTTAATGCCCTATCAAAGTATTTGGATGTGGAAATTAAAAGAGATGGCAAGATTTATCATCAGAGATATGAAAGAGGGTTAACTGTTTCTGATCTAAAAACAATAGGTAATACGAATGAGACCGGAACAAAAGTTACTTTTCTTCCTGATACTGAAATATTTGAAACAGCTGATTTTAAGTTTGATATTTTTGAATCAAGACTGAAGGAGCTTGCTTTCCTGAATGCTGGATTAAAAATAGAATTGATTGATGAAAGAGATGATAAAAAAGTTGAGTTTAATTTTAGTGGGGGGATCTCTGAATTTGTTTCTTATCTGAATAAAAATAAAGAAAAGTTATTTGAAAAGCCTGTTTATGTCAAGGGAGAAAAAAATAACAACCAAGTTGAGGTCGCCATACAATATAATAATTCCTATCAGGAAACTGTTTATAGTTACTGCAACAATATAAATACAATTGAGGGTGGAACACATTTAATCGGATTTAATACAGCTTTAACAAGAGTCATTAATGATTATATAAAAAATAACAAGATTTCTGATGATAAGCTTGAGGGGGGGGATATCAAGGAAGGATTAACTGCGATAATTTCTGTCAAGGTTCCAGAGCCACAGTTTGAAGGACAGACAAAAACAAAATTGGGAAATAGTGATGTTAAGGGTATTGTCCAGAGCTTGGTTTTTCAGGAATTAAACACTTTCTTTGAGGAAAATCCTTCAATAGCAAGATTAATTACAGCTAAATGTATCAATGCTGCAAAGGCAAGAGAGGCTGCAAGAAAGGCAAGAGACTTGACAAGAAGAAAAAGCGTTCTTGATGGAGGTTCTTTACCTGGAAAACTTGCTGACTGCCAGGAAAAAGATCCTGCTAAAGCAGAAATATTTATTGTTGAGGGGGATTCTGCTGGGGGGAGTGCCAAGCAGGGAAGATCGAGAGAATTTCAGGCAATATTACCATTAAAGGGAAAAATATTAAATGTTGAAAAAGCAAGGATTGACAAGGTTTTCAAGAATGAGGAATTATCAACAATTATTGCTGCATTAGGGGTACACCTTAACGGCGAGATGGACATTTCAAGATTAAGATATCATAAAATAATTATGATGACAGACTCTGATGTTGATGGAAGCCATATCCTATGTTTAGGTTTGACTTTCTTTTATAGGTACATGAGAATTTTAATTGAGAAAGGATATGTCTATATTGCTTTAGCCCCTTTGTATAAAGTCAAGAAAGGAAACCATGAAATTTATGTTTATAATGACAAGGAATTGGAGGAATTTTTCAATAAGAACGGAAGAGAAGGTTATAGTATTCAGAGATTTAAAGGACTTGGAGAGATGAATCCTGAACAGCTCTGGGAAACTACAATGAATCCTGAAAACAGAAAAATGAAACAGGTTACTATTGAGGATGCAATGATGGCTGATGAAATATTTTCTACCTTAATGGGTGACGAGGTGGAATCAAGAAGGGAATTTATCACAAATTATGCTAAAGAGGTTAAGAATTTAGATATTTAAAATGGCACAGGAAATCCAGCAAAAATTAATTGAAGAAGAAATGAAGGAATCTTACATAGATTATGCTATGAGTGTTATAGTTGGAAGAGCTTTACCAGATATAAGAGATGGATTAAAACCTGTTCACAGAAGAATTCTTTTTGCAATGCATGAGATGGGTGTACAATCTAATAAACCCTTCAGGAAATGTGCAAGAATTGTTGGAGATGTACTAGGTAAGTATCATCCTCACGGAGACACTGCAGTTTATGATGCTTTGGTAAGAATGGCCCAGAGTTTTTCACTTAGATATCCCTTGGTTAATGGACAAGGAAATTTTGGAAGCGTTGACGGTGATAATGCTGCTGCAATGAGGTACACAGAGGCAAGATTAAGCAAGATCTCTGATGAATTATTGTTGGATATTGAGAAGGACACTGTTGACTTTACTCCAAACTTTGATAATTCATTAAAAGAACCATTAATACTTCCTTCTAAACTGCCAAATTTACTTGTTAATGGATCAAGTGGAATCGCTGTTGGTATGGCTACTAACATACCTCCTCATAATCTAAAAGAAATCTGCAGTTCTATAATTGCTTTAATTGATAATCCTGAACTAACAATAAATGAGTTAATTGATTATGTTAAAGGTCCTGATTTCCCAACAGGAGGACAGATATTAGGAATAAACGGAATCAAGCAATATTATCTTACTGGAAGAGGAAGAGTTGTTGTAAGAGCCAAGACTGAAATTGAAGACGATAAAATTTTGATTACTGAAATTCCATATCAGGTTAATAAAACAAGTTTGATAGAGGCTATTGCAGATTTAGTTAAAGAAAAAAGAATAGAAGGGATTAGAGATATCAGGGATGAATCTGACAGAAAAGGAATGTCTATTGTTTTGATTTTACATAAAAATGCCAATGCAGAAGTTGTATTAAACCAGTTGTTCAAGCATTCTGCTCTTCAAACTACCTTTGGGGTTATTATGTTGGCTCTGAAAGACAATCAGCCAAAGGTTTTGAATTTAAAACAGATGCTAGAATATTATTTGGAGCATAGGAAGGAAATTATTATTAAAAGAACAAAATATGATTTGGATAAGGCTGAAAAAAGAATACATATCTTAGAGGGATTGTTAATTGCTCTGGCTGATATAGATAATGTTGTTGCTTTGATTAAGAAATCTAAAAGCCCATTGGATGCCAAGAATGGTTTAATGAAAAAATATTCATTAAGCGAGGAGCAAAGCCAGGCTATTTTAGATATGAAGTTGCAGAGATTAACTTCATTGGAACAGGATAAGATTAAGGATGAGGAAAAAGACCTTAAGAAACTAGTTAAGGAGTTAAAGGAAATTTTAGGATCTACCAAAAGGGTTCTCGATATAATCAAAGATGAACTAAAAGAGTTGATTGAAAAGTATGGGGACGAGAGAAGGACTGAGATTCTTGCAGGAATTGAGGAAGACATAGAAGTTGAATCCTTAATCGAAAAGAATGATATTGTTGTTACAGCAACATATACAGGATATATAAAACAGGTTCCTCTTGAAGAATATAGGAAACAAAAAAGGGGGGGAAAAGGAATAACTGCAACTACAACTAAAGAAGAAGACGTTGTTGAGCATTTATTTGTAACTTCAAACCATAATTATCTATTGTTCTTTACAAACAAGGGAAAGTTATATTGGTTAAAGGCATACCAGATTCCTGAAGGTTCAAGATATGCAAAAGGCAAGGCAATTGTTAATTTATTAAATTTAGATGAGGGAGAGAGGATAACTACAATATTGCCGATATCTGAATTTAGCGACAGCCATTACTTATTGTTTGCAACCAAAAGAGGGATACTAAAGAAGACCGCACTAAAAGAATACTCTAATCCAAGAAAAGGAGGGATAAGAGCAATTACATTGAGAGAGGATGACGATGTTGTTAAGGTTAGATTAACTCCGGGAAACTTGCACTTTATCATTGCAACCAAGAAAGGGAATGCTGTTAAGTTTGATGAGAAAGATGTCAGAGATATGGGAAGAAATGCTTCTGGAGTAAGAGGAGTAAGACTTGGAAAAGAAGATGAAGTTGTTGGAATGGAAGTTGCTTTAGAGTCTGCTGATCTTTTAACTGTTACTGAAAATGGATTTGGTAAAAGAACCTTGATATCTGAATACAGATTGATAAGAAGAGGGGGGAAAGGAGTTATAAATATTCAGACAACTGAAAGAAATGGTAGTGTTGTTGGAATAAAAACTGTCAAGGAACAGGATGAAATTATTTTAATAAGCAAGAATGGAATTATAATAAGAACAGGAGTTTTAGGAATCTCCAGAGTTGGAAGAAATACTCAGGGAGTCAGGTTAATGAAATTAAATGAGGACGATAAAGTAAAGACCATCGCTAGAGTTATACAGAATGGTGATTAAAATAAAAAAAGAAAAGAAAGAAACTTAGTCCTTTGAAATTTTGTATATAGCTTTCAATGCTGGTATGAATACTGCAGCTGCAACGAAAACACCAAAGATGCTAAATGTAGTTGTTACAATCTTACCGATTGTTTCTGGTAGTATTAGACCTAAACTAGCGAGTGCTATTGATCCCGCTGTAAGTCCGATGGCTGCAATGATGAAATTAGTTGTTTCTTTTTGAGTTATGTTTAGTATTCCAGCAAGAAGGCCTAATATTGCCATGATGGCAACAATAGCTCCAAGTGAGCTTTCAGTATTTGCAAATCCGGTTACCACTCCAATGACTAAGGAGAGTATAACACCTAAAATGAAAGCCCAGACTCCAACCTTTCCTGACATCTTTTTATTTCCTCCTTTTAGATTATATATTTTGGGAAAGTTATTTTTATTCCCTTATTATATAGAATAGAATATATATAAAATTTTCTAATTTATTTTAGTCTGCCATAACCAATCAAACGCCATCTGCTCCCCAGTAATCTAGAAATAGTAATCCTATCTTCTTTGTTTGCACAAACAGGAATTTTTAATACACATTTTATTGATTTGTTTGAAAGTTCTATTACTGTTCCTATTGTTGCTGAGGAATTAACATTTAACATTAGTATTTCTCCTTTCTTTATGTTTTCAACTACTAAGTCTTCTTTTGCTCCTACAACTCTTTTTAATAAAATGGGCTCAAAGATAACTTCGTTCCATACTGGAGGCATTTTTCCTACATGACCAACTACTTGGCCTGTTAATGAATCTGCTTTAACTATTGAAGGATCCAGCAAAGTTGATAGTCCAATAGACCCACCAGGATAAACTTCATCGACTTTTAATCCACCAGTTCTTAGCTCTTCAATTTCTGTTATGATTGGTTCCCATCTTTGTTTTCCTTCTGTTTCTTTTTTTATTCCAGGTCTTATCTCTATTTTTTCTTTGACCTTTAGGATTCCTTCTTTTAGTGCTCCGCCAAGTACCCCCCCAAATAAAATATCTATATCTGTACTTGGTTTGTTAATATCAAATGATCTTGCGACAAACATTATTGGATCTTTTTTTAGATCCCTTTTTGGTGTCTTGAATATTTCCTCCATGGTTTTTATTAGAACATCAAGGTTTACATTTTGCTGTGCAGACAAAGGAATTATTGGAGCTTTTTCTGCTATCGTTCCTTTCAGAAAGTCTTTTATCTGCTTATAATTCTTTAGGGCCTGCTCTTCTGAAACTAGATCAATTTTATTCTGAACAATTATGATGTTATTAACTCCTATAATCTCCAAAGCCATTAGGTGTTCTCTTGTCTGAGGCTGAGGACAATCTTCATTTGCAGCGACTAGTAATAATGCAGCGTCCATTATTGCTGCTCCTGATAACATCGTTGCCATCAGTGTTTCGTGGCCTGGAGCGTCGATAAAAGAAACTTTTCTTAGTTCTGTGCATTTTGATTTACATACTGGACATATTGACTGGATTGTATAGGCTTTTTCATCCTTACATTTTGGGCATTTGTAAAAAATAGTATCTGCATAACCCAATCTTATTGTTATTCCTCTCTTTACCTCTTCTGAATGAGTATCAGTCCATTTTCCAGATAGTTTAGAAACTAATGTTGTTTTACCGTGGTCTACATGTCCTATTAGTCCTATATTGATTTCTGGTTGCATATCTTTTGTCATAGAGAATTAGTCTTATTGTTGGTTTTTAAAGGTTTTGAATAAATAAAAGAGAAAAAAGAAAGAGGCTTATTGTGTTTTAGGACATTCTCCGTTGTAATAAGACCACTCTTCACATTCTGTTCCGTCAGCAAGTTTACAATAGCCTGTCTGGGATCCGTCTTCAGCAGTCCTTATCTCTAAAACTCCGCCATTATCTTCACAATAAACTGATGCTGGATTTGCTATTTGTGTGGAATTATCTTCAACATTGCTGCATCCGGAAATAAAAAGCACTAAAAATAAAATTGGTAAAAGCTTCATAAACATATACCTCCTTCTTATTATTGAAAACTTTAATGATTTAAATATTTATTCATAAAAAGATTCTATGATATACCTCGCCTTTGATTTAGGGATTACAAAAGTAAAGGGCTTCATGATTTTTGTTTTTATTATTTTTTTATTTTTGTCCAGCCAGATCACTCTTATTGGATAAAAAACAAATAAAGTATCCACTACTGCTCCTATTTTTGTTTCTTTTTTCAGATCAAATAACAAAATAAGATTTGATTTTTTTCTAAACCTAAATCCAAGAAATTTTGATATGGGATTTATTAATATTTTCTGATTATTGTTCATTTTAAAAAATAAAAAAAAGAAAAAGGAAACTTAGTCCTTTGAAATTTTGTATATAGCTTTCAATGCTGGTATGAATACTGCTCCTGCGACGAAAACACCGAATACGCTGAAGATTGTTGTTACAATATTACCAATTCCTTCTGGTAATACTGATCCTAACCCAGCCAGAGCCATAGAACCTGTTGTAAGCCCTATTGCTGCTATGATAAAGCTTGTGACTTCTTTTTCGGTTACGTTCATTGCACCAACGATAAGGCCAAGGATACTCATAATAGCAATTATAACTCCGATAGAGCTTCCCATATTTATAAAGGCTGTAGCAAACCCTACAATTATAGCTATTATTATTCCTCCCATAAAGGCCCAAATACCAATTTTTTTAGACATCCCTTCTTCGGACATTTTTTAACCTCCGTAGTTTTAAATTATAAATTTAAGCCATCTGAGGCTCTATGTTTATTTATTCTTGAAAAGGATATATAAAACTTTTTGTTTTTTAAGTTTAATAAATAATCATTTTCTAAATTAAAAAATTAGATAAAATACTATTAAAATAGCAAAAAATAATACTAAATATCCTTTAAATCTCTAAATAGGGAATTTTTACTATATATTTTTTGATATAACCAAATATTTTATATAATTAATTTAATATAATATATCAAAATATACACTAAATAAAATATACATAATAAATTAGCTATTATAACTAAATTAAGTTTATATATCCTTAAGTTGAAAATGTATGATACAACATTAAGGTAATAACCCTTAATAAGTTATTAAAAAATGAGGTGATGGAGTTGAAGAGTAAATCTTTTCTAAGCTTAGTCTTAGTACTAAGTCTTTTTGTTGGAATGAGCTTTGTCCAGAGCCTTGCTTTTGTGGCTGCTACAGATACTCAAGCAGAGTTTAATGTACCAGTTTATATTCAGACAAGAGTAGGTATAGAGAGAGCAAGTTCAGATGAAATTATAGACTACATATTCAACCATAACTTTGAGGTTGAAAAAAGAACAGAAGAAATCCCAATGAAAGATTGTTCATTAAGAGCAACAGGCGGATCAGCTATTATCGATGGGGTTGAGTTAGGAGCAAACAATAAATTAAGCTTCAACTTAAACTATTTAGTCAGTGGGGATGGTTCATTAACAAGCCAAAAATGGTTTAAGAGATTTAGTCTTAGCTTTGAACCAAAAAAGATTATTAAAACTGATGATGAAAAACTTGCCTTTAGAGGAGTAGGCAGCGGTAATCTCAACAGAGAAAAAATTAATTTTGATAAGGTAGAAGTCATATTTGATAAGATAAATAATAAGGTTAATGTTATTGGTAGCGGTGATAAGACATTAACTGTCTCAGGAATGTCTGTATCTTCAATAGAGGGATGCTTGACCGAGACCAGAGACTTTTACCTAATAAAAAGCAAAAACGTTCTAGATAAAACAAGAACAATAGGTGAGGCTAGAAAAATTTTAGACCAACATCCTGAATTCATAGATGCTTATGAAAACATAAATCATTTGTATCTTAAAAACTGGCAATCAATTGTTCCAGCACATGAAATATGTAATGGGATAGATGATAATAATAATGGGGAAATTGATGAAGAGGATGCAATAGGATGTGTAGCCCATTATTATGATGGAGATGCAGATAACTATGGAATAAGTGATTCAAGATGTTTATGCAAACCAGAAGAGGGATACAATGCTTTAGTTGACGGAGATTGTAATGATAATAATGCATTAATCAACCCGGGAATGCAGGAGTCATGCAACGGGATAGATGACAACTGTAATCTTGAAATTGATGAAGAAGATGCATTGGGATGTGTAAATTACTATTATGATAATGACAAAGATAACTATGGAATTGATGACTATAAATGTTTATGTGCTATTAAAGATTTATACACCGCTCCGGTAAATGGAGACTGTGATGATACAAATGCCAATGTAAACCCAAGTGTACAGGAATCATGTAATAATATAGATGATAACTGTGATGGGTTTATTGATGAAGAGAATGCACTAGGTTGTTTAGGTTACTTCTCTGATACAGATGCAGATGGATTTGGAATAGGAGAATCCAGATGTTTATGTAAAGCAGATGGAACTTATACAACGTTAGTAGACGGAGACTGCGACGATACAAGAAATAATGTGTATCCTGGAGCAACTGAGGTTTGTGATATTTTAGATAATGACTGTAATGCAGAAACCCAGGATGGATCTGGAGTCCCAACCCCATCAAACACAAAACAAGACGGAGTTTGTGCAGGAAGCTTACAGATTTGTTCTGAAGGAACATGGATAGACAGCTATATTGGAGTTCAGAACTATGAAGAAATAGAAACTACATGTGATGGAAAGGACAATGACTGTGATGCTTCGGCTGATGAAGAGTTAACTGCACCTTTGGCAGACAACCAGAACGGAATTTGTGAGAATTCATTGAAAGTCTGTAGCGGAGAATTAGGGTGGACTGAACCAGACTATACACAAATAGCCAATTATGAAACTGCTGAATCAAGCTGTGATAACTTAGACAATGACTGTAATGGAATTATAGATACCCTTGAAAAATCATGTGGAGCAGATTCCTGTTTAGGAACTTCAATATGTATGATCGGAGAATGGGGAGACTGTTCAACATCTGGAAACGATGCAGGAATGTGTGCAATATGTGACAAAGATGGAAAGATAGTATTTGATGCAGCAGGAACAGAACAGGGGGACTGTAATGCATATAATTTACCTATCTTGTCTCAGTGTGACTATACTCCAGATGGAAATAGTTATACATTAGACACAAACGATGCAGTCTACAGTTCATGTCAGGATGTAAATTTATGCAGTACTGTTGCTTATGAAGAAATTTCACATGAATGTGATAAAGAAACATGCGGAGCTGAATGTGAAATCAGTGAAGACTGCCAGCCAAAATGTGTAGGTGATATTTATTACAGCGCAGGAAACTGTAATAATGGATGCAGTTGTGAATACCAGACAAATGACTGTAATTTGCAGGACGGATGGTATGACACAGGAAACAAGCAATTAGTTAATACAGATGAGTGTAATGAAAAAGAGCAGGAAGAACAGGAGTACAGAGACTATTCCTGCGGAAATGGATGTGAATACATAATCGCTGAAACACAATGGGTTGATACAGGAGTTACAAGTTATGAACTTGATGGAACTACATGTAATGACTTATTGTATTGTACAGTAAATGATGGATGTAATTCAGGAGTTTGTGCAGGAGTTCCAGGAGACATATCAGATAGTGTAGCATGTACTGTTGATGTATGTAATGAAGAATTAGATGCATTGGAACATAACCCAGATAACAGTGCATGTGATGATAATTTGTATTGTAATGGAGTTGAGACATGCAGCTTAGTCAATGGTTGTGAAGCTGGAGTTAGTGTAGACTGCTCAGCCAACAACTTAAATGAAATCAGTACATGTGAGAATAATCCAGACAACAATCCATTTACATTTGATTACAGAGCAGCATTTAGTTCTGTATGTAACGAAGAAGATGACAGCTGTACTCTTATGGAAGACTTGACAATAATAAGTATATGTGATAAAACATTATGTAGTGCAGAATGTGTTTCAAATGAAGATTGTGCTGCAACAGAATGTGATAATTTAGATGGATGTTATGAAGGAACTTACAGAGATTATTCTGATGTAGCAAATACATGTAATGAATGCCAGTGCACAGATAATGTATGTGAGACATCCTACATCAATGTAACTACAGATAATGATGGGGATGGATATGATATACAATGTGAAAATGACTGTGATGATTCAGATAATACAATCTACCCAGGCAATGAAGATTTAGCTAAAAACTGTGTAAATGACGCACCTGTTTTAGCTGAAATACAAGACATTGATGTAACCCAAGGGGATTTGATTACAATAACTGCTATAGCTACAGATGTTGATACTCTAGTATTGACTTATATGAATGATAATTTAAATTTCATTCAGAATGGAAACGTCTTTACCTGGCAAACTACAAATGAGACAGTTCTTGGGACTTATGTAGCAAACATAAGCGTAGATGATGGGGAACTATCAGACAGTCAGTTAGTATCTATACTGGTTAATCAAGTAGAACAGCCACAATAAACTCTTCTTCTTTTTCTTTTTTTATTTTTAATGATATCTTTTTAATCTCTGATAACAGTCATAGCAATAATTTTTTCCATTGGCTTCCTTTACGCATCTCTGACAGATTTTTGTGCCGCACCAAATGCAATTTTTTTCAGCTTCCATTGAATGGATTACACATCTCATTTGAATATGATTGAGGCATAGCCTACAGCATTATCATAATTTGTCAGGTCTCCTGAAGTATAGTACATCAATAATATACCTTTTTCTGAATCCAGTGCTTTAAATGATTCTAGGCCTGTGATAATCGGACCTACCCCACATATAGTTGCCTTGGTTTTCTCGATGTGAGTCAAGAAATCTCTTGGGTTAAGGTTGATAATAAGCTGGATTGCTTTTGAATCCATCTCGTACATTTTCTTTTTTACATTATCGAGAAATGGGAGATATCCATAATTTTTTCCATAATGAGTGAAGTCTGAACTTATAATAACTATCGTATCATCATCAATTTCTGCTATTGCCCATCCTAACTTTTTTGATTTCTCATAATCAAATTCTGAAATGAGGATTGGGACAATTTTTAAATCCTTTAATTTATCTTTGCTTACATACTGAAGAAAAGGTAGTTGGACTTCTATGCTATGCTCGTTTTTATGGGCGGTTTCATTGTTTTTAAGGAATTTGCATTTATTGATTAGCTCTTTGCCAAAGGCTATATCATTTTTTACTCTCCCAAACGGAGTTTCAAAATCCTCTAAGGAGAGAGAGTAATTTGCTCCGATGCCTGAATGATTTATTCCAATTATAACATATCTTTTTGGGAATTTTGCCTCTCCAATTGATTTATATGCCCAGGCCTGGCAGGGTCCTGAAAAAGAATATCCTGCATGAGGGGCAATTATTCCTGTTAATTTATTATTTCTCTTTGATGGCAGTTCTCCCGGCCCTTTTTTATCCAGAAAACAGGATTCTATCTGGTTGTTTAATTCTTCAAATGAACCTTCGTAAAACATATTATCTACAACAGGTTTTCTCATATTCTTTAAATGGCTAATCTAGTATAAAATTATTTCTATTCTTTATTAGCTAGTAGCACAACAACCTTTTTTAATAGGAAAAAGTGAATTATTATAGGTGGGTTATATGAGAATTTCTATTGCAGGCACAGGATATGTTGGATTGACTTCAGGAGTTTGTTTTGCTGAATGGGGCCACGAAGTATGTTGTTATGACATAAACAAAGAAAAGATTGATGGGCTTAATGAAGGAAAAATTCCTATTTATGAACCTGGACTTGAACAATTACTTGATGAAAACAAAAAAAGAATAATATTTACTACAGATCCTAAAAAAGCATTCAAATTTGGAGATGTTATTTTCATTGGGGTTGGGACTCCATCCAAAAAAGACGGTTCTGTTGACATGAGTTATGTTGATAATGTTGCTACTGATATTGGAAAGAATATTTCTTCCTATAAGGTAATTGTAAATAAAAGTACTGTTCCTGTTGGAACAACTGAAAGAGTAAGGAATATAATAAAGAGATATTATAATGGAGAGTTTGATGTTATCTCCAGCCCTGAATTCCTGAGAGAGGGTTCTGCTGTTCATGATACTTTATATCCTGACAGGGTGGTTATTGGAGCTGAAAGTGAAAAAGCAAAAAATAAAATGAGGGAGATTTATGAGGGTAAAATTCCAGGAGAGAGATTATTTATTACAGATTCTAAAAGCTCTGAATTAATAAAATATGTTTCAAATACATTTTTGGCTTTTTCGATTTCTTACATGAATAAGCTTACGAGAAAACACAAGGATTATAATGTAGAGGAATTATCCAATTATTTTAGGGAAAAAATAAACCCAAAGGGCTTCTTCAGTGTTGGGTTGGGGTTTGGAGGCTCTTGTTTTCCAAAAGATGTCAGGGAGTTTGTTTCTTTTTGCGACTCAATCAATGTTGATAGTGGTTTTTTTAAGGAAATCCTTGAGATTAATGAATTCCAGAAATTGTTTTTTATGGATAAGATAAAGAAACTTGAAAAAGGCTCAACGATTGGTTTATTAGGATTATCCTTTAAACCAAACACAGATGATATGAGGGATGCTCCTTCAATATCAATTGTAAAAGAACTTAATAAACTTGGGTATAGGGTTAAAGGATATGATCCTGTTGCAATGGATGAAGCAGGAAGGGTTTTGGAAGGAATTGCTTATTCTAAAAATCCTGAAGAACTGTCAAAAAATGTCGATGCCCTGATTCTCGTTACAGAGTGGGATGAATTCAAAAAACTAAATCCAAGTGTTCTTGTCTCAAACATGAATAACTCTTTAGTGTTTGATGGAAGGAATGTGTTTAACAAAAATAAAATGGATGGAATAGAATATTATGACATTGGCCGGGGTGGTAAATCCTTTAGCGACAAAGACAAAAAAGTTGATGAATTTTTGGGAAGGTGCAAGGAATTTGCATTAAAGCTAGAGGAAGTATGTGATAAAGTTGGAGCAAATTACAAAGATGTTTTGAAAGGAGCTACGCTTGATTCAAGGATTGGAGATAATGTTTTTAAATCTTAATAGAAAAATTTAAATAAATTGAATTGGATTTTATATTATGAAGAGGTTTCCTTACCATAAGCAAGAGACAGGATATACTTGCGGTGCTGCTTCTATGAGAATGATTTTGGAATATCTTGGAATCAAGAAAAGTGAAAGACAGATTGCCAAACTTTTAGAAACAAACAAGGTAAGAGGGACCTGGCCAAAATATTTTCCAGAACTGGCTGAGAGGTATAAGCTGGATTACATCGTAGAGAGAAAAGCTACTATAAAAGATATAAAACATCTGTTAAATGAGGGATATTTAGTTATTATATGTTATTTCTATGAAGCAGGCAATGTTGATCATTATTCTGTTGTCAAGAAGATTGATTCAAAGTATATTTATTTCTGGGATCCTGACCCAAACTGCGGTCCTGAAGATAAGTATTCAATAAGTTACTTTGAGAAAATATGGAAAACAGACCCAAGATACCAGGATAAAGAAAGAAGATGGATATTTGCAATGAAAAAATAATTACATTTCCCTTTTTGTTCTTTCCAGATGTATTAATTCCCTGAACATTGAGACTAACATTATCATCAAACCAGCAAATGCTACCCAGTTAAATACCTCAAAGTAGAAAAAACCAAACATCATTATAAATAATCCAAGAAAGAATATTATTTCAAATACTGTTTCCATAACTAAGAATTAATAAGATATAGTATATAAATTTTATCTTTCTTTAATAATAAAGACTGATGCAAGGAAAGTTAGGGCAATTAAAGGGACTAAAAATACCTTGACGATGTTTGTTATCAGTGTAAAATCTATAAATCCAAAGTTATTGAATACTAAATTAAACGCGGAAAACAAATCCACAAGGAATGTTATGCCTATAAGCAAAACACCAAACATAACAAGGTTATAAAACTCTTTTTCATCCTCAAACTTCCTTATTCTTATCAATAAATTAAGGATGATTACAAGTATTATCAATGCAAGGAATATGGCTATAAGAGAAACCAGGTCAATCATTCTTACCTCCCTTCTTTATTGACAAATCCCCTTTTTCTTTTTCTAATTTTGCCTCGTCTTTTAATAGTTTTTTATATTCTCCATCGTATTCTTTCCTTTCTTTCTTAAATTTTAATTTCTCACCTTCGAATTCATCAATTTCATCATCAAGTTTGTTCATCTTGTCTTTGTATTTTTCCTTTAGGTTTTTCAGATCTATTTTTTCCTCTTCTAACCTTAGTTTTTCTCTTTCTATCTTGTCGAGCTCTTTTTCTACCTTGATCTCATTTTCTCTTATTTTCTGTTCTCTTTTGTTAAATTCAGAATATTCTTTCTGGAATTCAGATTTTAGATTGGTGATGTCTTTCTTTTCATTTTCCATCTTTTCTCTCAGGGCATTTATTCTTTTTTCAGTTATGCTTAATCCTTCTTTCTGGTCTAATAAATCATTTTCTTTGTTAACAAGTTCTTTTTGCTTTTCCTTTAGCTTTTTCTCTCTTTTTTCAAGATCACTCTTATGATTATCTATCTCCTTCATCTTTCCGTTAAGAAGGTCTTTTAGATTTTCAAGTTCAAACTGCTTATTATCAAGGATTGTTTCTTTTTTCTTTATCTCCTTGCTTCTTAATTTTAATTCCTCGTTTGTCTGTTTTAGCATCTCTTCCCTGTCATCTAATGCTCCTTCAAGATCAGCAAGATAATTTTCCCTTTTCTGCAGTTCTTTTTCTTTTTTGTCAATCTCCTTAAATTTTGGGGCAAATATCTCCCTGTTAATCTCCTCTTTTAATGGATTTTCAAATCTCTTATCCACAACTTTCTCAAGAACCTTAAATCTCTCTGTCCTGAACTTTTTGTAATGGGAGATTGAAATAATAAGTAATATTATTGTTAATACAAGCATAATCAAAAATTGTATCATTAGGGCTATTTCATCAATCCAGAAGAACCTAAGGCAAAATATCAATGAGAAGATAAACAGGAAAGTTATAAGGTTTTTAGACCGTATTCTTGATTTTTCACTGGATTTAACAAAATAAAAGATAACAAGGATAAATAGCACTAAGCTAGCGTAATTTTGAAAACTTGCGAATTCACTAAAATCCATATCAACCACTTTTTTCTAAGATAAGAATTACTGGTGAGTATTTAAGTATTTTTTATCTTAAAATAGTATTTTTAAAAATAGAAATAAAAAAAGAGGTTAATCAATCTCTGAAAAGACCTCTCCAAACAAAGTATATGTTATTACCCCTGCTATGAAGCTTGAGATTGCACTCCCTATCAAAGGAATTATGCTTAAAATCAGAGTTATCACAAATGCAAGCAATAAGGCAAGAATCCATACAATAAGGTATTTTCCTGTAAATGCCTTTTTGAATATTTTATTAAACTCAAATCCTGACCCAAACTTGTAGTCTGTTGCATAATTTACTATGGCCATTGGTGCAATGTATGCGGTTAATAATGCAATTATTGATATTACTAGGATTCCAATTCCTAAGGTTGGGAGGACTATTGTTGGATCAATTATACCTGTCATTAAGGATTTCATGAATGGAAACAGCATATTCCCTATTACGACGATTAGAGCAATGAACAAAGGTATTGCCCAGATTATGCTTATGATTATACTAAGCAATCCTCTAACAAACAAGTTTCCCCAGTCTTTCCATTCAGGTAACTTGTAGTCTTTCTTACCTTTTTTTAACATTGATTTGGCACATTCTAGCTCATATCCCATTACAAAAATATTTATTATTGGGATTATGCTTAGAACAACACCAATCAGAAAATTCTTAAGGTCTGTAAAAGGCCTTTTAATTGATTCGTTATAGTTAACCATTATTCCCCCTCCTATAATATAGGATATATATTATTCTGAGAAGATATTATTTAAATGTTTTGGCTTTCTTGAGAGAAGTATATTCTCCAGTTGTTATATCCCTGACAAACACAGATAGAGTTTTTAAACTATTTTTAGATAAAAATCTTATGCTGGAAAAAGAGGAATTATTGGAAAATAAATATGATGTATGTGGTGGATCTTCAAAGTTTAATCTTGGGATGATTTATGATTCTTCAACTCCTAAAGGGGTTTGTCCTCTGTATAAAACACTTTACACAAACCATTGTATCTTTGACTGCAAATATTGTCACCTATCCAAAAATGCCAAGACAAAAAAGGCAAGTTTTACTCCAGAAGAGCTTGCCAAGACATTCATGAATCTGGCATATCAGAGAAAGGTTGAGGGTTTATTCCTGAGTTCTTCTGTTTCGAACGATCCTGATTTAGTAACTGAAAAGATGATTGAAGCTGTTAAATTAATAAGAAATAAATATAATTACAGAGGTTATGTTCATTTCAAGGTTTTGCCTGGAGTTAATTTTGATTTAATAAAACAGGCTTCTGAATTGTCTGACAGGATGAGCGTCAATATTGAGTCTACTTCTGCTTCAAGATTAAATGAGATAAGCTCTAACAAGGATTATAATTCAGATTTAGTTAAAAGACAGTTTTATCTTAAAAAACTAAATATTAACCAGACAACACAGATGGTTATTGGTGCTGCAGATGAAACTGATTTTGAAATTTTAAAGACTGTAAAGTTTCAGAATGAGAAATTAAAACAGAGAAGAATTTATTTTTCTGCATTTAAACCCATTAAAGATACTCCTCTTGAGAATAAAGAACCCGGGTCTTTGGTAAGACAGAACAGGTTGTATAATGTTGATTTTCTTATGAGAAAGTATGATTTTAAGTTTAATGAGTTCAAGGAAATTTTAGTTAACGAAATGCTTCCTAAGGATGATCCTAAGATTTTAATAGCAAAAAATTATTTTGATAAGCCTATTGATATCAATGAAGCTTCAAGAGAGGAATTATTAAGAGTTCCTGGAATAGGATTAAAGACTGTGGATAATATTCTTGTTAACAGGGAGAAAGAGAAAATAATCTATAAAAAAGATTTAGTAAAACAAGGAGTTATTATTAAACGGGCTATGCCTTTTGTAAAGATTAATGGATACAGTCAAAGTAGTTTGGGTAAGTTCTTCTGAGATACTTATATATACTTTAATTTTATAAAAAAAGCGGCCGGGTGACCGCGTTTGATTGTTAAACTATTCAGTAAAACTTTAAAAATTAATAATCGGAATGCTATGGCTGATAGCAAAGTAGGCTTCGAATTCTGTAATCGGATCTTTAAGGAAGTTTTTCCCTATCCTTTTTATTTCAGCTAAAACTTCCTTTTTGGTGGTAATGTTTTTTGTGCACTCGCATAAACATGATTGCCATTCGGATTCAGGATATGAAAGGTAGTGTTTGATCCTAAATCTTTTTTCCCCTGTTTCTCTAAATGCTACCCCTCTTTTTTCTACCCTCCTTTGTATGTTCTTATCGTCAATAATATCGCAAGCGAATACAAAGGAAATAAGATGGCCCTCTTCTACAACCTTGCATTCTTTTATTCCTTTTTTATTGGTATTTACCTTTTTCATTTGAGAACTCCTTTAAAATTGGTTAATGTTTTAATTTCTGCAGTCCTTCCAGGCAAACTAAAACTAAAAAACAAGTTTTAACTAAGAGACACCTCTTATGCTGAAATGCCTTTCAGGACTAAAATCAAATAAGAAACAATTCTCTGTTAGTTTATAAACCTTTTCAAAACCTTTAAAAATCCAGTTCTTCTGCTTAGACCTATGAAAATAAGATCCCCTATCATAGCTTTTGTAGGTCATGTAGACCATGGTAAATCCAGTATACTGGATAAGATTAGAGGGACTGCTGTTGTTAAAGGGGAGGCTGGGGGAATCACTCAATGTATTTCTTGCAGTAAGTTAGATTTATCTGTAGTAAAGAAAATTACAGGGAAACTATTGGATAAACTTGGATTTAATATTAACTTATCTGGACTGTTATTCCTGGATACTCCTGGACATGCTGCTTTTACAAATCTAAGAAAAAGAGGAGGAAACTTAGCTGATTTGGCGGTTTTGGTTGTAGATATTAATGAAGGGATTAAACCTCAGACTAAAGAAGCAATTGAAATCTTAAAAGAGTACAAAACTCCTTTTGTTGTTGCACTAAACAAGATTGATTTATTTCCTGGATGGCAAACTAATAAAGACAAGAACTTAATTGAATCATTAAAATTACAAAATGAAAAAGTAATGCAGAAATTTGATGAAAGAATGTATACTATACTAGGAGAGCTGTATGAATTAAACATAAAAACTGAAAGATTCGATAGAATTAGTGATTATACAAAACAAATTGCATTGATTCCCTGCTCTGCAAAAACAGGAGAGGGTATTCCAGAAATTTTAATGATATTAACTGGACTGGCTCAAAAATATTTAGAGGAACAGTTAAGGATTGAAGTCAAGGGACCTGGACATGGAACCATATTAGAGGTTACAGAAGAAAAAGGGATTGGGACTACCTTAGACTTGATATTATACGACGGAACATTAAAGGTCAATGACCAGATTGTCATAGGAAGTTTGGATGAACCTATCGTTACTAAAGTTAGGGCATTATTCCAGAAAGAAAAATCAAAATTGATTCCTATCAAGGAGGCTCATGCTGCTGTCGGAGTAAAAGTTGGAGCTCCTGGATTAGATAAGGTTTTGGCGGGTATGCCATTAAAAGTTGTTGATGTAGATTTAGAGGAAGCAAAAAGAGAAATACAAAAAGAAGTTGAAGAAGTTACTCTAGATGTTGACAAAGAAGGAATTATTGTAAAGGCAGATTCTCTTGGATCTCTGGAAGCATTAATAAGATTATTAAGAGAGAAAGGCCAGAAAATAAAGCATGCTTCTATCGGCAATATTTCCAAAAAAGATTCATCTGAAGCTCTGGCTGAAGAAGATCCATTAAATATGGTTGTTGTCGGGTTTAATGTAAGAGATGAATCTGACAAGAAGGTAAAGGTAATAACCAACAATGTAATCTACAGGCTACTGGAAGATTTTGAAAAATGGAAAGCTGAAGAATTAAAAAATCAGGAAAGCAAGATACTTGAGAAATTGGTCAGGCCTGCAGAACTTTACTTTTTGCCACAGTTTGTTTTCAGGCAGAGCAACCCTGCAATATTTGGAGTAGAGATTATTGCTGGAAAAATTAAGGTAGGAATTCCTCTTATGATTAATGGGAAGGATGTTGGAAGGATAAAGGAGATACAGCACGAAAAGGTCAATGTCCAGGAAGCTGAAAAGGGCAAGCAGGTCGCCATCGCTGTTCCTGGAGCCACTATAGGAAGGCAGATAAAGGAAGGGGACACATTATATTCTGATATTCCTGAACCTGATTTTGTACATCTAAAGCAATTGAAAAAGTATTTAAATAGGGAAGAAGTCGAAGTTCTAAGAAAAATCGCAGAAATTAGAAGAAAGACTAATCCTGTATGGGGGGTATAATAAATGGCAATTTTTAAGCTAAACATCAGTGATCCAAAATCAAAGAAAAGCTACAAGAAAGAACTAGAGACTGTTGCATTCAAAGGAAAGAAGATTGGAGATAACATTAAGGGAGAAGAGATTGGATTCAAGGATTATGAGTTTGAAATTACCGGGGGTTCTGACAGTTCTGGATTTCCCCACATAAAACACCTACAGGGTGCAGGAAGAAAAAAAGTTTTGCTTAGCAGAGGAAAAGGAGTTACTATTAATAGAAGAGGATTAAGATTAAGAAAGACTGTTGTAGGAAACCAGCTTTCATTAAAGACTTCTCAGGTTAATTTGAAAGTAACTAAATACGGACATGAAAGCGTTGAGAAGGTATTAGGAATAGAATCTAAAGAAGAAGTAAAAGCTGATAAAAATGAAGTATGAGGCCAAGTGCATCATCATAAGCCGTAAAAAAAGACCGGTTAAGACAGATGACTTAGGCAGACCTTGCGGAATTGCTTTGTTCAACATTAATGACGCGCACAAGACAAACGAAGTTCCAAAAAAAATTCTTGACTTTGAGAATGTGGAGAAAGTTGTCATACAGGAATTAAAAGTGGGTTTCTTTTTGGCAGGCGCAGATGTCATCATTAACAGACTTAAGAGCTTGGACATAACAAGGGAAGGGCCTAACATAATAATAACAGGAAAACAAGAATAAGTTTTTATGGCTTTAGCAGATTTAAATTAGAGATTCTTGTCTTGTTTATAATATCTATTTCTTTGTAAAAGAACTTTGTTATTTTTTCCTTGCCGTTTTCTAGATTAATCCATTCATAGTCTGTATGTTCTTTACTTAATTTAATTTCTTTGCTTAAAGGCTTTGAGAGGAATACTAACATCTTTATCCTTTGCTTGTCAAACCTTGTGAATTTTCTTGTGCTTATATGTTCAAGAATTTCTATTTCTAAATTAGTTTCTTCTTTTACTTCCCTTAATAATCCTTCTTCAGGAGTTTCATCTTTATTCATCCTCCCTCCAGGAACCTCCCAAATAGATGGACTCTGGATGTTATTGGGGGTTCTCTTAAGAATTAGTAATTTATCATCATCAATTATGAATGCCTTGGCTGCTAAACTAAAATTATTTTTTCCAGGATTCAATTTTCTCTCCTTTTAAGATCTTGTCTAACATCTCTATTTCTTCATAAATCCCCTCAATTAATTCATAGTTTTTTGCTTCTTCTAATGTAACCCATCTGTAATCTGTAAGGTCCTTGCTTAGTTTAACCTCCCCCTCATGATGGTCTGCAAACAAACTAACTACAATATTTGGAATATTATTTGGGCCTATGAATGATAAACTTGTAAGATATCTTAGATTTTTTATTTTCAATCCTATTTCTTCAAGAACTTCACGCTTAAGTGCATCTTCAAAAATATTGTACCAATGAGCTGATGTATCTTTTGGCCTGTTTATGTAATCCGTTGCTTCCAGTTTTCCACCAGGAACTGTCCATAAATTTGGAAATACTCTTTCTTCTGGTGATCTTTTTGCAATAAGATATTTTCCATCCTTAATTATTATCCCTGTTATTGCAATATAATGCGCCTTGTTTGGATCGTACATAACTTAATTTAATCGTTTAAATCTATAAAAGTTTTTCTATAATTTATTATGGAATATATTTTATTATATGAGAGATGTTATTGCTATTTATCGTATGTGTTGCGGCCTTTTTTAAAGCTTCAGAATTGGAATTGAATGCAATTGATAATCCCACTTCCTTAAATGCTTCCAGATCTGTATCGCTGTCGCCTATGTAGATTACTTCTTTTAAAGGAATGTTTAAATCAGAACATAAATCTCTTATTATCTTTGCCTTTTTTTCTTTTCCTGCCCCTATCGGCCAGATGAACTCTCCACTTATTTTTCCGTTTTTTATTACAAGCTCATTTGCATAAATATGATCTATCCCAAACTCTTTCTGGACTTTTCTTGCAGCTTCGATGCTTGATGCACTTATTATCGCTGTTATGTAATTTTTCTTTTTTACATATTCCATTGTTTCCTTTACGCCTGGGAGATATTCCAAAGAATTAATCAAGTCATGATAGGGCTTTGCGCTTTTTCCTTTCCATAAATTAATTACAACTTCTTTTACAAGTCTATTGTAATCTGTATGAAGATATTTTTTATTTAATTTAAGCCCTTTTTCTATTGTGCCATATTTCTTATGAAGTTCTACCCAGAAATTAATATCTTTAAAGATGACCCCATCCATATCAAAACAAATTAATTTATAGGACATTTTATTTAAGATAGGCTTTAATTGCGTTTTCGTAGAATATTTTATTCTTTATCTTGTCAGTGCAGGGAATACCTTCAACTTTCCAGAATTCACTTTCAAAAATTGTCCAGGGATAGTCTGAAGCAAAAAATATATTATCTAACCCTTTTGGATAATTTTCCTGCATCTCTTTTACAAGCCAGGCTGGGCCAAAGCCCCTGCAAAAGGAAGTATCGCAATAAACTTTATTTTTATCTTTTAACCAGTCTATAAATCTTGGAGTGAATGCAAAGTGGCCGCCTGCAGAACTTCCCATATGATTAAACTGTATCTTGATCTTTTTGCCAAACTCACTTACAAAATTAACATACTCCATAATATTAGAATTTTCTGTTCCTGTATGCATATGAATCATCAAATCATGTTTCTTGGCTGCTTTCATTATTAATTCTATATTATCCCTGAACTCTTCATCCCATGTTTCTGGATTTGGGGTGTATTTTCCCTCTGGCCAGGAATCAGGGCTCATCTTTAATGCAACGATTTTTTTTATTGGCAGACTATCCAATACTTCTATTGTTTTTTTTGAATTTTCCAGTAGAGGAGAAACCCATAATGCTCCATAGACATTTTCCAGTTTTGAGGATGCATCCAATACCAAAGGATTATAGACCTCAAATGGAAGATTTTGATTAGGAGTATAGTGAGGAACAACTATTGCCTTTTCAATCCTGAATTTTTTCATATGGTTGTTTATGTCATTGGTATTGGTTATTTCTCTTCCGGAAAAGGGTTCTATCCTGTTGTTTTTCATTACCCAGCTTCCGAATTTTCCTATTTTTGTGTGGGTATCAAATATTTTACGATTAGATAGGTTATAGTCCATCTTATTATGATTGTTTTAAGATTAATAAACTTATCCAATAATTATCTTTATATATTTAAACTCTTAATGATAATTTATGAGTCTTAAGAAAGTTCAGAAAGATGTTGAAGAATGGACCTCTCAGTTTAATGTACAGTATTGGCAGCCTCATGAGATCCTGGCAAGATTGATGGAAGAAACAGGAGAGTTGGCAAGAGAAATCAACCATAAATACGGACCAAAAAAGAAAAAAGAAAGCGAGGATGCAAAGGATTTAAGCGATGAGATGGCAGATATAATCTTTACCTTGGGATGTCTTGCAAATTCCCTTAATGTTGACCTGGATGAGGCCTGGGAAAGAGTTATGGATAAATGCTACAAGAGAGACAGCCAGAGATATGAACGTAAAAAATAAGGATTTCTTTATAGAAAAGTTTTAAATAAGTCTTAGATATTAGATGAATATGGAAATAAAGCTTTTTAACACAATGTCTGGCAAGAAGGAAATATTCAAACCTATTATTAAAAACTGTGTTGGGATTTATGGATGCGGGCCTACTGTATATAATTATGCGCATATTGGAAATCTAAGAAAGTATATTTTTGACGATACTTTAGTAAGAATGCTCGAGTATAATGGCTATAATGTCAATTATGTAATGAATGTAACTGATGTTGGGCATTTAACATCTGATGCTGATGAGGGAGAAGACAAGATAAGAAAACAGGCACTTAAGGAAAAAAGATCTGCTTATGACATTGCAAAATTTTATGAAAGAGCTTTTTTTGATGATACTTCTAAATTAAACATACAAAAGCCAGATGTTGTATGTCGGGCTACAGAACACATCAATGCAATGATTAATTTAATAAAAAGGATTGAGAAAAATGGCTATACTTATCTTGCTGGAGGAAATATCTATTTTGATATCTCAAAGTTCAAGGATTATGGCAAGTTAGCTAAATTAAATCTTAAGGAACTTAAGTCAGGAGCAAGGATTGATGTTGACAAAAACAAGAAAAATCCCCATGATTTTGTCTTGTGGTTTACTGAGTCTAAATTTAAAAATCAGGAAATGATGTGGGAAAGTCCATGGGGTTATGGATATCCTGGATGGCATATTGAATGTTCTGCAATGTCAATTGAATATCTTGGAGAGCAGTTTGACATTCATACAGGAGGAATTGACCATATAAATGTACATCATACAAACGAGATTGCACAGGCAGAATCTGCAACTGGAAAAAAACCCTGGGTAAAGTACTGGATGCATATAGAATTTTTAACTTCAACTGAAGGCAAAATGGCTAAATCAAAAGGTGGTTTTTTAACCTTGCAGAGTATTCTGGAAAAAGGGTATAATGCTTTGGATTACAGATATTTGTGTTTAAACACTCATTATAAAAATCCTTTAATGTTCAGCTTTGATGCTCTTGATTCTGCAAAGAATGCAAGGGAGAGATTAAACAGGAAAATATTAGAGATAAGAAAGAATGTTGATTTTTCAAGTTCTGCTAAAAAAGATTATCATGAAATTTTCCATGAAGCTATTAATGATGATTTAAATTTGCCAAAAGCTCTGGCTGTTCTTTGGGATGTTTTAAACGACAAGGATTTGGGAGACAAAGAGAAATATAACTATGTTGTTGATTTTGATAAAATATTAGGATTGGGATTAGAAGATTTAGAAGAGGAAAAAATTGAATTAAACAGCAAGGATAAAGCTTTAATAAAAGAAAGAGAACTTGCTAGGAAAAATAAAGACTGGAAAAGATCTGATGAGATAAGGGATATTCTAGCTAAAAAAGGAATTATTTTAAAAGACACTCCTAATGGAGTGAAGGTTGAATTGAAATGAAATTAAAGTTAGCTCATCTAAATGCATGGGGAATGCCCTGGCCGCTTTCTGTCTTGAGAAGAACAAGGATGGAAATAATTGCCTGTTTGATAAAAGAAAAAGATTTTGATGTTGTCTGCTTAAATGAGGTCTGGTTCAAGGATGATGTTGAATTCCTGAGGAAAAATCTTAAAGGATATAATTTTGTCTACATGAAAGAAGGAAAAATAAATGAGCAGGGTTTAGTTACCATATCTAAATATCCATTAAAATTAAAAGAGTTTATCCCTTTCAGAAGAAGCGAGGTATTTTCCCACAAAGGAATCTTGATCTCTGAGTGTGATATCAAAGGTTTTAAGGTTAAAGTTATCAATACTCATTTATTTCATTCAAGAAAATTAGACAAATCAATAGTTGTCCAGGGTCAACTTGCTAAGATAAAAAGAATATTGGATAAGATTCCAACAATATTGATGGGTGATTTTAATATTGATGCTGATAAAGTTAAGTTTCCAGGATTTAATGTAATTTCTGACACGAGTATCCCAACCCTGAACAAGGAGAACAGATATACTCATAAATTATTTAATGGACTGTATTCTATTAACCTAAAATGCGATATAATCTTTACAAATTTCAAGAACAAGATATTAAGAAAAGGAATGATTAAAGAGCCTTTGATATCTGACCATTACATGATTTTCAGCGAGATTATGGTTTAGAAAGGTTTAAATATAATTTTGAGATTTCTTTGATGTTATTTAATCTCGTTGAGGTGATCTCTTAGCTACTTCTGTGTATTTTTTCCTTTTGATAAGGGAGAACCTCGAAATAACTTTAAAATTTTGAAAAAGAAAGGAAACTATGAGTTACATTTATGGTGCTTTTGGTGTAAGGAAACTGGATTTAAGTAATCTGCAAGGAGATTTGGTTGCATTAAAGATTCTTGATGCAAATCTGCTCCCCGATGACAATGGAAAGAAGAGTCTCTATCTTATATTAAGGAACTATCGTGGAAGAGAACTCCCTCTGGTCGTACACGGGGATGATGCTTCTGGAAAATTCATGAAAAGAATCCATGCAGAGTACCCGATTTACGATGTCAAACACCTTATCGGATCGCTTGTTATAGGAATTCTGGGACCTAACCAACAAGGTCTTATCGGGATTATCTCTTTTGGAGAATTTAATGTTTCGATTTGGCCTGACAATTAAATCAAGTGGGGTGAAATTATGGGTGATGAAAAAGATTATTGGATCAGGTTCGTTGATGGGAGTGAGACTTATAATATCCCTCCTGAACAATTCAAGATAATGGACAGCGCTTTGAAAGATGGGAAAGAAGGATGCGTTATCAAGAATAAGGCGGGGGATGAGATAATTATTATCTTCAGAAACATTATCTTTTCTCGTTCTTCTGATGGAGGAGAATAAAAAATAACTTTTAAAGAAAGTTGAGGAAATTATGACAATGAAAATAGAAGAATTCTATGAATCCGGTCAATGTAACTTTTGCAGATCTCATGTACCGAGCGGAAAGATTTTATGTTTAATACAGCACGGGGATGGGGCAGAGTGCGATGGGGAGAATTGTATCCTGATAAAAAAAGATAAAAAGTTGGATACTATCATATCTCTTCTGAAACCAGGCGAATCTTCTGAATAAATACAGGAGATATTCTATTTTAACTTAAGGGATTGCATTCTAAACGCAATCTCCTTTTTGCTCCTATAATATATACATATATAACTATAATCTTTTTATACTATAAGATATAGATATTTTTATGGATTTTTTATTATACCAAGCAATGTTCGGCTTTTTTGGAGGATTTGTAAGGTCTTTTCTTGGAATATTAAAATACGTAAAAACCAAGAAAGGAAAGAAAAAGATAGACTGGGCTTATCTAATATTGACCTTAGTAGCTTCTTCATTAATGGGTGCATTTTCTTCTCTATTGATATCAGGGGACTATAAAGTAAGCTTGGCTGCAGGATATCTGGGGATGGATATCATCGAGGATTTGTTTAAGATAATATTAAAGAAACAACACTTATACAGAACATAAAAAATGATTGAAATTTTTACTATTGGAGGATATACTGAAGTTGGGAAAAATATGACTGCTATCCGTTACAATAACGAGGTAGTTATTGTTGATATGGGTTTTTTCCTTCCAAAACTTATTTCTTTTGAAGAAGAAGGAGGAGACAGGAGAAATCTAACTGAAAAGGGTTTGATTAAATTAGGTGTTTTTCCTGATGATACTATTATTTCCTCATTAAAAGATAAGGTTAAAGCAATTGTTCTTGGACATTGTCATCTGGATCATATTGGCGCTGTTCCATTCTTGGCTCCTAAATATAATTGTTCAATTTATGGAACTCATTATACAATTGAAGTTCTTAAGACTATGATGGGAGATGATAAAATAACTATTAAAAATCCTTTAGTTGCAATGAATACTGGAGTTATGAAAAAAGTTTCTGATCATATTGAGATTGAATTGATTAATGTAACTCATTCAACTCTACAAACTGCTATGGTTGCTATTCATACTCCTGAAGGTATTATAATTTATGCTAATGATTTTAAATTAGATAGCCATCCTGTAATTGGGAAAAAGCCTGATTTTGAAAGATTAAAAAAACTTGGTGATTCTGGGTTTGTAAAAGCTTTGATATTAGATAGTTTATATGCTGGTGATGATAGAAAAACTCCAAGTGAGAAAGTTGCACGTGAGATGCTTAAAGATGTTATGTTTGGAACTGAGAATACTGGAAATGCTATAATTGCAACTTCTTTTGCTTCGCATATTGCAAGGATAAAAAGCATGATAGAGTTTGGAGAGAAATTAGACAGGAAAGTTGTTATTCTTGGGAGGAGTATGATGAAATACATAACTTCTGCTGAGAAGATCGATCTTGTTGATTTTAGCTCTAAATCTGAGATTGTTGGTTATGGTGAAAAAGTCAGGAGAAGACTTGGACAGATACAGAAAGAAGGAAAGTCTAAATTTTTGATTATATGTACTGGCGGACAGGGTGAGAATGGAGCCATTTTAACTCGTATTGCTAATAATCAACTGCAGTTTAAGTTTGATTACGAAGACCATGTTATTTTTTCAAATAAAACAATACCTGTTCCTGCTAATATTGAAGCCAGGAAGAATCTTGAAAAGAACTTGAAAAGCCAGAAGGTTAGAATCTTTAAAGATATTCATGTTTCCGGACATGCTGGACGTGAAGATTTAAGAGATCTGGTTAAAATGATTAAACCACTTAATATAATTCCTGCTCACGGAGATTCTGCTATGTTAAATCACATGGTTGACCTGGCTGAAGAGATGGGCTATGTAAAAGGGAAGAATGTTCATCTTTGTTCTAATGGAAGCAGAGTGTTTTTGAAATAAATTATGACTTTTTTATTGTATGATTGGAGTGGATTAGACAGTAATCATTCCTATAGCCGCATTTTTTGCATTTTAAATATAATTTTCTTTCTTCTTCCAAGAACTTATTCTGCTGCCACATCTTTTTGATGTCAAATCCTTTTTGATAAATGTTTCCAAGCAAGGCTGGGTTTGTGGCGCCTGGACGGACATCTCCTCCTATCCCGATGAAAAGCCAGGAAATCCCACATTGGAATGGCCATAATAATTCTTTTTCTTTGATAATATCTTTCCAGGACTCATCCCAGCAGGCAACGAACCTTATCATCATCTTAGGATTTGACTTATGGAATTTTCTAGCCTCTTCATATAAGAAAATGGCATTATCTTTGGATATAAATTCAGTTTTTTCAATCTCTAATCCAAGTCTTCTTAAAGGAGCTATAGTTACTTCATCTACATTTAATTTATCTAAGAACCCAAGCATCCTTCTGAATTCATTCAGACTTGATTTCAAAATAGGGGTGATACCTACTCTTACATAAATCTTCTTGTTCTTCAAGTAGGTTATGTTCCTTTTAATCAGGTTTTTGTAATCTTGGATTTTTGATCTTGTAAGTCTCTGGAATTTATTATCATCTTGTGTGAGGAATGTGATTCTTATTTTGTCAAATCCAGCATCACAGAGTTTATCTATCAGGGGAGGGGTTAGGGAAATACCATTGGAATATATTTCTGTCTTTAGATTTAGTTCCTTGCAGAATTTTAATAATTTAAATGTATCTAGTTCTAGTGTTGGCTCTCCTCCAGTAATCATAACTGTTTCCAATCCGATTTCCTTTGCATCTCTGATAACCTTCTTAATAGTCTCCAGACTGAACTTTTCATCTGGGGCTTCTCTTTTCAGGTTTGAATCGTTAAAACAGTATATGCAGTCCAGATTGCATTTCCTTGTGGTTTCTATTTTTATTTTTTTAAGGGGAAAGTCCATGGTTGGTAGTACTAGGGTCAAATTTAATAATTTTTCTATTTTTTTAGGAACAGCATTATTTATAAATTCCTTGTTTTTATTTTAGTTATGAGATTAATTCTTACTAGGCATGGTGAGACTATTGAGAATAAAAAAGGGATTAGCCAGGGGCATATACCTGGGAAACTTTCTAAAGAGGGTATTAAACAGGCAAAGAAACTTGCCTTAAGATTAAAGGACGAGGAGATAGACTTTATTTTTTCAAGTGATCTAGCAAGAGCTAAGGATACAACCAAAGAGATAATCAAATATCATCCTGATGTTCCTGTTAAGTTTGTTAAGGAACTGAGGGAGAGATATCTTGGAAAATTACAAGGTAAGAAGAATAAGGAAGATGTCTGGAAAGACAAGAAATTAACTAAGGGGATCGAAACTCCAAAACATATGTGTTCCAGAATCAAAAAATTTCTAGATAAGGTTTTATTGAAACACAAGAAGGATACTGTTTTGTTTGTTGCTCATGGAGGGACTTCCAGAGCTTTAATGACTGTAATTACAGGAGAAGATCCTAAAGAGATGTTTAATCTTGGGAAATTGTCAAATACCGGAGTGGGTATAATTGAAATCAAAGGAAAGAAACACAAAATCCGTGTTTTTAACTGTACTAAACATTTAGATTAATTAGAATGTGTTTTAACCGAAAATCTTCCGATTTTTTAGAAGTAAAATTCTTTTACGTATTCAAAATTCATGCTGTTTTGCATTCCTTTTTCCAGATTATCCGGATATTCAGTATTCATTAAACTATATGTGTATTTTGCCCTTAGTTCTTCTATGTTTCTGTAGTTTCCCTGTTTCATCACTGTGTTTAGTTCTGGAATTGTTTCTTTATCATATTGTATTTGACTGAAAGAGATTCCTACAAGAAAAACTATCAGGATTATAGTTATTAGTTTCATTTAAAAGTTTTAATTTTTGGTTTTATTTAAAGGTTTTTGTTTGGTTTTCATTTGTTTTTCACTGGAAGAGGGAGTGAAAAAAATAATCAAGAATAAGTATTGAGGGTAATTTTCAGTTAGTCGTTTCGTCGTGGGGGGATTTCCGTCGTGTTTTTGCTTCTTTTTATAAAAAGAAGATTAGTAAGGTTATAGTTTAATTTTAAAATCAAACAATTCATGTTTGTATTTATTTCTTAATGATAAAGCTTCTTTAGCTAAATTTGAAATTTGATCTTTTTCTTTTTTATTTTTAGGTAATGGAATCTTAATATCATATATTCTATTTCCAATCGAGGACAGTGTTGCTTGTGTAAATACATTACTTTTTATCTGCTTTTGAACAATTTCTTGTTGTAATAGAAAAAATAGCAAGAAAGGATTAATTAATTCATGTTTTAGAACTCGGATCATTTTAAAGTGACTCTGAACCAAACAATTCAAATCTTTTTCAAATAATAAGACAGAGTCGCCTATTCTATAAGTTCCATCTTTTACAAATAAGATATCGTGCTCTTTTAATCCTTGTTTATCTTTATATTGCTCGAAAACTTCTTGTGAAATTGTATGGATAGAAGAATATAATATCTCACCATTAGCTATATCTGTAGTTCTTATAAACGGAATATTTCCAGAACCATAAACTTCTTTAGATATGGATGAAGGAACATTCTTTATTGAGAGGTGTCCTTTTTCTTCAAGTTCTCCTAAAGAAATAAATTCATAATCACTGTTTTTATTTTTCTTAGTATGTTTTAAGAGCTCAAAATCATAATAATTAGGTAATAATACCGAATCAATCAAATCTTTACGATTTAAAATGAATGTGGTTTTGTTTTCATTTAATTTAGAATTAATATAATCTTCATATTTTATTATCATCTCTGAAAAATCTTCTTTTATATTTCCATTTTCATCATATAAAACAGTTCCTCTAGAGTCATGACCACAATTAACTACCTTCCCCATAAATATATCATAATCTTCCTTTGGTTCACCTTTTTCAAAAAATAATATGCTTGTTTTTGTATGTGTATGGGGCATAAAAGCATCGTGAGGACAATCTATAATTGCCAAAATTTTACCTTTTGAAAGAATATAATCTCTTACAAATTTTTGAGATGGATTACCAAAAATACCCTCGGGTAAAACCATTGCCATTTTGCCGCCATTTTTTAATAATTTGATACACAATTCTATAAATAAGATCTGAGGTTCAGTTTCTTGTATAGTTCGCGTTTTTAAAAACTTATTTTGAGTAGAATTGTATTTCCAAACATGACCTAAATCATAATATTTTAAGATATCTTCTTCCTTTATTTTTATTTTAGCTCCAAAAGGGGGATTTGTTAAGATTAAATCTATCTTATTTAAATTGTCCTCTCTAAACTTATTCTCTTTTAACCTCAAATCATCAGAAAGAACTTTTAATGAATCTAAATTATATATATTATTAGGATTTCCGTCCATAAATAGCGTAAAACTCTTAGCAATTTTGGCTAAATCTAAATCCTTATCAATACCTAATAAATTATTTTCAAGAAAATTTTTTGTTAAGTTTGCATCTGTCTTTGATAACCATCTAATAGTATAATTAAGAAATCCACCAGAACCACAAGCAGGATCTAATATTTTGTAGTTTGATTTTGGTTGCAAGAGTTCCACACATAATTTTACCATAAAAAAAGGGGTAAAAAATTGTCCTTGGTCTCCTGCAAGTTTTCCCTCTGCAAAAACTTCAAATGCAGCTCCTAAAGAATCAATAGGGTTTGAACTGAAATCAATATTGCTTAATTCTAAACCTAGAAAAATCAATGATTTATCATCTATCATAAGTTCATCCTTTTCTGTTAAAATATTATCCTCTATCAAAATAGGTAAGACCTTTTCATTAAAGAAACTTTTAAGCTTTTTTGGAAATTGTTCTCCAAAGTTAGTGTATGACTTTTCATTAAAAATGTTTGTTTTCCACTTTTCATCAAAATGTTTTGTAAGAACAATTTTTATTACTTCTGAACCTAATCTTTCATTTCTTGATATATTACTATTTGCGTATAGGTGGTTGTGAATATTAGAAAATGTTTGTTTTAGAGAAACCTTTTTATATCCGTTAAGTCTTGTATCTTTAAGTGATTGACCTAAAGTAGTTTGTCCATTTACAGAAGATTTAATCATAGTATCACCACATGCGGTGTAAACTAGTGGTTATTTATATACTTTTCTGTTCTTGGGAGGCTATTTTGACAAATCATATAAATAATATTAAGCAAGAAAAATGGCAACAGGAAGAACAATTAGTGCAAGTTTTTTGACAGAAAAAGACAATAAAATCATCTCACTTTGTGAAAAAATATCAAAACAAATTATTTCTAATGTTCCTCAAGATAATAAGAAAAATTTTCTAAAAGAATTTGGAAAAATTAGTTATACTCGTGATGGCGGTTTAGGGTTAGGTTCTGGAAAATTACAAAGAGATGCTATTTGTACGAGAGGAAGACAAGGTAAAGCTCCTTTTTCAAATAGAAATCTCAGATGGCATCCATTAATTGTTGCCGAAAGTGATTTGCCTTATGCTAAAAAAATTGAACGAGTTGAAATTTCTGGAGAAGACGAAGCTCAAGTTTTAGTTTTTGTAATTAAAAATGATGAAGGCACAGAAATAAAATATCCTTCAGATAAAGTTCATGAAATGCCTGAGAGATATGTTGTTTTACCTGAACATTGGGTACCACATATACAAGTTTTAAAAAATTGGAATGATACTTTGTGGACACAAAATTCTTGTGTCATTCCAGCTTTAGAAGCATGTGAGTGGTATGATTCTGTTGAGACTTATGCACTATTAGGGATAATAATGTCTTGTGCAATTTATGGAGCGGATTTAAATAAGACATATAACGAAGTTTTTGAGATTATAAAACATCAAGAGATTGATAATTCTATAAAATTACCTTCTAGTAATTTTCCAAAGAACGATAAAAGTTTATTGGATTGTCCCATGTGTAAAACATCAATAAACAGTAATCCTGCTAATTTACCTGATAGAGAAAGAATTAGGACTTGGCAACCTGCTTGGAGAAATCAAAAAAGAGGAGAAGGCGAGGATTCAAGCATACAAATAATGCATGTAACTCCATTAGTTGAAAATGAAATTAGACATACATCAAAAAATGTTCGTTATGGACATAGGTGGTGTAATGTTGCTATGACCGATCATTCTTTAGATGACACTTTGGATTTTATGGAATATATTGTTAAAGTTCATAATAGATGTAAATAGTTTTCTCGTTACGGAATTCCCCCCGTTCGTTTCTTTTTTAGTTTCGCTTTTAGAAAATTGCCCCCTCGTTAGCCCCTGAAATTATTGAATAGAACAATGTTAAATGTAGGATTTTCTTTTCCATTTTAAAAATTTTTTCTTTTTTGAGTTAGATATTTTCGAAATTCTTTATTTTTTTCGATGGATTCTGCCCCCTTAAGATTAAAAGGGGGGGAATAATCCTTTATTTGTTTTAATTCAATCTTAGATAACTTTGATTGATTCATAATTAAATAAAAAAATAGGATATGTTTTTTTATCCAATCTGAAATTTCTTTATTATTTTTTAATTCAAATAATGCTCCGATGCTTTTTCTTAAGGTAGAATTTCTTGGTGTGCCTTTTAGATGTTTATCTATTATTCTTTTTCTAAGATTTTTGGCTTTTCCAAGATATAAAACTTTATGTTTTTCTAAACTTTCAAATTCTGCAGATCCAAATTCTTTTGAGGTTGATTTTTTCTTTAGGCAAACATAATAGATTCCACTTTTATCTTCAATTTCTTGGTTATTGATTTTTGGATCATATCTTTTCATATCTTTTCGTAAACCTTAAAACTATTAAAACTTATCTCCTCCACCCCAACAAACATTATAAATTAAACTTCTTAGATTAAACTCAATGAAATTCGCTCACATAGCAGACTGCCACATCGGAGGCTGGAGAGAACAAAACCTAAGGGATCTAGGCTTAAAATCTTTTGAAAAAGCAATAGATATCTGCATAACTAATCACACAGCTTTCATTCTAATCTCAGGAGACTTATTTAACACAGCTCTACCCCAAATAGAACTAATCAAGGAAACAGCAAGAATTCTAAGAAAAGCAAAAGAACACAACATAGACATATACATAATACCAGGAAGCCATGACTTCTCAAATTCTGGAAAAACAATGCTAGACGTATTAGAAAACTCAGGTTTAGTTGAAAACGTATTCAAAGTAAAAGAAAACAAACTAATAATAACTGAAGACAAGACAGGAGTCAAGCTAGCAGGAATGTTAGGAAGAAAAGGCTCTTTAGAGAAAAAAGACTATGAAAACTTAGATTTTAAAGACATAGAAGAAGAAAAAGGATTTAAAATATTCATGTTCCACACAGCTCTGGAAGAGTTTAAACCATCAGATTTAGACAAAGTAGACTGCATGAACACTAATGAACTGCCTAAAACGTTCAATTATTATGCAGGAGGTCATGTACATTACAGGTTTGAAACTAATTTTGGAAAAGGAAAGTTAGTTTTTCCAGGAGCTTTATTCCCAAACAATTTTAAAGAACTTGAGGAATTCAGGAATGGATCTTTTTATTTAGTAGATGACAAGCTAAACACAGAATTAGTAGAAATTCCAATTAAGGAAGTTCTGAGCTATCATATTAATGCAAATGATAAATTACCAGGACAAATAACAGATGAAATATTAAACAAAGTAAATGACTTTAATGATAAGATTGTTTTGTTAAGAATTGAAGGAACTTTAAAGTCAGGAAAGGTTTCAGATATTGATTTTAACTTAATAAATGAAAAACTAAAAGATTCTTACATTGTTTTAAGGAATACAAATAAACTAGAAACAAAATCTTTTGAAGAAGTTGAAATAAAGAAGGGAAATGTGGAAGACATAGAAGAAAATATTGTAAAAGAGCATCTAGGACAGATTGAGATTGAAAACGAAAAGCATTTGATTGATGTTCTGATGAAAGTCTTGAATGAAGAAAAAGAAGAAGGGGAAAAAGTCTATGATTTTGAAGCAAGAATCTACAAGAACTTCATAAATGAATTAAAACTAAAGGAGGCCTTGAATTAAAATGGAAAAAGTTGCAGCTGTCATCTTGTGCGGAGGAGTTGGGGAAAGAATAAGAGAGTACATAAAAGAAAAGGAAAAATTCACTCCATCAGGAAATCCTATACCAAAGATATTACTGCCATTAGGAGATAATAGAGCAATTTTAGAGCATTCAATAGACATAATAAAAAGATCAGAAATAGTTAATAAACTCTACTTGACTTTATTCTATGAACCTGAATTCATAAAAAATTACATTGAAAACAAAACTACTATCCCAATTGAGTTTGTTTTTGAAAGGATAAAGATGGGAACCGGGGGTTTCTTATATTTAATAAGAGACAAGCTAAAACAACACAAGAACTTCTTTGTAAACAATGGAGATAACCTTTATGATATTGATTTGAAAGAAGCATTAAAGGTACATCTTGAAAACAATGCAACCGCAACAATAATATTAAACAGGTCTTTTAATGTTGAAAATAAAAGCATAGTTGAAATTAACGGAAAGAAAATTTCAAGATTTGTTTACTGTTCTAAAGAAGGAAATGCCTTGGTTCACAGCGGTTTTGCCATTCTAAACGAAAAAGTCTTTGAATACTTGCCAGAAGATCCTGAATTTTTGTTGAACAGCAAAGACGGAATAAGTTTAGAAAAATATATTTTCCCAAAGATTGCAGACAGAGGAGAATTATATTATTATCTGCCAAAGGAAGATCATCTATGGTTTGATACTGGAACAAGGGAAAGCATTGAAGAAGTCATAAGATTCTGGAAAAAATGATAATAAAGAAAATAAGATTAAACAACATAAGAAGTTATTTAATTGAAGAGATTGAGTTTCCTGAAGGTTCTACCTTATTATCTGGTGATGTTGGAACAGGAAAGTCCTCTATTTTACTTGCAATAGAATTTGCTTTATTCGGGATAAGAAAAGGAGAGTTAAGCGGAGATTTATTGCTGAGAAAAGGTGAAGATGAGGGTTATGTTGAACTATTCATGGAAGTTGAAAATAAAGATTACATAATAAAAAGAACATTAAAAAGAACCTCTTCAGGGGTTTCACAGGATTCTGGATACATAATAAGCGATGGAGCAAGAAGAGAGGGGACTGCATTGGAATTAAAGCAGCAGATACTTAACATCCTAAACTATCCAAAAGAATTACTTACAAAAACAAAATCATTAATCTACAGATATACAGTTTATACCCCCCAGGAAGAAATGAAGTTAATTTTATCAGGAGAGAAAGATGCAAGGCTAGACACATTAAGGAAAGTTTTTGGAATTGACAAATACAAGAGAATAAATGAAAACTCAAAAATAATACTAACCAAGATAAAGGAAAAACAAAAAGAATATGCTGGTTTTATATCTGACCTAAACAAGAAAATAGACCAGAAAATTGATTATGAGAAAGAGATACAGAACATCAACAAGGAGATCAATCTGATAAAACCAAGATATGAAACATTAAACAAAGAGGTTAATGACAAGATTAAGTCTATTGCTTTATATGAAGAAAAGATTAAGGAAGAGCAGGAACTAAGAAAAAAGATAGAGTTAAACAACTTAAAAATAACTTCAAGAATAGAAAAAAAAGAAAGAAATGATTCAAGGATAAATGGTTTAATCCTGCAGGTTAATGAAGGGGAAAAGGAAATTATAACAATAGATGTTGAAGAGGTAAAAAAAACAATCAAGTTCAAAAGAGATGTTCTTGATGAAACGCAGAAAGAACTTGAAAATACAAAAAATGAACTATCTAAACTATTGGCTCAGGAAGAAAATTCAAATAAGATAAAGGAAGATATTGAAAATTTAAATTTTTGTCCATTATGCAAGCAGGAAGTAAATAAAGAACACAAACATAAGATAATGTACGAAGAAAACAACAAATTAATGTTGATAGGGGATAAAAAAGGAGAATTGATAGGAAAGAAAGCAGGTTTTGAAAAAAGAATAAAAGACTTATTAGAAGAAATTGATGAATTAAAGGAGAGACAAAACAAGGTAGAATTAGTTATTTACAAGAAAAAAGCCATTGAGGAAAAGATAAAGGAAAAAACAAAGCTAGAAGAAGAAAATGAATTAATCAGCAAGGAAGTAAAAATACTAAAGGAATCAAATGAAGATTCAATAAAAAAGCTGGAGGATTATTTAAACATAAACAGGAATTATGAAAAAGAAAAATTAGATTTAGAGAGTTTAAGAAAAAACTTCAGGGATATTGAAATAAGAAAGGTTACTCTTGAAACTCAGTTAAATTCAATAACAAAAACTATAAATCTATTAGATAAAGAAATAGACGAGAGAATAAAAAAGAAAGAAAAATTAGAGTATCTAAGCCAGTTAAGAACCTGGATTGAGGAATCTTTCATAAACATAATCTCTTTGATTGAAAAACAGGTAATGCTAAGAGTACATTATGATTTTGACATATTGTTCCAGAAATGGTTTGACATACTAATGAACAATAAGGAAATCTCTATTAGTCTTGATGAGGAATATTCCCCTAAAATAATACAGAACGGGCATGACATTGACTATAACTATTTATCCGGAGGGGAAAAAACAGCTGCAGCATTAGCCTACAGATTATCATTAAACCAGGTGATAAATAATTTAGTTTCTGAGATTAGAACAAAAGATATCATAATTCTTGATGAGCCTACAGATGGTTTTTCAAGCGAGCAGTTAGACAGGATAAGATTGGTATTGGATGAATTAAATATCAAGCAGGTAATTATTGTAAGCCATGAATCAAAGATAGAGAGTTTTGTTGAAAACGTAATAAGATTTAACAAAGAAAACCATATAAGTAAGATTACCTAAACATCTCTTCCATGAACGTTGGTGCTGGAATCTCTTTTAATCTATTACAGGTTTCTTCACCGTAAACTTTTATTCCTTTTTGTAATTCCAGTGTTTTAATCTTTTCTTTTTTTCGATAAGGAATAATAAAATCAAACCCTTTGTTTAATATAATATCTTGATTCAGCTCTGTTGATGTTGAAACATAAATATCATCAAGGACTTTATTTTTGACTATGATTGAGGAGAGAATGTCATGTCCATTGAGAGGTCTATGATCAATCAGATCTAAGTTCTGGCTGTTTATTAAATAAAGCTTGTAGATGCTGATATTTTTTCCAAGTACTATCCTATCCCAGGGATTTAAAACAAGACCGGGTATTTTCCTGTTACCAAGAGACTTAGAAATTTTTTCTGGATCATATCTATTTTTTGATTTGTCAATGTCTGTATAAACTATAAGAGCAACGTCCTTATGATTTAATCCAACCTGTTTTAATTTATCTTCTAAATTATCCTGCAACGGAGAGGTTGGATTTACAAGAATTGCATTAGGCAATCCATTGTAGGGCATTGCGATAATGAAAGAAAAGTCCTCGAAAGGATAAATAATATTTGTTCTTTCGCTTACATTTATCATCTTAGTTATCCTTTGTAATTATTAAAACCCTGGCAAGCATCCCGAGATGGAATGCCTGCTGGGGAAAAAGAGGTGATAATATATCTTGGACTCAACTTATTTATAAACCTTTCGGTTGTCTTAATTCTAAAGTGGTTACATTAGTTAACTTTATATATTGCCTATTAAAACTTAATATAAATATTTATGTAATTCTATATATTGTTCCTAAGTAATATTTTTAAGCTTGAATTATCCATAATAAACTATGGAAATTATATCTATCAGTAAAGCATTGAGCAAAACAAACAGAAAAAAGGTAATCAAATCAATAATTGAAGGCAAGATCTTTGTTTATCCAACAGATACCATATATGGGATTGGCTGCGATGCATTAAATGAGGATTCTGTAAACAAGATAAGGGAGATTAAAGACAGGTTTGACAAGCCTTTCTCTGTTATAGCCCCAAACAAGCCCTGGATATATAATAATTTCAAGGTAAACAAAAGGTACATAGAAAGGCTTCCTGGGCCGTTCACATTCATACTAAAGGTTATTAAGAAGAACCTGGTTGCCAAAAGCGTTAATTTTAATTTAGATACCTTAGGGGTAAGAATCCCTGACAATGAATTCACTAAGTTAGTACAGGAAGCAGGAATCCCTTTCATAACAACCAGTGTAAATATAAAGAACAAGAAGCCGATAACTTCTATTGACAAAATACCAAGGAAAATTGCAAAGGAAATAGACATTGTTATAGATGCAGGAGAACTTAAGAATAATCCTTCAACAATAATAGATCTTACAGGAAAGATAGCAAAAATACTAAGATAACTATATACTATAAAAAAACAATCTTTAAATATTCTAAGACTAATAAAATAACCCATGAGGTGGTTAGTTGCTATACTGTTTATTCTAGTACTCTCAGGAGTTACTATTGCAGCTGATATTGATACAGCTTATACATTGCTTGACAAAGATGTTGCTCCTGGTGATGAAGCTGTGTTTGAGCTTGAAATTATAAATAATGAAGACAGGGAAATAAGGTTGATGATCTTTGCTGATGAATTTGCGTTCATGCCTTTTTCGGAAGTGTTTGAGAATATGAGGGCCCAGCCAAATGAAATAGTTCTTTCAGGAAAGCAAACACAGAAAGTAAAGGTTCTTGCAAGAATAAGAGAGGATGCTGTTCCTGGAGATACATACAAAACCTTAGTTAAGATAAAAGACGCTAATGATTTAACAATTAAGGCTAAACAGGAAATAGATCTAGAGGTTATAAAACCTGAAAAGTTAGTTAAAATTGAAGCTGATTTTCCAGATGAATTAATAGCAAAGAAAAATTTCAGGTTTAATCTTAAGCTTATTGATAAATATAATATAGATTTGAATAATGTTGAGGTGGAGATAAAGAGCGATATTTTTGAAAAGAAATTTTCAACAGATTTGATATACAACAAGCCGTTCAGCAATGAGGTAAGTTTAGATATAAGTCCAATCACCGATGCTGGAGGATATCTTCTTTTAATAAAAACCTATTATGACGGAGAGATTGTTGGAGATTATTCAAAAAGGTTTGTTGTAATAAAAAATCCTGACATTAAGGAAAAAGTAGAAAAGAATTCAAGATTTTTGATAGAGGAAGCAAAGTTAATTAAATCAAATGAAGGAAATCTGGACCAGCAGGAATCATTATATTATCAATTAGACTGGTTTGAAAAAATATTCACGACTTATTCGATAAAACCAACTCAAAAACAGAGTAATTATGTTGTTTGGGATTTTGTATTAAGACCCGGAGATAGTTATGAGGTTGATGTAAAGACAGATTACAGAGGAGCATGCATTACAATTTTAATTTTAATCTTATTTGGCATATTAGGAATTTATTTCTTTGGAAAGAAAGTTGCTGTAAGGAAAGAAGTCTTCAGAGTCAAGAATGAGGGGGGTATTTCAGAATTGAAGGTAATGCTCCATGTCAAGAACAGAGGAAAAGATCTTAGTAATGTAGAGGTAATAGACTTTTTGCCTAGTCTGATAAAACCAATTAAGGGGCATTACACAACATTAGAGCCTTCAAAAATACAGAGAGGATCTCTCGGATTAAGGGTAATATGGATTCTTAATAATCTTAAGTCAGGAGAAGAAAGAATTATTACATATAGAGTTGAGTCCCATCTTAAGATTCTTGGAAAATTACACCTGCCAAGCGCAATAGTAAAATACAAATTCATGGGCAAACTTCTTAAGGTCAGAAGTAATAAAGTTGTTTTCTTTTAATTAGATAGGTTTATAAATTAAAATTGGGCTAGAATTTTAGCCCCACCTAGCTTAATGGTAGAGCGCACGGCTGTAGATGAGTTCACTATCAGACTAGGCTGTTGCTTTGAATGAAAGATAGTCAGCTGAACCCGTGTGGTTCCTGGTTCGACTCCGGGGGTGGGGATATTTTTTTGATGTTTTCCTAAACTTGTTATTACTCCTTGATAGTTTCAATATGGAAAACTTTATAAATTTCAAAGTTATAGGCATTTATATCAAAACCTATTTAGCCATATTGGCTTGTTTTCTTCACTTAGATCTGCATAAACTTGTTTTTCCGAGTCGGAAAAACCCGGAAGATTAGGTTTTGATCATGGTTCTATTCTAAAAAGAAAGGAGATATTGCCATGAAAAAATATATCACATTAATGGTTCTTTTCGCAGCGATGTTGCTTCTGGTTTCATGCGAGGACAGTCCTTTTGGTCCTGGTATCAATCCGGACCTGATGATTGTTCTGAACGATCCAGGAGAAGCTGTACAAGTCGGGGAGGCCTTTGACCTTAGCTGGTCAAAAGTAGACAGAGCTCAGAAATATATCGTGCAATCTGACATCCATCCGTCTTTCTCTTCCTCAAAGGTAGAAGAGAGGGAAGTTAACGAAACTTACATCCATCTGACTCTTAATCCGAATGAAAACACAACATATTATTTTCGTGTTTCTGCAAAAGTGAAGGATAAGGAACGGGCGTGGTCAAATATCGTTGACCTCTTGGTTATTGGAAATCCTGAGACAGTTCCGGTTATCAGCGGTCCCTCAGAAACAAAGTCAGAAGTTCAGTTTACGCTGAACTGGACTGAAGCACTTCTGCCAAATCCTGACCAGAAGAATTCTGAACCAAAAGGAGGGTTACCTGCAAGTTGGTATACTCTTCAATACTCATGTACCAATTCATTTACTGAACTGACAGAAAAGAATAGGATACCTCAGACATCTATTGAAATGATGCTCTCATCAAACCGCGAAGATACTTACTATTTTTTCAGAGTGAGGGGTGAAAACCAATATGGCCATGGATCCTGGTCTGGAATATTTTCGTTGTTGATTTTGAAGTCCGAGAAAAAGAGAGGTAACATATCGGTTACATCGACTCCTGATGGTGCTGATATTTTCCTTAATGGAAACTTTACAGGAAAGAATACTCCAAATACTCTTGAAAATCTTCCGATTAGAAACCAGACTATCAGTGTGAAAAAGTCGGGATATAAATATCCTTTGCCGAAGGTTGTAAAGGTAGTCTCGGGAAAAACCATCGACGTTAATTTTGTTCTTGAACCATTTTGCATCACTAACTTAATGGGTGTGCAGCTTTCAGGACCTACTACGGCCATAAAGGGAGAAATGATACATCTAAGATTCGCATATAAAAACGACGGTCCTAACCCGACTGAAGTTTTAGTCAGATGGTTTCTATCTGATGATTTCTGGTATTCTCCTGACGACTTCTTCCTACAGGAAAACGAATACGGAATTGTTCTCCCTGGAACAGGAGATATGTGGCATGATGTCGATGTTACAATCCCGATGAGCGCTCCTACCGGCAACAAATATCTATTGTTCATCGCGAGATCCAAAGAAGGATGTATAGATCCAATTCCTTCGGATGATCAAGATGAATATAAGATTCAGATATTTGATCCAGGAGTATGCTTTGCAGATTTACAAGCAAACTGGATTACGATACCAACTGCAGGAATGGTCGGAGGAACGATTGACGTCGGTATCCAATATCAAAATAATGGACCGGGTACCACGAAAGTTATGACCTATTATTACCTGTCATCGGATCAGATTTATGATTCAGGAGATTTTCTCCTTGATGATTATGGTCCGTTCGCTCCGGTTGTTCCAGGAGATATAATTACTCATGCTTCGGGTGTTCCAGTGGGTATCCCATCCAGCACGACTCCTGGAGAATGGTATCTGCTTCTGGTTGTAGGAAGTGGAGAAACTCCTGAATGTGCAGATTTGAATGAGGGAAATAATTTTGTGTCTGGAGGAAAAATAACAATAACCCCATAACACACATTGTTTCTGAAACCTCTGAGCCGAATTTCGATTCGGCTCTTTTTATGATAGTATTGTATATATTTGTATAATAGTTCTAAAATCAGAAAAAATCGAAATGTTTATAAAGGGGGAATTTTTCAAACACCCTATGTTGGCCCAATGTTCTCTAGAGATGACTAAGTGTAACCTTTTTGGTGTTTTTGAGTAATGACTGATAAACAGAACTATGCCAATAATCATGATACAACTGCGTCGCTGAGCCTTGGTAGTGTAGTGGCCTATCACCCCGCCCTGTCGCGGCGGGAACCCGGGTTCGAATCCCGGCCAGGGCGTTGATGGGCCGTTAGCTCAGCTTGGCTAGAGCACTGCACTTTTAATGCAGGGGTCGCGGGTTCAAGTCCCGTACGGCCCGTTAAGAACTGTAAAAAAATGGTTGAAGGAAAAAATATTGATTATTCAAAACATGCTTTTACACCAAAGCATGTAAAACTCACTGAAAAAGAAATAGAGGATTTACTTCTTAATTTTAATGTTTCAAGAAAACAATTACCAAAAATACATAGAGATGATCCTGCAATTGCAGAGATGGATGTCAAGAAAGGAGACATAATCAAGATAACAAGAAAAAGTGAGACGATGAAAGAATCTTTTTATTACAGGGTGGTCATGGATGAATAAGGGTCATTTTTTAATAAAAAAGTATTTTGATGATAATTCATTTATTCAATCAAATATAGAATCATTTGACCACTTCATAGATTATGAACTACAAAGGATCATTGAAGAGGTTGGAGAAATTATTCCTACTATTATTCCTTCAGACATGAATGAATTCAAAATTAAGTTTGAAAAAGTCTGGATTACAAAACCATCAATCACCGAGGCTGATGGAAGCAAGAGGGATGTTTATCCTTGCGAGGCAAGATTAAGGATGTTAACTTATTCTGCTCCATTGATGCTTAAGGTTTCCACTTATATCGACGGAATGCAAAGGGAAACCTTTACAACTGAGATTGGAAGAATCCCAATCATGGTTAAATCAAAATACTGCCATCTAAACGGATTAAAGAGAGAAGAATTAATATCAAAGATGGAGGATCCAACCGATACGGGAGGATACTTCATAATTAATGGTAATGAAAGAGTCTTGATTACTGTAGAGGACCTAGCTTCAAATAAATTATTTATACAGCAGAATAAAACGGGGCCAAGCAAATATTCTGCTAAATTATTTTCTGAACAGGGAGCTTACAGGATTCCTCATACAATAGAACAGATGAAGGATGGGATGATTTACCTAAGCTTTACAAGATTCAAAAGAGTCCCAATCATAATTGTAATCAAGGCTTTAGGATTAATAAAAGACCAGGACATTACAAAATACATCTCCAAGGAAAAAGAATACGACGATATTTTCATTAATTTGTTTGATTCAATGGAAGTAAGGTCACAGAAAGATGCTTTGGAATTCTTGTCAAAAAGGATGGGAATGGTCCAGCCAGAAGACATTAAACTGGACAGGGTTAAGGAACAGTTAGATAAATATCTATTGCCTCATCTTGGAATAACAGACAAGAGCAGGTTAGTTAAAGCTTATACTTTATGCAAATTAATCAAAAAATTCTTTATGGTATCAAAAGAAGGATTGGAACCACAGGATAAGGATCACTATGCAAACAAAAAATTAAAATTACCTGGAGATTTGTTGTCTGATTTATTCAGGGTGAACATGAGAATACTTGTAGGAGATATCTTATACAACTACCAGAGACTTGTAAAGAGGGGAAAGTTCTCAACTGTCAAGAATCTAATAAGAGATAAATTACTGACTTCAAGAATACAGAGTGCTCTTGCAACAGGAACGTGGGTTGGAGGAAGAAAAGGAGTCAGCCAGAATATTATAAGGGATAATTATTTATCTTCTTTGAGTCATCTTCAGAGAATCGCATCATTATTGAGCTCAACACAGGAAAACTTCGAGGCTAGAGCACTTCATCCAACCCATTGGGGGAGATTATGTGCAATAGAAACTCCAGAAGGAACCTCAATCGGATTAAGAAAAAATCTTGCATTGCTGGCAAGCGTTACACAGGAAGAACTTCATGAGGAAAAAATAAAGAAAGCACTTGAAACTATGGGAGTTGAATTTGCAAAATGACTGATTTATTCTTAAATGAAAAATACATTGGGGAAGTTGATAATTCAAAGTCTTTCCTGGAAAATTTAAAAGCTGAGAGAAGAGCTGGAAAATTACCTGGAAACCTTAACATATTCTACGACGATTCATGCGACGAGATCTATCTGGATTCAAGCAAGGGGAGAGCAAGAAGACCATTGATTATTGTTGAAAACGGCCAATCATTGTTGACTAACGAGCATATGGAAAAGCTAAAGAAAAATGAAATGAAGTGGAGTGATTTAGTCAAGGAAGGAATCATCGAATACATTGATGCTTCTGAAGAAGAAAATCTTTATGTTGCATTAAAGGAAGAGGAAATTACAAAAGAACATACTCACTTAGAAATTGATCCAATCGTAATATTGGGATTAACTGCTTCATTAGTTCCATTCTCAAATTGTGTTCAGTCTTCAAGACTTAACAGAGGACAAAAAACACAGAAGCAATCATTGGCATTGTATTTAGCAAATTACCATTTAAGGAATGATACAGATGTTAATTTATTACACTATCCTCAGGCTCCAATAGTAAGATCGTTCATGCATGATGTATCCAAGTTTGATGAACATCCAGGTGGACAAAATGTAGTTGTTGCCCTGATGAGCTACAAAGGATATAACATGCAGGATTCTTTAATAATAAACAAGGCAAGCATTGAAAGAGGATTTGCAAGATCAACTTTCTTTAGGCCATACATAAGCGAGGAATTAAGGTATCAGGGCGGATTAGTTGACGAAATTGGAGTTCCTGACAAAGAAGTCAAGGGATACAAAAGTGAAGAAGATTACAAATATTTAGAATCCGACGGTATTATTTATCCAGAAGCCAAGGTTGAAAGAGAACAAGTTTTAATTGGTAAGACAAGCCCCCCAAGATTCCTGGGAGATATGGAAGAGTTTACTCTGGCAGCAAGCACAAGAAGAGAGGCATCTACAACAATAAGACATGGTGAAAGGGGAGTTGTAGATATGGTAATACTTACAGAAAATGAAGAGGGTAACAGATTGGTTGTTGCTAAGGTAAGAGATGAAAGGGTTCCAGAGGTTGGAGATAAGTTTGCTACAAGACACGGACAGAAAGGAGTTGTCGGAGCAATTGTCCCAAGTCCAGACATGCCATTTACTGCTTCAGGTTTAATCCCAGATATTATATTCTCACCTCACTCAGTTCCTTCAAGAATGAGTATTTCTCACTTAATGGAATTACTTGCCGGAAAGGTCGGTGCCTTGTCTGGAAGACAGATTGATGCAACTACTTTTGCAGGCGAGAAAGAAGAAGATCTGAGAAAAGAATTATTGAGTTTAGGTTTCAAAGAAAACGGAACAGAAAAATTATACAATGGAATTACTGGTGAGGAATATGAAGCAACAATCTTTGTTGGAAATCAATATTACATGAAATTAAAATACATGGTTGCAAACAAATTACATGCAAGAGCATCAGGAAGAATCCAGCTATTAACAAGACAGCCTATCGAGGGAAGAGCAAAAGGAGGAGGAATGAGATTAGGAGAAATGGAAAAAGACTGTTTTGTAGCACATGGTGCATCTTTATTGTTAAAGGAAAGATTCGATTCAGACAAGACAAGATTACATGTCTGTGAAAGCTGCGGATTATTTGCAGTTAGTGATGATTACAGAGGAAGAAAGTTCTGTCAGAGATGCGGAAGCAATGTAGAAATCACAACAATCGAATTAAGCTATGCATTCAAATTATTATTGGATGAATTAAAATCACTTGGATTTTATCCAAAATTAAAACTAAAGAGCAAATATACTGATTAAAATGAAAGACAGCGTATATAAAAAGGTCGATAGTATTGTATTTGGTTTACTTAGCCCTAAAGAGATTAAGAAAATGGCTTCTGTAAAACTTGTTACAGCTGAATTATATGACAAGGAAGGTTATCCTGTTGATGGTGGTTTAATGGATTCAAAGCTTGGAGTTATTGATCCAGGTATAAGATGTAGGACATGCGGACAGAAATTAAAGGAATGTCATGGCCACTTTGGATATATTGAACTTGCAAGGCCAATCGTTCATGTTAAATTTTCAAAACAAATATTAGATGTATTAAGAGCTTTCTGCAAAGACTGCGGAAGAGTTCTTATTGATGAGGAAGAGATTGAAAATAATATAAGGATTTTGGGTATTCTTGAGAAAACCAAAGGAGCTGAAGCAAGAAGGAGAAGAATGAAGATTACATTTGCAAGAATGAAAAACATAAAGAAATGCCCTCACTGTAATGCAAAACAGTTAAATTACAGAATAGAGCCTCCAACAAGCTTCTTGGAGAATGATAAAAAATTAAGTCCAATTGAGGTTAAGACAAGACTTGACAGAATTCAGGAGAGAGACTTGGAAGCTATTGGTTATAATCCAAGATTTGCCCATCCAAGCTGGATGATACTTACTGTATTGCAGATTCCTCCAGTAACTATGAGGCCTTCTATTACCTTAGAATCCGGAGAGAGATCAGAGGATGACCTAACACACAAACTAAGCGACATTGTAAGAATAAACCAGAGATTATTTGAAAACATAAATGCAGGAGCACCAGAAGTTATTGTTGAGGATTTATGGGATTTATTACAATATCATGTTACAACTTACTTTGATAATACAATAACACAGATTCCCCCTGCAAGACACAGGAGCGGACAACCATTAAAAACTCTTACAGAGAGAATTAAAAGCAAGGAAGGAAGATTCAGATACAACTTAGCTGGAAAAAGAGTTAACTTTTCAGCAAGAACTGTTATATCTCCTGATCCAGAAATAAGGTTCAATGAGATAGGAGTTCCTTATGAAGTTGCTATGGAACTTACTGTGCCTGAAAGAATCACCGACTGGAACAAGGAATGGGTAAAGAATTTTGTAAGGAATGGTCCTTTAACATATCCTGGAGCAAATTATGTTATAAGACCTGATGGGAAGAAAAAGAAGATAACTCCAGAAACCCAGGAGACTTTACTGGAAGAACTTGATAATGGATATATTGTTGAGAGACATTTAATTGACAAGGATATTATAATATTTAACAGACAGCCTTCTCTTCACAGAATGAATATAATGTGCCATAGAGTCAAGGTTTTACCATATAAATCCTTCAGATTGAGCCCAGCTGTATGTAATCCTTATGCAGGGGACTTTGATGGAGACGAAATGAACTTGCATGTACCTCAAACAGAGGAAGCAATTGCTGAGGCAGATATATTAATGCAGGTGCAGAATCATATAATCACTCCAAAGAACGGAACTAATATTATTGGATCCCCTGAAGATGCAATCACTGGTAATTATTTATTGACTAAATATATGACTTTGACAAAAGAACAGGCTGTTAATTTGCTTATGTCAATTGGTATAGAAGACCTACCTAAATTCAAACAGGAAGTTTCAGGCAGGGAAATATTTTCAGTTTTATTACCCAAGGATTTTGATTTCATAAGTGAGACAAAAGCAAAAACATCAATTAAAATCAAGGGTGGGCAGTTAGTTGAGGGATACATTGATGAGAGATCTATTGGAGAGGAAAAAGGAGAGTTAATAAGAAGTTTACATTCACATTATGGAGAAGATGCTACTTTAAGATTAATGGGAGATATCTTCAAATTAGGGATTCATGTTTTATTGTTCAGAGGATTCACCACAAGTTTATCTGACACAGACCTAAACCAGGAAATAAAATCCAAAGTTAACAGGGCTTTGGCAGATGCCAAGAAAGAAGCTGAAGACTTAATTGAACAGTATAATAAAAAACAGCTTGAAGCACTTCCAAGTAAAACTCTGGAAGAAACATTAGAAGCATTAATATTACAGGTTCTTAACAAGGTCAGAAACAAGATAGGAGATTTATTGTCTGAATCCTTGGATGAAAATAATCCTACTGTTATAATGGCAAAATCAGGAGCAAGAGGAAACATGCTTAACATAGCCCAGATGGCAGCATGTGTAGGACAGCAAGCATTAAGAGGTAAAAGAATTGAAATAGGTTACAAGGGAAGAACATTATCATTATTCAAGAGGGGAGAGTTAACCCCAATATCAAAAGGATTCATAGACACAGGATTCAAACAGGGAATTGGAGCAAGAGAATATTTCTTCCACGCCATGACAGGAAGAGATTCATTAATGGATGTAGCATTAAGAACTCCTAAATCAGGTTATCTATACAGAAGATTGGCTAACGCACTGCAGGATATGAAAATTGAATATGACCATACAGTAAGAGATGCCAACAGGATGATTGTACAGTTTAAGTATGGAGACGATGGAGTAGATGTTTCAAGAAGTGTTAATGGTTCAATTGATGTCAAAAAAATAATCAAAGAGGTAATTGGAAAATGATTGAAGAATATCAGGATAAAATTCCAGCACCTTTGCTTGAAAAGTATGAAAAGCTAACTAAAGATATAAAGCTTACAAAAGAGCAAGAGAAAAAAATACTTGAAAGACTTGAGAAAGAATATAGCGATGCAAAGATTGATCCTGGTGAAAGTATTGGAGTTGTTACTGCTGAAAGCTTTGGAGAGCCGGGTACACAGATGACAATGAAAGTATTCCACTTTGCCGGAGTTGCAGAAGTGCAGGTTACATTAGGATTACCAAGACTTATAGAAATATTTGATGCAAGAAGGACTATCTCAACTCCTGCCATGGAAATATTCTTGCATAAAGATTATTCTGAGGATGTTAAATTTGCAAGAAACATCGCATCCCAGATTAAGGAGACAAAGTTTAGGGAAATAGTGAGCTCATTTTCGATTAACGTTTTAAATTTACAGGTTGAATGCGAATTGAACAAGAAAAACATAAGAGATCTCAAGATTAAGGATGAAGAGATAACCGAGGCATTAAACAAGGGGCTAAAGGGAATTAATGTTAAATTACTAAACAAGGGAGATACAATTGTATTAAAACCAAATTCAGAAGAACTGAAAGATGTTTACAAACTCAAGGAAAAAGCCAAAGAGGTATTTATAAAAGGGGTTTCTGGAATTACCCAGGTATTGCCTGTAAAACAGGGGAATGAATTTGTAATTCTTACAGCAGGTTCAAATCTAAAAGATGTAATCAAACTAAAAGAAGTTGATGAATCAAGGACTAAGTGCAATAACATATTTGAGATGCAGGAAGTTTACGGGATTGAGGCTGCAAGAAACACAATAATCGAGGAAGCAAGAAAGGTTATCCAAGATCAGGGATTAGATATTGATATAAGACACATAATGTTCATAGCTGATTTGATGACTGCCGGCGGGGACATTAAAGGAATAACAAGATCAGGAATCACAGGAGAGAAAGAGTCGGTATTAGCAAGAGCAAGCTTTGAGACACCAATAAAACATCTTATTGATGCTTCTCTAATAGGAGAAGAAGATCATTTAAGTTCTGTTATCGAGAATGTCATCTTGAACCAGCCAGTTCCTTTAGGAACAGGATTGCCTGGATTGGTTGTTAAGATGGCAGGAGAGGTAAAAAATGAAAAATCTGGAAGAAGCACTGAAAAGCAGTAATTTAACAATTGGGAGCAGGACAACTTTAAAGAAACTTAGACAAAATAAAATCAAGAATATTCTTATTGCAAGCAATTGCGATGAAAATACAAGGAAAGACATCGAGTCTCTGGCTAAGATAAATAAGGTCAATGTTGTCAAATTAGATGTTGATAACAAGGAACTAGGAACTTTATGCAAGAAACCTTTTGTTGTTACTGTGTTGAGCTATTAAAATGAAGTATGGGATTGAAGAAATAAATTACATAAACTTTATGGAAAGAGTTACTAAAACTAAGGTAAAAGACTGCTACATTGACAAAAAAGGAATATTGACTTTTATAACTGATGAAGGAGAGATTGGAAGAGCAATTGGAAAAGCAGGGAGCAACATAAAGAAAGTTGCTGCATCATTAAAGAAACAAATTAAGGTTGTAGAGTTCAATAAAATCCCTGAAAAATTTGTTGAAAATTTAATAAATCCCATAAAGGGTAAAGTTTATAAAGACGAAAAGGGGACAATCCTAATTGAAGTTAAGGGTCTATCTGACAAGGCCAACCTGCTTGGGAAGAACAAGCAAAACCTCGTTGACCTTAATGAATTAGTCAAGAAATATTTCAAAAACATAGAGATAAAGGTTGTTTAAGAATGGCAAACAAAGGCAGAGGATTAGGTGCAGGGAAGAAACTTAAGAATAGAAGGAAGAGTCTTAGGTGGAAAGAAAGATTATACAAAACAAGAATGCTTGGATTAAAAGAAAAATCAGATCCACTAAAGGCTGCACCACAAGCCAAGGCTATTGTTCTGGAAAAAAGACAGGTTACTGCCAAGCAGCCAAATTCAGCTCTGAGAAAATGTGTCAGAGTCCAGCTTGTCAAGAATGGAAAACAACTTACTGCTTTTGTTCCTGGATATAATGCTATTAAGATAATTAATGAACACGATGAAGTCATCATAGAACCTATTGGTGGAACAAAGGGAAGATCAAAAGGAGATTTGCCAGCCATCAGATGGCAGGTTATCAAAGTTAATGATCAAAGTTTAAATGCACTAGTAAGAGGAAAGATAGAGAAGGGTAGAAGATGATGAAGTTATTTGATAAATGGGATACAAGCAATATTTCAGTAAAAGACCCGGGAGTAAGACAATATATCAATGTAGAACCTATACTGGTTCCTAAAACCTGCGGAAGAAACAGCAAGGTCCAGTTCTGGAAAGGTAAAAACCATATTGTAGAAAGATTGATTAATAAATTGATGGTTACCGGACACAGAGGAAAAATACATAGAATGAGATCTGGAAATTTTACAGGCAAGGGAATTCATGTTTACAAAACAGTTGAGAGAGCGTTGGAGATTGTTGAAAAGAAATTACAAAAAAATCCTGTTGAGGTTTTTGTAAAAGCTGTTGAGAATGCTGCTCCAAGAGATGAAATTACAACAATAGAATATGGTGGAGCAAGATATCCTCAGGCTGTAGAGATGTCTCCTCAAAGAAGAATTGATTTTGCATTAAGAATGATTACCCAAGGGGCATATCAAAGAACTTTTAGAAAGAAAACAAAATTAGTTGATGGGTTGGCTGATGAGATTGTATTGGCATATAACATGGATAACAAATCCCAGGCTATCTCAAAAAAATTTGAATTGGAAAGACAGGCTGACGCAGCTAGGTAATTTTAAATTTTTCTTTTATTAAATCCATTAAATCATTTTCATGAATTCCAGAATCTTTGTATAATTCATCCGGAGTACCTGATTTACTAAAGTTCTTTATCCCTAATGCATAAATTTCTGGCCTGAATTTACTATTGTAAAGAATTGATTTTATTACCGGAGATATTCCTTCCTGGTTTCCTTTTCCAATGAAATGATCTTCGTAAGTTACAATTATTTTTGTTTGTTCTGTTATTGCATCTTTTACTGAACCTTTGTCAGGACTTAATGGAGTTGTTAAATCTAAAACTTTAATGTTAATTCCGATTTTATTTAATTCTTCTGCAGCTTTGACTGCTCTATGAGTCATTGAACCATAAGTATAGATTACTGCCTGTTCTCCATAGTCTCTTATAGTATTAACTTTTCCAGGTCTGAATTCATAATTTTCATTGTAGAAAGGTTCATCTTTATCCTGTTTTTTTATTATTGGGACTTTTGATCTTCCGATTGCAAGATGCATGTTGCCGTAATTGGAAGCCATATATCTTACTATCCGATCTGTTAGATTAGCATCTGATGCAACAAAGGTCTGCCAGTTAGGAATTCCTTCAAGCATTAAATAATCTATGCATTGATGGGTTGGCCCGTCTTGGCCTACATCCAATCCACAATGAGTTGAAATTAATTTAAGATTTCCCTCATTTAATGCAGTTAGTCTATGTTGCTGGTAAACTTCATCAACAGAAAATATACCAAAGTCTGCAAAGAAAGTTGGTAAAAATATTGAAGATGCTCCTGCTGTTAGAGCTGTACTATTTTCCTGTATTCCGGCCTGGAAGAAATTTTCAGGATATTTTTTAGCAAATTCTGAGGTCTGTACCGAACTTGATAAATCACAATCAAATACAATAAAGGGGATATTTTTATTAATTTCAGCTAGATTTTCTAATGTTTTTCCCCATGCTTCTCTGCAAGAAATTGGATTGGTATGGTTTGTGGGGGATCCTTGGGAAATTTTATGATTTAATTTGGGTCTTGAAATATAAACTTTAGATTCATTTAATTTTTTTCTTTCTAGGGATTCAAATCTTGGTTTTCTCCCAATGTCTTTTCCAATAATCTCTATTGCTTTTTCTGCCTCTTCTCTTGAGAGAGGAGTGCCATGATATTTTGAATTTCCTTCAATAAGTTTAACGCCCTTACCCATTGTTGTTTCTGCAATTATTGCTGTTAATCCCTCTGCTTCCTTAATGCTCTTAGATATTTCATCTATATCATAACCATCAACCCTGATCACTTCCCAGCCCTGTGCACGATAATTTTTTTCAATGTTTATTGGCATTACATCATTTGTTTGTCCGTTAATCTGTCTATGATTTCTATCTATAATATGAGTGAGATTATCAGAGTATTTTTCAGAAAATCTTAAGGCTTCCGGAATGGATCCTTTTGTGATTTCTCCATCCCCCAAAGTTACAGTTATTTTATTGTTATGATTTAGTTTATCAAGAGCAATTCTAAATCCATTTGCTACTGCAGGACCATAACCCAAAACTCCTGAAGTCCACCAAATTCCTGGAATCTTATGATTTACATGCCCTTCAAATGGACTATTTATTTTTCTAAAACCAAAAATCATCTCATCTTTGTCTATATTTTTGTTAAGTTCTGCAATTATAGAATAAAACAAAGCAGAGTAATGTCCTGCACTATGAATTATGATATCATTATCCAGACTAAACGGATCGTCCCAGTCTATATCTGAAAGCAAATAAGCAACTAATGCGGGCTCTACAAATCCCAATGGCCCCCCTAAATGACCGGAATTAGCTAGGGTGGTCATCTCGATAATATCACATCTAATATTACTAGAAATTTTTTTAATCTCTTCTTTTGATAATTCTTCAAGGTTTTTTGACATTAAAATCTCTATTAATAGCTGAAAACTTTTTTATAAGTACTGTTATGTTAAGATAATTTTAATGCAGAATATATATGGGCCCACCCGGACTCGAACCGGGGACGTTCACCTTGTAAGGGTGACATCATAGCCACTAGATCATGGGCCCATAAGTTTAGAAGATTAAAAATCATTTAAAAAGGTTTCTATGAACTAAAATACAATTGCTCTGTTATCCCTCTTGCATTTAGTTTTTACTGTTTCAAAAGCTTCCTTAAACTGTTCTTCAGGAATCACTTTTTTTCCTGATTTTGGATCAATAACAAGAAATTTTTTATCTCCATAACCATAAATAACAACATAGTTTGATTGGGCTTTATGTTCCCTTATAACCCCCACATTCATCCTAGCTATTAATATTTTATTATTTTTTAAAAAATTCTTGATGTCCTCCAGATTAATATTCTTTTCATAAATCTTAATATTATTCTTTTCCGCTTCTTTTAAAAAAAGATTAGATGAGAATTTTGCTTGGTTAACATCTTTTAGTTTGTAACTCTTAAATCTATAATTGGGATATTCATAATCTTTTGTTTCCACATAAATCTCTGGATTTAATCCAAGTTTTTTAGCGTATAAAGCTAAACCATATATGGAAGAAGCTCTAACCGGAAGCAAAGCAGACTCCATCCAAATCTTAAATTCATTTTCTCTATTAGACTGCATTTTATCAAAATGTTTTAGAACCATTAATAAAGCTGCGCTACCGCAGGTATATTCTGTAGTCTGGAGGTATTCTTCCATCTAAGAATAAGAGAGATAAGTGTTTTTAAACTTTTTTAGTATCTAATTATGCAGTTGCAGTACTAAACTCTCGAACTTTTGATCCTAAATTTCTTTTTTTTGTTGGGAATGGGATAATAATTCTGGAGACCTCAGCTTCTTTTCTAAGTTCTTCAATATTTAATGGAGTGCCCTCCATATAAATAGTACTGTCAAATCCATATTTTAATTTCTTTATATCCCTTCCTTTTTCTTTAAAAACATCTTCTAACCAAGGATAATCTTCACAAATAAGTTTATAATCTGGTGTACTATTTGCTCCGCTTTCAGAGAAAGCAGCCCTATCTGGGGAATATGGGTTTATTCCTCCCCAGAGATTGTAACCTACCATAAGGGATAACACCTCCTCCATTTTTCTAATTTTTTATTCTTGTTTTTTAAGCGGTTTTTGAAGAAAAAACCCCTTTTTGTCTTTTTTTTAGTTAAAAAATGAATTTTTATCTCATTTTTTGTTATTATAAATATCTAATTATATTTATTATGTTATTAATATATAAATATTTCTAATTTTTCTCAATAAAAAACAGATTATGCGAAATATTTTAATAAAATAAGTTAAAAGTATTAGGTTGAATTTTCTGAAAATTTACCAAAAAGTTTAAATATATTAATTGGAGAATAACTATTTATGAATAAAAAAAAGAGTTCTAAGGAAAGTTCAAATAACAAACTTCCTGAAGATTCATTAAAAAAAGAGGATGCGGAAAAGTTTAAAGAACAGGAGCAATTAAAAAAAGATCTTAATCAATTTAAAAAAGAGGTCTTAAAGAAGTTTGATAAATATGTTTTAGGAATTTGTTTATTGTCTAAGGAATTGCCTGAAGAACTACAAAATGAATTCTACAAGGCTAATAAAGATCTTGTAAATATCTTCTTGCTTATTGATGATTCTGACAGCAAGAAAATGACTAAAGAGGAATTAAATGCAAGAATAACAAAAATAATAATAGAGGTGTCTTCTACGGTTAACAAAAAGTTCAATGCTATACCAATGTTGTTGTCTGCATTGCAAGAGGCTTGTTTTGATTCCAAATTTGATATCTTAAAATCAATTGGTATGTCTTTGATAATTTATGACAAAGGAATTTTGGGGGCATTAAAAACTTCAGAAATACACAAAACAATGACTGTTGAGAAATTTGAGAAATATGTCTTAAGTTATGTTGCTGCAGGGTCATTATTCAGGGGAGATGCAAACCCTGCAGACATAGATGTATTTATTGTTATTGATGATACTGATGTAAAAAGAATGCCAAGACAGGAGCTAAGAACTAAACTAAGGGCAATAATTCAGAATTTAGGATTTAGTGCAGCAAAGATTGCAGGAGTGGAGGCAACCTTCCACGTTCAAACATATATTTTGACTGACTTTTGGGAATCATTAAAGGATGGGAACCAGGTCATATTTACTTTACTAAGGGATGGTGTTCCTTTGTTTGACAGAGGAGTATTTTTACCATGGAGATTATTATTGAAAAGCGGGAGGATAAAGCCAAGTCCTGAAGCAATTGAATTTAATATGGATATAGGGGAAAGGTTATTGGAAAGAACAAGGGAAAAATTATTGGGGATTTTGGGAGAGGATTTATTTTATGCAACCTTAAATCCGGCGCAGGCGGCTTTAATGTTATATGGGATCCCTCCAACAACACCGAGAGAAACAGTCAAGGCGCTAGATGAAATATTTGTCAAAAAGGAAAAGTTATTGGAGAAAAGATATGTTGATATCTTGGAGAGAATAAGAAAATACTATAAGGATATTGAGCATGGCAAGGTTAAGAATGTTACAGGCAAAGAGATTGATAATATATTGAAAGATACTGAAGATTATCTTAGGAGGATAAAGAAATTATTTACCCAGATTGAAAAAAGAACTGACAAGGAAAAATTGAGAAATACTTATGATATATGCGTTTCGATAACAAGAGATGCGTTGGAATTAGAGGGATTTAAATTTGATTCAAATAAAATTGAAGGGAGTTTTAAGAAAGCCTTTATTGACAAGGGTATCTTCCCGGAGAAATTATTAAGCATATTAAAGGAACTTATTAAAATCAAAAAAGAATTTGACTCTAAATCCAAGAAAGTGATAAAAGAAGAGATAACCAAAATAGTAAGACAGTCAAATGAATATATAAGAGCTTTAGTGGAATACATAGAAAGAAAAAGATCTTATGAGTTAAACCGAGTTACTATAAGATTTAAGTATGGTGATAAGATCGGGGAAATTGTATTATTGGATAAGATTGCATTTATTATTGATGATATAGATAAAAGGGATGATATCAGCAAGGCAGATATTGCAAATGGAAGAATTATTAATGTTGTAAAAAGTTCTCTTAGCGAATTTGAGAAAGTGATAAAAGATGCGAAGATTCCTGCAAGAGTATTTATACAGGATACAATCTTTAGCGACCTTAAGGAATTGTTTGGAAGCGGTGTTGAGATACTAGTTAATTATTAAATTAGAATGGGTCTTTGTTAGTTATTTTTCAGGATTGTAATATATACATATATATCAGAAAAGCTTTTAAATGGAATTTCTACAAAAACATAGAAAATGGAAGCAACAATTACTAGTTTTAGGACAGGGAGGCATACTCAGAAAAATCACCAGATGATTATAAACCTAAAGTCTGTTGATAATAGGGAGAAAGCTGACAAGTTAGTTGGAAAAATGGTTTTATGGAAAAGTCCTAAAGGCAAGGAGATAAAAGGGGAGATAAAAGCTGCTCATGGTAATAAAGGATCATTAAGAGTTTTATTCGAAAAAGGGTTGCCCGGTCAATCTATTGGAAATAAAATAGAGGTTATGTAAAATGGGATTAAGAAAAGGTAAATGTTATTCAAGGCTGACAAGACCTTATACAAGGAAAAGTAAATATAAAAAGAAGGCTTTCATTAAAGGTTTTGCTGCAAACAAGATAGTTAAGTATGACTTAGGAGTCCTTAATAAAGACTTTGAGGCAGAATTTAGCCTATTAAGCAAACAAGAAATGCAGATAAGACATAATGCCTTGGAGTCAGCAAGAATAGTTATAGTAAGAAGATTAAACAACAACATTGGCCCTAAGAATTATCATTTTAAATTAAGAGTTTATCCTCACCAGATACTTAGAGAAAAGAAGATTTTATCAGGAGCTGGGGCAGATAGACTTAGTTCAGGAATGAGCCAGGCATTTGGAAAACCAACAGGAACTGCTGCAAGAGTAAAGAAAAAACAGAAGATATTTACAGTCTATACTGATAAAAAATATGAAAAAGCAGCTAAAGAGGCACTTAAGGCAGCTATTCCAAGATTACCCTGTCAGGCAGAAATTATTTAAGTTTTTCTGATCTTATTTTATCATGAGAACAAGAAAAAATTTTTTTGAAAATCCTGAATGGACTAAGGATGAAAGTCTTTTAGAGAGGATTACAGAGGCTGAAAAAATTATTAAGAAAGATTTCAGTGATGATTCTAAGTTTTATTTTAAAAAAGGAAGAGTCTTAATGATCACTCCTTCAGCGAAAAGAATCCCATTGACAGAAAAGATTAACACAAGGGTAGACCAGAGTTCTTATGATTATTTTGCCTGGATTCTTGTAAAATCAGATTTAACAAAAGATAAAAGATACAGGGGTTTTAGGATTATCAATTTAATTGAAGCAAGGGATATTTTAGATTATGAAAAAGTGATGGGTCGTCCAAGAAAAGAAGATATTTCTTATTCTGATACTTCGTTGGTTGGGATGGAAGGCGGAAAATATAAATTAACAGTTCCATCAAGAACAATTGACGAGTCAAGATATGAGTTCACAGCAGAGGGAATCCCCCTTATTTTTAATAACTCTACAAACAAGATTGCTGCGTCTTTTAGTACGACACACCAATGTAGGATTAAAGATAATCTTATTCCATATGGTGCAAGAAACAGAATGTCTATATGCGAGCATGAGATATGCGGGTTTTGGAAGATTGCCTCTCTTGAGAATAGTTTAGATAAAAATAAAATCCCCCTCATATTTGGAATGTTTTCTTATCCTAATGATGGATTAATGAATCATTATCATAGTTTAATAATGACCAAGAAAGGTTTAACAGAAGCAGTTTTGGATATCTGCTTGTGGTTTGAGATAAAAGACAAGGGTTATGATAATTGTTTTATTAAGAGTGTTGAACTTCATAAATATATTTAAACCAATTTTCCATTGATATTTTATGCCTGGCTCTTATTCAAATCTTGAAGATATAGATGTAAAAAATAAGAAAGTTTTTGTAAGAGTTGATTTTAATGTTCCATTAAAAGATGGAAAAGTAACAGATACTACCAGAATTGACGCTACCATAAAAACCTTGGATTATATTACTGCTCATGATGGACTTGCTATAGTAGCATCTCATCTTGGAAAGCCAAAAGGGAAGGATGAAAATCTAAGCTTAAGGCCTATTGCTCCAATTTTAGAGGCAAAAATAGGAGCTAAGACGATTATGGCTGATGATTGCGTTGGGGAAAATGTTAAAAAAATTATAGCGGGAGAGAAGAGGGGCGGGCGTATTATTTTATTAGATAATTTGCGTTATCATAAAGGTGAAGAAGAAGATGGTCCTGAATTTATAGAAGAATTAGTAGATTTAGGTGCAGATATTTATGTTGATGATGCATTTGGGACTGCACATAGAAAACATGCTTCCAATTATGGACTACCTTTAAGGTTTAAAGAACTTGGAAAAATTGTTGCTCCTGGGTATTGCATGCTTAATGAAATAAACTTATGGGGCCCAATTTTAAATACTAAGCGGGGTATTGCAATTGTGGGAGGAGCAAAATTAGAAGAAAAAATAAAAGCTGTTGATTATTTCTCAAAAGTTTTTGATCATGTAATCTTAGGAGGATTAGTTTCTCATTTCTTTTTGAAGGCAAGCGGATTAAGTATGGGGAATGCTCCTTACATACTTGATGAAAAAAATGCTAAATATATTAAAAAAGCTGAAGAAATCCTCAATGGAAAATATGGACCTAAACTAATTTTACCTTCAAGAGTAGTTGTTGCAGATTATGATTTTAAAGGAAGGGATATTATGGATCCAAAAGATATCCCTGATGGAAAAATGGCTGTTGATGTTTTGAGTTCAGAGGAGAATTGTGAACTAATAGGTAAATATAAAACCTGTATATGGTTTGGACCTCCTGGAGCTTTTGAGAAAGAAGGATGTAGAGGTGGGACTGATTTGATTGTAAATGCAATAGATTCTGATTCTTATTGTGTTATTGGTGGAGGAGATTCTGCTGTTTTTGCTAAAGATATTAAAAATTCCAAAGTTTCTACAGGTGGAGGGGCATCTATAGAATATATTCTAAATAAAGATCTGCCTGCTTTAGAAGCACTAAGATAATAATTAATTTTTTCAGAAAACTTTATATAAACCTAAAGTTTTTAGACTCTATGAAATATGCAACATAAACTCTATGTTAATTATTTTATTGCTTCTTTTTTATGATAAACCTGAAGCAAAAGAGGGGAACTAATGAAAAACATAATTGAGGTAAGAAATTTAAAGAAAACCTACAAAACCCATGAAAGAAAGTCTGGGATACTTAATGCAATAAAATCTGTTTTTGCCAGAAAGCATCGTTATGATGCGGCCTTGAAAGGAATTAATTTCTCAATTGAGCCTGGAGAGATAGTCGGATTTATCGGGCCCAATGGTGCTGGAAAAAGCACTACCATTAAGATTTTAGCAGGATTATTGTATCCTTCAGATGGAGAGGTTCAGGTTTTGGATTTTATTCCATGGAAGGAAAGGGTAAAATATGTACAAAACATAGGGGTTGTTTTTGGACAGAAAATACAGTTGTGGTGGGATTTGCCTCCTTTAGATACTTTTGAACTTCATAGGGATTTATATAAAATCCCCAAGGAAAAATTTGAAAAGAGATTAAAGTTCATGATTAAGATAATGGGTGTAAGTAAAATAATAAACAAACCGGTAAGAGACTTAAGCTTGGGAGAGAGGATGAAATGCCAGACAATTGCAGCTCTGTTACATAAACCAAAATTAGTATTTCTGGATGAACCAACAATTGGACTGGATGCTGTCGCAAAGGAAAGATACAGGGAATTCATATTAAGCACTAATACAAGGTTTGGAACTACTTTTCTTATTACAACCCATGATATGCAGGACATAGAAAAACTATGCAAGAGGATAATCATCATCAATGATGGAAGAATTGTTTATGATGGCCCATTAAAGGAAATTAAGGAAAAATATATGACAACTAAGATCCTTGACATCAAGTTTGACGGTAGGCCGGTAGGATTTAAACATAAAGGCTGTGAGATATTAAAAAGAGGAAAATATGGATTAAAAGTTGTGGTAGATCTGTCAAAATCAAAAATAAATGAGGTAATTGATTATTTAATAAAAGAGTATGAGGTTGTTGATATTAACATTCAGGATACGCCTATTGAAGAAATCATTCAGAGAATATACAAAGAAAAAAAATGATAAATAAATATCTTGCTTCTATAAGAATGGGTTTTAAGGATATGATAGTATATAGATTCCATCTCTATATGAGTTTGATAACCGCCCCCTTGAGCTTGTTGATATATTATTATTTATGGAAATCAATATACAGCTATGCTGGCCAGGCCATAATAAATGGATTTACTTTTAATGCTCTGATTACCTATTATGCCATAAATACAATTATCGGTTGGTTTGTTTACTCAGAAGTTGATGCATGGTTTGAACAAAACATAATCAATGGGGAACTAATTGCTGATTTATTAATCCCTGTTAATTTGTTTAGCCATTATTTTTTAGTTCATAGAGGCTATAGCATTTTTGGTTTAATGGTAGAAACTATCCCTTTTTTGTTTATTGCAAAACTTGTGTTTAATATACCAATCCCCGGATTTTGGATCTTGATGGCATTTATCCTTGCCCTGTTCTTTGCAGTAGTGTTGGAATTCATGATATCATACATCGTTGGACTTACTGCATTCTGGCTGAAGAGAATTACAGGAATAAGAAAAGCAAGGAGAACCATCGTTTTGTTCCTAGCCGGAGGGATGTTACCCTTATCATTTTTCCCTCAGTGGTTCCAGGATATTTCATTCTTTTTGCCATTTAAGTATATAAGGGATGCAGTTGTAAATATCTGGCTGGGAAACTATGAAATAATCGGGATGTTACAGATTTATCTTTTGCAAATCTTATGGATTGGAGTCCTTGGATATATAATCTATTTGATGTGGAAGAGAGCATCTAAAAGATTCTCGGGAGCTGGAACATGAGAAAATATCTTATGCTTTTCAGGAGGAGTTTTGAAATGGAGCTAAGCTCTGAACTTGCATATAAATGGAATTTTATCATAAAATCTATTGCTTTGATAATTTCCTGCATTATAACCCCGATTGTAACTTTACTTATATATAATAATACTTCTGGAATACCTGGATGGAGTTTAGAAGAGTTTATACTATTGCAAGGAACTTTCATATTTGTACTTGGGATTGCAAGATTGTTTATGTTTGATTTTCCTTCAAAAATAATAAGCAATGTAAGAAGAGGGGAGTTTGACAAATTCCTGCTCAAGCCTTATAGTCCTTTGTTGTATTTAACATTCAGTTCGATACAGATAGAGGGTATTGCTGAATTAACAACTGGGTTATGTTTAATAGTTTGGAGCTTTGTAAAATTAAATTTAGACATCTGGAGCTTTGGATTCTTATTTTATTTAATGTTTATAGCACTTGGAATTTTATTCTTATACTCATTTATTATATTAATTTCCTCTTTGTCTTTTTTGATAGTAAATTCATATGCTTTATTTGATTTATTCTTCAAACTTACAGATCTATCAAGATATCCTGCCAGCATCTATGGGCTTACAGTCAGATTTTTTGTAACCTTCCTGCTTCCTTTAGCTATATTAGGTTATTATCCTGCTGAAGCGATGCTAAGGGGGGCAAATTTAGGGTTAATACTCCAGATTTCAATTCCTGTTATTTTATTCTTTTTTATTACTTTGTTTTTATGGAACAGAGCAATGAGGAAATATTCAAGTGCTGGAGGATAAAAACCTTTATAAATTTTTAATCTAGATAAATATGAAAAAGAGGGAAGATGGAAGACATTGTTTGGTTTAAGGATCTAAAGAAAACTGATATTTCTATTGCTGGAGGTAAGGGTGCAAACCTTGGAGAAATGTTTGCAATGAATTTACCTGTTCCCAATGGCTTCGCAATTTCTGCCGGCGCTTACAAGAGATTTTTAGATTATAATCATGTTGCAAAAAAAATATACTCTATACTCCAGGGATTAGATGTTGAAAATAATAGTTTATTGCAATCCAAGGCAAATGAGATACAAAAATTAATTGTTGAACTAAAAATTCCTGATGACCTTAAAGATAAAATCCTGGAGGCTTATGAGTATATTGACAAAAACAAGGAATTATTTGATAAATTGGCTAATAAAAATCTGGATATATTCAGGGCAGGGAGAGAATTACCTTTGGTGGCTGTCAGGAGTTCTGCTACTGCAGAGGATTTGCCTGAAGCAAGCTTTGCAGGACAACAGGCCACTTTTTTAAATGTCAAGGGAAAACAGCAGATACTTGATGCTGTCAAGAAGTGCTGGGCCTCTTTATTTACAGCTAGGGCAATCTATTACAGGATTAAAAATAATTTTCCTCATGAAAAAGTATTTATTTCTGTTTTGGTACAAAAACAGATTCAGTCCCAGAAAGCAGGTGTTATATTTACTGTAAATCCCTTAAACAACAATGATAAAGAAATTATGATTGAGGCTTGCTACGGATTAGGAGAATCTATAGTTTCTGGTTCAATCTCTCCGGATCAGTATATCTTAGATAAAACTTTTCTGAGAGTTATTTCAAAAAAGATGAACAGGCAGGAGTGGATGTTTAAAACTGATGTAAATTTAAAACAAACAATTAAGAGAAATGTTCCGGAAGATTTGAAATATAAACAAATCCTTTCAGACCATGAAATAAGGGCCTTAGGGGAATTTGCAAAAATAATAGAAAAACATTATGAAATCCCTCAAGATATAGAATATGCTGTGGAGAGCGGACAGATATATATTGTACAGTCAAGGCCAATCACAACATTAAACAAGGGAGAGGAAAGAGAAGCAGAACAGGTAGAAAAAGGAGCAGAAAAAATATTAAAAGGGCTGGCTGCATCTCCTGGAGTTGCTTCTGGAAAAGTGAAAATCGTTAAAGACAAGGATAATTTAGATAAGGTTGAGAAAGGAGACATTCTTGTTACAATTATGACTACCCCCGATTATGTCCCTGCTATGAAAAGGGCTGTTGCAATAATTACTGATGAAGGAGGAGCTACAGCGCATGCTGCAATTGTTTCAAGAGAGATGGGAATTCCTTGCGTAGTTGGAACTGAAAAAGCAACTCATATTCTTAAGGATGATGAAATAGTTACTGTTGATGGAACCGCAGGAGTTGTATACAAAGGAAGTGTTTCTGTTCAACATAAAGAAGAACATTATGAAACTGTTAAAACAAAAGTTAAGGTTAAAACCTTAGTAGATATGCCTGACTTTGCTGAGAAATCTGCTAAAACAGGTTCTGAAGGAGTTGGTTTGGTAAGATTAGAAATAATGATTGCTGATGGTAAAATACATCCAAGAAAATATATTGAAGATAATAAAAAAGAAGCTTATATTGATTTAATTTATAGAGGAGTTAAAAAAATTGCTGGAGCATTTAAGGGAAAACCGGTTTGGATTAGAACATCTGACTTAAGGACCGACGAATATAGGAATCTTGAAGGCGGTGATGAAGAGGCTAAAGAAGATAATCCTATGTTGGGGTGTCATGGGATAAGGAGAGGATTAAGAGATTTAGATATATTAAGATGTGAGTTTATGGCATTTAAACAATTACATGATGAGGGGCTTAATAATGTTGGAGTTATGATTCCTTTTGTTATTAATGTTGATGAACTAAAAAAGTCAAAGGAAATTATGAGAGAAGTAGGCTTAGAGCCTGTTGATGAAATTGATTTTGGAGTCATGATAGAAACTCCCGCTTCTGTTTGGATCATTGAGGAATTATGCAAAGAAAAAATTTCATTTATTTCTTTTGGAACTAATGACCTGACACAATTAACTTTGGGGGTTGACAGGAATAATGAAGTTATCGCTGATCTATTTAATGAGATGCATCCTTCTGTGTTAAAACAAATGAAGTTTGTCATTGATATATGCAAAAAATACAATGTTGAAACTTCAATATGTGGTCAGGCAGGGTCTAATGCTGAGATGGCAAGCTTTTTAGTTAAGGCTGGAATTGATTCAATTTCTGTTAATCCTGATGCCGTTAATAAAATAAAACATTTTGTTTCTGAGGCTGAGCATGGCAGATCTTGATTATTTTCTTTCAATATGGGAATCTCAAGGAGTGTTTAAGGTATTAATGCCTTTTATTCTGGTATTTGCTGCTGTTTTTGCAATACTTCAAACAACAAAACTTCTGGGCGGAAAAAAGAACCTAGATCTAATTATTAGCTTGGTTGTTGGAGCATTTTTTGTTTCAAATCAAACGCTGATAGAAAAACTAAATAATTTCCTGCCTACTGTTGCTTTATTGGTGATGGGGGGATTATTATTCATTGTATTTTTCAGTTTGTTTTCAAAGGAAAACAAAATAAGCGCATTTTGGTTTGGAGTGATTTTCATAGTAATCATAGCTGTTTTTGCTCTGGCTTTAGGCTCAGATAATACATTATTTAGCGAGAAGTTCTTTTACTCCATAGACTGGACCTGGGTGGCCATAATTGGCATATTCATAGGAGTTATTATCTTCTTTACCAGAAGCAAAAAATAGCTGATTTTATGACCGAAAAGCTTATAAATAAGTTTTACTACTAAAAAGTAACTAAAATAGAGATTAAAATGGCTAAAGATAATACACCAAAAGAACTTGATATACAAAGTATTCTAAATAAAAATACTGAACTTTATATTAAATATCAGGAAAAAGTTACTAAGGAAATTATAGATCCTATTAGAAAACTTAATTTTGAATATATGCAAGGAAAGCAAGATGAGAAAAAGTATAAGCAGGAATTCCATAATATTCTAGCAAAGGCTAGTGCTTCTTTAAATATTGAGATGCATAATCTTTCAAAAGGAGAAGCTAAACAATTTAGTCTACTTGAAACTCTCGTTCAACAGAAGGGCGGGGATCTCCAACAGTTAAGGGATATTGAAGAGGAATTAATGAAACAGGCGAATTATTTGAAAGATAAGGAAATTTATGTTATTTCTCTTAAGAAAGGAGAGGAAGTTGGATTAACTCCTTGGGAAACAGAAGGAAAATTACTAGATATTCTTGCTGGTAAAAGATTTGAGAATGGCAAGGTTATTGATATGATTCCATATCTCGAGAAAGTTAGAAATGATGGTGGAAGTTATGATCTTATTAAAAATTCACTAAATCATATTAAAAGATATGAGCAGCCTGCTGAAAAAGCTGCTTAATTTTATCTTTTATTTTTTTCTAAAAAGTTTTGCATTTCTCTCACAAAGCTTCTAACTAATTTTCTGTATTTATCGTAATCTCTTCCTGATATCTCTTTTATATTTCTATGTTCTATATCTTTAAACAATTTATACATAGATGCCATTGTAGAAACGCAGGTTCTGGATATATATCCTTTTTTTACAAGTTCTCTGTCCAACATTTCTGCCACGTGCTCTGGGCTTGGAGGAATTTCCCCAATTGCCATTAATGCAGCATGTGCTGAATCTATTGTAGCCCAGTATAAATCAATCATTGCTGCCAGCATATGTCTTTCAGCACCCTGTATACTTTCTGGAGCCATCACAAAATAGGTATAGATTGATTCTCTGCTTGGTCTTATCCTTCCCTGGTCTAATAATTCTTGGAGTGGGTCAAAGAATCCTGTGTCTATAAGAGCAATCCCATATCTTAAAATATTAATTGCGACTGGGTCACCTGCTCTAGCATATTCCCAGAAACTTGTAAAGGTCATTGTTTGAACATGAAGTTTTCTTGGGTCAATGTTCATAACAATTTTATCCAGTATAATCCTGTAAGTTTGAATTATTTCTCTACCCATCTTAAATCTTACATCATCTAAGATTATTAACACATCTACGTCTTTCTCTGAAGAGAGTCTGTGGACTTTTTGGGTTGCAGATCCAAAAAGAACTACTCCTTTTATGAAGTCACCAAATTCGTTATAAACTGCCCGAGCAAAATTTCTTGCAACCTCAAAATCTTCTTTTGGGAAATACATTGGATTTGCCCTTTGTTTTCTTTTCACCTCAAATTTCATTTTTAATCACTCCAGTGGGACTTCTGTCCAGAAGACCCAATCTTTTGAAGGAACAATCTTTTCTCCAACCAAATAAGTTGGGCTGGTTGTCCTGCCAAAGTATGATTGTTCTATATCTACCCACCCTCTTCCCATTTGACGACCCATCCCTGGGCTAGGGATTGGTAGATCACTCATTGAATCTACCCTATACATAGGTGAGCCCATTGTTTTCCAGGCTCCTCTTAATGCGGCAGCAGGTTCTGCACCAAAGTCTCTGTCTCCTGCTTCTGCAATTACATTACCTTTAAATTCTCTTTTAGATAATATTTCTGTGAATCTTTCAATAGGAACTTTACCCTCTCCCATTGGTAGATGGTCGTCTGCATAACCCATATTATCTGTTACGTGGACATGGCCAACGACTTTAGATCTGACTAAATCATCTGCCTGGTCTAACATCCATTTGTTAAAATCTTTGTCTGTTTTTTTAGGATCAAAATATTTTCTCCATAAATAAGCATGACCTGTATCAAAGGTTGCTTTAATATGGGTCTGAGATAATTCTTTTGCTTTTTCTTCGGGCATACCTTTTTCTTTTAATAATTCCTGCATTCTTTTTCTTGATTTAATCACAATCTCTTTTAATTCTTCTGGATGACCACCATATTGTTCTGGAAAAATATTTTCTGGTGCAACAAATATTGGTTTATCTAATTTTTTATCTTTTGTCTGCTGCATTGCAAACATTCCTGCTTCTGCCAAAGAATCTGAAGTTTTTTCTAATCCATACTGTTTTGAGGTCTTTAAGTTATCTATAAATTTTTCATATTGGATATGTCTCATTGCAAATCCTTCTGCTTCTGTTTTTAGAATCTCTGCTTCCCTTTTTAAGATTTCTTTCCCTCTTTTTAGAGCATCTTCTATTTTAGGTAATTTTAAAATTTCTTCAAATTCTCCACCCTTACCTCTTTCAGCATAATGTCTTATCATCTCTAATTTTTGAGAATCAGGCATTTTATCATAAAGGTCTACTGTTTTTTCAGCACTCTCCCATCTTCTACCATAATCTTTTGAACGTCCTTCTTCCATCCTTACCTGCGATCTAAGAACATTTATTATTTGATCTTTTGCCTCTTCAACTGTTTTTGCATCTCTTCCAGGACTTATTTCTATAGGTTTAATTTCTGCATGGCCAGTTTCAGGATTAATTTTTATTTCTGGAATTTCAAATCTGCTTTTTTTATTAAATGAGATAACTGCATCTCCGGTTCTGCCATCAACAAGAGTTTCTGGAATACCTTCTCCATAATCAATAAATCCCTGTCTTACTGTTTTTCCTTCTTCAATCCATTCACCTGTACGTCTGTTAAATTCACCTACATGGACTACTGTAGCAGAACCACCAACATCAGCATTGAATTCTATTGCCTGTTTTATTTCATCCATAGCATTTTTTCTTGCGTTTTCACTAAAGCCCCCTCTTTCTGTGACTCCTGACAAACCCATTATCCCTGTTGTTGCATGAGTTGACAATGAAACTTCATTAACCTTAGAAAGTTGTCTCATTTCTTCTCTTTGATCTTTCCCAAATAATCCAGGAGTAACTTTTCCTCCGGCAATCGTTCCTTTTCCTACTCCACTAAATCCAAGTTCAACATGAGAGGCTCCAGTAAATATCTTAGCCTTCAATTCTTCTAGCTGATCTTTTATTGAGGAGGTAGTATAACCTATCTTAGAAGTTTCTACCTGCGGTCTTGCTTTGTCTAGGGCATGCCAATATCCACTCTCAAATTCATACATTTTAGGCTTTTGAATATCTTATTAATTCTTCCTCCACTTCTTTTTGCTTATCATAATCTATTTTTTCTTTTGGTTTACTGTAATCTATTTTTTCTTTTGGTTTATTTTCATTTTCTGGATTATAAAATCCATTTAAGCCAAAAGGTTTTGTATAATCTAATTTTATTTCTTTTCCTGTATTCTCAACAATAACATCTTCTTCTTTAACTACTTTTTCTAAATTAGGAATCTCCTTTCCTCTTACCACAAAAGATTCATTAAATATATTGTTTATTCCATTGTCCGTTCTTGCTTCCCAGGATTTTGATAAAAATATTTCCTTATCGGTCTCTTCGATCTCTGAAAGAACTTTCTTTTCTTCCTCTTTTTCAAGTTCTGTTTTTAATAATTCTTTTAGTCGATCAAGTCTTTCAAATACATTTGTTATTCTTTTTATTTCCTTAAAGTCTTTTTCAAAATTTGACATATTTACCAGCTTAATAAACCGAAATTTTTCTTAAAGTAATCGTAGAGGAAGAAACTATTCTTTATTGCCCCTGATTCTGCTGCACTCTTTTCAGTATCTTTTTCATATTCAGTTCTTTTATCTTCCTTGTTTTGTTTTGGGATTATCTGCCCAAATGATGAACCTAAATCCTTGAATGATAATTTCAATGCTTTAAATGGCCCTATTTCCTCATTTTCCTTAGCTTTCTTATCCTTTGATTCTTTTTCTTTTGCATCCTTCTCTACGGCAAATACATTCTCTGCTTCTTTAAGGTAATTTTTTAATTCCTCTCCTAAAGAATCTAAAGTTGAATCTATTGATTTTAAAATTTCAAAATCTTCATTTTCTCTTTTTTTGATATACTCTTCGTATTCTTCCATCTTCGGAGCATAGGCTTTTACCCAGACCCTTGTAACTCCTCCATGAACTGCTCCTCTCTGATAATTTTGCTGGAATGCCATGTGGGGGATAGATGAAAACTCAAATTCAACCCTTACCACTTGAATGAAGTGTTTGTGATTCATCTCAATTTTATCATAAATTCCCTCCATGTTGAATTTTTTAAGTGTACCTATTATTTCCAGTTTTATTTTGGATGTATCGAATGCAGTAACTAAATCCGGGTCTGTAAATGAGAATGCCTTTCCAGTTAAATCTAATTTATTTATTGCCTTAAGATAGGGTTTAATCCAGCTAGTATACAGTCTCATTGCATCATACTGCTGACTAAGATATTTTAATGTGAATTTTTCCCTTGTTTTTAATTCTGCATAGGTTTTTTCTTTCCAGACATAATATTGGTATAATTTCCTTGATAAAACTTCTTTAAGTTTCTGGTTTATTCCTTCTATATTTTTGATTGCTTTTCCTACATCGTCTTTGTCCTTTGCATGTATCCTAAAGAAGAAATCAGGTAATGTATAAAAACCTACCTTGGTTGCAATGCCATAAACAGAGGATGCATTCTGAATTCCTCCCTCAACCATATCTACCCAAATTGATTTTAAAGCAATTTCTGCTGCATCGCCTGCTTCTTTTTCTTTTGGATCTGCTGAATGGTATTTTTTTGCATCCTCATAGTAACTTAATCTTTCTTTTATTATTCTTACTTCTCTTATAATTTGGAATATGCTTTTGGACATGGTAGCGATAAGGCCCATATAGTTTGAAACTTTTTCCTGTAACTGAGACCTTCTTGCTGATAAATCACCAAAGAAACTTGAAGCTTCTGTGGCTGTAAACACATCTGAGATTTTTTCTACATTGTGTTTCAAAAGGTCTCTTAGGAAGTTAAGATACCAGAAATAAATGGGTTCAACTCCTTTTGCAGGATCTTCTATAATAACATAAAATTGTTTTAAACATTCTCCAAGAAGAGCTTCTCCTTCAACTTTCTTTACATCTTCTTCCTTCTCTTTTTTCAGCAATCTTATTATTAAGGGTTTTTCCTTGTCCTTTTTTGATGGAGAATCTCCTGCCAAGCTATCACCTCTTAGTTAATTTATTACTTATTGTATTTTATAAATTTTTGCATAACCGAAACCCTTATTAATTTATTAAATTTCTTTAAAGATTATGGATTTGAAAATCCTTGACATGCTCAAGGTCAGGCATTGGAAATATAGAAGGGATATAAGCCAGCCCGCTGGATGGAAATATAGAGTTGAGGGTTTGGTTGATATTGAAGGTATGTATAAGGACCTTTGGAAGTTCTTTAGCGATAAATCCTATGATATTGAGGAAAGGGACAATACGACTAAGAAAAAAGACAGAGGAGATGATGTAGAATTTAAGTTTTACTGCCAAAAAGAAGTGGATGATTATGTAAGGTATCATACTGAACTTAAATTTTATATTACTAATGCTGTAAAAGTTAAGCATGAAGAAAAGACCTATACCAAATGCAAGTTTGAAGTTAATGCCACTGCTTACTTAAAATTAGACTACCAAAACAAATGGAAAAGAACAAAGATAGGAAATAAACTCCATAACTTTTATCAGTGGTATCTCATAAAATGGAGAATTGATAAATATTATGAAACTGGTTTGTTTATAGAATTTGAGCAATTAAAAGACATTATCAAAAGGAATGCAGGATTATTTTACTAAATAAAAAATGGCAGAGGGAGATATAGAATACAGATATGTAGCTGAAGAAGCAAGGTCCAGGATGGTTGGAGTTCTGGAATTAAGTGAATTCTACAAAGCCCTTAAGAGGTGGTGTGATTTTGAAGGTTTTTCAGACGGTAGTAGTGGGGGAGGAAAGTTGTTTAATGAGATCATGTACAAACATATAGACAAGGGGGGAGGGGTAGCAAATGTTGATATTGTCTGGGAGGTAAGAAAACCTTCTGGTTCTCCATATATAACCTATTACATTAAAATTATCTGGCTTTTAATTGGAATAAGCAAGGTTGAAGTTGTTGCTGATGGGAAAAAAGTAAAAAGAGATAAGGGAGACTTTGAAATAAGAATGAGTGCAAGGCTTGAAAAGGATTTTAAGAAAATGAAAGGAGGATTTTTTGGTTTAAAATCACTAAAAAGAACATGGGAGAAATTCCTTATGAAAGATGAGATAGAGGACCATGAAGAGGAGTTGCGTAGAAAATTTATGAGTTTACAAAAATTTGTAAGAGACTGGTTTGAGCAGCATATTCAATCTCCAACCGGCTATCCATTTGAAACTCCTTCAAGTTTTCCATCTGCTTAGACACCAAAAAGCTTTAATATTTATTAAATAAGGTAATTAATATGTCAGAAAAAGATTATGTAATAAGGGATTTGGTTATTGAAAAGAAAGATGCGGTTGTAAACATGCATGATTTCTATAGGATGGCCCAGAAATGGTTTTATGATCATGGTTATGAATTTTTAGAAAAGTTTTACGGTGAAAAACTGACTGATGAGGCTGAATTTAAAAAAGATGCTCATCTGAAATGGAGATCTTTCAAGAAGATAGATGATTATACAAAATTCCAGTTTAAGATGGATATTATATTTCAGGATTTTAAAAAAGTCAAGGACAAGGAGGACAGGTATACTTACAAAGGAACTGTAAGATTATTTATCAATGCTTACCTGCAAAAAGACTATGAGGAGATATGGGAAGCTAATTTCCTTGCCAGGTTCATAAGAGAACTTTATGATAAAATTGTTGTATCTGACAAGTTTATGAGATATAAACGAGAATTTTCCGACGAAGTTTATGATTTCCTTGGAAATGCCAAGGCTTTCTTGAAGATGGAAAGATGAAGAAGATTTATTTTCTTGGATTTATTCTGATTATTTTAGACCAGATAACTAAATTTTTGATTAGAGACAAAAGTATTGAGATAACTAATTTCTTTTCTCTGGAGTATGTAACAAATACGGGAAGTTTATTTGGGTTGTTTAAGGGGAATAATCTTGTTTTTATTTTAATTGGCCTGATTATTTTAATCCTGATAACCGTCTGGTTTATCAGAGAGAAAAACAATAAATTAAATCTTGGTTTAATATTCTTAATAAGTGGAATAGCTGGAAATCTAATTGATAGAATCATTTATGGAAATGTCATTGACTTTATAAATTTCAAGTTTTGGTATGTGTTTAATTTTGCTGATGTTTATATCTTAGCTGGAATCTTTTTAGTTATTTATACTTCAAGAAAAATCACTCGAACTTAATCCTTCTATCTTTAGAGATAAAATTAAGGATTTTGTTATCTTTATATTTGCCGCAGCCATAAAAATCCTTATTATGTTTTATTAAAACAAAACCGTCGCAGTCAGAATCAATATCAATATCAAGGCCCTGCATCCACTGCTTGATCTGTTTTTCATTTAATTCAATTATGTTTTTTGTGGCATTTTTTCCTATTAACTGGGAACCTTCTATGCTTAACCTTAATTCTGATTCCTCTCTTGCAAAATACAATCCATAAGAAACAATATTTAATCTTTCTCTATCAAATTCTCTTAGTTTGTTGGATATTAAATATATTTTGCCTTTTTGGTCTTTAAGGAAAATATAATCTAACTTTAGCTCATTAATGCCATACTGCTTGGATATTCTCATTAATAACTGCTTTTTTTCTTTTGAATCAAGAAACTTTGTTTCCATATATTTATTTTAGTTTAAACCTATAAAAACCTTTTTATACCCATTCTGTTTAGTTCATTTTATGAGAGATTTGATTTTTAAGTATGCATTACAGAATGCGGTTAAATACAAAGGAAAGGCCTCTGAAAATGCAATTATAGGCAAGGTTTTTGGGGAATGCAAGGACATAGATAAGAAAGAAGTATTAGAAATTTTACCAAAAGTCCTGGAAGAAATTAATTCTATGAAATTTGAAGAACAGAAAGCGATGCTTGAGAATCTTGATCCTGAAATGCTTAAGAAAAAAGAGAAAAAAGAAAGAGATATTTTTGCTTCATTAAACATAGGGGGAAAAGTTATTACTGCTTTTCCACCAGGTCCTGAAAAATATCCCCATATTGGACATGCTAAAGCATTAATATTAAATTATGAGCTGGCAAAAAAACACAGGGGCAAATTCATATTAAGATTTGAGGATACAAACCCAAAATTAGTAAAAAAAGAATTTTATAAAATTATGGTTGAGGATTTTAAATGGCTTGGCGTTATATGGGATAAATTGGTTTATGCTTCTGATTACATGGATTTATATTATAAAAAGGCAGAAGAGGTTATCAAAAAAAATAAAGCCTATATGTGTAAATGTTCTGTTGACACTATAAGAGATTACAGGGCTAAAGGAATCGCGTGCAAATGCAGGGAAAACTCTATCGAGGAAAACTTAAAGTTATGGAAGGAATTTTTTAAAGCTAAAGAAGGTTCTATGGTTTTAAGATTAAAGATTGATCTAACCCATAATAATACAACAATGAGAGATCCTACAATCTTCAGAATTATCGATGAGGAACATGCTAGGCACGGCAAGAAATACAGAATATGGCCAAATTATGATTTCCAGAATGCCATAACAGACGGTTATTTTAAAATCACCCATAGGATAAGATCAAAAGAATTTGAATTAAGATCTGAATTACAGACATACATACAGAAATTATTGGGTTATGGAACAACAAAGATTTATGAAATTGGAAGATTAAACATACAGGGGGTTCCAAGCTCTGGCAGGATAATAAGAGAAAAGATTGATAAAAAAGAATTAACGGGGTGGGATGATCCAAGATTAACTACATTAGTAGCCTTGAGAAGGAGAGGATTTTTGCCTGAAGCAATAAAGGACTTTGTTCTTTCTACAGGAATAAGCAAGGCAGAAGCAACTATGACTTGGGATGATTTAATATCCAGGAATAAAAAATTATTAGATATTAATGCGGATAGATATTTCTTTGTAAAGGAAGATGCTAAAAAAATAGAAATCAAAGGAGTAAAAAAATTAAAAGCTAAAATTCCATTACATCCAGATGATGAATCAAGAGGCAATAATGTAATTGAAACTGAAGGGAATTTTTTAGTCGATGATAAGATCGAAAAAGGAAAGGTCTACAGATTAATTCATCTGTTTAATTTTGTAGATTATAATTTTATTTCACAGGATTATGATCCAAATCTAAAAGCGACATTAATACATTGGTTACCTGTAAAAGATTTAGTTAAGGTTAAGGTGGTGATGGATGATTGCAGAGTGATAAATGGTTTTTGTCATAAGTCAATAGCTAACGTAAAAGTGGGTAAGGTGGTCCAATTTGAGAGATTTGGGTTCTGTAGAAAAAATGATAAAAATATTTTCTATTTTACCCATAAGTAAATTCTATATTTTGAAGCATAATCATCTTTAAATATTAAAAAAATAAAACCATCTAGATATGGATAGTATAATAAGAGAGGTTAGAAATCATGAGGAAATAAATCTTAAAAAAATTCCTCAAAGAACTTCTGAAATCGACGAAGAGCTTGAGCAGATTCTGGCAAAGCAGAGAGCAAAAATTAAAGTCATTGGTTGTGGTGGTGCGGGTAACAATACTATAAATAGAATGACAGAGGTTGGAATTACCGGAGCAGAAACAATCGCAATCAATACAGATGCTCAAGATTTACTTTATACTAACGCTTCTTCCAAAATTTTAGTTGGAAAAGAAATTACCATGGGATTGGGAGCAGGTTCTATCCCCCAAGTTGGAGAACAAGCAACAAGAGAATCTGAACACGAAATAAAAGAAAAGATGCAAGGATCAGATATGATATTTATTACATGCGGGCTGGGTGGTGGAACAGGTACTGGTGCAGCTCCGGTTGTTGCTGAAATTGCTAAAAAAATGGGTTGCCTGACTGTTGCTATTGTAACCTTGCCATTTGAAATGGAAGGTTCAAGAAGATATGAAAATGCTATGCTTGGTTTAGAGAAACTTGAACATATTGTTGATACTTTAATTGTTATTCCTAATGATAAATTATTGGAGTTAGCTCCAGACCTACCATTGCATACAGCCTTCAAGGTGGCTGATGAGATTTTGACAAATGCTGTAAAGGGCATTGCAGAACTGGTTACTAAGGCAGGATTAGTTAACCTGGATTTTGCTGATATAAGAGCTGTTATGGGTAATGGTGGAGTTGCAATGATTGGAGTTGGAGAATCTGATACTGAGAATAGGGCTTTGGAAGCTGTTGAAAAAGCAATTTCAAATCCATTGCTTGATGTTGATATTTCTGGTGCCAATGGAGCATTAGTTAACGTCTGCGGGGGAAGAGATATGACTTTGGAGGAAGCTAAACAAGTTGTTGAGGCAGTTTCCTCCAGACTTGATGAAGACGCTAGATTAATATGGGGAGCACAAATATCTGAAGATTTAGACCATACAATAAGAACATTATTAATTGTTACAGGAGTTAAGTCTTCTCAGATTACAGGCGGATCAAGATACGCCAAGAAAGAAGGTAAATCAGAGATAGAAAGCGAATTAGGAATTGATTTTGTTGATTAAATTTATCCATAACTAGCAAATCAAAAAATTATAGTCTAATATGTTTTAGGGATAAGTTTCTTTTCCCTATAAAATAATTTACTGATTTTGATTGCGAATATTTAGAAATTCTTATTGAATAACCCCCCTCAATAAGAGAAATAAACATAGCAAGCTCTTCCATTATAAAACTTTTGGATAATTCTTTTTTCTGCAAATTATTACCAACTTTAGAGATAACTGTTCCAGTAAACTCTCCTTCAATTAATTTGGAAAATTTCTTATCCTTATTTTCCAAATTTTTTACCTCAGTTAATATTCTTTTATAATTTTCAGCTTCTAGTTCTTTCCAAGAACAAATTTTTATCTTAGCTGAATTACTTGATATATTAATTAAAAATTTTTTAAGTTCCTCCCCTTCTTCCAATGAGGTCTTTTCTGCTATCTTTTCAGGTATACCATTAAACGCTTGTAAAGAGAGTCTATATGGATGGTCTACTACGAAAATTAAGAATTCATCAAAATCTTTAGCTAATTCAATTGCTCTTAAGATATTCTCTTTTTTAGAATAAAATGGATTTCTTATGCTTACCCCCATGAATGCTTTTATCATAAAGAAGAAGAGCTAAAAGTATTTTTAATCTTTTCTACCATATTTAACAGCTCTTTTATTCATTAACTTTGTAAACAACAGGTATTACTTTTATTGCTTCCACACATCTTTGCTTGTATTGTTTTTCTGGATTATCTGAGCATACACATGTTTGAGTTCCTGCTCCGGAATCCTGACAAATTGGATTTTCGCATTTATCAAAGTTATAACTTCTTTCTATAATCTCTGACTTGAAGCACTTTATTGTTCCTGATTCTTCTTTATTTTTCAGATCAAATATAAAAAAGAAACTTAAGGCCTGAGCTAAAATTAGAACTATCAGAATAAATACCAAGACTCTTATTTTGGTTACTGAATTTACCTCTTTTATTCTTTGCATAAAGACTTTTTTATTTTCTTATATAAAAACTTTTCTAGAAAAGGCTAAACAAAACCTTTATAAATGCATATTTTTCCTTCCTAGTTATGAAACTAATTACAAGATTTACCTCCTTTTTACAGGAGTGCAAGAGGGTATTTACCATTACCAAGAAACCTTCAAAAACTGAATTTATAGCCATAGTAAAGGTAACTGGGATAGGAATAGCCCTAATTGGATTATTAGGATTTATAATCACAATATTATTTCAGATGATACTTTAAAATGAACCAGATATTTGCTTTAAGGACAACTGCAAACAGGGAAGACCAGGTAGTGGATTTTGTATCAGGTAATGTCCAAAAAAAAGGGATTGAGGTTTATTCAGTATTAAAACCTCATGGCTTAAGAGGATATATTTTTATAGAAGCAAAAAACAAACAGAGTGCTGAAGAATCATATAAAGGCGTTCCTTATGCTCGTGGCTTATTGCCTAATACTATTTCTTACGAAGAAATTGAGAATATGTTAGAACAGGGGAAGCAAGAGATTAACATCAAGAAAGGGGATATAGTGGAAATTATTTCAGGACCATTCAAAAGGGAAAAGGCAAAGATTACAAGGATAGATGAAACTAAAGAAGAGGTTGTCCTTGAATTATTAGAAGCTGCTGTTCCCATACCGATGACTTTAAAAATAGATGCAGTAAAAGTTATCAGAAGAGATACTGACGAGGAAGAAGCAAATGAGTAAGGAAAAAGTTGATGTTTTAATCGAAGGGGGAAAAGCCACTGCAGCACCCCCCTTAGGACCTGCACTTGGATCATACAAAGTAAATATAAAAGGCATTGTAGATGATATTAACAAAAAAACCCAAGCTTTCAAAGGGATGAAAGTTCCTGTTACTGTCACAGTTGATACTGAGACTAAGGAATATGACATTAAAATAGGTACTCCTCCTGTTTCACAATTAATTAAAAAAGAATTGAATCTGCAGAAAGGAGCAGGCATTGTGCATTTAGATAAGATTGCTAATATTTCAATTGAACAATGTATTAAAGTTGCAAAGATGAAGCAAGATTCTATGCTAGTTAGAGATTTAAGATCTGCTGTTAAAAGCGTAATAGGATCATGCGGGGCAATGGGAATATTGATTGAAGGAAAATCTGCTGTGGAAATTAATGAAGATGTTGATAATGGAAAGTTTGACAAGGAAATCAGAGAAGGAAAAGAAATTCATAGTCCAGAAAAATCAAAGAGGCTTGAGGATGAATTATCTAAATTTAAGACAAGAATGGCTCCTGAGCTTGATAAAATAAAAGCTAAGGAGAAGAAAGCAACTGAAGAGGCTGCTGCCAAGACCACTGAAGGAGAGAAGACTCCTGAAGCTGCTGCTCCGGCTGCCAAGGCTGCTCCTAAGGCAACACCCAAATCTAAGGGGAAGGAGGAATAATGATGACAGTTAGAAAAGAAGAACAAACAAAAATTGAAGAAGAACAAAATGCAGAAAATTTACTTGTTCCTCTAGACCAATATCTAAAGGTAGGTTTGCATATTGGGACTAAGTATAAAACAAAATACATGGAACCTTTTATCTACAAGACAAGACAGGACGGTCTTGCTGTTTTGAATGTTCAAAAAATAAATGACAGAATTTCTGTTGCAACCAAATTTTTATCACAATATAATCCTGATGAGATACTTATTGTATGCAGAAGGGAAAATGGACATAGGGCTGTTAAGATGTGTGCTAAACTAACAGGCATGAAGGTTTATGTTGGGAGATATCCTCCTGGAGTTTTAACTAACCCAAGTCTTGAAAATTTCCATGAAGCAAAAATATTGATTGTTTCAGATCCATGGGTGGATAAAAATGCAATCAAGGATGCGGTTACTACAGGCGCTCCAATCATTGGATTATGTGATACCAATAATGAAGCTAACAATCTTGATTTGATTGTTCCATGCAACAATAAAGGAAGAAAAAGTCTAGCCTTGTTCTACTATATCTTAGCCAAAGAATTCTTGAAGAATAAAGGAATAATCAAGGACGACAAAGAATTCAGTGCACAACTTGAAGACTTTTACGTTGAAGAATAATTAAATTTCTTTTTCTATTTTAATCAATTCGTTAAGCTTTGCTATTCTTTCCTTGCCCATTATGCCTGTCTTGATGAAAGGAACCTTCCATGCAACAGCAAGGTGAGAAATCAAGACATCATTGGTTTCTCCAGAACGATGTGAAATAACAGGAACAATATCTTTGCTTTTACAATAATCAATTATTTCCTTTGTTTTAATTAAAGAGCCTATCTGATTTGGCTTGATAATTACTGAATTTATCTTGGCTTTTTTTAATCTTTGAATATCTGTACAGATTAAATCATCTCCGCATACCAAAGATCCTTTTATTCTTGAAAATCCATTAAAATCCTCTTCGTAAAGAGGATCTTCAACATATCTTAAATCATAGGCCTCAATTAGGGAATTCACATATTTAATCTGGGTATTTCTATCTAATTTCTTGTTTTTTATCCTTGGAGAGAAATTTTTGTAATTATAAAATCCATGTTTGTAAAAACTTGTTGAAGCCATATCCAATCCAATATGGATAGGAAAATTAAACTCAAAGTTTGCCTCTTCGATAACATTTTTCAGAAGATCAAGGACCTCTACGTTTGGCATATTTGGAGAATATGCAGACTCTGCAGTTTTTTTTGGATGATGCAGTTTTTTCCCCACCTTAAAATAAATCGAATCCATTGCCTTTTTGTTCTCACTAAAATGGGTTGACATGGGCATAAGCAGGAATTCCTGAATATCGGGAGAGTTTCCTTTGACATGCAATCCCCCACCAATAACATTTCCCAGTGGTCTTGGCAGCTTTTTGGCATTAGGATTTAAAAATTCCCAGACATTATTATTAGACATAAATTTTAATAAAGCTGACTCAAGTGCAATAATGGTATTGCCTCCAAGTCTTGAAAACTTTTCCTCTACAAATCTTAAATCCTCAAAACTTGAGAAATCTTTTTTTAGGATATCTTTTTCTTTATTTAAACTTTTAATTGCATAATCAATTCCTTTTCTTCCATAATCTGAAACTTCATGCCTGCCTTTTGAGGTACCTGAAGGGGCTGACCCATAGAATTTTCCGTTTATTCTTATAAAAATTGTTTTGTCTTTCTTGGAATTAAGAATTTTTCTAGCACCTATTTTATCTATTTTCATCAAAAATGAATTATTTTTAGAAGTTTATAAACTTTTACTTAATAAATAAAAAAAGAGAAAAATTATTCTCTTGTTCTTCCGGGAAGTGGCCTTCTTATTGTTATTGGGATAACCCCTGTCTCAAATTCTTTTTTTGCTATTTCTACAGGGCTGTAGTTTATTTTTTCCAATTCTTCTTTATTCATCTTCAAAAGCATTGGAGCTCCCATTGAAATCTGTAAGGCTCTTGCTCCTATGATTCTTGCTCTCTCATACTTTGTATAAACCTTTTTCATAGTTTTAACCTCAAAGAGGAAGAAATTTTCTGGGCCATTTCTACCATATGATCTATTTCTTCTGGTGTCAATGCCACTATATTCCCCTTTTGCAATGCAGCAATTCTTCCATCTTCCAGTACTGCTACCGTTAATCTTGCATCAACTGCGTCTTCCTCGTCAAAGTTAGGATCAACAAAGAACGTTTCCCCTACCTTGCATACTGTAACTTCTACCGGAAGCTCATTTAGATGCAATCCTGTTTTTAATTTTTCCTCATATACAATCTTTTCTGATTTTTCATCATACTTTGGAAGCTTTGCATCTTTCAATGCTGCCAAAGCCACTAATGAAGCTGCATCAAATAAATTTCCTCCGTTGTTAATAGAATAAAGGTCTATGTAAACCATCCAGACTTTTTCCCCTTCCTTAATACAGAGTTTCTTAAAGTCCAGGCATTTACTTTCTCTTATACCTCTATCTACAACTCTTGCCAGTTCGATAGAATCTATTCTTGGTGGCCCTGTTTCAAAATCTGGTGAACTCAGAGGAGAAAGCTCTGCATTTACCATTATTGTCCCTTCATCGGGTTTGTCTGGAAATGGAGTTCCAACTTCAAATTTAACACCGCATACAACCTCGGTTTCTCCGATCTTGACTCTTGCTGAGCCTTCTGCATTTTTTGGGCTTATTCCGTATTCAACAGTAATTTCCCTGTAATCTTCAAGACCCCTGTTGTCTGCTCTCTTGCCTTTCTTTAATAAATCCATAATATATTGTTTATTCATTTTGCTGGCCTCCGTACTTTTCCATTAAGGCTTTTTTCTGTAATTCAAGCACTTTCAATGTGGCATCTCTGGCCTGTTTCATTATCTCCTTAAGATCTTCTCTTGAAAGGACTCCATCCATTTGTAAAAGAGTTATCTTTCCGGAGTTTGATGTCATTGCAATTGGGATGTCTACAGCTTCCATATCTTCTTCTTCTTTTGTAAGGTCTACGCAAATCTTATCGTAAACTTTACCTACTGCAATAGCAGATATCATTTCTTTCATGTTTATTCCTGCGTCTGCGAGTGCTAAAGCTGCTGCATTGATTGCTGCACATCTTGTACCTGCATCGGTCTGGATTAATTCAACGAATACATCAACTGCAGTATTTGGAAATTCAACCAAATCCAAAACCGGCTCAAATGCCTTTTCCATAACAAGATTAATCTCCTTGCTTCTTCTTGATGGGCCAGGTCTTACTCTTTCCCCTGAGCCTGAGAAGGCCATCATGTTATAGTATACTCTTAATGTTGCTTTTTTAGGATTTCTCATAAATGCAGGATTCATTTCCCTAGGACCATAGACTGCTGCAATAGCCAAAGATTTGCCATTTTTGAACATCGCAGAACCATTAGCTCTTGGGATTACTCCTACTTTAGCATCCATCTCTCTCAATTCATCAAATCTTCTGCCATCAGTTCTCTTCTTGTATGATATCATTTTTCTTGCCTCCTAAGAACTTTTCAATCCTGTCTGTCAATCCCTCTGTAATAGCTTCTCTATCTATCATCAAGATTGCTTCTGATGCTTTTTGGATGTCTTCTGGGTTTTCCCCGCTTATCCATACCCATCCATTTTGTCCAACTATGATTCTTGTGTTGGTTGCATTTTTAACAACAGATATCATTGAACCTTGCTTACCAATAACTCTTGGAACTTTACTAGGAGTAATCTTAATTAATTTTCCTCCGTCAAGTTTTCTTAGCCCTGGTCCTCTTACTGTAAGGTCCATAAATTTCATTTTGTTTACACTAGTAATCTTTGCCACAATCAAATCATCAAAATCAAAATATTGCGATAAATCTGCTCCCTTTTGGATATATTCTGAAGTTGCGTCTCTTAATGGCAAGGTTGCTTGATAGGCATATCCTATATCAACAGACCAGGTTGAGTTACTTATTCCTTCAACCTTACCTATAACTGTATCTCCTACCTTAGGTATATAAGGTCCTGAAAGAGGTATCACATTAATAGACCTCCCAGATAATTTTATGAATCCCACTCTTGTTGAAATTATATTATTTTCTTCTCTATAGGTATTCATAGCTGGTAGGAAATCCATTCCCTCGGCTAAGATCTGCCCGGGAATGACTACATTTTTTTCATCAATTAATAATCCCATTTTGTCCTCCTATTGGGTTTTAATTATTTTTATTTCAGCTTCTCCATGTGTTAATGAGTTCATGGAGCTTTCAAAATCTTCCTGAAGACCTGCCGGGATTTCCAAAACGGCTGACAAAGAACCATTTCCAAGCCATTCATCTTTTAACAATTTTCCAAACTTGTTTAAAATGTTATAAGACTGGCCAGAATAACGAGCAGGAACAATTATATGTAGCTGCCTTATCTCGAACCTAAGAGGCAAGAGAACTTTTAATTTTTTAACTATGTCTTGCACCTGTTCTTCAGCTTTCTTATGCTCATTAATTTGGATCTTTGCCTGTTCAATTGCAGACTCAATTCTTTCTGCAGGATGAGGCAAGCCTGTCTGAGGATTAATAGCATTTATTTTTATAATGTCTACTATCCTTTTCTTTTTTTGTTCTCGTTCTTTGTTCTTATAATCCGCTGTTAGATAGATTTCTCCATGCTTTATAATTTCCCTTGCGATTGCTTCAGGGTTTATTGTCTTGAATATATTTTGTAGCTCGTGTTCTGAAGCTAATTCACCTTTCTTAACATCCTTAAAAATTTCATCTGTAGCAAGAACCTCATTTAAATTCTTTAGTTTTCCTTCTCTGAAACTTATTGCTTTTTCACAATCTACTAATATCTCAAAGTTTTTACCTTCCCTCATCAGTTTTGCTACTGTAGCTTCATCAACGTTTACCATTTTATATATTATATTTCTTTAAATCCTCTGCATCCAATCTCTCAAATTTCTTTGTTGATTGAGGGATTTTTATTGCATCAACCCTCTCAATTGAAAATTCTTTTCCAAGAACTGTTTTAAGAGCATTGATAGCTAGCTTGAGTCCTGAATCCATATTCATTGTTTCTTTGTAGGACTTTTCTAGAATATTTTTGATTTCTTGCTCAAATTCACCTATTACTGTTGCCTTGTATTCAAAGTAAATTCCTGTTGGGTCTGTCATATATAAATGGCCTATTTCATTAATCCCAGCTATAAGGAGAGATACACCAAAAGGTCTTACCCCTCCATATTGGGTATGGGCCTGTTTTATATCAGATATCTCTTTCACAAGAGTTAATATGTCTATATTATCATCATAAGTTACCCTATGTTGCTGAGCTATAAGCTGAGCTCTTTCAATTAATACCCGGCCATCCATAACTAATCCAGTTGGTGTTGCTGCTATGTGATCATCTACTTGAAAGATTTTTTCTACTGAATGAGGCAATATTAGTTTTTCCGCAATCCTTTTATCTGCTACAAGGATAACTCCATCCTTACATACTACACCCATGGCACTGGATCCTTGTCTTACTGTCTTTTTAGCATACTCTACTTGTAAAAGCCTCCCATCTGGAGAGAACATAGTAGATGCTCTATCATAACCCATCATTTGATGTTGAACTTGTTGCATATTTAATTTCCTCCTAATCTTAATCTTGCTTTCTTAAGCAAACCAGTAACAAAAATTGGTTGAACATAAACATCTCTTTGATTTATCTTGTTTGTTAATATTAAAGCAGTTTTCACATTATTTAGCTCTTTATTATTTACCTTTATTATACCTTTATTCCCTTTTGTCTCCAAAACCTGCACTCCGGCCTTTGCCAGACCAAAAGATCCAAGAAAACTTTTAATAGAGTTCAAAATCTCATTTTTAGCATTGTTTAATTTCTCGCTTGAATGAATCTCAAATACAAGATATCTTTTTCTCTCTCTTAAAGAGGGGATTAATGTTTTTAGTTTTTTCATATTAGAAAACCCCTTAGTTTGTTTTCTTATCTCTCTCCGCTTATTTATCTGTAAAAAGGGTTTATAAACGTTTTGGTTTTATCCTGGGTTTTGGAACAATAATCCTTAAAAACAACCTAAATTTTTAGCTATTATGCCCCATAGACTTAAACCCAAAAAAGTAGCTGTTGTTGGCGATTTTTCATTAGATTTTTGTAGGTATAACCTTGCCCATTACTTAAGCAAGGAAGAACCCTGCCCTGTGGTTTATCCATTAAATGAAACTAAGACTCTTGGAGGAGCAGGTAATACTGCCAATAATGTTAATTCTTTAGGGGGGATTGTAATCCCAATAACTATAATCGGGAAAGATGAAGCAGGAGACTTAATGATTAATTTATTCAGGAGAAAAGGAGTTGACACTTCTGGAATAATTCAATTAAAGGAAAGAAAAACACATGTCTATGAGAAGATATATGCAAGTTCTTCTGCATCACACGGACAACACAACCAAGTTGTTAGAATTGATACAATCCCCCAGGGAGATTTGACAAAAGAACAAACAGAAATACTAATAGAAAAAATAAAAGAAAAACTTGATGAGATAGATGCTATTATTGTTGCTGATTATAGCAAAGGAATAGTAACCAAAGAGCTCATAAAATTTGTTTCAACTCTAGACAAGATTAAGATAGGAGACTCAAGACCAAAAATAAATGAATTTAGCAATTTTAGTGTCTTAGCTCCTAATGAATTTGAGGCTTATTTCGGATTATATGGAAATGGATATATTTCAAGCGAAGATCTTTCTGATGAAATGCTGACAGAAATTGGGATTAAATTAAAAGACAGGCTTAATCTAAAATACTTAGTTATAACAAGGGGTTCTAAAGGCATGATGGTCTTTGATGACTCAAAAGGATATATAATTAATTCTGTTGTTACAGATGCTGTAGATGTAACCGGAGCAGGGGATACTGTTGCTGCAGCAATTGCCTTAGGATTAGCTTCTGGATTATCCCTTATAGATTCAGCTAAGATTGCTAATTATGCCGGGGGGGTAGTTGTAAGAAAAAAAGGCACAGCTACCTGTACAGTTGATGAGATTTTAGAATTAAAGGAAAAAATCAAAAAACAAAAAGATTAAGAATTTGGATTGTTCTTTATTCTCATGGATGTTATCACAATAATTATCTTAACGATAGTTGTTATAGCTTCTGTTGTAGCTGGTTATTTTCTTGGAAAGTTTATAACAAATAAGCATTGGGAAAAAGACGTTGTTCCAGAAATAAGAGAAGATGCTATAAAAAGATCAAGAAGTGTACTAACCGGGAAATTCTCTGAGCAACTTGCACCATATCTTCCAAACTTTCCCTATGACCCTACTGAAGCAAGGTTCATCGGAAGCCCAATTGATTTTATTGTATTTAAGGGAAACAAGGAAAAAAATACAGATGAAATTATTTTTGTGGAGGTTAAGTCTGGAAATTCCCAGTTATCAAACAGCGAGAGAAAGGTAAGAGATACAATAAAAGAAGGGAAAATTAAGTGGGAAATTTATCGGCCTGATTAATGATGCAATTTTAATTTATGCAATCTTTTTAAAATCAAAATTAAAGAGGTAAGGATTGCTAACAAAAATATTCCTGCTGCAATGTTTTTCCAGTTAAATAAAATTTTAGGAGGGGCTTTTGCAGCAAGCCCTGTTGTTTCTATCCTATTTTCTGTTTTATTTTCTTCTTCAATGTTTGCTAAAACTTGTTCTATTGTTGCTTTGTTGTTTGAACTTTTTGTTGTTGAAGTGGTTAATTGATTTATTTCTGTTTTTGGGGTTACTGAAGATGCTTTAGTAGAACTTCCTCCACCGCCACCGCCCCCTCCCCCAGATGAGGCTACTGGACAGGCTCCACAGTCTGAGGAACAGGATGAACAAGTTTCTAGGTTATCACAAACACTGTTGCCACAACAACTTACTGTAAACCTATTTTCATATTTACCAAAATAATTAAAAGCATCCTTAAAATAAATTATAAAATTAATATTTCCACAGCCTGATGGAGTAAAAGAATATTCATAGTAAGGATTAACATATGTCATTGTTTGATTTCCGTTTATATCTATAAATACTTCTGAGATAGGATCATAATCCTTTAAGGTTATAGTTATATTCTGGGGTTGATTATAACTTAAAGAACTAATAAAATTAATATTTTCTACTTCCGGTTCATCTGTAAGATCCAAAGTAAATGAACCGGTTTCTTCATTATAGTTTGACAGAACATCATAACAATAAATTATATAATTCCCATTTTCCTGAAGATTAATTGTTTGGTTTATTATTGTTCCATTTGTGGTTTCATTGAAAAATTCCTGATTATTTATTTTTAAAGTACAATTAGCTAAATCATCGTCGGTTGCATAATAACTAAATTCATTTGTTCCATTTAACAAATAAGAATTATTTTGAGGAGTTATTATATTTATTATTGGATAACCCTGAATTTTGAATGAGAATAAATCTGAAGAGTTAATATTATTATTTGTATCATTTGCATAATATTTGTAGGTTATTGTATCTGAGATATTAAACTGGGATGTATCTAAAACATAATCTATTGGATAAATTTGGGAATTAATTTCTAAATATTTTGAATCTAAGAAAATATCTGAAGCATTAAAATCAAAAGTAATGTTCTGGTTGTTTTTTATATTTTCCTGAATTTTAAAATCATAAATTGATGGTGCTAGATCATCTATGGATTTGAGAGCCTCGTAAATATCTATCCTTGAAAAAGTCAGATTTGTTGATGAATCATAAATTTGTTTTCCTGTTTGTTTCAAAACACTTTCAACTTCTAAAGGAGTTAAGGTTGAATTAGACTCTTCTTTTTTATATTGCTGCAATAAAGCTATTGCACCTGAAACATGAGGGACTGCTTGAGAGGTTCCATGACCTATAGCATAACTATTGCTTAACCAAGTTGAATTTATTGCTGTTCCTGGAGCAAGTAAGTCCAGAATATTATTTCTGTTAGTAAAACAGGCAATTTTATCTGCTGAAGTTTCTGAATCTGTACATATCCCCCAATTGATATTAGAACCAAGCTCTGCATCATAAACTGCTCCTACAGAAGTTATATTTTCAATACATGCTGGAGCTGCAATTGAAGTTAATGAATTAGAATTTCCTGATGCTGCAACAACAATAATGCCCTTTGCTACTGCATTGTTAATGGCATCTGCATAGGACCATTTTGCATGATCACAATACTCAGAATATAATAAATTTCCTCCAAAACTCAAACTTATTACTTTAATATTATATCTCTCTTGATTTTCAACACAGTAATTTATCCCCGCTAGAGCATAATCATCATTTCCCGTTCCATCATAGCCAAGAGCCTTAACCGCAATTATTTTTGCGTTTGGAGCAACTCCTAAAACGATTCCGGCCATGTGAGTTCCATGCCCATTGTCATCCATTGGATTATTATCATTATTTACAAAGTCATAACCTGCTATAACCTTTGTACAATCTCCAGCTAGAAATTGGGCTTGACTACAAGCCCCTAAATCATTATGGGTATAATCAACACCAGTATCGATTATACAAATACCGATGTCTTTCCCTGTAAGATTATTCTCCTGAACTAAGGAATTAACTATGTTTGATTTGATTAGAGGGGTTGATTCTGAGAGAAATATTGTAATTTTTTGGTCTAATTCAAATGATTGGATGGATTTGTCTTGCTTTAATTTTTCAAGATCTTTTTGATTTACTTCCATAACAAAGGTATTTTCATTAAGTTTCTTTTTACTTAAAGAGAGACTTGCCATTGCTATCTGCTTTGATTCAGTTGTTTTAATCAAAATTCTCGCTTTTCCGTTTTGACTTATTTCCTTCTCTATATCTTCAAAAGTATTTATTCTAACATCGATTTTAGAGTTAGAACTTAAAGCCATAACGATGGAAACAGAAAACAATAAAATTATTACTATTGCTATGGCCGTTTTCCTCATTAGTTGGTAGGATATTTATTCTTTTATAAATTTATTGTTACTTCAGTTTATTATGAATTTTTAAATATTAAAAAAGAAAAAAGAATTATTCTATTTTTTCAATAGAAATAACCAAATCTTCTCCAGTAAGTGGATCTTTCATATGATTATAGAAGGTTTTTTCTCCACAAGTTGCAGTTCTTAAATTATATTTATGCATAACATCTAAAATTGCCTGGCAGTAAGCTTCTTTCTGTACTTCATCCATAGTATTTTCTAAAGCTTCTATTCTCATTGAAAGTATTTTTATGTGATCATACAAAAATTGTGTATCTTGGTCAGAGGCAAAATATCCATCCATAGCCAAAGCGATTGCTTTTTCTTGTTCTCCAGGAATTCCTTTTCTTCCTCCTGATAACCACTGCATAGCTTTAACAAACTTATGGGTTATTGTATTTAGTATACCCCCGCCCGTACTTCCAGCTAAGATAGTATCATATTCCTTTTGTTCCATTGTCAAGCTCATGCTTGAAACCTGGTTTTGTAAGCCACTCATACTTACTCCATTAACGGTAACATCTACATTCCCACCCGCAAGTATATCTGCATTAAAATCAACATTTCCCTGTGGTGCGACTACGATATTTGTAATTTCTAAGTCTGTTGCGTCATTTAATGCAAAAGTTGGAATACTAAATAAAATCAATACTAAAACTGCGATTGTTATTTGTTTCATTTTAAAAAAAATAAAAAAGGGAAAATCCCTTTTAATTTATTCCTACTCCTACAAGTTGTGTAATCTCAGATTGTGCAGTTAATCCTGTAAAGATGTTTGCCCAACCTTGTCCACTAACAACAAGATGTGATTCAGTGAATTTACCAAAGTTGTGATTTTCAAAGTTGTATGTTGTAAATCCGCCGGTTGCAGGGGTTGTTCTTGGGTCATTAACAGTTACTACATTCAACTGATTAGCTATTGTTGATGGAGCATCAATGCTCAATTCACTCATTAACTGATATTTCCATGGTTGACCTAAAACTTCAGTTCCAATATAACCCAAATTAAGTGCATCTTGACTTTCTGCACTCATAGAGTAGCTTGCAGTTGGCCAATTTCCGTATGCCCAACCGTTGTCCCATTTCCAGTCTCCAGTTACTAAAACATCTTTATGTATTGCAACATTTGGAGTTACTGTAGCACTTGCTATTCCCATGAATGCAAGTACAAAAACAGCCATTATAGCTAAAATTCTTTTCATTTTTGATTATCTCCGTATCTTATACACCTCAATAACCACCTCAAAGTAGTATTTTTAATATGTAGGCTTATATTTAAATGTTTCTAAAATATATTACTTATAAGTAGTATTAGAATCTATATAAAAAAGAAGAAAAAGCCTAATTAAAGGCTTTAATCTAAAGCGATTGAACTTATTGCTAGTTGTCCATATGTGCCACATTCACCCCATAAATCACCAGTAGCTTCAATAACAATTGTTGCTTTGGGTGCGTTGTGCTGTTCTAGGTATTTGTACAATCCACAAATGTTACCATATCCCTCGCAGGAAGTTGGTATTGTCCATGAGTTTGTTACCCAAGTTTCTGTACTAGAACTATCTTTATAAGTTCCAATCTTCCATCTGTTTACATCCCCTTGATGATTTTTACCATATTCTAAGTAAACATTGAAGCTGTCATCAGCATATCCATCAAGATGTCTTATACTTATTGTTCTTTGAATTTTTCCTTTTGTATTTCTGATAGGAACATCTACAGATGCTTCTCTCCCCTCTCCTGTACAGTCTCCAGGTGCTACAACCATTCTGAATGAACAGGTTCCAGACATTGTACCATCGCCTTGAATTTCTGTACAGTCTGATCCACCATAACCACTAGTTATTTTAGTTGATGGTTGTAAGATTGTAGATTTTGCATCTTTAAAGATAGTTGCAAATTTCTCTCCATAATATGGATTACTCCATCCAATCATAGGATTTGCAATTTTTTCTTGTCTAATATTTCCAACATTAACAAAGGTTGTGTCTTTTGATGGTTGATTCCAAGCTAATACTAAGCCAGAAAATCCAACTAAGCATATAACCATTAAGGCAAATACTTTTTTCATTTTTTTATTATCTCCTATAGGTTTTTCACCTCATTAGTTACTTTTATAGAGTAGTAATAATATATAAACTTTTCTTAATTTGAGGATTAGGTTAATTAATTTTTTAAAACTCTCAAGCCAGGAATAACAACCTCTTCTTTGTCTTTTAGTAATTTTTCAAATAAATAAGAGGATTCCTTAAAGTCCTGAGTGCTTAAACCAAGAAATAAAGCTAAGGTCTTAATATCATTATAATTTCTTAGGTTTTCTTCTTTTGAGGCAAAACTTGAAATTAAAACTGGAATTTTATATTTTCTGCATAACCTTACATTTTGTTTTATTCTTCCTATTAGCTCTGCTTTATTGTTAGATTCTAATAACCTAGATATGCTAATTGCAACTATAATCCCTTTTTTATAGGCCAGTTTGCATAAAGATTGGTTTAATCCTGAATTTCTATGGTGCAGAAAATCCTTTCCCCCTTCTGTTTCAGGATTTAGAAGAATATCTACATTTGAGCTAGTGAGAATTTCATAGTTAAGGTCTCCGCCTTCAACAATAACAATCTTATCCTTAATTTTATTTATTTCTTTCTGGGATTTAATTTTATAGGTATTTACTTTATAGAATGCCGAAAATCCATATTTTTCTGGGTTATCAAAATCCTCTAAGACTAAATCAATCATATAGTTTAGAGGGTAGAGGGATTTTTAAATGTTTTTGAAAGGAGCTAAATTTATAAACTATCTAATCTCACTGGAATTATGCATGAGAGAATTTATGATTTGTTGATGAAAGACGATGAAATTACCTGGCAGACCATTATTCAGGAATTAATCAAAACTGAAGAAATAAATCCCTGGGACATTGATATTTCTAAATTGACCCAAAAATACATTGAGGTTGTTAAACATATGCAGGAAGCTAATTTCTTTGTTTCTGGAAAAGTAATCTTGGCAGCTTCATTATTATTAAGGATTAAATCACATAAACTAGTTGAAGAAGATATTGCAAACCTTGATGCCTTGCTTTATCCTCCTGAAGAAGGAGCTTATGAGGAAATCACTAATGGGATAGACAGATCTCAAGTTAAAATTCCAAAATTGGCTATGAAAACACCTCAGGCCAGAAAAAGAAGAATCACTCTTAATGATTTACTGGATGCTCTGCAGAGAGCACTTAAGATTAGCCATAGGAAGGTCATGAAAAGACTTCAAGAACAAAGAGTTTATGTTGAAATTCCTGAAAGGAAAGTAGATATTACCTCACTAATAAAAAATCTTTATGATACTATACTGGATTTTTTAAAAGAAAAGGAAACAATAACGTTTTCAGAATTAGTCCCAAACAAGAATAAACACGAGGTAATTTATACATTAATCCCCTTGCTTCATCTTGACACTCAGGAAAAGGTTGATATTAAACAGCCTGAAGCTTTTGAAGAGATTTATATCACAAAACCAGTTAATTAATTCTTACTGTTTCTCCTCTGCCCGGACCTATTGAAACTCCAATAGTTTTGCATCCAACACAATCATCATGGAGTTTTATATATTTTTTTAATCCATCTGGCAGAGAATCAAATCCATTTTTAACATAAAATTCTCTTTTATCTTTTAATACATCATGAACTTTTTCAGGATCTGATAAATCTATATTATCTTTCCATAATGTCCAGTAAAAAGATCCATCTTGAACTGAGATCTCTCCTAAATAGATAGGTTTTACTTTGCTGATATCTAATGGAACTTCCTGATTCTTAGTTCCATCATATTCATAATAAACACATGGCCTTACTAATAAATTTTGGGCTACGTCTGCTCTTGTTATTATTATTCCATCACAGCTATTAAGAGTTACAGCTCTTTTAATTAAAACCCAATCTGGATAACCTGCTCTTCTCGCTCTTCCTGTTGTTGCTCCTTTTTCTCCGCCTATTTCTGCAACTGTTTTTCCAAAACCATCTTTTTCATCCAATGTAGGCATAACTCCATTACCTACTCTTGTTGGATATAATTTTTCAACACCAATAATTTTGAAATCTCTCCTATCTAATCCCAATGAAGGGAAGGCATATGGGGCAAGTAAATGAGATGAAGTAGTATCCGGAATAGTACCCATATCTACATCTAAATAAGTCCCTTGAGATCCTTCAATAATAATATTATTTCCTTCTTTTTGATAATCTGCAAGCCTATACTCTAATATTTCCTTAACCTTCATTTCTCTTAATTCTTTTCTTACAGGATTATGAACTGCAAGTATTTCATCAATAACTTCATCAAGGTATTTATTTGATTTTAAAGCAGAAAGTTCTCTGGCTTTTAAATTTAAAACATCCCTTAATCTATCTGGAAATTTGTCTGAAATATATTGCTCAAATGTAATTCTTGTTGATCTTCTATCCTTATCCATATAAAGTGGACCAATGCCTGACATTGTTGTTCCAATTTTCTTTGTTGATAATGTTTCTAACCATGCATCTAGTTTTTTGTGATAATCAAATAAAATCGGTGTTCTTTCAGAAATCATAATTCTTCCATTATAATTAAATGATTTTCTAGCCTGATTTACTTCATCCATAAAGGCTACTGGATTGAATGCAACGTCAGGACCAATTGCAATATCTACATTAGAAGCTAATCCGCTTGGAGCTGCATGTGTAACAAATTTAACAATATTATTATTTTTATCTTTAACATAGGTTGTGTGGCCTGCATTAGTCCCGCCCTGATATCTCACAACAATGGTTTTTTTATTATTATTTTTAGAACGGTCAACAGCTTCATCAACTTCCTTTCCTTTACCTTCGTCTCCCCACTGAAGACCCACATAAGCTTCTAGTACCTGATTTTTCATTTTATAATTAAATAATCTATTTTAGCAACTTAATTACTTCATTAATGCTTAAAAGCTTTTCCTCACCAGAACTCATATTTTTTAGTTTAACCTTATTTTCCTTTAATTCCTTAGAACCGCAAATTAATATAAAAGGAATTTTTAATTTGTCTGCATAGTCCAGATTCTTAGAGATGTTTTTTTCATTATAATCTATATCTGCATTAATATCATTGTCCCTGAGTTTTTGAACTATTGGAATACATTCATCAACGTTTTTTATTGGAACAACATAAACTTTTACAGAAGTTTTATTTTCAAAATTTTGTTTTAATCTTATGGCATCGGTTATAACATCCAACCCAAATGAAAGACCGGTTGCAGGAACCTCTCTCTTATTTTCTGTATAGGAACCTATTAAATTATCATATCTCCCCCCTCCGCAAACAGATCCTTTAATTTCAGAATCTTTAAGGAAGACTTCAAACACAGGGCCTGTGTAATAAGAGAGACCTCTTGCCAAGCCAGGATTAAGAACAACTGAATTTAGATTTACTTTTTTCAAATAATCCAATATTTCATTTATCTCATCTAGAGATTCTTTAGTAAGATATTTTCTGATTTTATCAATGGTTTTTTTATTATCCTTTTCTTTTTTTAACAATAATATTAATTCTCTTGCTTTTTTAATTCCTTTTTCCTTAAGTTCTTTCTCTACTTCAGATTCATCTATTTTTTCTATTTTATCAAGGGTTATCATTACTGAGTCTCGATCTTTTTTAATTCCAAATGAATCAAGAATATCCTTAAGGATACTTCTGCTGTTAAGCTGTATTTCTACTTCAAGATCAAGAGATTTAAAAACTTCATCAACTATTTTTAATAATTCTGCATCATATTTTAGATTCTTAAATCCAACAACATCAACATCACACTGCCAAAATTCCCTATACCTGCCTAACTTTATCGGACCATCCCTGAACACCTGGCCTATCTGATATCTTTTGAATGGAAATCTTATCTGGGGATTTAGAGCAATGAATCTTGCCAAAGGCAAAGTTAAATCAAATCTTAAACCTAAATCTCTTTTGCCCTGATCACTAAGCTTAAATGTTTCTTTTAGAGCATCTGACTCCTGACCTGCACCAAATTTAGCTACAAGAGTTTCATATCTTTCTAATATTGGGGTTTCTAAAGGCGAAAATCCATACGATTCAAAGTTCTTTCTAAGTAAATCTATAATTTTTTGCCTTACCATCTGCTCTTCGGGAAAAATATCCCTTGTTCCTTTAGCTAATTGCAGTTCCATTTTTCTTTATATTAACCTCCGTTAGAACAATATAAATGTTTTGGTCGGAAAATTTAAAAAGGTAAGAAAATACTAAATAAGTATGGAACTGAGAGATAAAGTTATTCTTGTAACTGGTTCAAGCAGGGGGATTGGAAAAGAAATAGCTTTGTTATTTGCAAAGAATGGATCAAAAGTGGTTGTTAATTATCATATTTCAAACTTTGAACCTGATGCAGACAAAAACGCAAAAAAGGTTGTAGATCAAATTAAAAAAAATGGTTCAGAAGCAATTGCTTTAGAGTGTGATGTCTCCAAAGAAGAGCAAGTTAGGAGGATGGTTGAGAAAGTTATTGAAACCTACAAAAAAATTGACATACTTGTAAATAATGCAGGAATAGTATATGATATTCCTTGTTTTAAAAAAACGATTGAACAATGGAGAGAAACGCTTAATATTAATTTAATTGGAACTTTTCTTTGCTCAAAATATGTTACAAAATATATGAAACAAGGAAGAATAATAAACATTTCATCAACAAATGGGATTAACAGTTTTTGTCCAGAATCTATGGATTATGATGCTTCAAAGGCAGGAATAATTATACTGACACGAGATTTGGCAAAACAATTAGCACCAAATATATTAGTTAATTCTATTGCGCCGGGATGGGTTAATACTAATATGAATAAAAATCTTCCCAAAAAGGTTGTTAGAGAAGAAGAAAATAAAATATATCTTAAACGGTTTGCTGAACCTGAAGAAATTGCAAAAGTAGCTTTATTTTTAGCTTCAGATGAGTCTAGTTATATTACTGGAACAACAATAATCGTTGATGGGGGTTATGGCTAAGTATATTTGAATCGGAAAATCTTCAGTATATAATACAGTTATTATATTCTTGACAAGCTCGGATGAAACTTATAAATAGATTTTTTATAATCTAATAATGGGACATTGTGTTAAATGTGGCAATTCTGAGATTTATTATCCCTTAAAGAGATTATGCAAAAAATGTTACAAATCTGAGTATCACAAGAAACACACCGGAATATGTAGTATTTGTAATAAAATTAGACCAATTGCAACTATAAGAAACAAAAAAATAATCTGTAAATCATGTTACAAAAATAAATTTTATAAATTTAAAAAACGAAAATGTGATTTATGTAAAAAAATTGGGAGAATTGATAGGATCTTTAATAAGAAATCAGTATGTACATTATGCAATGAAAGATATTTTTATTCTCGCCCCAAATCCATATGTTCGGTTTGTGGTAATCTTAAAACTAGATGTGGTTTTAAGTCTGGAAAACCTATTTGCAGATCTTGCCGTAAGAAAGAACAAAGAAAAAATGGAGAGGAGAGTCATAAAATTTACAAATATCTTAGAAGAACAAGGATTAAAGATTCTGGTGGATCTATAACTACTAAGGAACTAAGTTTGATAAGGAAAAGAGATAAAACTTGTGTTTATTGTGGATCTTCCTCTAATTTAAGTTTTGACCATATCATACCTATCTCTAGAGGAGGGAGCTCAGATAAAACCAATATGGTTCTAGCTTGTTTAAAATGTAATACTTCAAAAAACAGTAAAGATGTGTTTGAGTGGTGTAATGAACAAAAAATTAAAGTTCCTAGGATAATTCTAAAATTATTAGAGGGCGACGTCCGAGATTTGAACTCGGATTAAAGGATCCACAGTCCTCTGTGCTAACCAAATTGCACTAACGTCGCCATTTTAGTTTTACTAAAGTTTTAGAACTATTTAAATCATGATTACTGGTGATGAATACAACCAACTCTTGTCATTTTAATCAGAATTAGGTAGAATAAATTGTTTATAAAGGTTTTTATTGGCCCTTTTTTGAGAATAATTTACTAAAAAATCCCCTAGGCATTTCTTCTTCGTAGTTCTTGCCTATAAGATTAGAAGCCAATTTTTTATAATTTACTGCGGGTTCTGATTTTGGATGAGTAAACACAACAGCATCTTTTAATGTAAGAGCTTCTCTTACAGCTTTAGAATCTGGTATTGATGAAATAACCGGCTTTTCCAAAATTGCCTGAACATTATTTATAGAAACATCAAGATTGTTTTCCTTGGTCTTTGTTAAAATTACCCCAATTATATCTTTTTTCATTTCTTCTGCTAATTTTATTGTTTTCAATGCATCTGTTATTGCAGGTAATTCAGGATTTGTAACAATTAATAATTCATCTACTGCATCTAAAGCCATTAAGGCTTCTCTCCCTAGGCCTGCTGCACAGTCAACTAAAACAATATCAGACTTATTATCCAGACTTCTTATGTGTTTTTTTAAATTGTCAGGATTTGTCTTTTTTAAATCATAAAGAGATATTGATGCCGGAATAATCTTTGTTCCACAGGGATGTTCATACATTGCTTCATTCATTGTATTTTTTCCCTGTAATACATGATTAAGATTAATTGGAACTATAGGAACTCCAAGATGAATTCCAATATTTGGTGTGGTTAGATTAGCATCAATAACCACCGTATTTTTTCCAAAATAAGTTAAAGCCGCTCCCAGGTTTATAGAAGTCGTAGTTTTTCCAACTCCCCCCTTACCTGAAATAATACCAATAAATCTAGTCATGTTTATATTCTTCTTCACACCATTTTACAAAATCTTCAGTTATTTCATAATATTCTTTGAGTAAATCTGTCTTAACAGTAAAGTCTTTGCTTATTAGAGCGACATGTTTCCTGTATTCTTCTTTTCCCTCATAACTATTTCTTTTTATTTCCCAGAGAACATAATAGAAACAAATATAGTCCATAAAAACTTTATCTTTAACCATCAGTTTTTCCAATAATATCGCCTTTTCAAGCCCTGTTTTTGGAACATCTTTTATTTTCTTGTTATTCTTAAAATCCTGGAGAATTATTTCAAAACAAAGCTCAAAAGCAGAAACCAATCTTTTAATGAGATTATGGATTACATCAGCAGTTCTTGTATACTTTAATGTAACATACAAGAGATGATCTGCCCTCTTGAGCTCTTCCTTGGCAGTAACTTCTTCATCAAAAGACTCTAGCATTTTTAAACAGATTGTTTAACTTAGTTATAAAACTTTTGGATTGAAACAGGTAGTTTTTTATCTTATCCATTGTAATTGTTTTCATTCCATAGTCATCTGAACAGATAACATATTTATCCTGTCTTATAAATTCCATGGGGCTTTCCTTTCTATGTTTTACTAATTCTCTTAGATCCCTGAGCAATAATAAATGCTCTCTGCTAAATCCGTATTTTGGCATACAGTTTTCTTTAAAGATTTCAATCCTGGCAGAAAAATTTTCAGGAATAGGCCCGATTCGTTTATAGGTTCTGTCAAAAAGGAGAACAGCATTCATCCCATACTCTAAAGATTTCTGGAGATTTTCAACGATTGTTATGACAAGCTTAAGATCCTTTACTAGGGGGTAGGTTACATATGTGAGATGATCTGCGCTATTGTAAAATTCATTTGATTTTCTAACTAAATCATTAACTTCTTTCATCTCAGGAATCATAAATAAAAACAATACCTTTTGATTTAATAAAGATTATTAAGAAATAGACTCTATTATTTTTTATATTCAAAAGCTAGGATTGCGGAAGCTATATCCCCTTCTTTTTCTAAAAGTAATTTTGCTGTTTCCCTGTCACATCCGGTTTGTTCCATAACGGTTTTGATATCATCCTCATTAAAAACCTCGGACTCTCTTTCAATAATGTTTCCAGTTATCTGAATAGAATCCTGCCCCATCATATTGATTTTAACAACCTGGGGGTTTTGTATCACTATATCTCTATCTTCACACTTTATGATTACTTCTTTTGCTTCTATTTCTTCTTGCCTAACTCCAAGCTTTTTCATAGCCTGTTTTACAGCTTTTGGGTCCATTCCTGGTATCATTTTATATAACAAACCTCAAGATTAAACCTATGACAATTACAACTACAAGAATTGCTATTACTGCTTGTGGTTTTAATTCAAACTTTGAAGGGGTTTCATCAGAGTATCTAACAATCCCTCCACCAGAGGTTGGCATCTGAATCTTATCTTGTGACATTGGTTTTTCTTTTATTTTTGAATTTATAAGGGTTACTGTTTTTGGATTACAAAAAAAATATAAAGCTGAAAGTAAAAGTTTAGAGATTACTATGCAAATAATAGATATTATTTATGGAAAGACTATAATTAATGAACCAGTTCTTGTTGAATTAATTAATTCTAAACCTGTTCAAAGATTAAAAGGAATAAACCAATATGGAGTGCAACATTATAATCCTAAACTTAAGGTAACCAGGTATGATCATTGTGTAGGGGTCATGATTTTATTAAGAATACTTGGGGCGAGCATTGAAGAGCAAATTGCAGGACTGTTGCATGATGTACCTCATACTGCATTTTCCCATGTAATAGACCACGTGTTTAAGAGTGAGGAGCAGGATTATCATGAAAAATTCCATGAAAAAATAATAATGAATTCTGAAATCCCTTTAATCTTAAAGAAATATAATTTTGATGTTAAAAAAATACTAGATGAAAATAATTTCCCATTATTAGAGAGGAAACTGCCCGATCTGTGTGCTGACAGAGTTGATTATTTCCTAAGGATGTTTGATGAGCACGAAGGGAGAGGAAAAGAATATCTACCCTATCTAATCATAAAAGATAATGAGATAATAATGAATAACAAGGAGGCTGCAGTCAACATGACAAAAGATTTTTTTAAATTGGAAAAAGAAATCTTTACATTGCCTGCCCATGCCACAGTCTATGAACTTTTGGCAAAAGCAATTAAAATTGGAATAGATAAAAATTTTATTAATGAAGAGGATCTATTCGGAGACGATGATTATCTTTATAATAAATTAAAAAATTCAAACAATCAAGAAATCTTAAAAGCTCTTAAAATGATTAATCCCAACCTTATGATTGCTGAAAGTGAATCTGATTATGATTTTTTTGTTAAGGGAAAACCAAGATACATTAACCCAAAGTTTATAGAAAACAACAAGATCAAGAGAGTCAGTGAGATTGTTCCAGAACTTTTTAACGAAATTGAAAAACACAAAAATAAAATTATGAATGGCAGAAAATTTAAGATAATTAAATATTAAGTAGGAAAGAGTTAAGCCGTCTTCTGTTAGATGCAAACTAAACAAGGTTTAGCGATCATCTATCCTAACATTCAACTTAGCGTTCATAGCGAACTTGCACCAGTTGGGACTCGCCGTTTCAACGTATCCTGAAACCTATTCAGCTGGTTATCTGGGTTTTGTTACCAAAACTCTCACAGCCACATCTTTAATGGAAACAGGGCGTGCCGTTTCTGAGCGGTTGCCTTCGATTTCTCGAACTTCCTTTGCGGAAGCAACCGTTTAATGGTGGACGGACTTTCCTCAGTTTTCCCGAGAGTTAGGTCCCTTTCCTACTGACTTTTATGGTATTTTGATTGTTTTTAAAGGTTTTGGATATATATTTTTGAGTTGGATAGTCTTTATAAAAAAGTTTGGTTTGTTAATAAAAATGAAAGATAGTTTTGAGTCTTTAAGGAAAATGGAATACAGCGGGAGAGGAATAACTATAGGAATGACTCCTGATGAAAAGATTTTTGCTGTTTACACTTTAACTGGAAGAAGCCCTTCTAGCCAAGCAAGAAGACTTGTTATGGATGATAAAAAAAAGGTTAAAATCGAAGTTACTGACGAAGAACAACTTAAAAAAGGAAACCCTTCTTTATTAGTTTATAATGCAATGATCCCATTAGTGAAAAAAGACGGAGTTTATATTGTTGTTAGTAATGGTGCTCAGACAGATTTATTATATAAAACTGCTAAAACCAATAATGCAGGAGCAACCATAGATTCTTCTCTTTATGTAGCCGAAATAGCATTTAGAGATCCTAAATTCATAAATGGAATTGATATAACAAGCTATGAACCTGATGCTCCAAATTTTACTCCAAGAATAAGTGGAGTTATTTCTTACGTCAATAATTTCCCAATTGGGACACTTCATCTCGTTAAAAAAGAAGGTGAAAAAATAAAAAAGGAAACCCATAATTTTGAGCCTGAACTTGGTGAGGGGTGGTTAATAACAACTTATAGTGGAGAAAATATAAATCCTTTACCTCCTTTTGACAGAAATCCTTTTGTAATGAAAATAAACTCAAAAGATGTTGGTAGCTTAGTAGAAAGTGCATTTAATGCTATAGAAGATCATTTTGGTGTTAGTGCTGCAGCAATGACTATTGATAAAGATAGAAATATAAAAATTGATATTTTAAACAAATATTAATCAAGAATTCTTTTTTTTAAAAATAAAAAACACAGGAAAACAGCATTGAATTGAATCAAAAACGAGCTATTGGAAAACGCAGACTTAAAACCTCGTTACCTTAGTTCTTACATCCCGTTCCCATTAAACCTATCTTATAGTAGGTACTCTATGTCTCTTTTCTAGGCAGGTTTCGTGCTTAGATGCTTTCAGCACTTATCCTTTAGCGCGTAGCTGCTCGGCCTACCTTGTCAGATAACCGATAACCAGTGGCGCCGATCCCTCGTTCCTTTCGTACTAGAGGATCCTTCCTATCAGACATTGAACATTCCTAGTAGATATCATACGTACTGTCTCACGACGTACTTAACCCAGCTCACGATTCCTTTTAATAAGTGAACACCTTCACCCTTGGGTGCTTCTGCACACCCAGGATAGGAAGAGCCGACATCGAAGTAGCAAGCAGCGCCGTCGATTTGAGCTCTTAGGCGCTACGACTCAATTATCCCCGTGATAGCTTTTCTGTCAGCCCTGGCCCCCATCAATGAGGACACAGGGGTTCGCTAGACCAAACTTTCGTTCCTGAATCCCTTACTCTTGAGGATTCAGTCAGGCAAGCTTATGCTCTTGCACTCTACAGAGGATTTCTAAACCTCTTGAGCTTACCTTCGGGCTCCATTGATACCTTTTCAACGGAGTGCCGCCCCAGCCAAACTGTCTGCCAGCTGCGGTCCTTACAACTTATGTAAGTGAGTAATGTAAGCAACTTTGGGTAGTATCTCACCTTTGTCTACACTCAAACTGGCGTTTAAGCTTTAACGACTTCTACCTATGCTGCACAAAGCCACCCACACTACAACAACAAGCTACAGTAAAGTTCAACGGGGTCTTCGCTTCCCACTAGGAATCTCTGGTCTTTGCACCAGAATGATGTGTTCGGGGGACACTAGCTTGGGACAGTGGAGGGCTCGTTGTGCCATTCATGCAGGTCGTCAATCAAACGACAAGGCATTTCGCTACCTTAAGAGAATTATAGTTATTCCCGCCGTTTACTAGCTCTTAGCCCCCTTGGAAGGGAGTTTTAAGTACTAGCACTGGGCAGACATCACCACCTATACAAACCATTACTGGCTAGCAGATGGCTACGTTTTTATTAAACAGTCGGGCCTCCCTTGTTATTGTACCCTGTACTCGCAGCTTAAACTACAAGCGCAGGGACCCCTTATGCCGAGGGCACGGGGCCAAATTGCCGAATTCCCTAAACTAGTTTATTCCCTCATACCTTAGGCTTCTCACCTTGGGTACCAGTGCTGGTTCTGGGTACGGTTATTCAAGATCCATCCTATTTCCCTTTTCACGGGCTCTAGGCGTTGGCTTAACTATTGCTAGCTCCTAAGATTTAATCAAACTCTCATCATTACAATACTCATTTGATTTATTCTCATTGATATTCCAGACGAGGAATAAAAGCCGAGCTCAAAGCGTCAGAAAATAGGCTTTCGTTGCCGAGTACTTGAATAGTAAAGGAATATTAACCTTTTTCCCATTCCTTAGCGTCAAGTTATGAACTAAGTTAGGACCGACTTACCCTCAGCTGATTTACATTGCTGAGGAAACCTTACCCTTTCGGTATTAAGGATTCTTACCCTAAACAGATCTTACTACCACCAGGATTCTTATCTTGACTAGGTCCATCGACTCTCACGAGAAGATTTCCGCCCTAGCAAAGCACCCGCCTACCACACATCTTTCGGATGGTCTGTGATATCGGTGATTGATTTAGCCCCGTCCATTTTCAGGGCATATTTTCTTGACTGGTGAGCTGTTACGCTTTCTTTAAAGGGTGGCTGCTTCTAAGCCAACCTCCCAGCTGTCTAAGAAAATACACACCTTTCACCCTTTAACACTTAATCAATACTTTGGGACCTTAATCACAGTCTGGGTTGTTCCCCTCTTGCATCACACGTTTACCGCTGTAATGCTGTTTCCTAAGCTACGACGTATAGGCATTTGGAGTTGGGCAAAGAACCGAGGGATTTCTCCCCCTAAATTCTTAATCCGTGGCTCTACCACCTATACTATCTGACTTAAGACTAGACTACGGCCTATTTCGGCGGGAACCAGCTATCACCGAACTCGATTGGCTTTTCACCCCTATTCCCAGGTCACACGAATGGATGCACCCAATACCGCTACAGGCCTCCACGAAGGATTAACTTCGCTTCACCTTGCCCAGGAATAGATCGTCCGGTTTCTGGTCGTATCCAAGTGACTAAAGGCACTTTCATACCTAAGCCCCTCGTAAACTGCGGGTATTCGATTTCTCTACGGGTACAAGCTTAACACTTTTACCCTTGCCACTCAGATACACTCCCTGGTGCGTTATTCGAAACGCACGATACAACTCCGAAGAGCAGTATCTTTCCATACCCAATAGATTTCAGGGTCTTTTAACTCTCTACCGAGAGTACTTTTCAACGTTCCATCACTGTACTATTTGCTATCGGTCTCAAGACATGTTTAGAGTTGGGAGTTGATGCCTCCCTAATTCCCACTCAAAATCCAATGAGCGGTACTCAGGATACTCAAAAAATCTGTATGATTACATTTACGGGACTTTCACCCTCTGAGGTCTCTCGTTCCAGAGAAATTCAATTCACCATCGAAGATTTTCAGTTGAGTCCTATAACCCCACATCTCTCCTGCATTTCTGCAAAAGATTCGGTTTGCTCTGTTCTGTTTTCAGTCGCTCTTACTTACAGAATCTCTTTTGATTTCTCTTCCTGCAGGTACTAAGACGTTTCAGTTCCCTGCGTTGTACATCCTTTTGGATCAAAATTCGGAAGTCCGATTGAGGAATTTGTGGTTCAATGGCTGCATGCGCCTCGCCACAACATTTCGTAGCTTGCCACGCCCTTCTTCTTTGTTTTGAGCCGAGTCATCCATCTATTGGGGTAAGATCTGATTCAATTCTGGTTGCTGTTTTCCTATGCATGATATTAATTCAAAAATATTAATATCGTCAGTCCGCGAATAATTATCAACGAACCTCATTATATAAAGTGGACCCACCGGGGCTCGAACCCGGGACCTCCGCCTCTCTCGAGGACAAAGTAAGGTCCTTTGCAAGGGCGACGCTCTAAGCCAACTGAGCTACGGGCCCATAAACATAATGTATGAAGTAGTCTAGGTTGTTGTAGAAAAATAATAGGAGGTGATCCAGCTGCAGGTTCCCCTACAGCTACCTTGTGACGACTTACCCCACCTCACTGAATCTATGTTTGACTTAATCCGAGGATTAGTTCTCACATAAACCCTGCTCGGTTGGATTGACGGGCGGTGTGTGCAAGGCGCGTTGACGTATTCACCGGACGCTGATGACATCCGATTACTACCGATTCTGGCTTCATGAGGGTGAGTTGCAACCCTCAATCTGAACTGAGGAAAGGTTTAGAGGATTGGCTTCTCTTTTCAGAGTTGCATCCCATTGTCCTTCCCATTATAGCGCGTGTGTAGCCCAGGAGATTCGAGGCATACTGACCTACCGTTGCCTGCACCTTCCTCTCACTTACGCGAGCAGTCTATACAGTGTGCTCGATCATTCCGAAGAACTCGGTTGCAACTGTACATACAGGTCTTGTTCGTTAACTGACTTAGCAGCACATCTTACGACACGAACTGACGGCGGCCATGCACCATCTCTCGGCTCGTTAGGTAAGACCTTTAATCTGACCTTCATCCTGCCGTCGCCCCTGGTGAGGTTCCCCGCGTGGAATCAAATTGAACCACACGCTCCACCGGTTGTAGCGCACCCCCGCCAATTCCTTTAAGTTTCAGCCTTGCGACCGTACTTCCCAGGTGGTGAACTTAACACCTTCGCTTCGGCACTGCATATCCTCTTAGGAGATGCAACACCTAGTTCACAGCGTTTACAGCCAGGACTACTCGGGTATCTAATCCGGTTCGCTCCCCTGGCTTTCATCCCTCACAGTCAGACCCGTTCTAGGTAGGCGCCTTCGCCACTGGCAGTCTCCAAAGGATTATCACATTTTACCGCTTCCCAATGGATACTCCTACCCCCTCCCGGTCTCTAACTTAGCAGTATCCCTTGCAATCTGTTTGGTTAGGCCAAACAATTTCACAAAGGACAGACTAAATCTGCTACGGATGCTTTAGACCCAATAAATGTGACCACCACTCGGGACGCCGGGGTTACCGCGGCGGCTGGCACCGGTCTTACCCATCCCTTATTCGCCAAGATATTTAAACTTGGCAAAAGCCAACTAAAAGTTAGCACTTGGGTTTCCCTTATCACACTTTCGTGCATTGTAAAGGTTTCGCGCCTGCTGCACCCCTTGGGGCTAGGACCCTTATCTCAGTGTCCTTCTCGGGGCTAGAGCTCTCACTCCCCCTACTGATCATAGGTTTGGTGAGCCTTTACCTCACCAACAGCCTAATCAGCCGCCGACTCATCTTACAGCATCACTTTTTAGGAAAACAGCATTCCAGCACGAGTTCCCTATCTGGTTTTAGCCTCAGTTTCCCGAAGTTATCCCAGACTGTAAGGCAGATTATCGACGTGTTACTGAGCCTTTTGCCGGTGTTCCGAAGAACCCCTGGACTTGCATGGCTAAGTCGAAACCCAATAGCAGCGGTCTCCCGCAGGATCAACGGGTAGTATTTATTGGTCGCTTCTATTAGTCTTATATATAGGAATTAAATGCGTAGTTTCTACAACATTTACCTCTACTTCATACATCATCCGTGATTGTTCAATCAGGGACTCATTGATTATTACATATCCTCGGTTAAGGACATGTTAATAAATATAAAATTTTGAGTATAAGTCAAGAATTTTAATCAAAAAGACAATGCATTAATATCTTTTTTCATTGCAAGGAAAATGGTTAAATTTCACCTTTATAAATCTTTTGGTTAATAATATTAAAAAGATTAATTAATAAGTTATCTAGAGTAGATTCCTATGATTAGTCTAAAAATAAAAACAGATAAAAGAATTGAGTTAATTAATTTAACTTCTAGAATAAATTCATATATTAATTTTAAAGAAGGCTTAGTTAATATTTTTGTGAAGCATACGACTGCAGCCTTGTGGATTAATGAAAATGACGAGGGAATTAAAGAAGATCTTAATAAAAAAATTGAAAAATTAATTTCCAGCAAGGAAGAATATTTACATAATAAATTAAACAACGATGATAATGGAGATGCACACCTAAGAACAACATTATTTAGAACCAATGAGTTAGTTCCAATAAAAAATAACAAACTAGATTTAGGAAGATGGCAAAATATTTTTTTGGTTGAGCTGAGCGGGCCAAGAGAAAGAGAGATTATTTTAAATTTTATTGAACAATAACATTTTTAAATTGTGAATCCAATTTAGTGTTAGATGTATGACTTAATTATTATTGGGGGGGGAGCTGCAGGGATGACTGCTGCAATCTATGCAGCAAGATATAAATTAAAAACAATTTTGGTTTCTGAGAATTTAGGAGGGCTAATTGTTGATGCCCACAAAGTAGAAAATTATCCTGGAATTAACAATGTAAGTGGGATGGAACTAATGAATAGAATGGAAGAACATGTCAGGTCTTTTAATGTTGAAATCAAAGAACAAAATATTAAGGATATCAAAAAAGACAAAGATAAATTTATTGTAACAACAGACAAAGAAGAAAAAATTGAAGGAAAATCCTTAATCCTGGCTCTTGGCACTAAAAAAAGGAGATTAAATATTAAGGATGAAGAAAGATTTGCAGGAAAAGGAATTTCTTATTGTTATACCTGTGATGCTCCATTCTACAAGGGAAAAAATGCGGTTGTTGCCGGCGGGGGGGATAGTGCTTGTATAGCTTCATTATTATTATCTGAATATTGCCCTAAAGTATATTTAGTTGCTAAAGACAAATTAACAGGAGAACCACATAATATCTCTCTTGTACAAGATAAAAAAAATATTGAGATTATTGAAAAAGCAATAATAGAAAAAATTAAGGGAGAGAAACATGTTGAATCTGTAATTTTAAATAACGGACAGGAATTAAAAGTTAATGCAATCTTTGTTGAGGTTGGTTCAATACCATCAACGAGTCTAATTAAAAAACTAGGAATAAATTTAGATGAAGTTGGTTATATTGTAGTTAATCCTAAGATGCAAACAAATATTGAGGGAGTATTTGCAGCTGGAGATGTTACAACTGGAAGTGGGGGGGTAAGACAGGTTATAACTGCTGCTGCTGAAGGCGCAATTGCTGCTAATTCTGTTTTTAATTATATAAGAATAAAGAAAGCCTAGTAATACTTGATAGATATTTATTCTTTAAAAATTCTTTGAAAAACCTCAGGATTATCTTTATATATATCCCCTATGATCCCTTTTGGACCATTATAATCTATTAGGTATTCCTCAAATTCTTTAAGAGCTTCCTCAAAATCAAGATCTGACTGTCTTAACAATAGCTCTGCAAACCCTTTTTGATTGTACTCCTCTAAAGTCTTGCTATATTGATCGGGAGCTCCTTTTGGGAGGAGGCTTGGGTTTTCCAGGAGCAAGGTATTTTTATTCATTGGAGAAATTATATGAGCTATAGCCTTTAAATAATATTGGTCAGAGTAACAGTCGTTGCCAGTTAAACGTTCGATAGAGCGATTGACAGAATGTCTAAAAATAAGTTCGCAACCAACTTTATCACAAAGAGTTTTATATTCTTTCAGGGATATGTATTCTTCTCCGTCAAGATTTTTTCTTGAACCTAAGGGGAAATTAAATAATTCTTCAGAAGTCCCGTATTTTAATGTTTTAGGATCAAAGGGTATATAGCCGTTCTTTATTTTAGAATTTTTCAAGTTAGGTATATCCTCCCAGTATTCCCAGTAGAAGAAATCAGGAGAGGTATATTGAGAATAAAAATATAGTTGTATCCCTTCATGGTTCCATCCAAGACAAAGTGTATGGATTATATCTTGCTCAAACCGACAAAAAACTCCGTCAACTCCGTCCCCGCTAATCCATTTATGTTCATAGAAACCGGGGATTGGTTGTCCTAATATTAAATTTACTGAAGGGAAATACATAAATGGAGGACCATCAGAATCTAAATTCTTTTTTAAATTATCCCACCCCTCAACGTTCTTAAGGCCTGATTTAAAACACTTATAGGGGCTTATTTCTAAAACTACTCTAGAATCCTTAGGCGGGTCTAGTATAAACCCCTGAGAATTATTTGCATATTGTTTGTACTCCCCAGACTTTTTAATAAATTTAAAAAAGTCTCTGGCATCTTCTTGTACAGAGGAATCGTTAAGTTTTAATTTTATATTTTCACTAAGATTTGTGATACGCTTTAGTCTCTCTTTTTTTTCTTGCTCTAGTTTGATTCTTTCTTGTTCTAGTTTAATTTCTCCTTCTCTAATCTCTTCAAAAATTTGTTTGACTTTGCTCATTTTCATCCATAGTCTTTCTATTATCTCCGCTCTTTAGTAGTATAATACCCTACTTATAACTTATCTACCCCTTAAGAGAGTAGTCATTAGAAAGATTTAAATATTCAGATTTTTTTGAGTTAATATGGAAATTGGGGGGCTCTTAGAGATAGGACTAACAGAAAGAGAAGCAAGGACATACTTAGTTCTACTTGAGTTGGGTTTGGTTACAACGGGTCCAATAATAAAAAAGGCGAGGATCCCTAGTTCAAAAATTTATGAGGTTCTTGGGTCGTTAGAAAATAAGGGTTTGGTTAGCTGGATTATCAAAGGAAAAACAAAGTATTTTCAAGCATCTGATCCTAAAAAAATTCTTACTATCTTCAAAGAAAAAGAGAAAAAAATTGAGGGATTAGTTTCTATCTTAAAATCAAAAGAAAATAAATCAAAAGAAAAAACCTTTGCTGAGTTTCTTGAAGGAAGTAAAGCAATCTTTTCTTTTTTAAATCAGTTGATTGAGGATAGTAAAAGAGGGGAGGTTTATTATGCTTTTTCTTTAGGTGAGGAACATAAAGATAAACAAATACAGACTTTTTATAGAAGATTTGGAATTAAAAGAGAAGAGAAAGGACTGGTAGTGAAGATTCTCGCAAAAAAAGAGGTAAAAAAAATATATGAAGATGTATATTCTGACCGAGAGAAATTTTTAAAGAAAATTGTTAGATATATAGATTTTGACTTTCCTCAAGGCATTACAATCTTTAGAGATAATCTCCTTATAGTAAATTGGACGCAAGATCCAATCGCAGTCCATATACAAAGCGAAAAAATAACAAGACAATACAAGCAATTGTTTGAAACACTCTGGAGACAAGCAGAATATTAAAAAGATTTATGTTTTTTCTTATAATCTTCTATTGCTTTATGTAATGTTTCAACACCCAAGACTGAACAATGATATTTTATTTTAGGAACATCGCCTCCGAGTAATTTTATTATATCTTCTTTTTTTATCTTTAATGCTTCACCCAGAGTTTTTCCAATTGCTAATTCACATAAAGCATCAGAGGTAGCTATTGCTGCAGCACATCCAAAGGTTTCAAATTTAGCATCCATAATCTTATTGTCTTTAACTTTAATATATAATTTCATTATGTCGCCACATCTCATATTTCCTTCTTCCCCAACCCCATCTGGATATTTTATTTTTCCAACAAATTTTGGATTCCTGAACCTTTCCATTAATTTTTCAGAGTACATTTTATCTCCTTTTTATTGGACTAATTCTTCTTAGTCTTTCAATAACTTCTTTTGTTGTTTTTATTGTGTATTCAATTTCTTTTTCTGTTGTATACTTGCTTAGTGAATATCTTATTGTACCATGAGCTATCTCATGAGGCAGTCCTATAGAAATCAATACATGACTTGGCTCCAGAGATTGAGAGGAACAGGCAGATCCTGTAGAAACTGCAATCCCTTTCTCATCAAGATACAACAACATTGATTCTCCTTCAACATATCTAAATGAGATACTTATATTATTGCATAATCTTTTTTCTTTATCTCCATTTAATCTTGTATCTGGAATCTTAAGCAACCCATTAATTAATTTATCTCTCATCTGTTTTATTCTTTCAACATCATTTTCATTTGCTATCTGAACTGCTTTGGCAAATCCAACTATCCCAGGGATGTTTTCTGTTCCAGGCCTTATACTTTTTTCATGGTGGCCTCCAAACATTAATTTTTTTAGTTTTATTCCTTCCTTTATATACAGCGCTGCGATTCCCTTTGGACCATGAATCTTGTGGCTTGAAAATGATGCTAAGTCAATACTCATCTTTTTAACGTCAATCTTTTCTTTTGTAAAACTCTGGACGCAGTCAGAATGGAAAATTATATTTTTTGATCTGCATATTTTTCCTATCTTTTCTATATCTTGGACTGTCCCGATTTCATTATTAGCATGCATTATTGAAACAAGAATTGTATTTGATTTGATACTTTTTTCAAAATCCTTTACAAAACCATCTTTGTCTACATTAAGATAAGTAACATCAAATCCGTTTTTTTCAAGTTCTTTGCAAGTTTCCAAAACTGCTGGATGTTCTATTTTAGAGGTAATTATGTGACCCTTTCCTTTTAGTTTTGCAATGCCAGTTATTGCTAAATTATCTGCTTCTGTGCCTGAGGAAACAAAAATTATTTCAGAGGGGTCTGCATTTATTTTATCAGCAATTTTTTTTCTTGATTCTTCCAATGCTTTTTTTGCTTCAGACCCAAATGAGTGGAGAGATGAAGCATTGCCATACTTTTCCTCAAAATAAGGTTTCATGGCTTTAACTACCTCTGAATCTACTTTTGTTGTTGCAGCATTATCAAGATATGTTTTCATTTTAAACAGGCTCTACAATTCTTTAGTGTTGGCTCCTGCTGATGATGCAAGGAACATAAATGACCATTCTGCCTGATAATAATACATAATCTATTTAGCTCTTCAGTTAATCCGCATTTTTTATTTTTCAGGCTTAGGGCAGATTTTTTTATTTCCTTCTTTATTGATTCTGGAAATTTAAATTGAGTAGCTCTTTTATTTTTAACATATTGGGAAACTGCTGAGGGTCTTATACATAAAATTTTAGCTATTTCTGTCTGACTTAGTTTTAATTCTTTTAGCTCTAAGGTTAGCTGTTTTCTCAATGCTGGCAAAGTATACCAGACCTCTATTTCTTGGACAAGTTTCATAATTCACAATAGTGAATGTTAACAATATATAAATGTTTTGGTAAGGTTTATTTGCCACAAATAATATATTCCAAGATTCAAAATAACAACAATACTTATAAAGTTACAAACAACAAATAGGAGCTATGAAAACAAAGAAGATTGCTGGTTCTGTCTGGAAGATTAATGGACCATTAGAGCCAAGTTCAAACTGTTATTTAATAACACAAAAAGAGCCTATTTTAATTGATATAGGGGAAAGGGGAAATTGTGATGATATTATAAAAACCCTTAAATTAATAGGATATAATCCTGAAACTATTAAGCATGTGATATTTACCCATTTGCATTATGATCATATAGGAAACCCAAAAAAATTTACAAATGCAAAGTTTTATGCATCTGAGCAGGAAATTTTAAGTTATAACTTAGCAGCCCAAAAAACATGCATAAAAAATCAGGAAATACTTGATGGGATTAAATTAAATAAACTACCTGAGATATTTAATGGGTTAAAAGTTTATTTAACACCCGGCCATACAAGGGGATCTATATGCTTATGGTACGAAGAAGATAAAGTATTATTCACAGGAGACACTTTATTCAAAAATGGAATTTTAGGGAGAACAGACTTACCAACCTCAATACCAGGAAAAATCGAACAGTCAATATCCAAAATTGCTGAAATACCTTATAAAGTATTGGCTCCAGGACACGATTACGAAAATGTACAATGAATTATCTGAGAGAGGATATAATGAACTATATGGAAGTGAGCAGAGAGAAAAGTTTAGGGTTATAAGAGAAAATATAATACTTAAGGGAAAAACCCTGGATGTTGGCTGCGGAACATTAATATCAAGAGAATTTTTTAATAATGTTACTGGAATAGATCCAAGCTCTGAACTGATTAAGGATAAACAGGATGCCTATCTTGGAACTGCTGAGAATATTCCTTTCAGAGATAATTATTTTGATAATGTTTTATGTGTAACGGTTCTGCAAAATGTGAAAGATTTAAACAAAGCGATAAGCGAGATCAAAAGGGTCTGCAATAAAAATTTTGTTTTTTCAATACTTAAAAGAGCTCCAAGCTTTCACATTGTTATTAAAAAACTGAGAGCGGAATTTGAGTTTACAAAAGAAATAGAGACTGATAAAGATTTAATATTAATCAAACATATTGAATAATTGTTTTTTTTCACCATTTCTTGAATTAGAATCCTTTACAAAATAAGAACCTCTTTTGTTTTCACCAAATTTTTGAACTTGCTTAATATCTTCAACAACCTTGTTTTTGAAATATTCAACGTCTTTGTTGTCTGCCTTGCCGAATTTTCTGTTTGCTTTATTTTTGAAATATTCAATATCTTTATCATCTGCTTTACCAAATCTTCTAAAATTTGATTTTGCTTCTGCCTCTCTTCTAATCATTGGCTTGTCTTCTCTCGACTTATCTGATTTTGATTCCTTATCTAGGAATTTAGATAACTTTATCCTGAAAGGTTTTCTGTTTTTCAAAACTAAAAGATAGATTACTATCAAGATTATTAAAATCAAAAATATTATATAAAATACGTTTAGTTTTAATTTCTTTTTACCTTCAATGAAAACCCCTGAAAATCTTTTTTCAGTATTATCATATTTAGCTATGATATTATAGGTTCCGGTCTCTACCAAATCTGATAAGATAATAAGTGTTGATTCTCCGGGTTCTAATCCTATTTTTTGGTCTACTTTAACCTGGCCTGAATTAAAATCAAGATAAAGAATATTTCTGAAAGCAATATTTCCTATATTAGTAACTACCAGTGTTTGATTTTCTAACTTAATATCAAGGTTTGTTACCGATGAAACCTGGAAGATATCCTCTGTGATTAAACTTCCATGGGAAAGTTTTAAAGTATAGGATCCTGGTGGAGCCAAGGTATTAAGGGTATAGGATGATTTCGTATTGACATACCTTGTTTCTTTGTATAACAAATTATGATCTGGATCATAAATTTCTATGATAACATCCCCAGGCATTACATCATTAGCCTGATCATATAATACAGGAGTTACCTCAACAAGACTTCCTGGCTCTTGTTCTTTACTATTCATTACTCCGACAAGGGCGGTGGGAATTGGATTTACTGTAATTGTTAATTCTCTAATAGCTTTGTTTCCTGTGCCATCATCAACTTTAACATAGGCTGTGTGTTTTCCTGTTTTTATTACCCCTGGAATTGTTATTGGAATATTTATAATCCCATCTTGGAATCTACTTTTATATGAATTATCATTGAACTTTACTTCAATATTACCTTCTTTTATAGACTCCAAAAATATATTTTTAATATCCCCCACAACATTTATGGTTTTCCCTGGAAGTGTGTCTGGGAAATCAATTTTTACATTAAGATTAAGCTGGTCTGTTAGTTCAAATTGAGAAACATCATCAAAGGTCTGTTGATTTGCAAACAAATCTCTTGCTACAATCTTTATACCATAATTTCCTGCAGGAATTGCTGTTGTTTTATATTTAAAGTCTATCCTGCCAGCATTAATTGAAGTAGTTCCTAAAAATAATTCTCCTGAACTTCCATTTTTTATTTCCAAATATACCTCTGCAGAACCATCAACATTTTGATTATCTAATTTTGAGATTATTCCAGATAAGGTAAATTCTGTTCCAACCTGGAGTCTTGTTTTGTCTAGATTAAAATTTGACCCCTTAAGGTCTTTTGAGACAATAAAATTACTTGTTGTTTTACTTTCTTTCACTATCCCGGATTCTATCAAAGAAACCTTGATTGAACAAGATCCAACCATTGTACTTGAGGTTGTGATCTTAGGTATTATAATATCTGAAGGAAACATCTTTTTTTGACCTTCAGTCATATATAGTTGAACTCTTGGCAGGGTTGTTGATGTGCTTCCGCATACAAAAGATATTTCAAAATAACCATCAAATTCTTTTTCTGCTTCAACGCTTCCGGAGAATAAAACTTCATCTCCGATATTGTATTCTGTTTTTACCAATGGATCCAATGTCATTGCAGCAAAAACAGAAGGCATTATCAATATGATAGCTAGTATTAAGAATAACCTCTCTTTCATGTTAAGAATAGTTAGAGTATTTATTTAAATAGTTTACTATGGTTAGTTTTATATAGTTTAACGTTCTAAAATTTTTCATGAACCTAGAGACAATAAGACACTCTACATCACATGTACTAGCTGCAGCTGTGAAAAGGCTATATCCCAAGGTTAAACTAGGGATTGGGCCAGCAATAGAGGATGGATTTTATTATGATTTTGGAGATTTGAACATAAAAGAAGAGGATTTAGAGAGTATTGAAAAAGAAATGAGAAAAATCATTGCCAAGGATGAAAAATTCATACAAAAACTCATTTCAAGAAAGGAGGCTGAGAAAATTCTTAGGAATGAACCTTATAAATTAGACTTGTTAAAAGATCTTGATGATGATAAAATAAGTTTTTATTACACCGGAGAGTTTTTTGATTTATGTAAGGGTCCTCATATTAAATCTACTAAAGAAATCAAGGCATTTAAACTAACTAAACTGGCTGGAGCATACTGGAGAGGAGATTCTGAGAACGATATGCTGCAAAGAATTTATGGAATTGCTTTTGAATCTGAGAAGGAATTAAAAGAACATCTTAGGTTATTAGAGGAAGCGGAAAAGAGGAATCATATAAAATTAGGAAAGGAGCTTGATTTATTTGTTTTTAGTGATGTTGTTGGTAAGGGTTTGCCTTTATTAACTCCTAAAGGAACTATTATAAAAAGGATCTTAGAGAGATTTATAGAAGATGAAGAGATTAAGAGAGGGTATCAATATACTGAAACTCCTGTACTAGCTAAAAGTGATTTATATAAAATCTCAGGACATTTAGATCATTATAGAGAAAGTATGTTTGTTTTTGAAGCAAATGGTGAAGAAATGGTTTTGAGACCTATGACCTGCCCTCATCAATTTATGATTTATAAGTCTAAATTAAGAAGCTATAAAGATTTACCTATAAGATATGCTGAGATAGCTGATTTGTTTAGAAATGAACAATCAGGAGAGCTTCATGGTTTGATAAGAATAAGACAATTTAGTCTGGCTGATGCACATATTATATGTATGCCTGAGCAATTAGAAAAAGAGTTCGAAGATGTTTTAAATTTAATAAAATATGTTATGAAGACTCTTGGTTTTAAAAATTATTGGTATAGATTTTCTAAATGGGACCCCAAAAATAAGAAAAAATACATTGATAACCCAAAGGCATGGGATATATCTCAGAAAACTATGAAGAAAATATTAGATAAATTAAAGTTAGAATATATTGAAGCTGATGATGAGGCTGCTTTTTATGGTCCAAAATTAGACATACAAATGAAAAATGTTTATGGTAAGGAAGATACTATTTTTACTGTGCAAATAGATTTTGCATTGCCTGAAAGATTTGATATGACTTATGAAGGAGAAGATGGTAGAAAACACAGGCCGATGATTATACATAGATCATCTATTGGTTGTTTGGAAAGAACAATGGCTATGTTGATTGAGCATTATGCTGGAGCATTTCCTTTATGGTTAAGTCCTATCCAGGTCAGAATTATGAATTTAACTGACAGGAATATTAAGTTCTGTGAAAAAATTGCTAAAGAATTGGAGAAGAATGGGATTAGAGTTGAGACTGATTACTCAAAAGAAACTATGAATAAGAAAGTAAGAAATGCCCAGTTACAGAAAATCCCTTATATGATTACAATCGGAGATAAAGAAGAAGAAAAAGGAACATTGGCAGTTAGAACAAGAAATGGGAATGTTAGATTTGGCATAAGACCAGAAGATTTAATAAAAGAAATTTCAGAAAAAGTAGAGAACAAAGATGCTGACTAAACTAAAAAATTCTTTAAAGAGAGTTAAGGATAGCGAAGAGTACAAGGATTTTATTAAAAATTATCCTGAATCATATCTATGCGCGGGGTTTATTATGTATCAGCCTGGAAAAGAAAAGGAAAGTGAGTGGCAGATAGATTATTACACAAAGGATACAAAAAAAATAACAACCTTTGTTCATGAGAAAGGCAAACTGATTGTCAAGGAATGCAATGAGATATTCCAAAAGGTAAAAAAGGATTTGGATGAATTAAAAATAAAAGACATAAAAATTGATTTTGATGAAGCAATAAAAACCCTTAATAAATTAAGAGATGAGAAATATTCAAAAGAAAAGGAGATGGATATTATTGTTGTTTTACAGAAAGGATTGTGGAGCATTACCTATGTAACAACCGGATTTAACATACTTCATCTGGATATCAATAGTAAAACCGGAGAAACCAGCAACGAAATCTTTGAACCTGTGCTTAACTTCAAGCTTGATCAAAATAAATAATCTTGTTTTTGCTTGTTAAACCTGATTTAATTCTTACTTTTGTGTTGAATTTCTTTGAAAGGAATTTTATTAATTCCAAGTTTGCTTTATTATCTTCTGGCGGGGCTTTTATGTTAACAATATAATTTCCGTCTTTTAAGATTAAATCATTTTTCTTTGAGTTTGGTCTTACTTTAATGTTTAAACTTTTAACTTCTGGGAAAATTTCTCCCTGGAAATTACAGTTTAAACATTTAAATACCGCAGAGATTCCGAATGCAACAACCTTATAATCCAGATTTGTCAAACATTTTACTTCTAAAGATTTACATTTTGGGCAGATATTCATTTTAAAGTTTCCAAGAATTCCTCTTCGTGGAAATGCATTTTCCCGGGAACAATTAAGCATTGAGGTTTTTTTGTGAATCTTTTATTCAATAACTGTTCGGCTTTTCCTGCAATAATTTCAGAATTGTCAGAACCAAGCGCAGAACAAACAACACACAAAGTATTTTCTGTGAATACTTTTTCTTTCTTTTCCTTCTCAACTCTCAATAAATATTCTATTGCTTCATGAGCATTCATATATTTTCCATCTTTTAAGTCTAGTAACAACAAAGTATGAAATGGTTTATTACTTTTTATAACATTATAGGGTTCATAGACATTTTTATTGTTAAAAGGGATTGAGGTTGTCTTTCCAAAATTATACAAAAACAAACCTGTTTCTGCTATGGCTGTAAATACTGAGGAGCCATGGATAACATTTACATGAATTCCTTTTTGTTTTGCCTCTAATAATAAAGAAGAATGCGTTGTTGCTGAAAGAGCATCCCCTACAACTAAGATTCCAACTTTGTTTTTTGATGATTCTTTCAGGATTTTATCAGAATTATTCTCAAGTCCTTGTCGAGTAATCCTTTCAATGGAAAACCCGATTATTTTCTCAATATCCTCCAAGGATGTATTATAATAACCTGTATAGTCTTCAAAATAAAGAACATTACATAATTTTGCCTCATCTAATGCTTTCTTGCTCATATCCCTTATATCATATAAACCTAAACTGATCAAACTTAAACTCATTTTAAACTCCAGATCAAAGCTCCTGCTGCAAATGAAATTAAATTAATATCAAGGAAATATAATAACATTGGGATTAAGAAAGCCAAGATTCCTATAAGAATTTTTGAAATATCCTTGTATCTTAGCATCCCTGAAAATAATCCAGCTATGAAAATGAAAAATGAAAATAACATTCCGTAATTTAACAGCAAAGCTGATTCAAAAGCAATTCCTAAATATAACATTATTTCCCTGAAGAAATAACCAAAAATAAGCCCTGCTATAAACCATACATCAAGTGAGATAAAAATCGAAATTAAGATTATAATTAATATTATTATCTTTTGAATAAAATGGATATACTTTTTTGCTTTATTTATCTCGTCTCTTGCCAAATAAGCAACAAGATATCCAACTAATAAGCTTAATGCCAGCACGATTGTTAATAAAATATAGTCAAACATATTTTTAGTATAAATTATAACATATATATAATTTTCCCTAAAAGACAAAATATTTAAAGGTTCGTAACTTTGAAATGTTGGGGGTGGAATGATTGATTAGTGGGACTGATTTTCTTAATCCATTTATCAAACTGGGAAATAGCATAATAGAAATCCTCCCAGGAATAATCGCAGCAATAATTATCATAATAGTTGGATATCTTATAGGACATTTAATTGGACATGCAATAAAGATACTACTTGAAAAATTAGGTTTAGATAAAAGACTGGAAAAAGCAGAACTCTCAAAGGCTATGGGAAAATTCAAGATATCTGCTGTACTTGGAGAAATAGTCAAATGGTATATATTCATTGTATTCCTTCAGGCAGGAGCAGAAATCCTAGACTTAGGGGGATTATCCATAATCCTGAATGAGTTTGTAATGTGGATGCCAGATCTTATTGCAGCAGTAATAATAATCTTTGCTGGATTGATAATAGCTCACGGAGTTTATATCAAACTGATAAAGAATTCAAACATAATATGGACTAAGCAGATAGCTGGTATCTTAAGAATAACAATTATAATAGTCACAGTAATTATAGCACTGGGCCAGATTGGAATAGATGTTTCATTTATCCAAGATTTGTTCTTGATACTGGCTGCAGCTGTTGGAGTTGGATTGGCTTTGGCAATTGGACTTAGCTTTGGTTTGGGATCTAAAGAACAAGCTTCGGAAATTCTCAAAAAGATGAAGAAAAAATAGACTTTTCTTTTTTATTTATATATATTAAACCTATTATCTTCGCACATAACCATCATTAAGGAATTTTCATTTTTAGACTGTTTAAAGGAATTTATGTCCTGTTCTGAAAATGAACAATGTCTGTAGGGATGAGAATGCAAGTCTATCAATGCATTTTCAGGGCATGGAGCAGATACTACCTGGCTATATTCCTGAGTGTAAATTATCGGCTTGTAAATTTCCTTTACAGAATAATTTCCTGAATCATAATCTGCAATAAGACAAACTTTGAATTCTACATCTGCATTTTCTTGTTTTATCTGAAGTAATTCATCATAAAGATTTTCTGGAATGATTACTGTAATATTACCAGATTCTATTATTTCATCATTAATTTTAGAGCTTTCAATCAGTCCTTTAATATTAACCCTTATTTCGGGATTTGTTAATAAAAAACTTAAAATTAAGATAATTAATAATAAGGCGAGAAGGATTATTATTATTTTTTTAATTAATTTATTTTCAACTGGTTCAAGATTAATGTCTTCTTCCACGTTAAATTAAAAACAAAACTTATTTATTATGTTATTTCTTTTTAAAAACAATGGAAATTCAGAAGATTTGCCAGGTTTGCAGTAAAAAACCAGCAGAATTTAGCTGTATAAACTGTGGAAGGGTTGTATGCAGAAACTGTTATATCTTAAGCAAAAAAACATGTAAGGGATGTATTAGCTTATTTATTTGATTTCCTTGCCCATTTATTTAAAATTAACATAAAGAAATAATAAACAAGGAAAAAGATTACAGTTCCAAAAAGATAGCTTAAAATTAAAAATCTGTTGTATAAAATAAAATCAATCAAAGAAAAGACAATAAAATAGATAATTGCCATTGTTATGGCTGATTTTAAAGGTTTTACCTTGGCATACCTTTCTCTGGTATCCTTAAAATTTTCTCCAAAATGCATCTATTATTTAAAATAGGTTTGACTATAAAAAAGTTTGGTTTAGAAAATTATATAAACTTTGTAATATATTTAGGAACAAATGGGATACAATTATATTTATATTTTCAGGCATGGCAAGACATATTATAATACTTTGTATAAATTTACCGGATGGAAAGACTCTAAGTTAACCCCTGCTGGAATTAGGAATTCAAAAACCATCGCTAACAAACTCAAAAACAAGAAGATTGATGTTGCCTTTCAAACTACACTTTCAAGGTCTAAACAAACATTAAAGTATGTTTTAAGATACCATCCCGAATGCAGGAGAATAATAACTGATGACAGGATGATTGAGAGGAGTTATGGAAGGTTAGAAGGAAGGAGCCATTTGTGGTTTATCAGAAGAGAGGGTAATGAAGACTACAAGACTTTATTAAAATGGCACAAGATTAACAGACTAGAAAATGGAGAGAGAAAAAGATTTGTTGAAACTTTAGGGAAAGCTGAATTTGATATAATTCATCGGTCTTATGATATCCCCCCTCCAGGAGGAGAATCATTTAAAGATGTTGAAAAAAGAGTAAAACCTTTTGTTAGGGATTTAATTAATTACATTAAAAAGAATAAGGTTAATGTAGCTATTTCCTCACATGGGAATTCTATAAGATTATTCAGGAAGATCATGGAGAATTCATCTGTTAAAGATACATGTTCCTGGTTTATTCCTTATGATAAGGTCTTTGTCTATAAGGTTAAAGTTTAGATAATTTTATTAATCTGATTTTATAGTTAACCTTGTGCGCCAGTAGTATATCGGTAGAATGAAAGCTTCCCAAGCTTTAGAACTGGGTTCAATTCCCAGCTGGCGCAGTTATTCTAAAAATTATTACGCCGAGGCCAGGATTCGAACCTAGATATCCTTTCGGAAACAAGTTTTCGAGACTTGCGCAGTACCATTGTGCCACCTCGGCATAGAATTAAGGGAATTTTATTGTTTTTAAAGGTTGTTTTGGCTATTTGTATTTTCTGGTAAACATTATAAGTTCATCCCCACCGAAGATGCCTTTCATTACACATTCGGGTTCAGCACCCAATACTTTTCTATAAAGATTCTGGGCCTGATTCCTATTACTGGTTGTAAGTTTTATAAGTTCTATTTTCCTGGGTCTTATATAATCCTTAACAAACAGGTCTAGGCTCTTTTTTATTAAAATTGTTCCAATTCCTTTTCCACGCATTTTCTCAGAAACCCCAATTTGTTCAAGTTCAATCACTGCCTCTTTTCTAAAACCTCCAAGCTCTATCCATAGGATATACCCTATAAGCTCTTTATTTAATTCTGCAATATAATAAACAAACCGCGGTTTTGCTTGATAGTTACATTTTATCCAAGTTAAATAATCTTTTTTAGAAGTACAATCAATTGGGAAACATTCACTATAAATTTTAGAGATTAGAGGGATATCTTTTTCTTTCATCTCCCTAACCAAGAGTTTCATTAAATTTAGATAGTAACCTTCTTTTTATAGTTTTTTAATTACGCCGGGACTGGGATTTGAACCCAGATATCCTTACGGAAACAGGTTTAGCAAACCTGCGCAATACCAGGTTATGCGATCCCGGCAATAAAGGAAAACAACCTTAGCTTTGTTTATAAGGTTTACTACTCTTAAGCGTTTTAATTTCTTTATCATAAATTACATAGGAATAAACAACCAAAATAATGACATTCAGAAGAACAGATACAATTAATACCCACATAGCCAACCCAGAAGACAGGAATAAGGACAGTAGAAGAATCAAAGAATTTATAACAAAAGTTTTAGAGCCTAACTCGTGGGTTTTTTTCCATACTACATCATTTGACAAGGTCCATGGAGTTCTTATCCCAACAAAAAAGTTTCTTTTGAATTTCTGCATAATAAGGCCAATATAACCAAATAACAAGGCAATCAGAAAAGTAATGAAATCAGCCATGTTAATATTGTAACCTATGGCTCTTAGCAGGAGGGTTATATGCAGAATAAACATAAACAGGGTAAAAACAATAATAAAACCATAATACTGCTTGATAAAACTCTTAAGATTTTCCTTAAAGACTTCAATTTTTGGGATTAAAAGAAAAAACCCAAGAAGAACCAGAGTTAATATTGGCATCATAATAATAGATGCTGTTCTCGATGAATAACCATCAACTTCTCCTTTTGCATTAAAATGACTTGGTACTTTGTCAGGAAGTTTATCATATAGAAATATCCCAAACACTACCATTAATGCAATTAGTATCAAACATCCGATTATTTTTGTTTTATTGTTCATTTTTTAATCAATCTCTCTGCTCTTTTAATCATTGGTTTTTTTAGAGCTATAAAAATTCCTCCGGATTTGCCCTTAACAAAAGTTATTTCATTTTCCTTTATTATTCTAGTAATATCGGGACTTTCAATATCTAGATGAGTGACAGAAGCGTTAGATTTTCCTTTTTCATGGATATAAACCTTGACTCCTTTTAATAATTTCTTACCTAAACCAGGACCTGACATAAATTTATTAAAGATTAGAATTATTTAAGATTTTTGATTCAAAACCATGGAGAATTCATACATTTGGAAAATTTATCTTTATCCATTTTTATTGCTGCATTTAGGAAAAATCTTCTTCCAAAATGGAAGTACCCTTCACTAATAATCCCCTTAGCATAAACATAGTAATCTACAAATTCGTGGCTAAGATAAGCATATTTTATTGCCTGGAAAAGGTATTTTCTCTCGAGATTGCCCAGCTTTCTGAATTTCTCATAGTATTTTACAAACTTTCTGGTCTTTCTATAATCTAACCCGTTTTTGTCTGTGCAGAACCAGTTAATACTGATGGCCAGATCTAAAAGATATGGCCCAATTTGACAGTTATCAAAATCAACTACCCCTGTTAATTTACCTTTGACTGCAAGGATATTGTGTCTTTTTACATCGCAATGGATTGGTCCATGAGGCAATTCTTTTGGCAATCTATTTTCTAATAACCTTTCTTTTATATAATAAATTTCGGGGCTGTATGGATTTAAAATTTTAATTAAATATTTTTCAAATTCATTTGCTCTTTCATCTGAAAAAGTATACCAAGCAAACCTATTTTGGCTGAGATCAAAGTTTTTTGTTTGATTATGAAACTTTGCTAAAAAGTAAGCTAACTGTTTAAAGACCTTGTTTGATATTCTTTTAGGCATATTTCCATCTAGATATTTATAGACTGCATAATTATGTCCCATAGATTGGTTAACGTAATTCCTTTTTAGGTCTCTGACATACTTTGGAACAGGCGAGTTCTCTAAAGAATTAAGTAAGTTTATCTCAAATAAAATATCCTCCTGTTTTTTTGTTTTCTTTCCTATCCTTAAAACAAATTTTCCTTTATCTGTTGTAAGAATATAACTATAATTCATAAAACCAGTATTTATCCCTTCGAAGCTAATTAGCTTACCAATAGGATAACTCCTAATTAAGTTTTCAATATCTTTCTTATCAAGATTCATTTTTTGATAATTTCCCCCATATACTTAAAAAATTCTTGATCTATTGAACCATTTGTGAAAATGATAGGGTAATATTCTCCGGGTTTTTCCAATTGTAAGCTCCATTCTGTTGGATTAATTAACATCTCTAAGTTTTTCGCAAGATATGTTTTTCCTCCTGCCTGTCTAAGAATCAACGAACCTGTAGCATAGTCCCAGTTACCCGCATTTGGGCACAAATAAATATCTACCTTCCCTCTTGCAACATCCATAATTTCTAAACCGGCAGAAAGCTTAAGATTTTTAGCAACTTGGTCCCTATTTTTATTTCTAAATTCTTGCATGGCTTCTATAACTTCAAAATGCGCGGTTGGACAATCTTGATATCTTTCTGGGAATCGTTTTTGATTTATTGCAACATTAACAGGAGATGCATTGGTTATTATATGATGTCTATTTGAAACAGATAATTTGGTTTGTAACCCTTCTTTATTTTGATGGGTTGCATCTGAATCAGTTGTAGCAAAATAAAATTCTCCTGTCACTGGTTTATAAACAAGACCAACAGTCATCTCATATCTATTAACATTATTTTCAGCTAGTCCAAAAAGAACACTAAATTCTGGGTTTCCTCCTTTAAAGTTACCTGTTGAATCCAACTCATCAACAATAATTATAGGTTTATTGATCTCTAATAAATTTTTATTAAAATCTTCTACAGTTTCCTCAGTTAAAAGCAAGAATTTATCACTGAATCTTTCTTTTATTTTAGAGACAATAGCTCTACTAATTTCTTTATCAGCGATGGTTACTGGGTCCCTTTGTTCTGTGGATTTATACTCAACATCAGAAGGTTGAAGATTACCAAAATACTTTAATGCAATATCCCCCATAATTGGGGCTTGTTCTAGAAAAAAATCCAGAGTTTCCTTTCTAAAATTACTATTTTCCATATAGTGAGAATGAGAGACTTAGTTTAAAAATCTTTCTATTTGTAACTACTTAATAATAATTACAATTATAGAACCTAGAAAATAAAGCCTTCCTGAAGGTTTTTAGGTCAAACTCTTTCAAAACCTTTAAAAACCGCTGTTTTCTCTTAAATCCTAGCGGGATGGAGCAGCTAGGAGTGCTCGTCGGGCCCATAACCCGGAGGTCGGTGGAAGTAGTGAGGAAAGAGCTACTGCCGAATTCAAATCCACCTCCCGCTATTCTTTCAACTTCTTTTTACAATATCATAATCCTTTAGTTTTAATTCAAGTTTATTTGAATTGTCTAAAAGCGCTCCAACAACATTACTTTGTTCTCTCATCCTATATTCCTTAACTGCCCTATATTCTCCATAACAGGAACCCATCTTAAAGGCCAAGCCCATTGCAATTCCATACTTTATGATTTTTCCTAGTTTGCTCATTTCAAAAACCTCCATTATCTAAAATAAACAAAAGATTTTTTCCCTCTCCGCTTATCTTATCAATTTTAGTCAGTAGGCTCTCTGAATTATCAAACAATTTCCTTGAGATTTCTTTTTTAAGACCACTAAGCCTATGCTTAAAATTCCCCAATTGAGTTGTACCATCAATATACCTTAACTCTAGAGTTTCGTTTGTATTAGAATTTCTTATCATTAAGTAATCTCCTTCTCCGGATTTAGAATATATAAAAGACAAATCGCTTGGGTTTACATATCCTGGCTTAACATTATGCCCTTTATTTGCCTGGATTTTTATCTTATATAATTCATTAATCAATGAATCTATGTCTCTTTCATAGTACCTTGGACTTTCCTTAAATTCTTTCAGAACATCTTGTCTCTTATCTTCTAAATTTGAACAGCCAACCAAATAAGGGAGAGATAACAAAGTAAGATATAAACCGGCTTTTTTCAATATTTTCATAATCATAACTAAAAAAATAGCTTAAATAAGATAAGCAAAACATAGCTGAAAATATTTTAGGGTATCTCGGAATGTTTATAAATAAGCCTTTTCTAAGGGATTTTATGAATGTTTTAGGTATTGATGAAGCTGGAAGGGGTCCGGTAATCGGTCCATTAATAATAGCAGGATGTATGATTGATGAATCTAAACTAGATGAACTAAAAAAGATTGGAGTTAAGGACTCTAAGCTATTAACAAGTAAGAGGAGAGAACAAATACTTAAAAAAATTCAGGAAATTACAACAAGCAAAATAGTTATTGTTGAGCCAAAAGAAATTGATGAGGTTTTGGAATCAGATAACCTAAACCTAAACTGGTTAGAAGCAATAAAATCTGCTGAAATTATTAACTTTATGAAACCTGAAAAAGTAATACTGGATTGTCCTTCTCCAAATGTAAGGGCTTATGAGGATTATGTGAGAAAACACCTTAATGATAAAGCGATGCCATTGCATTGTGAGCATAAGGCAGATGTCAATCATCTTATTGTTGGTGCTGCTTCTATTATTGCTAAGGAAACAAGGGAAGACATTGTTAAAGAGCTAAAGAAAAAATATGGGGATTTTGGACCTGGATACAGCTCAAATCCAATAACACAAAAATATGTGGAAAAGAATTTTGAGAAACATCCAGAAATATTCAGGAGAACCTGGGCAACATGGAAAAACCATAATAACAAAAAAGAGCAAAAAAGCCTTGATGAGTTCTAGATGATATAACCTATATAAAATAGAATAGAAAAGCAATAAGTTTATAAATAAAAATTTAACTTTGTTAATAAATGACACTAATAAAATCCATGACTGCACACGGATTCAAGTCTTTTGCTAAAAAAACAGAGATTCCTTTCGGAGAAAAATTCAACTGTATTCTTGGTCCAAACGGTTCTGGTAAAAGCAACATTGTTGATGCTTTATGTTTTGTTCTTGGTAAGAGCTCTGCAAAAGGGATGAGAGCTGAGAAGTCCTCACATCTAATCTATAATGGGGGCAAAAAGGGAAGCCCCTCAAAAGAGGCAGAGGTCTCGATTGTGTTTGATAACTCAAATAAAATCTTTCCATTAAAGGAAAAGGAAATAACCATAACAAGGGTGGTTAAACCAAACGGAAACTCCGTATACAGAATAATGGATGATGTTGTTACAAGACAACAGGTTCTGGATATACTTAGCCATGCAAGGATAGATCCTGATGGACATAATATTGTTTTACAGGGGGACATAATAAGGTTTATGGAGATGAGACCTGAGCAAAGAAGGGAAATTATCGAAGAGGTTTCTGGAATAGGAGTTTATGAGGAAAAAAAACAAAAATCCTTATTAGAATTAAACAGGGTTGAGGAAAAACTAAATGAAGCCAAAATAATCCTTCATGAAAAAGAAATTAATTTAAGAGAATTAAAAAAAGACAGGGATCAGGCCTTAAAATACAAGGAATTGGAAGGGAATATACAAAGAAACAAGGCAACATACTTACATATGCAGATTAAAGAGAAGGAAGAGAAAAAAGAAGATATAGACAAAAAATTAAAATCTAACCAGGATGAAATGGAAAGTATTAGAAAAAAAATACTTGAGTTAAAAACAGAGGTAGAATCCAAGAAGCAGGAAATTGAAAATATAAACAAACACATTGAAGAAAAAGGAGAAATAGAACAGAAAAGACTACATTCAGATATTGAAGACCTAAAGATTTCTTTAACAAAAGACAGGTCAAGAAAAGAGGTCTGCGAGAGTGAAGTAACAAAAATAAATAACAGAAAAACCCAGCTTGTTAAAAATATAAAAGACATTGAAGAAAAAATAGATGAACTTCGTAAAAATAAGATAAGTTTGGAAAAACAAAAAAACCTATTGAAGACAGATGAAGAAAAAGTAAAAAAAGAACTTGCTCAGGTTAAGAGTAAGCTTACAGGGGTTGGAAACCTTGAGGAAGTAGAGAAGAATTTTGACAGGGTTTTGGTTGATATTGAATTGTTAAAAGACAGACAACAGCAGTTGTTAAGAAAGAAAGATAATATAGACTATCAAAAAACCATGCTTAATGCTGATGAATCCAAAGAAAGTTTGATTAATATTTTAGACTTGAAGAAGAGTTTCAAGCAGATAACAATTGATCTTACAAAAGAGCTAAATGAAAGTTCCAAGATAAACAGCCAGCTGGCAAAGGCAAGGGAAAATTTAGTAAACAGCAATAACGATTTAGCAAGGCTCAATGCAAGGCAGATAACACAATGCGCTTTCTCCCAGCAAAGTCTGGCTATAAAGAATATATTAGATCTAAAGAAAAAAGGGGTTCATGGGGTGGTTTCTGATCTTGGTGAGGTAGATCCAAAATATAATCAGGCTTTATCTGTTGCTGCTGGTCCAAGATTAAACAGTATAGTTGTTGATGATGATAAAATTGCCCAGGAGTGCATTGAGCATCTGAAAAAAATAAAGGCCGGGGTTGTAACCTTCTTTCCATTGAACAAGATACAGGGGAATCAAATAACTAACACACATAAGCAGTTTGTCAACAACAATGGGGTTGTTGGTTTTGCTATTGACCTGGTAAAGTTTAACCAGAAATACAAGGACATATTCTCCTATACTTTTGGCTCAACCCTTGTTGTAGACAATTTAAACAATGCGAGAAAGATTGGAGTTGGAGAGATAAGGATGGTTACCTTAGAAGGGGATTTAGTAGAAAGCAGCGGAGCAATGGTGGGAGGGTATAGAAAACCATCCGGAGCATTCAAGGAAAGAGACCTTTCAAATGATATTACAAAAATAGAGGAAACTATTAATAGACTAAAAGAAACTGTTACCTTGCTTGACCAAAAAAGAGTTGAGAATGAAAACAAAATTTACGAATTAAAAAATACAAAATCAGGATTAGAGGCAGATATCATTAAACTTGAAAAATTAACTGGTGGAAAAGACTTAGATGAAATAGGACAGAAACAAAAACAGATTATCCAAGATTTTAATTTAACTATTAAAGAGATAGCTGAAATAGAAGGGAAAATTAAGATTAAATCCCAGGAGCTTGAAAAATTAAAAGAACAAAAAACAATTATTATTGAAAAAACGAAGAATCTGAAGGAAACAGAACAAATAAATGAATTGGAGAGCAAGAAGGAGGAAATTACTTCCAAGATACTAAAAATAAATGCTGATATTGAAGGATTTGATGTCCAGATAAAAGATATTTATCTTAGGGAAAAAGAAAAGATACAGAAGATAATAATAGATTCAGGAAAAGAATTGGAATCATTTAAGACAGAGATTGAAGAATTAAACAAAAAACTTTCAGATGGAGCTGGTGCACTTAAGGAGAAAGAAAAAACTGAGAAGGAATTCTATAATACTTTCAGAAACTTGTTCAATAAAAGAAATATGATTGATCAGGTAATAAACAAAAAAGAAGGGTTCTTGCTTAGGGAAGAAGAAAAAATAAAGGGTATTGAGTTCAGGATTAATAATATAAATATAGACAGGGCAAAAATTGTTGCTGAATTAGAATCAATAAACCAGGAATTTGTCCAGTATACTGATATTTCATTAAGAAAAGGTGTTGAGATTGAGGAGCTTAAATTTGAGATCAAGAAATTTGAGGGATTGATGAGCCAGTTAGGGAATATTAACATGAGGGCCTTAGAGGTTTATGACAAGGTAAATGAAGAATATGAAAAGATTATGGAAAAAGCCGAAGTCTTAAAATCTGAGAAAGAAGATATATTTACTCTGATGCAGGAGATAGAAGGAAAGAAAAAATCCCTGTTTATGAAAACCTACAAGGCATTAGCAGAAAATTTCAAAAGGATATTTGCTTCATTGTCAACAAAAGGAGAGGCCCATCTAGAGATAGAAGACGAAGAAAATATATTTGAAAGCGGGGTGCAGATAAAAGTCAAGTTAGCAGGAAACAAATTCATGGATCTTAAATCCCTATCTGGAGGGGAAAAAACTTTGACAGCATTATCGTTCATATTTGCCATACAGGAGTATAGTCCGGCATCATTTTATCTATTGGATGAGGTTGACGCTGCATTGGATAAAAGAAATTCCACATTATTAAGCAAGCTAATTGCCAAATATGCAGGAAATGCCCAGTACATTGTTGTTTCACACAATGATTCTATTATTACAGAAGCTGACCGTCTTTATGGTGTCTCAATGCAAGAGGGTGTAACTAAAATTGTAAGTTTAAAAGTATAATCTTGTAAGTTTTCTCTATTTTTCTCCGATAAGATGTTCTAAACAAAGTGTTTCAACACTATGAGTGCAAGTCCTCAAAATGTCTCTCTTATTATTGCAATCAGAACTGGTTCGATATTCATCTAATAATTGATTCTTCCTCTGGATAGCTAATTCAATCTCCTTTACAAATGCCCCCCTTTTTAAGATCTCTGCAATCCATTGATCTGAAACTCCTGAGATTAAAACCTCCCCATATAAATACGGTTCAAATGCGATTACATAAAAATCGATGGTATTTTTTTGTTGACCCTGCTTTGGGTTAAGGCTTGCAAAAGAAAAAGGTCCGTGTAATAAATTAGGGAAATTGGGGGTAATTCTAAGAGAATCAAGTCCGAGTTCAAAGATTAGGCAAGCTTGGATGTTTTCAATTTGATAATTTATACTTAACTCATTGCCAAGGGGGGATCTTTCGTTGAACTTTTTACCTTTTGGGCGTAAATCATCTAGATAGTTATGCTGTTGATATTCATTCAGTACTTTATAGAGGACAGGATCCTCCCTAGCTAGATTGATTTGATCTAAGTTAGTATCATAATCTTTCTTACCCATTTTAGCTCCATTTACCTTTTTGATTAATTATTACTCCATAGGCAATACCTGCCATTTTTATATTTTACCCCCCCCTCATTAGGGAAAAATATTTAAACAGAAAAAATAACTTGGGATGATGAACTTAAAACAAGCTCTAATAAAAATAGGGCTGACTGAAGGAGAAAGCCAGGTTTATGAGGCCTTGGTAGAGTTAGGATTATGTTCTACAGGTAAGATAACAAAAAAAGCGAACATCGCCAGCTCCAAGGTTTATGAAGTTCTTCAAAGATTACAAACTAAAGGTCTTGTTTCATTCATAATAAAAAATGGGGTTAAGCACTATGATGCAACTCCTCCAGAAAGATTAATTGATTTTTTAGAAGATAAAAAAGAAGAGATTTCAGAATCTCAACAAGAAATTAAAAAAATCCTCCCTTTAATAGAATCAAAAAGAGACAAAAAAGAACATAATCAAACAATAGTTTATACTGGAACTCAAGGACCAAAAATAGTATTAAATGAAATATTAGAAGCAGGAAAAAAAGGAATTACCAATTATGGATTTGGAACTGATATAGATCCTTACGTTGAGCATATGCCGAGTGCATTAAATAAATACATTAATACTGCAAAGAAACATAAATTTAAAACTAAGTTACTCTTTAAAAAAGGCTTTAGTTCTCCAAATACCACTGCTGAAATTAGATTTCTTGAAGAGGAATATCTACCCCCTGCAAGAACTATGATTTATGGAGACAAGGTAGCTATAATTGATTTTGCTAAACCCATAACTACTATAATAATTGAGAATGAAACAATAGCAAATTCTTATAAAAAACACTTTGAATTATTGTGGAAAATAGCTAAAAAATAAAAAAGAAAAAAGGCTTAGTAATATTGCCTTGGTTCTTCTGCTTTACCTCTACCAACCAAAACTGCAATACCTAAGATAATAAGGATTACAACCAATACGATAAATCCTATTACCAAGTAGCTTTGAGTTGATACTGGTTTTTCTGCTTCTTTAACTTCAAGAGTTAATGAAGCTTCTCTTACTAACTCTCCAGACTTTAATACCTTAACAACAAAAGGATGTTGGCCAGCTGATGCTGAGTCCTTAGCTGTTAGATATATATTTATTGAAGCTGAACCTTTTCCAGGAACTACAACAAATACTGGATCAATTCTTGAGTTAGCAAATAAGCTTTCTCCATCCACTTCAACAGAGTAAATCCCAGATTCTTGGTTTAGGTTAGCAATTGTTACTTTATATGCTACTTCTTCACCAACAGCAGCTGTATTTGAAGTTGAATCAAAATTAACTAGTGGTTTTTCTTCAGCAACAACTTCTTCTTCTGGCTTTACTACAGTTATTGTTTTTGTGGTTGAAACCATATCTGTTCCCCTGTTGTAGTCTACATTTACATTAAGGGTATAGGTTCCTGGTAATGTATTTTCAGGTATTCTCAAATATAATTCATCGCTTGAAGCTGAGTCTTCTTCATCTTCATTGTCTTCAGCAGAATCTGCATCTTCATTAGCAGTTAATTCATCAATATAGTCTCTTGCTGAAATTCCTAGTTCTGGAATTGACAAAGAAACCCTGATGTCTTCTTCCTTCTTTTGTCCAAGGTTCTCAACTCTTACTGTAACAAACAAAGGATTTCCAGACTCAACACTGGATCCAGGTCTTATTATTACATCCTGAATTTTTAATGAGTGTCTTCTTGCTTGAACTCTTAATTCAAGTGGATAGGTGTAGTCATCAGCAACTTCTTCTGAGTCATAAACCTGCACATGAAGTTTGTAATCTGCGTTACCTTCCATATCATCAGGAAGAGCTAATTTCAAAACCTTTCTGTATGACACTCCTGGTTCAACGGTAAATGGTTCGGTTGTTTCTTCAACATCTCCATATTCATAACCCCCAACCCAGGCTTTAACTTTAACATCATCATAGGTTTTGGTTCCTGTTTCATATAGTATAAAGACTTCAATTTCTAGTTCACTGTCTGTCTCTGCATAAACTGTTTTTCCTGAATCAATTGTAATCCCATCAATTTTTACTTCATTAACTTCATAGTCTGCTGCTGTTACAGATACAGCTAAGAAAACTACCAAAGCCAATGAAAAGGTTATCAAACCTAGCTTTTTCATCATAATTACCCCCTTGACCATTAATATTTTGTTATCATTCGGGAGTTGGGATAGTATTTAAACATTTATTATATAGAAACCGTATATTCTAAAAAGGATATTAAAAATAAAAGATAAAAGAATTAAAAAAATTAAAATACGAAGTAGGTTTGGTAACCATAAACTTCGTTATTATCATTGCCTACGACGATTTTAAGTATCTGTTCTCCTGAGTCCTGATCCCTAGGAATTTCGAACATATAGTCAAACCAAGTGCTTTCAAATCTCTGTAGTTTTGTGCTTGAGGTTATAATATCCTGGTATCCTGTGTTTAAATCCTGGACTTTAACCATAACTTTCTTTTCATCAAAGCAACCGTTATTTTTTACCTTAATTAAAAGTTCTAAGGTATCTCCTGGAGCTCCTTCCTCTTCGTATGGGAAGAAACTAAATACATTGAATTCTGAAGAATCACAGTAACTTATCACTGGTTCTGTATCATCTACTATATTTGATTCATCATTATCATATGGATCATATGAATCTGGATTGTCTGGATTTAAATCTGTGTGGCATCCGGGGTCATTCTCATCGATTAATAAATCCCCATCATTATCAACATCATCTGAACATGCATAACTAGGCCCTAAACATTCACCATTGAAACAACCGTATGTGCATTTCTGTAGCTCATAGCTCCATGGCCAACTATCACAATATGAATCTATTGCTCCTGGGCAGATGCAGACATTATATATATAATCCTGATATAAGTAGTTACCAAAACAGTAGGCATCTCCAACCGGACCAGATGTTCCACAGTCGTCATCATTATTACATACTATTTCACAATTTTCATCTGTCTGGCCATTACAATCATTATCTAAACCATCTCCGCATATTTCTTCTGTAGGATTAACCGCTCCAATACATTCACTCCAAACACTCCATTTTCCTTTAATATTACAGGTTCTTTCTTGGTAGCCATATTCACATACCCCAGTACTTGTTCCGCATTGTTTTGTCTGAACAGTTCCGGGAGTGCATTCATTTCTTCTTGGATAAACTTCTACCATGTAAGCCCAGAAAGTACATCCATCTGATAGTTCAGATGAGCTGTCGCTTGTTCTCCAATCTAACTGATAAGTTCCTATACTCCATGGAGTAAATGAAATAGGAAATTCACTTAGAGTTTCACCGGGCTGGATTGTTACAGAATTACTATACATAAAGTTATCACAGTGGGTTAGTCCATATCCTGTGCAGTAAAATACTTGGTAATCTATTGTAACTGGATAAGAATTTCCATTATATATATTAGTAAAGGTTACTGAATGAGTTTCGCCCTTTAACATTACCTGATTAAGGGAATTCCAACCATTAGTAAGAATATTACCTTGAGTCATAAGGTCTGTATTGTCTATACCTGAACAGTCTCCATTATTACCTATTCCAATGTCAGCCAAGGCTGAAGTTAGTGTAATAAGTAAAACTGCTAGGAAAAGCATTATTTTTTTAAAATCTAACATTTTGGGCCTCCAATTTGTATTTCATGAAATATAGTTACCATTATTAGATAATGAATTATTTATAAATCTTTCTATTTTGTTGTTACTTTATAATGGTATAAGATTTTAAGAATCCCTAACCAAATGGCCAAATAAGCAGTTAAGAATGGGGACGCCAGGATTTGAACCTGGATCAATCGGTCTGGAGCCGATTACACTAGCCGGGTTGTGCTACGCCCCCTTACAATTTAGAAAACTAAGGCCAATTATATAAATTTTTGCTTTTCAGCTACTTCAAGGAGCTCTTAATAATATCATTTATCTCATCTTCAGAAATAGCACATCCGTTTAATTTAAGGCCCCACAATAGCCCTTCTAAGAGATTTTTTCTAAGGTCTATCTTAACTATATTTAATTCATCTGATGTTGTATATTCATCCAAAATTCCAAGTTCGAAAGCAACAGTCATTAATTCTGTAGATCTTACTATCTTTACTTTTTTAAGTTCATCTTTAAAGAAATTCAAATTGTTTTGATTTACCTCTACTTTAGTATGCAGCTTATTCTCGAAAAGATTAGCTATTGCCGGAGGATCCTCAACTAATAATCTTATTGTTCTTTCATCAACTGCGAGAGCATCTGCATTAAGATATTCTGCTAGAGCGAGGGCTTCCATGTCTGTTTCATCAACAATTGTTACCCAGTTCCCTCTTGCTTTTATTAAATTGTTGGCTCTATCTAGTAACTGTTTTGCTCTTTCCTTAACTCTTGGGTTTGAATAAATCTCTATGACTCCGCTACCAACTTCTGACAAAACCTGCATCGCCTCTAGTTTAAACCTTCTGGAACTAAGTGGCTTTAGGATTATCTCTTCTTTTGCACCTTCAGGGATATAAAATTGGCCATTGAATTTTTCTTTTAATCTTAAAAGAGTTTTCAATAAATTATTTGTTGCAATACTTATGATTGTACTTGAGTCAAATACTATGGATTTCATATTTTAAATAAAGATCTTGTATACTCTAACCTCTCCTTAGTTTTTTTGGTGATAATTGGTTGTTCATCTGAGATGTTTACACTACCAATATAATTCATAAGCTCCCAGGGAGTTATCCCTAATATCTCTGCTGCTCTTGAAGCAGAAACTCCATGCTCATAAATTTTAGAACCTTTTTTGATTTTTGCATTTTCTATAACAGAAGCAATGTAGGTTCCAAGTTTAGAATCAATTCTGGACATGCTCCTTATTATCATGGATGTAAATTTATTATATTTTTTAAAGTCATTTCTTTCAAGGGCCTGTTTTGCCTTGTTCAGATATAATCTTAAGTCCTTAAGGAATCTTGGCCATCGTTTATGCTTAGTCAATTCCGGATTATTAAATATTTTATATATAGAATATATTATTACAGCTATACCTGCAGAATTATCGTCCTGATTTGTAGTTGCATCATGAATTGTATGGTTAGAACTCTCTTTTATAGCAGAAATATCTTTTTTGTCTATAGCAGACAAAGCTTCATCGATTATCTTTATTATATCTTTTCTTATCTGGTCGTTCATTTTATTTTCTTTATTAAGAGGTATAATGATATTAAAAACAAGGGTATATTTAAAAGTTGTCCCATTGTAAGACCACAAATAAAACCTATATTTTGGTCAGGAGCCCTGAAAAATTCTATTATAAACCTTAGAACAGAGTAAAGCAGCATAAATAACGCAAAATTAAACCCTGCCTTATGTTTGGATTTTCTGTTAAACCATAATATAAAGAAGATAAATAAATTTTTTAAGGACTCATATATCTGGGATGGATGCCTATACCCTTCTGCATTTGGGAATTTAACTGCCCATGGTACATTAGTTATCCTTCCATATAATTCTCCATTTATGAAGTTGCCAATTCTTCCCAGGAATAATCCTATTGCCAAGGGTATTACAGAAATATCTGCCAACTTCCAGAAATTTATTTTTTTAACTTTTGAATAAATTAGACCGGCAATAACTGCTCCAACCAAACCTCCATGGAAAGATAATCCTCCCCTCCACAATATTACAATCTCAACCGGATTTGCCCAGAAATAGGAAAAATTGTAAAATATAACATAAAACAACCTTGCTCCGATTATTGCTCCTATAACAACATAGAACAAAAAATCATCTACTTTGAGATTAAGATCATTTTCTTTTGATAATTTCTTCAACAGAAAATAAGCAATGATAAAGGAGATAACATAAATTAAACCATAGTATCTTACCTCTAAACCAAAGATTGTCAGTAATACTGGGTCTAAGTTATGAATAAACATAAAGAAATAAAGAAGAAGGTATTTATAGAGTTTTTGATATTTATTTACTAATCCATATAAAGGTGTCAGGGATGCTTATGTATTGATTATTATTCCCATCTATTTTTATATATTTTTTTAATTCAGCTTCAAGTTTATCAGTAACTTCCTTAGAGATTAATTTTTTATGATCTTTAATTTTTGTTTGTAATATAAAAGATAATAACCTAATCTGAGTTTTATCCTCTTTATTTAATAAATTATCTACATAAAATCTCTGATCCTCTTTACTTTCTTCAACTTTATAATTAATTTTATACTTTTCTAAAATTTCAATAATCTCTTTAGAAGAGGACATTAATTCTTTATGATGAATATATGGAAAAAGGGATTTTTTAATTTTATTTAAAGCAGAATTATGGCTTTCAACAACAATACATGCAATCCCATTCTCGGCTAGCATTTCTGGGATACGCTTTAATGATTCTGTTTTTATACCATAAACTGAATGAAAAAAGGTAATTAAATCATACTTTTTGTTTATATCAAATTCCTCCCAGATACAATTATACATATTTTTAACATGATTAGATAGTCCGGATAATCTAAAATTCTTTAAAAATTTGTCTAACCAAACCTTAGAAGGTTCAATAACCTCTATACTAATATTATTTCTATTCTTTATTTTTTCTAAAATATTAATAAGTTTAGTCCCGGGTCCTGTACCAACATCTAGCCATTTTAGATCCTCTTTTTGAAAAATATCTCTAGCGGTTTCATAAAATTGTTTGGAATTCACTTCATTTTCATTGGAATTTTCAAAAAAATCAGTTAATCCATCAATATAAGAAACATCAATTTTTGAGTCTAACATCTCTAACAAACCATTAACTGCATCACTCGCATTATTTACATATCTTATATAACTATATTCTGGATTCAATTTCTCAAATATTTCTTTAATTAGATTTGAACAACCACCAGTATTCTCTATAATCACAATGGGTTTATTTTCTTCAACTGCGATAGTTACTTCGTTTAAGGTTCCAAAACTACCATTAATTACAATTATTCCATCTGAGTTTCTAATTGTCAAAATATTCCTAAACTTATACCCTAATCCCGTTTTTATAACAAAATCATGATTATTTAATCTTATAGATTCTGAAAATTCATCTTTATTATTTGGAGAAATCCCAATAACTATCCCTTTATTAGTTTTTGCTCCGATAGCTGCATTTTGTGAAACTCCTGTCGATACTCCCGTTATTAGAATATGTCCTTTTAAAGCAATTTCCTTTCCAACATCTTTTGAAATCCTATAGATTTCTTCCAATAGTTGACTTTGATGTGTTCCAAGAACAGCAATTTGATATTTCATTTTATTTAAACTCATAAGCATATAAATGACCTAATTTTTCTTTTTTAATCTTTAATTCATTTTTATTAAAAGAATTCAAAGGTCCTTGATGTGGAATTCTTTCCACAGGAATATTATACTTTCTAAAAAAATCTAATCTCTTGGGGTTGTTAGTCATCAATTTTATCCCCTTTACATTAAAGTAATTAAGTATTGTAATTATTGGTTCATAATTTCTAGCATCAGCTGGTAAACTAAATTTTAAATGTGCCTGGACTGTATCTAATCCTAATTCTTGTTCTGCCTGATAAACTTTTACATGGTTAACTATTCCCGTACCTCTTCCATGTTGATCTAAACAGTAGATGTAAATGCCTGACTGATTTTTAGAGATTTTAATTAAAGCTTCTTGAAGTTGAAATTGGCAATCACATAATTGAGAGCCATATAAATGAGCATATGTGCATGCAGATTCAATCCTGGTCAAAACATTGTCTTTTCCTTGGATATTTCCCAAAACTAAAACATGAAAATGTTCTTCTGGTCCAATATACTTGTTATCTCTTAAGAAACTAAATAAGTATAATGTAAAATTTTTTTGCAGAGTCCCATCTGCTAATTTACAGGGCATTTTAAATTTCCCGTCCATCCTATACTTTAAATTAGATATGCTATCTGTTTCTTCCATAACCTCCCCCTCCACCTCTTAATTTATAAATATAATCTCCCCTTATGGGGGTATATAATAGAAAAGTTTATATAATAACTTTATATCCTAATGCTATGATAGAACAAGATCTTCAAAGTTTAGGATTAACATCAGGAGAAGCTAAAGTTTATTTAGCGATGCTAAAGACGGGATCCTCTACAGTCGGACCTATAACTAAAATATCGGGCATTTCTTATTCTAAAATTTATGAAGTTTTGCAGAGACTAATTGACAAGGGGATTGTAAGTTTTATAATAAAGGCAAAAACAAGATATTTTCAGGCAGTTAAACCTGAGATGTTGTATAGGTTTTTAGATATACAAGAAGCTGAAATAGAAAAGAACAAGGAGAGATTAAAGAATCTTTTACCAGAGTTAGAAGAATATACTAAATTCATAGAGGAGAAACAAGAAGCAGAAATTTTTGTTGGTATCAAGGGGTTAACTACGGCCTATGAAAAAATGTATGAAAAACATAAAAAAGAGGGTACGGGACTATTTTTTTATGTAAGAAAAAAAGAATATTCTAGTTTCGTTGATGAATTTTATCTTGGACAAGCTCCATTTTATAAAAAAATAGGAATTAAATTCAAAGGGATAGGGACAAAAGAATGGGCAAAATCAGAGTATACTAAAAAGACTTCTTCATTTCTTGATGCTCGCTATGTAAACTTCCCCTTGCCTGGGAATATAGATATTTATCAAGATAAAGTTCTTGAAGTAACTTGGAGTGGGAAAAAACCAATAGCAATCTTAATACATGATAAAGATATTGCGGAAAACTATACAAACTATTTTAATGAAGTTTGGAAACAAGCTAAAAAATAATAAATCCTCTAGTTTTTATTTAATTTATTAATTATTTTTAAAATATCTCCAATAACTTCCCTTGCTTCTTTCTCGTTTATGTTCTGGTTATAGACGAGATAAAAACAATGGGCAAGGTCATTTCTTACCAACCTTATATAATCCAACAAATCTTTTTCTTCTTTGTCAATTATCTTCATCTTCTCTGCTGTCTCAATAATTTTCCAGAATTCTGTCTTATTCATAATCTCATCATAAACCTTTAGTTCTGGGTTTTTAGAATTATTCGTTAAATTCTTCAAAACATTTGATCTTAAATAATATTCTACCTGTGAAATTGAGTACCATAATGCCTTGAACCAATCTTTCTTAGAAACTGCATTGATGATATCCACTGTTGGAGTGTGGCTCTTAAGATGATCTTGGTCTAAGATGTCTGTTTTTGTTCCTGCTAAAGTTGATCCCATTTTTAAAAATAAAGATTATTTGCTTAAATAACTTTTGATAAGATTTAACCAGTTTTTATAGTCTTTTTTATTAAACAATCCTGATATTTCAAAAATAACAATCTTATCTATATTTAATTTCTGCATATAATCCATATCTTTTTTTAATTCCTTAATATCCTTATAGATTCCTTCATTGCCATAAATCCCTACGTCAAGACATCCAAGTGCAACATAAGTGTTATTATGTTTTCTTTTTAGGTTTCCATAGAAAAACCTGAAAAACATCCTAAAAAATGCTCTCATGGGTCTAGATACCATAGAGGTATATATCATAGGATAAACCGAATTATAATAAAATCTTTTATTGTCTATCAAACCACTTGTTTTTTTAACATAAAACATAGGAATAGTTGGACTTAGTATTATCTTTTTATTTTTTAAAGATTCGATTTTTCTTTCCAAATATTCTCTATTTTTTGGTTTTTTAACATAATATTTTATAAAATAACTTAGTGCTTTTATTGTTGTCCATTTTCCCTTGAAGGTGGGTGGCTCCAAATCTATCTTAATATTAAATTCCTTGAAATCATCTAATTTATTAATTAATTTCTTATCTGTAAAGCCAGAAAACCAATAACCTTCTTCTTTAGAAAGTGTTGGCCAGACCCCAACCTTAATATTTTTATTTTTTATTTTGTTTTTATATCTTAGAAACTCTTCTAAAGACTGAGCTGCAATATAAATTTCTGTCTTGAAATCAATTTCTTTATTAACTAAGTCCCAATTAGTTTTTTTTGGAAATTCACACCAAAATAAGATTTCTTTCATTTTTTAATTTCTTCTTCCGGTTCTTTTTTAATCCTTAAACGGAGATTTTTTGCTGCATAAATAATTATAACAACAAGGATTATTGCTAATACCCCCATCAAGATATTCAAAAAACCAATCTTTCTTGCAGTTTTCATAGAGGTTTCCTGACAAAGTCCATCCTTACAATAATAGCTAAGGCATTCATAATCCTGCTGACATACAGAACTAATAGCTTTTGCATCAACTATTTTCCAATCTGCACTACAATAAACTTCGGTGCCATATTCTTTTGTTAAAAATTGTTTTCCGATTGAGTAGCATTTTTCATTGTAAAAACAACCCTCGGGGCATTCAGACTGATAAAGTTGTTCATCTGCAGAACCTTCGCCAACCAATCCATCTTCTTGGCTATAGCTTGGACCTTCTAGAGATTCTTCAGAATCAAATGTTTCATCGTAGGCAAGATCTTCTTCATTTACATTATCCTCAGAGAAAATATAATCATCCTCTGTATCCTCAGTGAAATAATATTCTTCCTGAGCAACAACTAAAGGAATTATTAAAAACAAAATTAAGATTATTTTTTTCATCTTTTCACCTCTTTTAATATTATTTTTGCTGCTTCAGTGGCACCAACCGGCCTAATATTTATATTTTTTAGTTTATTGCTTATCTTATCCTTATTTCTTATAAAGGTTCTCATTGCTTTCTCAAGATTATTTAGGTTATATTCAATCTGGAAAATATCTTTAAGTGAATGAGCATTCATTAACTGTTCAACGTGGTTTTTGATTGGAAAAACCAATGCGGGTTTTTTAAAAGACAGACATTCTGACAAAGTTAAATTTCCTGCCAAGGTTATGACTCCAGAACTTACATTAAGATAATCTAGAAAATTTTCCTTGAACTTAACGTAATGGAGATAAGGAATTTGCTCTTTCCCCCCAAACATAATTATTTCCTGCTTAAGTTTTTGATTTATTCTCCCAATCTCCTTTGCCAATTTTATCCCATAATTAGAACCTCCAAGCATAACCAATAATGGTTTTTTAGTTAATTTTAATTCTTTTAATATTTTTTTTGAGTCTTTGAGTTTATATTTTCTTACAATGGGGTTTACATAAATTAAGTTGGCTGAATTTTTTTGCTTTACGAATGAAGGAATAATAACTAAATCAGATTCTTCATAATGCTTTGACAGATATTTTGCCTGTATGTTTGTGATCATATTCTTATGAGGATAGTTTTCATATACTCTTGGGTTAAATCCAAATATGGAAATGCATCTTATTCCCAGTTTTCTGGCAATAATCACTCCAAGAGGCTCAAAATCAGACACAACAACGTCTGGATCAAAATTGATTATTGTTCTCCTATGTTTTTTGAAACTTCCAAACCATCTTGTTGGCAAATAAAAATTCTTAATTAAAAATTTGGAAGCACTAAACTTCATATCTCTATCTGGGAATTTATATCCTTTAATTTTCAAGGTAGGATATTTTGGGTTAAAATAATCATAGGAACTTGAATACCCTAAAATAAGGAATTTTGAACCTGGTTTTAATCTTTTAATTTCGTCGATAATCGAATTTATCCTGACAGAATCCCCATACCCAAAGCCTGTAACTATAAACAAAATTTTCATTGTATCTTATAAAACCTCTCTGCAAACTTTGCATTAATCTTTTTACCATAAAACCTGGATTTTATCAAATAGAGTAGAAGCAGGGGGTAGGTATAAAATCTCTGGCTTACAAAAGATTTTAATAAATTAGCTTTTTTATTCTGATACTTTGAGATATCAACATAGATATGTGGCCTGTTTTCTTTTCTTGGAGCCCAGACTTCATATGTATAAATTTCACCATCATAACCTATTTTTTTGGCTGTATCCAAGGTTATTTTTGCCACAGCCCTGTGATCTCTGTGTATATCATTTAAAGAGGTCATGAAAATCTGTTTTGGCTTATATTTTTTTATTAGATTACCTAATTTATCCTTTAATTTTATACTGCTAATCTCTTCTTTAATCTTAAAATCCTTTATACCTAGAAAATAAGTTTTTATACCCAATTTTTTCTCGAGCTTTATTGTCTCATTTATCCTTACTCTCTTAGTATGCTCTTCCTTTAAGTGGGGATGGGACTGCTCACCAAAAGAAAAAATTATCTTAATTAATTGTTTGTTTTCATCAATATATTTGAAGATGGTTCCACCCATTCCTGCAGCCTCATCATCAGAATGGGCACATACAATAAATATTACCTCTTTTTTCATTATTAAGTAAGAGTGCTTTTTGTTTAAAAGATTTTCTTCTGGGATATATTTAATTTTTAGCTGTTTTTTCAGGTTAGACTGAAAGAATTTTCCTATAGTTTAGATAGTTCTTATTAAGAATTTTTTCTTCTTAAATAAAAATTAAGGAGGTTAAAATGAAACCAATACGATACCAGCTTGATCCGATAGCACAGATAGGGCCAAGCAGAGATTGTTTAACAAAGGTCCTTCCAGGAGACTCATTAGAATGGACCTTTAAGCAGGTTGTTGACAAATTATTAGACCATAATGCAGATGGAACAAACCCCCCTTATGATCAAGGAGAAAAAGAAATTGCTGATAATATAAAATCCTGGTTCGATGGTGTAGAAAAGGGTAAAGGAACTATCAATTTAAGGGCAAAGATCCATAGTGATTCTGGGGCAGACCTTATTCCAGTGGACTTAGGAAAAATAGTATCCTCTTACGAAAACATAGTTGAAGAAAAAAGTGACAGACAAGAGGATGGATGCATGAAGGTATATAATCTCATTTCATTAGAAGCAAGTTATGATCTGGGATTGGGGTCAAAACATTTAGACAGTTATCTACCTTAAGATGTTAGACCTTCATAAAGGCCCTAAAACTTTTTTATTTTATTTTAAATCCACAAACAGCCCATTTGCAATAATTGAAAACAGGCTTCATACACTAGAAACAAAATCAGATTCAAAGAATGTGTTATATCTTGGCACGAAAAGATTATTCCTTGAACAATCAGAAGAACTAGAAAAACTAGAGCAAGAGTTCCTGGAAAAGAACAGAAATTATTTAGAAACTTATGTTTCGGATGAACTTGATAAAAAATATTTGTCTCACCTTAAAAGATCCACTATTTTGATGGATAATCTTAAACGTTCAATAATAAATCCGAGCGGAGATATTGAAAGTTTTCTTATGATCGATGTCCTAAATGCTTATTATAGCAGAGATTTTAACATTAATAATATCTCAAATAATTTTAAATTAGATGGGGTTTCCTTAAGATTAGAAGACTTAAAACCAAATAAATCAATTCTTGGCGAGATTGCAGGAAATTCTCTTTTTATAGACAATAATTATTATAGTCTTGAGACTAGCAACGAGGGAAGCCCAGACAAACTATTTTTTGGGAATTATAAATTTGTTCCAAGACTGAAAGGAAGGTATGATGAAATTGAAAACAAGTATCTATTAAGATTGAAAGAACTTATTGATAAAAAAATCAATAATGTTGCAGAAAACCTAGAGGGAATTCTAATTAATCAGAAAGAAACCTTGGATGGTCTGGAAAAACTTGCGGATATGCAAAACTCCTATCGTCAGGGAGGGTCTGCAAGGATAAAGGATATTGGATTTGAAAAAACTAGTATAGAAGGAGTCTATGGCATTTTCCTTTATGTTAATTCTTTTATTATGAAAAAAAATGGTAAATATTATGCATTCGATAAAGTAAAGGTTGGAACTGCAATAGAAAACCTAGGAAGGAGTTTTAGGATAATTGCAATCCCACAAGTCCTTGGAGAGGGCAAATATGTTCATCCATTTGTGAGCCTCAACGGAAAATATATTTGTTTTGACAGTAAGTTTATGAGCAAGGAAGAAGTTTGGGCAAGGGTGGGAGTTTATTTCAATAAGGAATATGATTTTGTTAATGAGAAAAGGAGATCAGCAAAGATTCTCTCAAATGTACTAAAAAAATGTGAGTTAGGGCTCACAAACGGATATAACAATGGAGCAAACACTCCTTTCCGTTACCTAGAAGAATTGGTTCCTATCGCAATTAACGAGGCTGATGCAAAAAGATATGCAATAAACCATGGAATTTCTGAGTGGAGGATCTTCGACAATGACAGAAACTAATTTTATTTATTCTGAAGATGAAAGAACCTATAGAGCTTGGGGGTATGATGAAAGCCTTGCCATAAAAAAATATGATAGTATCCAAAAAATAAAAGATGAGAAAAAGAAAAATGAAATAATAAGTGAATTTGAGGGACAGGAATTAAATCTAGGCAGGGCAAGACAAAAAAGATTATATGACAGCAAGGTTTTGGTTGTTGGTTCTAGCTGCTTATCACAAATAATTTCTAGCTGTGTTGCTGGGATTGGGATAGGGAATATCTACTTGATGGATAACAAGAGGTTTAGCGAGAGGGATAGGAATGATTTTTTGTGTCTTAAAAATTACAAACAGATTGGCAAGGAAAAAGTGGGATTAATAGCCAATGAACTAAAAAAAATAAATACCCATGCAAGAATAACTCCAAGATTCTCAAAATTTAACAAAGCTTTTGCTTCTGAATTAAACCCCCAAATTATTATTGATGCAACAAATGACTGTTATTCAAAGGAAACTTGTTTGGATTATGCAGTAAAAAATAAAATTCCAATGATTTCTGCTTCTGCTGATGACTATAGAGGAACTTATGGAATTTATTGGCCAATGAGCGGAAATAAAAATCTGGATTATATCCTAAATCTGGAATTTAACAACTTAACACAAATAGGATTTACCAGCGGGGTTATTGGAGGATTAGTAGCTGATGAGATTAGGAAATATAATTTTCAGCAAGCAAGGAGTGATAAGAACTTAAGGAGCAATGAGAGGTTTATCTATAACTTATATTCAACAAAAAACAGGCAGGGGTTGCAGGAAGACTTAGAAAAATATTTCCTGATATCTTGGAGTGAGAAAAGGGTCTTGGTTGCTGGAGCGGGTGCATTAGGCAATTCTGTTGCATTGAGTTTGGTTTTACTCGGCATTGGCAAGATAGACATACTTGATTTTGATACGATAGAATCAACTAATGTACCAAGACAGATTCTTTTAAGAGGCGAGATTGGTGGGAAAAAAGCAGAAATTGTTTCCAAGAGGATAAAAGAGATAAATCCAAGAATTAAATCTAATTTTATTTATGGAAAGGTTGGGGAATATTCTGTATTAAACGAGAGATTCAGGAATAAATATTCTGAAGATTTCTTTATTCCTAACGAAGAACAGTTGAAAAAAGGGATAGGACTAGTTACAGAAGACAGACTATTAAAGGAAAAATATGATTTAATTTTTGGCTGTTTTGATAATAAGTATGCAAGAATGTGGCTAAATGATTTTACGGTAAAAAATAATATTCCTTACATTGACACCGGAGTAGGAACTCATCAGGGACAGGTTGCAATTTTTGTCCCAGACAAAACCAAGAGCATAAATGACCAGCTAGTACTTGAAAATTTTCCAGATTTAGTGAGAAACAGCTGCATGAATCAGGGACAAGCCGCAACAATAATCCCAAACATGGTTATTGGAAACCTTGCTGTCGGGGAATCTACCCACATCCTTAATTCAGGGGGCTATGTTTCTGATCCGATTCTTGGATATGATTCATTCTCATCTGGTAAGATTTATTTTAAAGGAAAACATTGATTTGGAATGATTTCCAAGTTTACACAGTTAAATTTAAATATAGAATCAGATAAATAAATTCTTCATGCAGCAACTAGACATAATCATTAGATTCAGCGCAACATTCCTGCTAGCCTTATTATTCGGATTAGAAAGACATAAAGCACATAAACCAATTGGGTTTGGTACTTTTGTTTTTGTTTCTGTTGGTTCTTGCGGACTGGCAATAACTGCTATGACACTAAGCCCACAAAATCCACTACCATTACTAAGCGGAATAGTAACAGGGATAGGTTTCTTAGGAGCAGGGGCTTTAATTAAAACTACAAATAAAATATTTGGATTTACCTCTGCAGCAACCATATGGGTCTTTGCAATTTTTGGATTATTAATTGGGATTGGTCAATTTTTCATGGGAATAGGAGTTTATCTAATAATATGGATTATTATGCTTATAGATAAAAATCTTGAAGAGCGAGGGATTGGATCCTATCAGAAAAAATTGGTTATTAAAACAAGTAAAATAGTTTCTGAGAAAGAGGTTAAAGATGTTCTCATAAAAAATAGCATAAAAAATAAACTGATATGCATCAATATAAATAAGTCTGAGAAGAGTATGATATTAACCTACTCTATTGAAGGCGGAAAAGAAAGCCTAAATAAAATTCCAGACATGTTATATAATACTCCTTGGATGGATTTTTGTAATATTGAATAAAATTTTTATTATTTTTTCAACTCCAGATATAAACAAATTTTAAGAAATCAGGAAAATTTATAAATAGTAAATTTATATTAAAACACGAAAAGATAAATGGAACCAAAAAATTTCCTTTTTGTATCATTAGATGCCCTAAGCGTAGACTTAGCATGGCAGATTTCTAAAGAGGGACATAATGTTAAATATTACACTCATTCCAAAGAAGATAAAGATGTAGGAACTGGATTTTTTCCTTTTGTTGAGGACTGGGAAAAGGAAGTTGACTGGGCAGATATTATTATTTTCGACGATGTTTTAGGACAAGGGGCTAAAGCTGAGAAACTGCGTAAAAAAGGAAAATTTGTTGTTGGTGGGACAGCCTATACAGATATGTTAGAAGACGACAGAGCTTTTGGCCAGGAAGAACTTAAAAAATATGATATTGCAATAATTCCTCACTATGAATTTACCTCTTTTGAGGATGCTATAAAATTTGTACAAGAAAATCCGGGTAAGTATGTTATTAAGCCCAATGGAGAAGCACAAAACCTTAAAGGACTCTTATTCATTGGGGAGGAGGAAGATGGTAAGGATGTAATACAGGTGCTCTCTGATTATAATAAGGTGGGAGCAAAGAAGATTCCTGCATTCCAACTGCAAAAAAGAATGACCGGGGTAGAGGTAGCGGTTGGTGCTTTCTTTGATGGAAAAGAATTTGTTTATCCAATAAATGTTAATTTTGAGCATAAAAAATTATTTCCAGGAAACCTTGGGCCTTCTACAGGGGAGATGGGAACCTCAATGTTCTGGAGTGGTCCAAACAGGATATTTAATCAGACTTTGAAAAAGTTTGAACCTAAACTGGCTGAAGAAGGATATGTAGGATATATTGATATTAACTGTATTGTAAATGGAAATGGAATTTATCCTTTGGAATGGACAACTAGATTTGGATATCCAACCATAAGCATACAACAAGAAGGGATGACTGGGTCAATAGCAGAATTTATGTATGACCTAGCAAGAGGGGAAAAACCAAAATTAAAAACAAAATCTGGTTTCCAGGTTGGGGTTAGAATAGTTGTTCCTCCTTTTCCATTCACTGACCCAGAAACTTTTGAGGTTAAATCAAAAGATGCGGTTATACACTTTAAGAAACCATCAACAGAAGGGATTCATATAGAGGATGTTAAATTAGTTAATGATGAGTGGGTTATTGCTGGAGAGACAGGAGTAATCTTAATTGTCTGTGGAACAGGGCAGACTATGAGACAGGCAATAAACCAGGCATACACCAAAATAAAAAACGTGATGATCCCACACATGTATTACAGGGATGACATAGGGGAAAGATGGTTTGAGGACTGCGATAAACTGCATACTTGGGGGTATTTAAGAGAACTCTAAATAATTCTGAGCTAATATGGGGCAGCTTACATTCAAGGAGTTGGACGAGGCAAACTTTGAAGAATACAAGAATTATCTTCTTCACTCTGAGGAAATCTTTCCAGAAAAGATAAGATCAAGTATAGAAGATTACAAGGATATGCTTTTGGACCCAAATAATATTGCAATTTTGGGTTTCCTTGATAATAATTATGTAGGAAATATCATTGGAGCAACTTTAATCGACGAGGAATTTGATGAATATGGTTATGACAGAAACAAAAAAATAATTTATTTATATAATATTGTTATTGAGAAAGAATATCAGGGAAGAGGTTTTGGTTACGAGTTAACAAAGGAATTTGTAAGGGTTGCTAAAGAACAGGGATTTGAAATTTTAATTGGACATTTCAGGCAGAACAGTTCTGTGTCTTTAATTAAGAAGTTTGGAGCAGTAATAAAAAGTACCCACCCTAACTGGGAAGAATCTGGAGAAGACTATTTCTTTTGTGAAGTTGATCTAACAAAGGTTTAAGGATAAGTTATTGTATAATTACAGTAAGGGCATCTCAATGGAGTTTTTGTGGCTGGATTATAGGGGAATTCAAAAGTACATTTGGTGCATTTGAACCTTCTTTTTTGATTTTGTTTATCCTCTATGGGTTTTTCCTGTTGGAGTGGTCTCTGCATTAGTTTAAAATCTTTTTTAAGATTTATAGCCTGAGATTCTGGTTTTAATAATTCTGATTTCTGAGATTTTGTTTCTCTTTCCAGCCTAAATTCCTCATGAACTTTTTCTTTTTCATGCCTATCCTTAATACACATTGGGCATACCATCTTTCTGTAGATATGATCTAGAATAAACTCATTTGCAGGAGCAGATCTCCCACATTGTCTACACTTAACAACTAGAGTTGGCATGGTAAAAGTTAATAATAATCTATTATTTAAATTTATCTTCACTAATGCAGAATTAAAATCAGAAAAATAAATAAAAATTGTTTATAAATTAGAATCTCTCTCAATAGCCTCATCTAGCAGGGCCTGGGCACTCCTAAGGCTTTTTGGCTCAACTGAATTTCTCTTACCGCAGTAAGGGCAAACTGTCACATTGATAGATTCTTTCCTTTTGAAAGGGTATAAACAAGAGTTGCAGATATATTCTATCTCTTTTTCCCTTGGAGAAACTTTTTTGGATGTTTCCATGAGATTTCTTAATATTTTTTTGAATTTATAAATTTAATTGGGATATAACCATATAGAAGTAAAACAAAATATTTAAATATTATCTTGAACTTAAATTTTATTATATTTAAAAGAGGTGGGTTTGTGTGAAAAAAACTAGAAAAAATAGTTCTAAAACTAAAAGTCATCATAATAAAAAACTATATACGATTCTTCTTGTTTCAACAATACTTGTTGTTTTTGCAGGAGCATCAATTATAATAGGAACCAGCCTGAAAAGTAGCAATGAAACTTTAGCAGGATATGCTGCTAAAGTAGTTTGTACTGATTCAGATTCTGACTTAGGAGGGAGTTCAATATATGTAAATGGAACTGTAACTATAGGTCAGACTTCTGCTTCTGATGAGTGTGATGCTGAAAAAACAAAAGTCAAAGAGTTTTACTGTAAAAAAAACAAAGGAGTTTACAAATTATTTGAATGTCCTGGCGGGTGTGAAGATGGAGCATGCATAAGAAGATGTTCTGATACAGATATGAACCAAAATTTCCCAACTGGAGAAGACCCATTTACAGTTGGAACTGTAACATTCCAGAATCAAGAAAAAACAGATGAATGTGTTCCTGGAAAATCAAACGTATTAAATGAATGGTATTGCGATCCACAAACAGACACTTCAAAACAGAGGCCAATCAAATGTGCCAATGGTTGCTCGGATGGAGCATGCATAAGGTCCTGCTCAGATACAGATGCAACAGAACAGAACCCAGACGGAAGAAATATTTATGTTAAAGGGAATATGTCTTACAAAAAGAATGTCTACTTTGATTACTGTCATAATAAAAAACAAGATACATTGTATGAATGGTCTTGTAATTTGGTTAGTGATAAATACAAAAAGGAACCCGTTACGTGCCCACTTAAATGTGTGGATGGAGCATGCAAACAACCTAAAGAAGTTGAATGCAGTAACCAAATAAAGAATTCAAGATTAACAATTGAATATGATGTTAAAGCAGATCTAAGTGATAGTTGCAGCGGGTGTGTGGGATTATCTTCTGTAAAAACTGTCTATATCCATTCAAACATAGAAGATTCCCTCGTAGTTAACCCTATATTTTTGGATGGAGATAATAGTGACAAGGGAGATAAAAAAACAAATAAGATATGGGTAAGCGATGTTAATCCATCCACTAGTGCTTTAGAAAGCTCCAAACTATTTGTTTATTATTGGGCCAATAATAAGGTTCAGTATGCTGGGTTCATTACCTCACCAGAAAGAAACAGATTTGCCCAGATTATTCCAAACGACGGGGTTAATGCAGAATTATTCTTATGGGAAAACTTAGGCAGAAAAGTAAAAGATAATCTAAGGATAGATTTGGAAATCTATCAAAAAAATAACCCTTCAGAAAAAGAATTAATGCAGTTATCATGGGCAAGAAAAAAAGGAATTACCTCGCTTGGAGCAAGTGGAAGTAATGCAGAAGCAACAGAATTAATATGGGAAGGGCTTCAGTTCGGAACAAGAATCGATAATATAACTACATTAAATGGAGTTACAATTGAAAGTCCGGCCTACAATGGGAAGTATGATAAGGAGGTATTCTGGATCCCACTATGCAGCCCATCAGTTTCCACTACAATAAATAATACTGGCTCATGTGAAGAAACAGACAATGGAAAGAATGTAAACCTTAAAGGAAACCTAACCTACAAAGGAAATGAATACATAGATGTTTGTGGAAAAGACTATGCAATCAGCATTCCAAGGACAGGTAAACTAAAAATAACTTATTTAGGCTCTAGTGCAGAATTAGTTTCAGGATTCTTCATGGATGCTGATCCAGAGCCAGTAGAAATATTCCCTGAAAATAAAAAAATTGCACAAAATACTATATGGGAAACTGTTTATCATCAAGGAGACAAGTTAAACTTCTTCATAAGAGTTTATGGAAACAAGTGGGGGATAGGAATTTATGACCATTATGCAGAAGGTCAACTAGACCCATACACAAACAAATCTTATGGGATAGTTACACAACTAAGCGACACAAAGTGGCGTATCGGATTTGAGGACTTGCCTGGAGAGTATATCAGGAACAACAAAAAACAGTATTCAGACTGGGATTACAATGATGAAGTTGTTGAAATCGAGATTGTTGCCCCTGATGGAGGATGGATTGATGAAAATCCAGAAGCATGTACTGGAACAAAAACAGATACTAGTGTATTAGAGTATTATTGTGAAAACATAACAAAGAAATGTGAATTCATTGAGTGTCCATTGGGATGTGAAGATGGAGCATGCAAACAACCTGAAACTCCAGTATGTATAGACTCTGATGGGAAGAAGAACTTTGATACAATAGGAACTTGTAAAGATTCAACAGGAACATACAATGATGGTTGTTCAACTAACTACATACAGAAAGACTATTATTGTGAAAATAATTTATGTAGTATAGCTACAAAATCCTGTCCTGCAGGTTCTGTATGTAAAAATGGCAAATGTGGATATACAAATACTAACTGCGACGCCACAGCATATACCTATAAGGTAGGAGACAGTTACTACATTGGATTAGACATTGCAGGAAGCTGTAATGAAGATATCACAGTTGGATATGCTGAATGTAAATGTCCAAATTATGTGGTAGATACTCTCGGAGGAACACAATATAACGGATATTGTACACAAGATGCGGCAATATCGGGGCAAGAACATCTAGGATGCCATCTTTGTGTAAGCAAAGCTATGACATTCAAAGCAGGAGACTATAGTGCAAGAAAAGCATTTGACTTTGCCTCGTGTGGGACCTCCCAGATAGACTTGCTGGAAAGAATATCCACTATTGGTCTTAAGTTTATTTATTTACCAGCAGCACAAAAATATGTGACATTAGCATGTGCAGGAAGTCAAGAACCTTCCTGTTAATTTTTTCTTTTTTAATTATATCTTTTTGAATAAGAATATTTTTAAATGGGTATAATAATTACCTAATATATGCTTGGAGCTTTAAAAGGAGGGGTAATTAATTCTGGGATTTCTATCAGGAAAAAAAAGATTGGGTCCTGGTTTGACAGGGTAACCTTTACTAAAATTTTAGTTGTTTGGATATGCATTGTTCTACTTTTTGGGCTCCTGTATTATGTTTTTGCTGGGGATAAATCAAATTTACATTATTCTGCAACTCAAAAGAAAGTGGATAGTCTAAGAGATTCAGTTTATTTCAGTTTTGTTGCAGCAACAACCACTGGATTTGGAGATATAGTACCTGCTGGATCCTTCAAGATGGTTTCTATAGTCGAGTTAATCTTTGGTTTATTGATTTTAGCAGTCGTAACCTCAAAACTTGTTTCAATCAAGCAGGATGCTATTATGGCTGAGCTGTATGAAATATCCTTCCATGAAAAGATAAATAGGCTACGTTCATCTTTATTGCTTTTCAGACAGAATATAAATCATCTTATAAGTGAGGTAGAAGAAGGGATCATTAAAAAAACAAGGATACATGACCTCGAATTTTACATCTCTTCTTTTGGAGATACCTTAAGAGAGGTTTCTAATTCAATAACAAGACCAGACCAAAACGAATTTATAAAAGGGCTAGGACCTTTAGATACAGAACTTCTCTTAAACAGTATTATCAGTTCTTTTGAAAAATTAGAAGAATTAGTGGACGGATTTGAGAAGAAGAATATAAGATGGAAAACTGAGACAAATTTAGCTTCAATAAAAAAAGTAATGGGAATCTCTGAGAATATATTTGATAGACTGCCTCAGGTAAAATCTCTCATGGAGAATACTTTCCATGAATTAGGTGAACACTATAAAAAAACGTCCAAAGAACTTAGGGAAAGGATTGAAAAGTCTTAAAATTATGGGGGGGTTTATAGGATTAAATTAGGTTTTCTTTGTTATTTAACCAAAAAAAGCAAGAAATTGTCTCTTTTTAATTTTTTATAAGACTTTTTATCCTTGAATCTTGATTTAGTTTGGTCTTTATCATTTTTTAGTTGTTTTTATTGAACTTTTATGTAACTGATAGTAGTAATAAAGGTTTATTAACCGTTTTATTTTATAAAATAGCATGATTCTTGAACTAAATATCATAAAAGAGAAAAAACAGTTATTAGAAGAGGTTGTAAATAGATTAGGATTAATTCAAAAAGAAACAATCTTATGTGCTTATGATATAACCATTGAAGCATTAAGAAATCATAATGAGCTTTATTATGAAAAAATAAAAGAAGTTGAGGAACCACAATCAAGTCATCATGCTCAGAGAATTGTTGACGAGATTATAAATGAGCTGGGTCATGCTCCTGCTTATATATTCTTACTAAATTTTGACGATCTTTCAAAACAAAATAAAAATCACCTTTTTGGGGGAAATTATGAAAGACCCTGCGTTGATCAATATCTCACACAACTTAATGAGGCTGGAAGAATAGATCTTAAAAAAATTGCTAAAGAGGATTTAGCGATTATTTTAAACAACCAAGGAAAAATCATCGCAACAAACGTAAAATTAGTTGGGGTAAATCCCCAAGACATATATCCAAACTGTGCTGAAGAAAAAAAGTTAATCAAGAAATTTGGTTTTAAAACACATCCAAATGCAAGACATTATTCTTCAATTGGAGCTTCTTATCATATCCCAGATTCATTTCCACTTGTATTAGGGGAGGGAGGGAACATAAGAGGATTTTATGCTGGAAGAATTGTTTATTCAACCATTGATAAAGAAATAAAGAAAGTATATGAAAATCTTAGAGAACTTAAAAAATAAAAAAGTGGCAATTACTTGCCACATCCACATGAAGCTATTCCGCAATTACCTCCACAACTCCCATCACAGGATCCTTTTCCACAGTTTCCACTGCTGCACCCTGTTAACTTAGCTTCTTTTACGTCTTTAACTGTATCATCAGCAAATAGGTTAGTTGAAGCAAAAACCAAGCCTACTACCAAAAATACAGCAACTGCGCCTGCAATTAATACATTCTTTTTCATTTTAAACCTCCATAAGTTTCAAATTAGAAAATAAAGCATAGATATAGAGGTTAGCGTCAAAACTGACATATCTTAATCGTTTATATCATTAAAATTCTAAGAGCTTATCGTTTATATCTTGATTTTAAGGTACACTTGGTTGGTTTTTCCCTTCAAAACTTTCTTAATCAGACCTTTTTTCTCTAAACCGTCTAGAAGTATACTTAATTTTGATTTATGCAAGTCTGCTCTGAATCTTAAGGTTTGCTGTGTTATCCCGTCTTGTTCCTTAACAGCTTTTATTATTTTTTTCTCGTCATCACTTAAACCTTTAAGCAGAATACTAAATCTTTCTTCTTCAGTAGAGGTTTCTTTTTGTTTTTCCAAGGTTGAAAGTATTTGTCTTTGTGATTTCTCAAAGAAAATTAAATAAACTCCTAAAGCAACTATAATACTTGAAAGAATAATTCCTAAATAGGTTGGCCATGTTGAGGTTTGTTCATGGGCACAGACTCCTCCGTTTTGCATTTCTGTACAGCTGCAACTTAGGTCTGCCTGGGCATTTAATCTAGAATTAAAAGTTATTACAACCAATCCTAGGATTAAACTTGCTACGATTAAAATAATGCCTAATAATTTATGGTTCATAGAAATGAGAAGAAATTAACGTTATTTAAAATTGCTTATTTTCTTGAATATAATCCTATTAATTCTGCCTTGGCCAGGATATGATTTCTCATTACTTTTTCAAGCATTTCCTTATTGATTCCTTCATTGAAATCCAATAAACAATCTAGAGCATAAACCTTGAAGAAATACCTATGGGTACCTGATGGGGGGCAGGGTCCTGAATAATCTAGTTTTCTAGAATCATTAATTCCTCGTTTTGAATTAAATGGATTTCTATTTTCCTCTATAATTGGTTTAGTAATATTAAAAACAATCCAATGAACCCATGTTTTTGCTGGGGCATCTGGATCATCAACAATCAAAGCAAAACTTTTTGTTTTTTCAGGATAATCAATAATTTTTATTGGAGGATTTATGTTCATACCATTACAGGTATATTTATCAGGAATTTTCTCGTTGTTTCTGAATGTTGAAATTATTTCCATTTTTCAATAAATTCCTTTATTTTGTCTGCTAAAATATTTTGTTCTAGTTCTTTTGATTTTACAGCTAATGTTGCTATTGGTTTTTTAGAAATTTCTTCCATGCTTTTGAAAGTACCTTCATCTCCAGAGCCATCCATTGTGCAAAAGAAGGCTACTTGTTTAAATTTATTTTCAGTCAGATAAGTCCTAATAGCAGGAACAACCTTAAAACCCCAAACCGGACTTCCAATCAAAACTAGATCATAGTCTTCGGGGTTATATTTTATTGGATTTATTTTTGTCAGTTTATTGCGAACTGCATCTCTCCCTCCTAATATCCAGCCAAGAATCCCAGATCTTTTTTTGGTATCAATAATTTCTTCTACATCTGCCTTAATCTGTTTATTTAGTTCTTCAGCAACTTTCTTTGTATTGCCTGTTTTTGAATAATATACAATTAATGTTTTCATTCTACATCGCCCTTAATCTTCTAATCCTTTCCTCGATAGGAGGATGAGTTGAAAATAAGTTTGAAACAAATCCCTTTGTTTTTTTGAAAGGGGAATTTATAAATAAATGAGCTGTAGCCTTGTTAGGGTTTTTCATTGGAGTTGAATCTTTTATTTTCTCCAAAGCACTGGCCAATCCAGGGGGATATCTTGTCAAGACAGCAGCAGATGCATCTGCCATATATTCTCTCTTCCTTGAAATAGCCAGTTTAATTAATTCAGCAAATACTGGAGTTAAAATTGCTAAAACAAAACCAACAATAAGCAAAACAATTCCAACATTATTTTTACTATCTTTATTTCCTCCGGAACCAAACATAAAGCTTCTAATCAAAAAGTTAGACAATAAAACAGTTATTCCAACTAAAACTGCTGTCAACATCATAACCCTTATGTCATAGTTCTTAACATGGCTCATCTCATGGGCAATAACCCCTTCTAATTCCTGCCTGTTTAATTTTTTTAATAATCCTGTTGTCACACATATAGATGCCTTTTTTGGATCTTTGCCTGTAGCAAACGCGTTCAATGATTCATCTTCAATTACATAGGCTTTTGGTTTAGGAATATTTGCAGCTATTGCCAATCCTTCAATGGTATGAAATAAATAAGGATAATCTGCTTTTGTTGCTTCTTTTGCCTTTGATAACTTTAATATCATTAAATCTCCTGAATTGAAAACAATTAAAGTGTAGATTATTGCAGCAATAATTGCTATAATTAAACCAAAATAAAAGTTATCATAGAAAACTCCTAAAGCCCCTCCAATAATACCGATCAGGACTATGAAGAAGGACATAATAAAGAACGATCTAATCTTGTTGTTTCTAACTTCATTAAAAACATTTAGTTTCATACAAAAAGAGTCAAGATTAGCAATATTTAAAGGTTTTCAAAATAAATTAAGAATAGGTTAATGAATTCTTGAAAGAGGTTCAGAAGCTGTAGCGAAGATGTATCCTAAACTTTGTATTGTTTCCTTTTTCTGGGTAATCTTAATATCATAAAAATCACATTTGATATTTTTAAAATAAGATGCAAGTTTTTCATTAATCCCCTGCGAATTAAACCAATCGGGAGGAGAAGCATGTATCAAAATACCATCAGGAGCTAAACATTTAATAACATTTTCAAGATTATTTGGGAAATTAAATAAAGATAAAACAACATCTACAAATTCTGGAAAAGGAAGTTTATTTTTTTCATAGTCTGCAATCATCTCAGCTCCTTCATGGACAATTCCAGTTTCATTGGTTCCCTCACGAGATATAATTGGAAAGTAAACCCCTTTTTTTTCTAGCAGTTCACGCATTGGGAGAGCTTGAGCTTCAAGATCTAAAATGTTCTTTCCCTGGAAATAACTTATATTTCTTATTAAGAAAGGCCTAATTTCTGCTTTACTAATAATCTGATTATATCTTTCAGAACCTTTCTTAATATTTGGGTTTAAATTAATAGTTTCATGAACGATGTGGGAATGCATGCCTATTACTTTGAGAAAGCCTCTTTTTTATAGTTGCTTATCTTTCTATATATAAATTAAAAAATAAAGGTTAAAATTTAACCTCAATATTCTTCTTTTCTTTCTCTGTTGCCTGGAACAACTCTCTTGGATTAAAACCAAGTGTTTTAGCTACCAAGTTATTTGGGAATTTCTGCATTTTGGTATTAAATTCCATAACTCTATCATTGTAGCTCTGTCTTGCATAGGCTATCTTATTCTCTGTCCCAGCCAGTTCTTCCTGCAACTGCAAGAAGCTTTGGTTTGCCCTTAATTTTGGATAATTTTCTGCAACAGCAAATAATGATTTAAGAGAATCTGTCAAAACGTTAGAGGCTTTTGCTTTTTTCTCCAAGCTATCTGACTCCATTATAGAAGCTCTTGCCTTGGTTATGTTTTCCAAGATTGTTTTTTCGTATTTAATATAACCTCTTACTGTCTCAACAAGGTTTGGTATCAAATCATTACGTCTTTTCAGCTGGACATCTATCTGTGCCCATGCATTTGCAACCTGGTTCTTTAGTCTTATTAAACCATTATAAAGTATGATAAGAGCTAAGAGAACTACTCCAATTACAATTAAAATAATAGTTAATGTATCCATCTTTTATCAGGATTAGTGATATTTTTCATTATTTAAATATTTCTGAGAGATAAACTTATATACTAAAATAGATAGTTAACCTTATGAAAATCGGTTTTCCCAACAATCCAAGAAAAGATTTAGTTGAGGAGGTTGAGTGGATTGGAAAAAGTGGATTTGATTTTGTTGATTTATTCTTAGAAGAAGACATGGCTGTTCCTGAAAAAATAAAGATTGAGAAGATAAAAAAGATAATAAAAAAATACAATTTAGAAACTGTAGGGCATACTGGACCCTATCTTCAGACTGGATCGCCTTCGAAAGCAATAAGGGAGGCTTCGGTCAAGGATGCAGTTAGATATTTCCCAATATTCCAGAAATTAGGAGTTAAATATATAACTGTGCATGGAAACTGGCCTTTTAGTTTATTTTCTGTTGAGGACGGGATAAAGTTTCAGGTTGAATCTTTAACTAAACTGGTAAGGGAAGCCAAGAAATATAATCTAAAAATTATGTTTGAGCCTGTTGGAAAAAAACAAGAGAGCTATGAGGTTGTAGCCAAGATAATAACTAAAGTTCCAGGGCTACATTTTCATCTGGACATTGGACATTCTAACCTATATGGAAGAAATCCTGTTAAATACATAAAAGAATTAAACAAGGAATTAAGGCATGTACATCTGCATGACAACAATGGGAGTGAAGATGAACATTTACCTATTGGAGCAGGAAACATTAACTGGGAAAAAACACTAAAAGTCTTAAAAAAATATTATGATGGGACAATAACATTAGAAATATTTGCGAAGGATAAAGAATTTTCTTTAACCAGTAAGGATAAATTAAGAAGAATGTGGAATAAATTATAAAACAATTGTTTCAATTTTATTTAACATACAGAAGTCTGTTGCAAAATTATAAGCTCCGGCATTGATAAAAATTAATTTATCTCCTACCTTTGGGTTCTGTAGTTTTATGTCATACCTGAAGATATCCATAGAGCAAGGAGTACATCCTTTGATTACATAACTCTTTCCTGCTTTTTCAAGTTCGTTCTTAACAATCAATTTTATAGGAACAATCAATGTATCCATTGTTGTATTATACACAGAGCAATCAACAATAATGTCTCTTCCAGATACTTTTTTTATTTCTGTTTCCAATTCTACTGAAGGACCTGAAATGTATCTCCCTGGCTCAATTATTGTTTCTATGTTATATCCTTTCAGCCAGGAAACTAGGTCAATAAGCTTTGGAATTATCGTAGACAAAATATCGGATCTTGAATTCTTGTAGTTTATTGGTAAACCGCCCCCGATGTTCAGGAAATCTATATTCTTCAAGGTTTCTTCTGTTATTGAATCCTTAATTTCATGTTTCAAAGACCATTCAGAAACATTCTGGCTTTTTCTGTGAAAATGTATTCCTATCTTGTTTATGTTTCTATTGCCCCTTAGCTCTTTTATTTTTTCATTGACAATCTTAGATTCCATTCCAAAAACATAAAATCTGCCAGTAAATATTGTGTTTTCCTTCAACTTCATTCTCAACAATAAATCTATCTTATGATTATTTTTTTGAATATAATCTATTAATAAATCCAGGTCATGTAAATCCTCAACAACAAATTTTCTAATCCCTAAGGAAAATATCAAATCAAGATTATCCAGTAACTGGGAGTGATACCATATCCTGGATTTATCATTAACAAGATTTGCTTCCTTTAATGAAGAACAATTAAATTCAGAATCTGTATTATGTTCAAGAATTGGAGCAAGAAGGGGGTTTGTTTTTACACTATATAAGATTCTTGCGTTTATTTTGTTTAAGGAATTATATTGTTCTATTACCTTGTTCTTGTATAAAATAAATTTAGCCATTTTTTAATAAATTCTCCTTGTTTAATGATTCTAAAACTCTAAAAATAACCAAAGGAAATATAATTGAGACTTCTCCATGTATTGTTGCTGCATCACTATCATCTTTTATCTTACCCCAACTTTTAGCTTCCTGGGTTGTAGCCCCGCTCATACTTCCAGAACTCTGATGCTCAGTGGTAATGTAAACAGCGTAATCCAATCCTCCATTAAGTAAATTTGCTAATAAAGCATGATGCTTTGAAACTCCTCCGCCTAAGGCAATCAATCCTTTCTTTTCATCATAGCTTGTTGAGAACAAAATGTTTTCAAAGTCTTTTATTATATCTACAGAAAAATCATTATGTTTTTGCTGGAACAAATATAAATGGAATCCAAACGCCCCATCTGTTATTGCAGGACAGAAAACAGGAACGTTGTTTTTATATGCTTGGTATAAGATTGAATCTTCATCATTAAGTTTAGAGCCTATTTCTCTTAATAATTCTGAAACCGCAAACTTCTGCTGTTTTTTGTAAATTTCATCCAGGATTACATTTATTTCATCCTCAAAATTACAATAAGATTCATTAGGAACAAGAATGTTTCCTACTCTGTTCATCCCTCTTTCATGCAAGGACAAATCATCTGAATAAAAACTGCTTACTAAGAAAGATTCTCCCTTTGCCCTCATTATGTCTTCTTCTACAGAACCTACTGTAGTGATAATAACATCAACTAATTTTAATTTTATTAACTGAGCGAATAAACCTCTTAATCCTGATGTTACCATATTTGATGTAAATGTCAAGAATATCTTTGAGCCTGATTTTTTCATCTTAAGAATTACATCAACTGCTTTTCCTGCTTCTGTTCCTTGGAACCCAACACTAGTTAATCCTCTAACAAAATCGTTTACTGTTATACCGGGTTCCCATTTTAGATCTTTAATTTTTTGCATTTTAATTTAGAATGGACTATAAGAATAAATTCAGAACTTAACTATGATATCTTACATAATCCATAGCCTGGAGAATATAGGTTTTGTTTAAAAAGGTTTTGGTTAAAGCTATGTTACTAAATTAGATGTCATCTCCAAAGGAAATGAAAAAAGAATCTAAAGACTTATATATCTTGGGTCTTGGCGTTTAAGATCATAAAGGAGAATGTAAATGGAAGAAGCAGAAATCATTAATTTCCAAGAAAAAATTAGGGAAAAGAAACAGAAAGAAATATTCAAAGATATTACTTCTACTCTAGGGGCTATAAATGATTATGTTAATGAAACCGTAAGTGATTATTATGAACTTATGCTAAAAGACCCAAATACTGCAATAAAAAAATTTCAAGAGTATATGTACAAAATAAGGCATTATAATTCAGAAAGTGTCTTTGTAGAGTCTATTGCAGGTGGGCCAAATCAGGATTGGACTACCCCCCTGATTAATATTATAGGGATTATGTATCCTTCATTAGAAAAGGAGGTTCGAAAAGAGAGTTTATTAGAATGCCTTGGTTTCTTGGATACATTAAATTATGTTTATGCTCAAAACCATGTTGAATTAGTTAATGAGCCACAGCTGGTTTCTGATATAATTATAAATCGTTCTTTTTATTGGTGTGGTGCTGCAGAATATGTCGAATGGTTAAAGAAAAATCCTGAATGGAAAACCTTTTCTGAACTTATACCTAATACTAAAAGCGAGTTTTGGTTAAGTTTGGCTGTAGTTGATCCCAAATACTCACCTCTTGAGATTAGAACAAATTTCTATAAGGTCTTCCCTGATCTTATGAATAGGACTAAATATGCTCTTGCAGCCATAGCTTACAATTTTGCACAAGGAAGAAGCAAACAAGAAGGCGGAAATGCCGAAGATTACCTAAATGAAAATTTATCGCATTGGGATCCTACACTACATTCAGACATTCTAGAAAAGATTAAAGAAGAAAACTGGATTAATTTAGGGGATAGATATTCAGCCTGACTCTAAAAATTATTCATTCAATTCCTTAAGCAAGGCTTTTAGATTAATTCCATGAGCTGCTGTTGCTTCTTCCAAAGTTTCCTGATTAGCTACAGAACATCCAATGCAATGCAGTCCATACTTAAATAAAATTTTAACCTTATCTGGATGCTTTTCCAATATGTCCCCTATTTTGGTATTTTTATTTATTTTTGCCATCTTAAACCACATTAACTGTAATAAATTCATTCTTTATTAAATCTTTGAATTTTAATAATTCCTCTTCACTATAGCTTTTTTGCTTGCTGAACTTAACATTTAAGGTATTATCTGAATCAAATCTCTGGAGCTGGAAGGTTTTAGCTCCTTTGATTAATTTAACTAAATTAAGCAACTCTTTCTTATCATGGATTGAAGGGACTAAAGTTGTTCTGAACATATAATCAATCTTTGAATTTTTAATTAAGGAAATACTCTCTTTAATGTTCTTTATGTTGTCATAGCCAGAAATTTTCTTGTAATTATCAACAGAGCCTTTAATGTCCATTGCAATATAATCAAGTAATTTATTATTGATTAACTCTTTTAACATTTCTGGATTAGAGCCGTTTGTGTCAAGTTTAATTTTCAGTCCTTTTTCCTTTATTTTTTTAATGAATAAATCCAGATCATTCTGAAGAGTTGGCTCTCCTCCAGTTATGACTACCCCATAAATCCATTTAGGATTTAATTTTTCAAGAATTTCCTCTTCAGGAATTAAAGGCAGTTTATTTTCAACTATTTCTTTATTATGACAAAAACCACATCTAAAATTACAGCCAGAGGTAAAAATTACTGAGGCTAATTTTCCAGGATAATCAATAAAAGAAGAGGGCAAGAAAGAAACAATTTTCATTTGTCTGTGCTTCCAAATCCACCCCTTGTCTTGTTATTCATGCTATCAACTTCCTGCCATTCAAATCTATCCACCTTAACAAAAATTCCCTGAGCCACTTTTTCCCCTTTCTCAATAACCGCAGGAACTTTATTGAAGTTATAGACCTGAACTTTTAGTTCATCACCATCCCCACAGTAGTCATTGTCTATTATGCCAACTCCATGAGGTTTTAACAGTCCTTTTTTCTTTGGTGTACTGCTTCTTAATGCCAACAACAACATATAGCCCTTTGGAGTCTCGACAACAACATTGCCAGGAATTAAACTAATTGAGTTTGGTTCAATAATTGTTTTTTCTCTAGCTAGTATATCAAAACCAACTGCTCCTTTTGTTTCATAAACCGGCAATGGTAGCTCTTTGTCTAATCTCTTGATTCTTATTTTCATTCTCAAATCCTCCATTAGGTTTTTCAATCTTAATATCTACTTTGTAAGGAACTCTATATTTCCACTCCTCTTTTTTCCCTATATTCCATTTTTTTACAGGCCTAAAATAACCTACAATTCTGGAATAAACCTCTGTCTCCTCTCCGCATTTAGGACATGTTGGTTTCTCCCCATTAAGATATCCATGGGATTTGCATACACTAAATGTTGGAGTTATGCTAAAGTAAGGCAGTCTTGTGTTATGAGCAATTTTTCTTACTAACTCCTTGCATGTTTCTGAATCACTTATTCTTTCCCCAACAAAGGTATGGAAAATTGTTCCTCCTGTGTACAATGGCTGTATCTTATTCTGATGCTCCAAGGCAAACCAAAGGTCATCTGTTTTGTTTACTGGCAGGAATGTTGAGTTTGTCAAGAATGGTGCTTCTTCTCCTGCGGTAATAATATTTGGATACATCTCCTTGTCTAATTTTGCTAATCTGTATGATGTACTTTCTGCAGGTGTTGCCTCTAGGTTATACAAATTGTTTGTTTCCTGCTGATATTTCTTAAGTTTCTCCCTCATATAATTTAATACTTCAACTGCAAAGTCTGATCCTTCTTTTGTTGAAATATCTTTTCCAAGGAAATTAACACAACACTCATTCATCCCGCATAATCCAATTGTAGAGAAATGATTTCTGAATGTTCCAAGATAAACTTTGGTGTAGGGCATTAAACCATTTTCAAGATTTTTATCCACAATCTTTCTTTTAATTTCCAATGAATCTTTAGCTAAATCCATGTAGTAACTTAATTTTTCATAGAAATGCTCTTTATTCTTGGCTTCGTAACCAAGCCTGTTAAGGTTTAATGTTACAACTCCTAAAGAACCTGTGTTATCCCCTGGCCCCCACATATTTCCTGGCCTGTTCATCAATTCCTTTTGATTTAGGTTAAGCCTGCAGCACATAGCTCTTACTGCTCTCGGATCTAACTCAGAGCCAACATAATTCTGGAAATATGGGATTCCATATTTGGCTGTAACCTTAAACAACAAATTGGCATTTTCTGAATTCCAATCAAAGTCTTTTGTTATATTGTAGGTTGGGATTGGAAAGGTAAATATGGCTCCTTTTGCATCTCCTTCCTCCATAATCTCTAGAAATGCTTTATTTATCATATCCATCTCTCTCTGCAATTCTCCGTAAGTATAATTTTGTGGTTCTCCCCCAACTATTGCTGGTTCGTCCCTCATATCTTCTGGAACAACCCAATCAAAAGTTAAATTAGAGAAAGGATATTGGGAACCCCACCTTGAGGGGATATTTAAAGAATAAACAAGCTTCTGCATATCCTGTCTTATTTGCTTATAGGTCATATTGTCTGCTCTTACAAATGGAGCCAATAATGTATCAACAGATGAAAATGCCTGAGCTCCTGCAAACTCCATTTGCAAACATCCTATGTAGTTTACCATCTGATGAACAACAACATCCATATGCTTGGCCGGCCTTGCGTCAACTTTGTTTGCTACTCCCCCAAAACCTCTGACTAATAGATTTTTCAAGGACCATCCTGCACAATATCCAATAAAACCATGATTTAGATCATGGATGTGGAAATATCCTTTCTTATGTGATTCTGCTATTTCCGGGGTATAGATATCATTCAAGGCATAGTTAGCAATCACTTTTCCTGCGGTATATAATAATAAACCTGAAAAAGAAAACTGTTCATTGCTGTTTTCCTGGACTCTCCAGTCCTGCTTGTTTAGATATTCTGACAAGATTTTTGTAACATCAAGCATAGTGCCTTTTGTTTCTCTTATCTTTGCTCTCTGGCTTCTGTATAATATGTATGCTTTAGAAACCTTATAGTGGCCTGCTTTAACCAAAACTTTTTCAACAATATCCTGAATTTCTTCAACAGAAGGAATTTCATGATCAAAAGTGTATTCAACAATGTCCATTACTTTCTTAGAAAGTCTTTTTGCTTCATCAATATCTGGCTGACCAACGGCCTTGAATGCCTTAAATAAAGCTTCAGTTATTTTATTCTGGTCAAACTGAACTATTCTCCCATCTCTTTTTCTTATTTTATCAACCAAACAACCTCACCTCGTTTTTTTTATTAGACTTTTTAATTCTTCCTGGAAGGAATCTATATCAGCAAATTCTTTGTAGACTGATGCAAATCTGATATAAGCTACTTTGTCAAGTGTTTTTAATTTGTTTATTACTTTATTGCCAATCACTGTAGATTTTATTTCTGATGTATCCAGTTTTCTAAGCTGCTGCTCTATCTTATCTATCATATCATCAATCTTTTCCAAGGGTATTGGCCTTTTTTCACAGGCCTTTAAAATGCCTCTCTTTAGTTTTTCTCTGTCATAGGGTTCACGCTTGCCATCTTTCTTTACAACCATTAAATCAGTTTCAATTCTTTCATAGGTTGTAAACCTTTTTTCACATTTTAGACACTCCCTACGCCTTCTGATAGTATCTTCTGATTCCCTGCTATCAACGACTTTCAAGTCTAAACTAGAGCAAAATGGGCATTTCATAGTGGTAACAACCTATTGTAGGTATTTTAGTATAACACCACAATATATAGTGTTGTTGTAGAAAATAGATGTTTATAAACATTTATAGTCTAGAGAATATAATTAACAAATTTTATGCGAAATTTTTAGAATAATTTATATAATTTAGTTGTTAAATCTTTAAATAGAAAACTAAACTTAAAAAAGGAAATGAGAGGCAAATTTATTGTGTTTGAGGGGATAGATGGGTGCGGGAAAAGTACTCAGATAAATATATTGTCAAGATTTCTTTTTGATTTGTCCAAAAAAAATCATGTTTTAATAACAAGAGAACCAACATTGCAATCAGAACAAGGAATTCAGTTAAATAAATTACTTAAAAATCAAACAGGCTTGGCAGAATCTGAAGTTTTTTTGAATCTTTTTGTTGGAGACAGAAGACATCATATTGAAAATTTAATTAATCCTACACTGGAATATGGGGGGATTGTAATATGTGATAGGTATATTTTATCTACTTTGGCTTATCAGCAGGCACAGGGGCAAAACCTAAATAACATGATAGCTAAACACAGAGGACTTCCTGTTCCTGATCTAACATTATTATTTGATATATCCCCAGAACATGCCATGCAAAGAATTGATGATTCTGGAAGAGATCAAAAAACTCTTTTTGAAAAAATTGAATTTCTAAAAAAAGTAAGATTAAACTATTTAGAATTATCAGAAAGACTTCCAGAACACAAAGTAAGGATTATAGATGCAAGCAGAAGCATAGAAGAAATTCATAAAAAGATTCTTGAAGTCATTAAAAAAGAAAGACTATTTGAAGATATTTAAAATGGAATATTCAGACCAAGAAAAAATAGTACTAAACTATTTCTTTACTAATTCTGACAGGAAAGTATTTGCCACTAAAAATTTTCATCCTGAAGTATGGGCTTTGATGCAGGCAAGATACAGCAGATCTAAGGAAGGAATGAGAGAGAGCTTCCTGAAATTATTAAAAGAAGATACTTCTAATTTTGAAAAACTAAAAGACGAGATTGAAAAGATAAAAGGAGGATTAGAATCAAAAAATGCAACAGAAAAAGCAATACAGTTCATGGAAAGATGGGTACTGGGTTATGGACACAGCTCTGTTGCAGAGGGTGCTGTAATAGGATTGAGTTTAGAAGGAATAAGTATTTTAGCAACAAAGGTAATAGAAGATAACAGACTATGTTCTTTTATTGAAAAGTCAACAAGATATGTTTCTTTTGATACAAGCTCCTTTTACATAGATGAGGATTTAAAAAATTCAGAGTATTATGAGGATATAAAAAAATATCTCAATGAATTATTCAAGGTTTATCTGGAAATGCATGATCCTGTATTAAATTATGTCAAATCTATAGTTCCCTTACAACAAGATATGAATGAGGCTGCATGGGAGAGAGCTTGCGGAGCAAGAAGATTTGATGCAATAAGATATTTATTGCCTACATGCACAAAAACAAGTTTAGGATGGACTGTAAATGCAAGACAACTAAGCCATGCGATAAGCAAGTTAAAATCCCATCCACTAAAAGAGATGAAAGAACTTGGAGAAGAGATAAAACAGGAGGCTTCCAAGGTTTTGCCTTCTTTATTAAGATATGCTGATGAAAAAAATTATTTAATCAAAACAAGGAGAGAAATGACTTGGTTAGGAGATACTTTTGATATTATGAATCATAATGCAGAGCCTGTAACTTTAGTCTACAATCCTACTGATGCAGAAGAAATGATAATTTCCTCTATATTGTATAAGTATAAGAAAGAACCATTTTCAAATATAAGGGAAAAAATCAAGCATATGAGTCATGAGGAAAGGGAAAAAATATTTGATACTTTCCTCAAAGATATGACAGAGCATGACTGGCCTATGAGAGAATTAGAGCATATACAGTTCACTTTTGATATCATAATTGATTATGGTGCTTTTAGAGATCTGCAAAGACACAGGATATGTACGCAGACAAATCAACGATTCACAACAAATCTAGGTTATGATGTGCCTAAAGATATTATCAATGCTGGAATGGAAATAAAATACAAGGAAGCGATGGATAGGGCAAAAGAGATTTATGAAAAAGTAAGTGAAAAATATCCATTGCAAGCTCAGTACTTATTGCCTTTGGGATTTAAGAAAAGATATTTATTGACAATGAATTTAAGAGAAATCTCTCATTTAATTAAGTTAAGAACTATTCCATTAGCTCATGAATCTTATAGAAAAATTGCTTATAGGATTTATGAGATCATGAAAGAGAAACAACCTCTGCTTTCCAAATATTTAGTTTGTAACTACACTGAAGAGGAGTTAGGAAGACTTAAATCTGAAGAAAAAACTGAAAGAATGAGCAGAGTTGGACCCTTATGAAAAATATCTTTGATACAGATAAAGAAATTTATGATTTAATCCAGGAAGAGGTTCTTAGACAAAAAAATGAACTTAATATGATTCCTTCTGAGAATTATTGCAGCAAGGCTGTTCTGGAAGCTGCTGGAAGTGTGTTGATGAACAAATATTCTGAGGGATATCCCAAAAAAAGATATTATCAGGGAAACAGGTTTATTGATGAGGTTGAAATTTTAGCTATTGAAAGAGCAAAGAAATTATTCAATGCTGAGCATGCAAACGTACAACCGCATTCTGGAAGCCCTGCAAACATGGCTGTTTATTTTGGTTTGCTTAATCTAGGGGATAAAATATTAGGAATGAACTTAAGTCATGGAGGGCATCTAACCCATGGATCTAAAGTAAATTTTTCTGGCAAGTATTATAATTTTGTAGAATACGGAGTTGAAAAAGAAACTGGATTACTTGATATGGATAAGATAAGAAAGTTAGCTGAGCTTGAAAAACCAAAATTAATTTTAAGCGGTTATACTGCATATCCTAGACAGATTAATTTTAAAGAGTTCCATGACATTTCTCAAAGTGTAAATGCAATAAGCATGGTGGACATGGCACATATTGCTGGTTTGATTGCTGGAGATGCTCATCCAAGTCCTTTTCCTTTTACTGATGTAGTTACTTCAACTACACATAAAACACTAAGAGGGCCGAGAGGAGCAATAATCTTATGCAAGGAGAGATTTGCAAAAGAGATTGACAAAGCTGTCTTTCCTGGACTGCAGGGAGGCCCTCATGAGAATTCAATTGCTGCAAAGGCTGTTGCTTTTAATGAAGCAATGAAACCTGAATTTAAAGAATACAGTCATCAAATTGTTAGAAATGCTAGAGTTCTAGCTTCTAAATTAATGTCTGAGAATATAAAATTAGTTTCTGATGGGACTGACACTCATTTAATCTTGATTGACTTGATTAAAACTTTGAATAAAGAAGGTATTGGAAAAGAAGTTGCTGTTGCTCTGGAAGAGGCTGGAATAATTACTAATGCTAATACAATTCCTTTTGATCCTTCAACTCCATTCAAGCCTTCTGGGATAAGATTAGGAACTCCAATATTAACAACAAGAGGGATGAAGGAAAGTGAGATGGAAATTGTTGGGGATTATATTTCCAAAATAATTCATAATTATTCTGATATTGAACTAAGAAAAAAAATAAATGAAAGAGTAAAAGAGTTGTGTGGTAATTTTGTTTATTATTGATACTAGTATATACCTTGTTGTTAAAGAAAAAGCCTCTCAGTTGAGACTTTTTCTTTCGATCCTGTTAGGAGTGCTTGTTTCATTGTTTGCCCAAGTAATCTTCTTTTGCGGCATGAAACTCTCCCCTTCGTTTGGTGATTTCTTCTGCTGATCTCTTCATTTCTTCAGGATTTTCGTATTCACCTTTCTTGATTCTATGCTTAATCCAGATTGGATCGTTCATTAAGTCTGAATCTGCTTCATTAAATAAAGTCTTGCAAATTGGACAACCATCTCCTCCGAATGAAAAAAGGTGCTCTAAAAGGCGATTCCAATCGCTGATTTCCCATTTTTCAGGACCATTTTCTTCTTTTCCCCTCAAGATTATTTCTTTCATTTCCTCTTTACTAAACTCAGGGGAATAGGGATCGTCACAGATGCTACACATAATGTTTACTCCTTATGTTTTTTGGATTTTTTCTTTTTGACGAATTTTTTCCCTTTCAATTTGTTTTTCCAGCGTTTTCCAAGTCTTTTAATAAAAGAAAGATAGTTCTGAGAGATAATTCCTCTTTTAAAAAAAGCCTAGAAAGGCTGGATGTTTGTTAAGCTAAAAAAGAACTTGATGAGATTTATAAGGATTTTGGTCAATCACAATAAACTTTTAATAAGAGATTAACTTAATATTGGGATGGAAAATATTGAGATAGAACTTAAATTTCCTCTCCTAAACACTGAAGAATTAGTAAAAAAACTAAAATTAACCTCAAAGTTTGAAAAAGAATCCAATGAAAAAGATTATTATTATAACTTGCCTCACAGGAATTTTCTTGAGAAAAAACCAATATCTGAATGGCTGAGAATAAGAGAAAGTAAAAAAGGATTCAGCTTAAATTACAAAAACTGGCACAATAAAGAAGGAAATTGTGTTTCCTGTGATGAGTTTGAAACTAAAATAGATGATATTAATTCTTTAAAGCGGATTTTTAAAAATCTTGGGATTAAGGACCTCATTGTAGTAGATAAAACAAGAAAGACTTGGAGCTATAAAAACACTTTAATTGCAATAGATAATGTAAAAGAATTGGGAAATTTCATTGAGGTTGAAGCCAAAGGAAATTTTTCCAGCATTGAAGAAGCTAAAAAATATTTATTTAAAATCTTGGAAGAAATTGGAGCAAAAATCGGGGAACAGGACTTTAAAGGTTATCCATGGAGGCTATTAGAAAAAAAGAATTTAATTTAACTATAATAGTATTCTCCTTTTTCTCTTTGCTGTTCATCTAACTGAGAGCCTGGTTTATTAATCCTAGGACGATTATTTTCCTTATCTCTTCTATAAGTAATATCAAGTAATTTCAGAACCTTGTTCATCCCTTCTCTCTTATTTAATGGACTGAGAACAAAACCTTCTTTTCCTGGATTACCTTCAAATACCAACATAGAATCAGCAAGATAATCAATAAACTGGACGTCATGGTCAACTACAATAGTAGCAACTTCTTTTTTAATTGTAAATTCTTTTATAACTTCTGCTACCTTTAAACGATCCTCAACATCAACAAAGGCAGAGGGCTCGTCAAGAGCAAATATCCTTGCATCTGTAGATAAAGTTGCTGCAACATAAACTTTTTGCAGTTCTCCTCCTGATAGATTTTTTATTTCATTCCTTAAAATATAATGTATTCCTAACTTTTCCAAAATATTCTGCTTGTACCATCCTGATTCATATTCTGAACCAGCAACTTTTCTTAAAAATTCCTCTACTGTTCCATCTACAGCATGTAAATATTGGGGTTTATATGCAACTTTTATTGGTTCTAATTTATTTGACGAAGAAGGTTTTTCAAGACCTGCAAGCATTTTGATAAAAGTAGTTTTACCCAATCCATTAGCCCCCATTACAGCTAGGACTTCTCCTTTATGCAGTTTACCTGGAGAAACTTTTAAAACAAAATCTTTAAATTCTTTATCTAAGGCAGGATACTCATAATCAACTTCTTTCTGAACATCTTTGGAAATTGCTGCATCTGAAAATTTAATCTTATAATCCCTGAATCTTATATTATCATCAGGAAGATAGCCATCCAGGTATTCATTGATTCCTCTTCTTGTTGATTTTGACTGGGAAAAAATACCATAAACAGCAGGGACACCATAAACAATCTGGATTTCATCACTAATATAATCCAAAGTTGCTAAGTCGTGCTCAACAACAATTACAGATGAATCTTTAGTCAGTTCCTTGATTAATTTAGCTACCTTAATTCTTTGGGTTACATCTAAAAAAGAAGCTGGCTCATCAATAAAATAGAAATGAGCATTTCTTGCCAAACATGCAAGTATTGCCAGTCTTTGAAGTTCCCCCCCTGATAATTCTGAAATATCCCTGTTAAGCAAGTGGTTTAACTCAAGTTGATTAAGCAATAACTCTGAAAGGTTTTTTTCATCAACTTTTTTTACCAGGTCTTTTACTTTTCCTTTGTAAAACTGCGGCAATAATTCTATCCTTTGTGGTTTGTATGAACATTTTATTTTCCCATCATACAATCCTTTAAGATATAATCCTAACTCTGAGTTTGAAAATTTATGGATAATTTCTTCGTCTTTTGGAGGACTCTTGAAATCACCAAAGTTTGGCTTTATCAATCCAGACAATAAAGATAATGCTGTAGATTTTCCAATTCCATTTCTTCCTAAGATTCCAATTACTTTATTATGCTTTGGAACTGGTAAAGAAAATAATTCAAAAGTATTATAGTTAAACCTTATTATTGGTTCTTGCTTTAGTTTTTCAGGCAAATTTATTATTGAGATTGCTTCATAAGGACATCGGTTAGGGCAGATACCGCAACCAGTACATAGCTTCTCATCTATCCTTGGTTTTTTGTCATCCTGTTTTGTTATGCAGTCCTTTCCTGTCCTGTTAATAGGACAGAGATTAAAACAAAGCCAGTTGCATTTAGCAGAGTTGCATTTATCCTTTTTAACAACAGCAATCCTAGTCATAAGATAAGCCTAGTTATTTAATTTAATAAAGTTTTGGTAAAGTTTATAATATCTTAAATTTAAGTTTAGACTATGAAATGCGAGATTTGCAAGGAGAAAATACAGGAAACTTTTTTGGAAAAGATAAAAGGAACTTTCTTTAAGAAAAAAGCTATATGCAGTAACTGCCAGAGAAAATACACGAAAGAAGAAATTCTAGAGAAGATTTAATGCCCCTATAGCTTAGCGGTAGAGCAAATGCTTCGTAAGCATTAGGTCGCAGGTTCAATCCCTGCTAGGGGCTTATTATAAAATATAGGATATAAACCAATAAAGCTTTATTAGACTAAATAATAGGTTTTTTACATGGATCCGCTTGATGCAATAAGCCCAATTGATGGGAGATATTATGAAGATACTAGAGAACTTTCACCTTTCTTTAGCGAAAAAGCTTTGATGAGTTATCGTATTCTTGTAGAAGGAGAATATTTAATTGCACTTTCTGAACATCCTAGGATAGATGTAAGAGAATTTAGCCCAGAAGAAAAATACAGAATAAGAGATATGCATAATATTTTAAAGGAAGATGCTCTTGAAATTAAAAAAATTGAAAAGAAAACAAACCATGATGTTAAAGCAGTAGAATATTTTATGAAACAAAGATTAGAACAAAGTTCTTTATCAGACTGCAAGGAGTGGGTTCATTTTGCCTTAACATCTGAAGACGTGAATAATGCCGCTTATGCATTAATGGTAAGTAATGGATTAGAGTATGTCATGCTCCCAAATATGGAAGATGTTCAAGAAAGGATATATAATTTTGCCCATGAATACAGCAATGTTCCAATGCTAGCCAGAACTCATGGACAACCTGCATCTCCTACTACGTTTGGAAAAGAGTTCAAGGTTTTTGCTTCCAGGCTTGAAACTCAAATTGAAAAAATTACTTCCAGTGAACTTCTTGTAAAACTTAATGGTGCAACAGGAAATTACAACGCCCATCATGTTGCTTATCCAAATATTAACTGGGAAAATTTCACAGTAGATTTTGTAGGAAAATTAAACAGTCTAGGTGAGGATGATAGAATTATCAAGTTAAAACCCAGTCTAATAACAACCCAGATAGAATCAAGTGATTCTTATGTTGATTTATTTAATAAAATTATGTTGTTTAATCGCATACTGACCGATTTTAACCAGGATATGTGGAGATATATCAGTGATGGATGGATTAAACAAAAAGTTGTTGCAACAGAAACAGGTTCATCAACAATGCCCCACAAAGTTAACCCAATAAACTTTGAAAACGGCGAAGGAAATGAAGAATTTTCTAATGCAATGTATGAATTCTTTGCGAGGAAACTTCCTATTTCAAGATTGCAGAGAGATTTAACAAACTCAACAGTAAAAAGGAATTTTGGGGTAGCAATGGCCCATAGCCTAATTGCATATAAAGCTGTAATGAATGGACTTGGAAAAATATCTGTTGATGAAGAAAAAGTGATCGATGAATTAAAAAAACATCCTGAAGTTATTGCTGAAGCAATTCAGACAATACTAAGAAGGGAGGGACTTGATGAATCCTATGAGAAAGTTAAGGAATTTACAAGAGGAAAAAAGGTAACAATGGATGATTTTGCCAAATTCATTGACGGGTTGGATATTGATGAAAAAATCAAAGATGAGCTTAAGAGAATAACCCCTACAAACTATACAGGATTGGCTAAAATTCTTGCAGAAAAATAAATTATAATAAATAAAAAAATAAATAAATCTTTTTTAGATTTATCTTCTCTTTCTTTTTGTTGTTTTCTTCTTGGAAGTCTTTGCTTTTTTCTTTGTTCCACCACGCTTCATGTTAACTTCGTAAAGAGCTAAAGGACTTCCTTTCAAGAAGTAAAGTTTTCCTGATTCTCTTTTAAGGTGGGTTTTAAGTAATAACTTTGCCATTTTGCACCTCCTTTAATAAAATATTATATTTAGTTGGAGAGCAAGTATATAAATGCTTCTAATTTTCGAGGCTGTTCCTCTAATTTCCTTTTTCAACCCTATAGCTGTCTTCGTCAAAGTGCTGGGTTGAAAATTCAAAGATTTCAGAATCTTCCAGGCCATAAAACCTATGGATTAATCCTGGGGTTATATGTAACTTATCTCCTGGATTCATAATTAAAGTTTCTTTTTTTCCGTCATTATGGGTTATTTCCATTTTTACCTTTCCTGACTGGATATAAAATGTTTCATCTTTCTTGATATGAAAATGCAGGCTGCACTGTTTTCCTTTTTCAAGAACTAATTTTTTTCCACAATATAACTCATTATTAACTATCCAGAGCTCCTTACCCCATCCTTTTGGAACTTCTTTTATGTCCATGGGATTAAGGAGAAGAACTCATATAAAAAGATTTATAAACAAAATACAAGTGTTTTCATTCTAATGAGGGGGTGCCAGAGCCTGGAAAATGGGCAGGACTTAAGATCCTGTGACTTAGTGTCTACGCGAGTTCAAATCTCGTCCCCCTCAGACTCTTGCTTCCGTGGCTCAGTCTGGTAGAGCACGTCCTTGGTAAGGACGGGGTCCCGAGTCCGAATCTCGGCGGAAGCTTAAACTTTATTTAATTTGATGGTCTTTCTAACCCATCCTACATAGTTATCTAACCAATGCTGATATGTCTCTCTATCAAAACGTTTGATAGATTTAATAGCTATTTTTTTAGATTCTCTAATAAATTCTTTATTAAGAAAGCTTGAGGCCGGACAATCAGAATCAGTTATAAATCTTATAAGATCTTTTTCATAAACTGCTTTAATTGGATAACATAAACAATCAAGAGGTTTTAGATTTTGAAGTTTACATTTATTTTGTTTATTTAAAAAAAAGCATCGATTAGTACTTTGTTGCTCTTTGATAACCCAATATTCTCCTTTAGGAAATTTTACTTTTTTAAGATTGTTTTTACCTATTCTCCCTGCTTCTTTATTTGAGAGGATAGGAGATCCGATTAATTTTCCAGTCTTGCAACATCTAGCCTTACAAGGAATACAATAGTCTATCAAAGAAACTTTATTATTCTGATTCATATGCTAAACTCATTCCTCCATAAAAACCTCCGCTCTTAAAATCATCTGTGAAAGAATGAGAATAATTAAGTGTTGGAGTAAGGGTTATAGCCTTACTTATGGGAACTGAAGCACTTATATTAAAATCTATATTGCCTAGTCCAGAATCCTTTCTAAAATAATGATTATTATATCCTACCGCCAAACCTGCTGACAAATTTATATCCTTAACCTTAAAAGCTTCATTCAATGAAAGTTTAATATAATCTCCTTTTCCTCCATCAAAATCATGTATTAATACTAAATTTGGGTTAAGAGATGTATCAATTCCAATTCCTACATAAACTTCTTGGGTTTTTTCTAGATTTTGATTTATGAGTTTATAGAAAGTATAACCAGCAAAAAGGTTAGGGCTTTTGGACAAAGAATATTCTATTGTACCATCCAATTCAGTTGATCCCCTTTCCTTACCTAAACTTCCGAATAAAATAACACTTAGATTATCATAGCTTAACCCTGCTGTTTGTTGTATTACTGGATTATCTGCAAATATTATCCCCCTTCCTACATACTTGGTCAGGATATCTGTTTTTAACGAAATCTCTAATTTAGACTCTTCTTGTTCAATTGGTTGCTCAATTTTTGGAGTAAGATTCTCTAAAAAGATTTCATCTGCTTTTTTTATTATATCTTCTGCTAGGAGAGGGGGTTTAATAAAGGAAACCCCAATACCAACAAAAGTAATGGGTTTTTTCAGTTTCATTTTAGTTCCGATGTTGTCTCTGACCAATTAGTTCAATATTTAAGTATTTAGTACATTTATTTTTGTACCAAAAGGTTTAAAAATGAAAGGGACATCCAAATGTTATGATAGAGATAAGTATCCCGGGAGTTGAAGAAAAAACCAAGAATACTAAAGATCTGATATTCAATATTCTCATACTAGAACATCCTCTTTCTATGATAGAACTAACAAAAAAGATTCGAAAAAGTTATAATTTAAGTATAACCTATCAAGCAGTAAGAAAAGCAGTTAATTCTCTAACATTTCACAAAATCTTGTCTAAAAAGAATAAAAAATACGAACTAAATAAAGAGTGGATTCTAAAACTTAAGAATTTATTTGATAAGTTTCTCTTAGAGTATGAAGGTGGGAAAAAAGCGTATATCTTTACTCAAAACCAAGCAAATGAAGATTATGCAATTTATACCTTCAATAATTTATTTGACCTAGACAATTTTTGGGGAGATGTTATGAGACAATGGGCAAATAACACAAAATTTAATGAGCCGAAAGAAACTGTTGGGGTTTTTCATTATAGTTTTTGGTTTCTCATAAATTTGGGAAGAGAAACTGAAATGTTTCATCAGTTTACTAAAAAAGGGATAAAAATGTATATGATTTCGTTTAATGATTTTCCATTAAATAGGTGGGGGGTTAAAACCTATAATGAATTGGGGATTAAATCTAGAGTTAAAAGAGATGATGAATCAAAAGAAGGGATGGATATTACCATTATGGGGGATACGATCATTCAGGTAAATTATCCTTCAGAGATAATTTCTAAATTGAGAAACTTTTATAAAAAATATAAAAATCCTCAAGAAATGAATCTAAAAGAGATTGCTGAAATAGTTCATGAACCTTGTGAGATAAAATTCATGATATTTAAGAATCCTGCAATAGCCAAAAACCTTAGAGAAAAATATAAAAGATTATTAAGGTGAGGGTATTTAAATCAAAGTAATATTCAAAGCTTTCATAGAAATCTCATTTACCTTATCAACAACCAGATTACTTTCCAAGGCTAAACCAATATTATCCCCTTCAACCTTGAAATTATTAATTCCAATCACATTTCCATCTGTATTAATCAAAGGACCGCCAGAATTTCCAGGATTTAAAGCTGCGTCTGTCTGGATATATCTTCCATCATAATTACTAACCTGTCTATGAACTGCAGAAATAATTCCTTCGGTAACTGAAAAAGACAATCCCTGGGGATTGCCGATAGCAATTACTTTCTCTCCAACTTTTACATCATCTGAATTGTCAAAGCTTAATGCATCATATGAGCCAGAGATTTTTAACAAAGCTATATCATATTTATTATTATAGCCTATCAGAGACATTGCAAGTTTTTCCTGGTCTGCTGTTATTGCAGTGGCATAACTTGCCCCATTTAATACATGGGCGTTAGTTACTACATAACCATCATCTGTAATAATAAATCCTGTTCCCTGGGCTACGTTTGTTTTTATTGAAACTATTGACTTGACAGATTTCTCAATTATGCCTGAGAAATCTGCAGATGCTCCTGCCTTTAACGAACTTATCTGCTTTTCCAAACTTGACTGAGTTTCTGAAAGAGTTTTCTGAGTAGAGGACAATGAACTTGTTAAATCTGAGATTTGTTCTTTTTGGTTTGTATTTTCTTCCTTAAGGACTTCAACTTCTGAATTAACATTTTGCAATTTTAATTCTGTTGTTTTTTGATTCTCAGAGATAATATTTTTTAAATTACTAAATTCAATAAAAGAATAGGTAAACAAAACCAATTGAGTAATGACTACAAAGATTACTGCTCCAAGTATTATTTTTTCTTTTTTAGGATCCATACTATAATTTTAGCAATAATCACCAGTATTTATATTATATGGATTTTTGGTCCATAGTGAAGAATAGAAATTTTTTTAAAGAGATTATCTTTTTCATGCCTATGAACATTGTTTTATTGGGGCCGCCAATGACTGGAAAGGGGACTCAAGCAGAGTTTATTTCAAAACATTTTAAATTAGTCCATTTATCAACAGGAGACATGTTCAGAGATTTAGCTAATGAACAAGATAGTTTAGGATTAAAGGCTAAAGAATACTGGAGCAAAGGAAATCTAGTTCCTGATGAACTTACAATAGAACTTTTCAAAAAAGAGTTAAAAAAAGACAAATACAAAAACGGTTTTGTTCTGGATGGTTTCCCAAGAACATTAAACCAAGCTAAAGAACTAAAGAAAATTGCAAAGATAAACCACGTAATAAATATAGTAAGCACAGATGAATCTATAATAAAAAGAACTATTCTAAGAAAAACATGCAGCAACTGCAAGAAAATCTATGGATTAAATATCCAACCCAAGAAAAAGGACATATGTGATATATGTGGTGGAAAACTGATGCAGAGAGTTGATGACAACGAGGAAACAATAAGGCATAGACTAAAGGTTTACAGGGAAAACACAAATCCTATTGAAGAATTCTATGCCCAAGAAAAGATATTAATCAACATTGACGGAGACCAGCTTCCTGAAGAGGTATTTGATGATGTCCGGAATTCTTTGGAATAAATTTATATAGAACAATTTTTTAATTATATCATGAAACTGGCTATAATGGGTCCACCTGGATCTGGGAAGGGAACACAGGCAGAAATTCTTTCTAAAAAATACAATCTTAAACACATCTATACTGGAGATTTATTAAGAGAAGAGAAAAGGAGAGGAACCAAATTAGGAAAATTAATTCAGTCTATAATTGACAAGGGAAATTATATGCCAAGTGAAATCGTTATTGATTTAATTAAAGACAAAATACCGAAAGATAATTTTATTCTGGATGGAAGCCCAAGAAGAATAAAGGAAGCCGAATGGGTAGAAGAACTCCATCCTTTAGATATTTTTATCCATCTTGAGATAGATGAGGAAACAATCATGGAAAGACTTTCCAAAAGAAGAGTATGTATTAACTGCGGGGAGTTATATCATTTAGCAACTAAAAAACCAAAAAAAGAAAACATCTGCGATAAATGCGGAAATAAACTTTCTATAAGAGCGGATGACAAACCAGAAATAATAAAATACAGGCTTGAAATGTATAAAAAAGAATCAATACCTGTTGTCAGGTTTTATGAAAAGAATGGAAAAATTAAAAAAATAGACGCAGAAGGGACGATAGAAGAAATCAGCAAAAGAATTCTTAAGGTTATCAATGAGAAAAGATTATAAAGAAAGAAGAAGAATTAATTATTATGAATAAAAGAGGGCAGATATATATTTTAGCTGTTATTATCCTAGCTTTGGTTCTTGTTGGAATTGCATCAATCGTAAACAAGGCAAGCCAGGAAAAAATTGAAGGGGATTTTGAAAGACTGTCTGAAAACTATGATGAGGAAAGTGCGAGATTTGTTAATTCATTGGTTTTTTCTGAAGATATAGATATGGTTAATAAGTTCAGGGGTTTTACCTCATTCTATAGTTCATATGCAAAATCGCAAAATCCTGGTTTTGGATTGATTTATGCTTTTAGCTATAAAAGTGCAGAGGGAAATAAAGTCAACATAGGAAATTTCCTTGACCAGTCTATCTACATAAAGGATCCTGACATAGGAGAACTCTCTGGATGTTATGATAAGATTTCTGCTACTATTGACTTTGATGGAATAAGTTTTCTGTCTGAAGCCAATAGAGAGGAAATTGAAACATGCAACAAGATAATCAATTACCAACCTGAAATATGGATACAGATAGGAGAAGATGTTTATTCCTTTGAAATAATTCCCGGACAACCTCAACTTGTTGTTGTTTCAAGATTTGAGAAGAATGAACAAAGAAAAGTTTTTATAGGTGGAAGTGGTTTTAAAACAGAAGGGAAAGATGATTTTTGCTTGAAATTCCCTAATGATGCACTTTGCAAATAAGATGATAGGAAAAAAAGGGGCTGGAGATATTATTGCATGGGTTTTGCTTATTGGTTTTAGTATTGCGCTGGCAACTTCTGTTTTTATATGGATGAGAGGCCAGACTGAAGACATTACAAAGTCTACTGTCAACTATGTTGAAGGAGAGATGGTATGTCAGGACATTGCAATAAATGTAAGAGCAAATGAGTTATGTAATATACTAACAATAGCTAATAAAGGCAAGTTTAGCATTGAATCATTAAATATAGTATCATATCCTGCATCGGGTGAGCCAATATCAGAGGTTAAGTCTTTAGCAACTCCATTAAAACCAATACAAGGAGAAATAGTTGAATTTATATTGCCACAAAGCATTAAATTTGAAGTAATCCCAATAATAACGGTTAATGAAAAAACAACGGGTTGTTCAGATAAAAAAGAGGTGATTTCATGTACAATAAGTTAAGCAAAAAAGGAATTTCTCCTTTAATTGCCACAGTATTATTAGTAGGATTTATTATTGTTATATTACTTATAGCATTAGTTTGGGCCAAGAATTATGTACAGGAGAGGGCTGCTAAAGAAGGAAAACTGGCAGAAAAAAAACTAGAATGTGAAAATCTTGACTTTAGTGTAACCAGTGCCCAGAAATCAGGATCAAACATAAGGATTGTATTAAAAAACCTGAAAGATGATAATATAGAAAAATGGAGCTTCAGGATTGAAGGGAACAAAGCTGAAATAAAACAAAATTATGAGATGCTTGAAGGACTGGAGATAAAACCATATGAAATTGAATATGACTCATCAAAGACAGGGGATGCTGAAAAAGTAGCTATTATCCCATGGTTAAAAGTTGTTCCAGGATACTATGTACCTTGCTCTGGAAAAAACATTGTTGCAAGGGTTTAAATTCATTCAATAAAAAAGAGAGGTGATATATGTGTTCATAAACAGAAAAGGAATTTCTCCTTTAATCGCTACTGTCCTTATTATTGGTTTTACTGTAGCCTTGGCAGCAATAATAATGACTTGGGGGCAAAGCTTTACAAAAAACATACAGGAACAGACAGAAGAAACATCAGGATCACAGATAACTTGTGCTCAAGAAGTTATGTTTGATGTTGATAACGTCTGCCTTGTCAGCGGAACTACCTATAGGGTAAGAATAAAGAATGATGGAACAAAAAAACTTGAAAAAGTACATCTAAGATTCTATAAAAGCGCTGATGAAGTAAAACAGATAAAAGACCAATTCCTAACAGGGATAGAATCTTTTGGAATTGAAAGCAAAGACATTGATTCAACATTAAGTGATGTAAAACAGGTAGAAGCAGTTGGTGTAATTAAAATAGATGGCAAGGAAATAACCTGCAGTGCAAATACTGCAAGCTTTGGTGACTTAGAGGCAAGTACCTTTAGTACCTGTGCATAAAAAAATGAAAAATAAAAAGGGTGCTGCTGTCTGGGTATCTGCCATATTATATATGGCACTTGGATTAGTAGCAATTACCCTTATTTTATCTGCTGCTGTTCCTCTGATAAATAAGATAAGAGATAAAAATACCTTAATACAAACCAAAAACTTGTTCTTTCAGATAGATGACAATATCAAGAAAGTTGCATCTGAAGGACCTGGATCAAGAAGAGTTTTAAGTCCTATTGAAGTTGGAAAAGGAAACTTAACACTTTCATGGGAAGATGACCAAGTTTTGTGGAGTTTGGTAACAAAAAACAAGATGATGGAACCTGGTATTGAATTCAGAGAGGGTCCTATTATAATGAAGTTAGATAATTCTATTATTGAAGATGAATATGTAGTAAATCTTGAATTAAATTATACTGGATTTATAGACTTAAAGAAACATGAAAACCTACAGTATGGAAATCCATTTATTGGAACTTATACAATGACAATAGAACACGGCGGATTTAGCAATGATATTCCTGTTGTAAAAATAAACATGGTTTAATCATTCAATATTTTTTCTAGGTATTTATATGTCTCTGGATATTTTTCAGGATCCAGCATATCTGAATGAAGATAAGATAATAATTCTGGGCATATTCCATTAATTTCAAAATCTTTAACATTATCCATCTTAGAACTCTCAAATAAAACAATACCATCCCCATCCAGACCATCCATATCACAGCCTCTGCCAGAAATTGTGTATACGGCAACAGAAATTAGTTTGAAATTATTTAGGTTATAAAGGAAGGAACTTCCTTGTTTCATCTGATCACATTCTTTTTTCTCACCTAATATTCTACATAAAGAATATATTTTTGTTGTTATTCCATTATTTGGTGTTCCAATAAGAATTAGTTTATTAACAGAATCTTCTCCATATTTCTTGAGATATTCTCTGGAAACTAATCCACCCATAGAATGAGCAACGATATTAACTTTTGATTTTCCGGTTCTGTATTTGACTAAATCAATAATATACTTTAGTCTTTCTGCATAAACATCGATGTCATCGCTTTTTCTAGGTGTTAAAACTAATTTTCCATCCTCTTCAACAAGCTCATAATAGTATGTTGCTCTTACAGTAATTGGTTTTCCTGACAACCCCCACTCTCCCTGATTATATTCAGTATCTTTGGAATAAGCGGTTATTATTCCAGCATTTATATAACCATTTTCTGCAAACTTAGACTGGATTTCATCAAACGAATTAAGCATCTGCTCTGGAGAAGTATCTTTGTTTACTGCATGACCATGTATGAAGATTATTGGAAATGTTTTTGGATCATTGCTGCAGGATTCATCATTACAGCAGGGATTGCATTCCCCAAATATACAACAAACCGGTTTATTTTCTGATAATCTTGTTTCAATATTAGACTCAATTGTAAGGTTATTTAATAATATTTTATCTTTTAATAATGGCATTAATTCCATGTCATAGGTTTCATTTCCAACGAGGCTTAGATTTAGTGAATTATAATCTTTCTCCAATCCCTTAATTTCTTCAAACAATGATGAATAATCTGAAAAGTTGTTTGTGTTAAATTCATCTAAAAGATTATTAAAATTATTAATAAATCCATAGTCTTCTGTCTGGTTTATGTAATAGGCCAGGCTTTGATTTTCTTCCATTACTTTATTGAAGAAATCAATGAAATAATCATTAATTTTGATAAAACCAGCGAGAGTCTGGTTAAAAGAATAAATATCATTGTTTAATTTAGTTAGATTATCTTCATAACTCTGGTTTAATTCTAGGTAAAGCTGGGTATAATATTCTTTAGCCCAAAGATATTTTAGGTTTTCCATAATCAAGGAAGTTTCATCAAATTGGGTGGTTAATGCGATTTTTTCAGGTTCAATTTCATTTGAGTATATTATCTCAGAGATTTGATTTGATTCTTTAACCCCAAGATCTGCTTCTCTAAGAAGCTCAAGCAAATTTTCAAGTTTCTCCTTGGAAACAGGTTTTATAATTTTTTCTTCAGTTGTCAAATCATAATTTAAAGTTACTAAACTACTTTTAATTATGTTTTTCTCTGCAGAAGGGCAAAACAAAGATTTTTGGTTCTTACATTTAACCTCAAAATTATATATTTTTTGGCCTGTTCCAAGTTCAGGAGAAACCAAAGAATAATTTCTAGATAATGTTTGTTTGGGTTCAAGAATAACTGTTTCTGATTCAATAACATCATTATTACTTAAATCCTTGAATGAATACTCACAAAGTGCAGTACATTCAATCTTGTTGCTTGTTTCAAGATTAAATGTTAGTTCTACTGGTTGGTTATTTGTAAGCTGCAGGGATATATCCCCGGGAGATAAACTTATAGACAGATCATAACCCAAAAGAAAGCTCATCCTAACAGCAGCAATAATAATTATAAACAATAATACAAGAAGTATTAATAAGAAAATTATTGGTTTTAAGGATTGTTTCTCTTTTTTAGGCATAGGTTTCTAGAATAATCATTTCTATATATATTTAATTGTTTGGTCAATCGAAAACTATTTAAGGTTTATAGGGGTATTTTAAGATTAAAAGAGGTGGAAGTTTTGGGGATTTCAGTTTTTAAGAAAGAAGAAAAGGAAAACAGACAAGGAATAAAAGAAAATCCAACCAACCAAGTTATTTCTCCAGATATTAAATCTGAGTTCAAGATAGAGATAGTAAGTGATTTAGCACATTTACCAGAATTTGATGCAAAACAGCAGATAGATGTCAAATATGACCTCATAAAACCCTATGCTTCTATCCATATCCACTGGGATGAAGAATCAAAAGAGGTCCTTTATGAACTTATAGAACCTACGCTTGATGACCATGAAAAAAGGATGCTAAAACTAATAGAGGATTCCCTAAAGGAAATAATTAATATCAGTTTTATAGAAGTCAATGAATCACAAAAAGTAATAGAATACCTTGAAAAGAATGTACGAGTACTGCTAAAGGAATTTGGAGAAAGTATTTCTGATGAATCTTTGTACAAAGTTTTGTATTATATTTACCGTAACTTCAGCGGATTAAATGAAATAGAAGCTTTAATGCATGATTATTTCATAGAGGATATTGAATGCAATGGAATTGGAACTCCATTATATATTGTACACAGAAAATACAGAAACTTAAAAACAAATATTGTTTTTGAGGACATTCCAAAACTTGCTGGTTTTGTTGAAAAATTAGCACAAAAAGCTGGAAAATATGTTTCTTATGCAAATCCTTTATTGGATGGGAGATTACCAGACGGATCAAGAGTAAACGCAACATACTCAACAGATATATCTTCAAGAGGGCCAACATTCACAATAAGAAAATTCACAAAAGAACCATGGACCCCGGTAAAACTCTTAGATTTCAGAACAGCAAGCCCAGAGATGCTTGCATATTTATGGCTTGCAATCGAATATGAATCAAATATTATGGTTATAGGGGGGACAGGTTCAGGAAAAACTTCATTCCTAAATGCGCTTGCATTTTTTATACCTCCTGCTGCAAGAATTGTTTCCATTGAAGATACCAAGGAATTAAATTTAATGCATGAAAACTGGCTGCCAAGCGTAGCAAGAGAGGGTGTTGGACTGGCAAATATGGTTGGACAGAAACATGGAGAGGTTTCTTTATTTGATTTATTAAAAGAAAGCTTTAGGCAAAGGCCTGATTTTGTTATAGTTGGTGAAATAAGGGGTGCAGAAGCATTTGTTTTATTTCAGGGTATGAGTTCTGGTCATCCTTCTTTTGGGACAATGCATGCTGAAGACGTAGAAACAATGATAAGAAGACTGGAAACAGAACCAATTAATCTAAGTCCTGGATTAGTTGAAAGTCTGGACGTTGTTTGTGTGATGATACAAACAAAAGTTGGCGGACAGGCTGTAAGAAGAGTAAGGGAAATAAATGAGATTGTGGGTGTTTCTGAAGCACAGGTTGGGGGTGCTAAATACAATACTCCTTTTGTAAGAAATCCACAGACAGACCAGTTCTTTTTCAACACTAAAAGCCATGTCTTTGAAAAAATAGTGCAAAGGCATGGAGTTACAATGGAGAAATTAAATAATGAATTTGTTTTAAGAGCTAAACTAATAATGGCCATGTACAAGGCAAAAATCTTTGGATTCAAGGAAGTTCAGGACATAATAAATGCTTATTACAAAACTCCATTAGTTGTATTAAAAAAATTCAACATAATAGGTTAAGATGGATACTGAAAGTATAAAACACAATGCCAGAATTATAGTGGAACTGGCTTATAGAAGAGATGAATTAATCAGGAATAATAAAAAAACAAAAGATATTGACAAACAAATACAGGGAATATGCTACTCGATAGAATCCTCATTATAAAATGAACGACATTAAACAAATAGCTAACAAAATATCAAAGCTAGCTGATGAAGCAGAGCAAATCAGTAAAGATAAAACTAAATCAACAAGAGATACTGAAAGCTCCTTGGACAGAATAAAGAATGATATAAGGGATCAACTTAATCTCATAAGGGCTGAAACTAGATTTGAAGAAACAAAAAAAATAAATCCATTAAAATCAAAACAAGAATATCTTGATCCTCTTGTGGAAATTGAAAAGATAAAGGAAGTTGGATCAAGATACAGAAAAGGGAAAGAAATCAAAAAAGAAAAAATAAAGATTGACTATACAATCTATAAAACAAGCAAACTTGGAATTTTTGCCAACAAACTATTTGAGAAATATTCTATAAGATTATCAAAACAATACAAAAATTTCTTTGACAAACTTTCGTTTGATCTTATTGCCTCAAGCATGAACATTTTATCAAAAACATACATATCATTGATTTTGCTCGGAACTATGGCTTCTTTGATATTTTTCTTCCTGTTCTTTTTGGTCATATTAAAAGGAAATATAATATTTACTTTTGTAAGAGCCTTGTTTTTATCAATCATCCTTGGAGGGATAACATTTTTAGTAATCTATTTTTATCCATCAACAATTGTCAATCAAAGAAGAAGAGCAATAAAAAATGACTTGCCTTTTGTAATATTACATATGTCTGCCATCGCAGGATCTGGCGCACATCCTATTGCAATGTTTAATTTAATACTTGGAACTGAAGAATATCCTGGAGTTAAAGGTGAAATCAAAAAAGTTGTAAATTATGTAAATCTTTTTGGGTATGATCTAACTGCAGCAATGAGGGCAGTTGCATTAACAACCCCTTCTAGGGATTTTAAGGAATTATTGGATGGGATGATAACAACAATTGAAACAGGAGGGAACTTAAAGGAATTCCTAAAAGCCAAATCTCAGGATACAATGAATACCTATAAGCTTGAAAGGAAAAAATACGTTGAAAGCCTGGCAGCTTATTCAGATGTTTATACTGGAATGCTGATAGCTGCCCCATTATTATTTTTTACTGTATTAGCAATAATCCAAGGAGTGGGAGGAGGATCGATTGCAGGAGTCAGCGTAAAAACTTTAGCTATAATCGGAACATTTGTAGCAATCCCTCTGTTAAATTTAGGATTTATAGTGTTCCTTAACATGTCGAGACCAGAAAAATGAAATTAAGATTCCAAAACAAATATTGGATAGGGATAGCAGCAGGATTATTTTTAATCATTGCTGACTTTGTTTTATTATTAGGAACAAGATGGTTTTATGCAATGCTCATTATCGGAATAAGTGTTTGTTGGCTACAGTTCTGGATTGATTTCTTCAATGAAAACAAAAGACAAAAAGAAATAGAGGAAAAATTCCTGGAATTTGTAAGAAATCTTGTAGGAACTGTAAAATCCGGGGTATCAATCCCAAATGCAATAGGACAGGTTGTTGATGGAGAGTATGGGGCATTAACTCCATATACAAAAAAATTAGGAAAACAGATAGAATGGGGTATTCCGGTACAGGAATCTCTTGTTAATTTTGCAAACGAAACAGGAAACCAGGTAATAAAAAGAAGTGTTTCGATTGTTATTGAAGCTGAAAGATCTGGCGGGGAGATGGAAGATGTATTAAGAGAGGTTTCAAATTCTGTTGTCAATGTAAAGAAAATGAAACAAGAAAGAAAATCAAGCACATATTCCCAGGTAGTCCAGGGATATATTGTATTTTTTGTTTTCATCATAATAATGCTGGTCTTGCAATTATGGCTATTTCCAAAAATAACTGAAATGTCCTCAAGTTTCAGTCTTGGTTTAGGAAGCTTGGGGATAGGCGGGACTGGAGAGACTGTAAACCTTGACAAGATATTTTTCGGTTTAGTCTTGGTTCAGGGATTTTTTGCAGGCATAATGATTGGAAAATTTTCAGAAGGAAAATTAAAAAATGGGTTGATACATTCATTAGTATTGGTAACTGTTGCTACATTGATAATAACAACTGTCAAGGGTGGAATATGAAAAAAGGTGATTCGCATGCAGACTGGGCAATAAGCATGGGCTTATTCTTAGTTGCAATAATGCTGTTATTGATGATATTAAAACCAGGATTTAATCCTGAACACAAAGTAGATGTATTGAGCAATATTATTGAGGAAGGATTTAAAGAGAATGTTTCTATGGGCATACAAAGAATTCCTATTTATGTTAAAGTATTAACAGAAAGTATTAAGAGTGGAACTTATGTTTTGGATTTTACAATTGAAAATTTCCCTGTTGATGATGATAACAGATTTTTTACAATACTTGACAGGAGAAATGAAATATTAAACCAGTTCAGCATAAATGGAGGGAAAAACAAAGAGATAAGACTTAGGGGGTATATTGATGAAAATGACATGAACGTATTTTACATTATTTATACGCCAAGACTAGACCATCAATTCAATGATCCTGGAGAACAAACACTTGCTGATTCAGATTATATATTAACTATTGCACCAATATCCAGGAATAAAGGAATTTATCAGATATGGGTTTCGGACCTAAGTAATTTATGCAAAACTGATGAAGGATACCAGTCACTAAAAAGTTTATGGGATTATCCTCCTACAAAAGAATTTGAAATATATATGGACAATGACAAATTATGCAACAAAGCAGAGCCATCTGACCAGGATGATATTTTTGTGAGAAACTGGAAAGATATTAAGGTTGACCAAAGAGGGATTGATATAGGTACTGTAGATTTAGGAGTGAGAACATGGTAGACAAGAAAGGTGTTATAAAAACTTTTGAAGCTGTTTTGGCAATAACGATGATATTGTTGTTTATCTATACTTTATTGCCTAGAGAGGCCAAGTCTGTTCCTGAAGTTCCTTATGAAGTTGATGCAAGCTTTAATTATATCATCAATCAGGTTTTAACAAATAATAGCTTAAGAAACTGTGTTGTAAGAGTTCCTGAATGCAGAAATATGAAATACATGCAGGATTTAATTTTAAATGGAAAACCTGTAAATTATGAATTTGCTTATGTGATATGCAATACTCCTACATGTTTATGCGAAGATACTTGTGTTAATTTTAAGGGTAAAGATATTATTCCTGGGTGCAATGATTTATGTGTAAATTCTGCTCCCTGGCCTGATGATAAAAACATCTACATGGGAGATGCATTTGTTGCTTCCCATGAAGATTACATAAATGAACCTAAGATATTCAGGCTTTGGTTGTGGGAAAAATAAGACATAATTATTTAAATAAACAAGAGTTAATTTGGTTTTATGGATTGGACGCGATTTAACAGAGGAGTATTCTTACTTAATGTCCTTGGTATAGTTTATAATCCTAAAACTCAACAAATCTTAATTGGAAAAAGAGAAAAAGATCCTTATGTCAAAGAACTCTCTTGGACCTTCCCGGGAGGAAGACCTGCCTACAAGAAAGATTTAGAATTCTATTTAAAACATGAGATTAAAATCAAAACTGGTTTAGACGTAGAAGTTAAAAAAATTGTTTTTGCCAGAACTGCTCCTGAAAATAAAGAGTTTCTTTTGATTTATTATTATTGTGAAGTCATTGGTGGGAAGGAAAAGGCTGGAGAAAAATTTGTTAAAATAAAATGGATTAAACCCACAGATATACAAAAATATTTTACAACTTCACTACACCCAAAACTGTTGAAATTTCTTAAAACATTAAACTAAACTTCATTCCAAAACCTTTAATAATTATCCTAGTTAAATAATCCTATGTCCTTCAAAATAATCGAAGATCTAACATCAGATGTAATGTTTGAAGCAGAAGGAAAAACATTAAAAGAACTGTTTGAAAGTTCTGCCAAGGCTTTGTTTTCAATAATCTGTAAATTAGACAAAGTCAAGGCTAAAACTCCCAAGAAAATAGAAATCAAAGCAAATAATTTGGAAGAACTAATGTTTAACTGGCTGCAAAAACTAATAGCAATGGTTGACATTGAAGAAATGTTTTTTAATAAATTTGAGATTGAGGAAATTTCAGAGAAAAAACTAAAAGCCAAGGTTTATGGTTCTGAAATCAAACCAGAAACAGGAGAGACTGTCGTAAAGGCAGTAACAAATTATAAGTTTAAGGTCTGGAAGGAAAAAGACAAATATATTGCAAGAATTGTATTGGATATTTAGCCTTTGTTCAGTAGTAAAGTTTAAATGCTTTGTGTAACCTTACTTTTTATGCTCAACGACACTATTATCAAAAAACTAACTCTTGCATTAGAGAATAATTACTCTGATTCAATCCTTCTTTCTGGAGGACTGGATTCAAGCACGCTGTTAGCTTTATCTGTTAAAAAATTGAATCGGAAGCCTTTGGCAGTTACAGTCTCGATGAATGAGAATTGTTCTGATTTTTTGTGGGCTAAGAAAGTTACAGAACACCTAAGTGTTGAACATAACAACCTCATAGTCAGCCCGGAAGAAGCTATTGAAGAAGGGCTGCCTGAGTTAATTAAATTATTTAATTCATTCGATATTGGTTTGTTAAATGATCTACCCTGTTTGTTTGCTGTTAGAACCCTAAAAGAAAAGGGATACAAAAATGTAATGAATGGGGATGGAAGTGACTGGTTATTTGGTGGGTTTCAGTTTTCATGGGAACTCAAGGAAAAATATAACGAATATATTAAAGGAGTGCTAAAACATATAGACTGGTCTTCCAAGAAAATTACTTCATCCCAGGGGATTAGGCTTACACAGCCATTCTTAGATGAAGCTTTCGTAAGATATGCCCTAGAAATTCCATTCTCAAAAAAGGTTAATATGATCTGCAATGATAATTATGGAGATGTGGCTGTTGGATTACTCAATAAGGAAGATAGATTTTATGATAAAGCAACCAATAAAAAAATGTGGGGAAAGTTAGCTCTAAGAAACGCTCTATCTGATTTTTTACCAAATGATGTAATCTGGAGACAAAAAACAGATTTAGAGTTTGGATCTGGAACTTCAGAATTATCCAGGATACTCGAAGAAAAAATCTCTGATGAAGAATATAATTCCATCCTGAAAGAAACTAACATTATTTTTATAGGAGGGAAGGCACAAGCTTATTTATATAAAATCTACAAAGAATGGGGCGGAAAAATCTATAGACCTACAAGCGAGGAAAGTTGCATTAATTGTGGAAATATAATCCCCACCCAAAGGAGGCACTGTCAGACCTGTGGGTATTTTGATGAAACGAAGAGGAGTATAAGATGGACAACATCCAGCAGTTTATAGATAAAGGATACCACAAATTCTTAGGTATAGACGAGGAGAAATTTTTAAATTTAATACCTGAAAAACAAAAGCTTCAAGACAAAATATTTGCCAGGGCCCTTCTTGTGATTCCTCCAAGTATGATTAAGGTTGAAAAACAGATTTTATTAAGCGGAATTGAACCTAAAGTAGATTTAACCAAGATTTCCAGTATCAAAACCAAGGAAAAACCTTATTGGATTTATTTCCAAGATGGTTCAAAGAACAGAGGAAAGAGTCCAAGTTTTTGCAGGAAGAATCTCTCAAAAAAAGAAAGAGGACTTACATTAGTTGAAGGGATTTCATTATATATCCAGTATCCTTCAATACTAGACAAACAGTCTGTAGATTTAATCGGAAGCACTTATGGAAAAGAATGTACCCCCACAATTTACAAGTGGGCAGGAAAAGTTATGATATCTGCTATATGCTCGGATATTTCTGATGCTATGTGTGGTTCTGCTACATGTATCAAAGAGGATTATATAAAGAAGAACAAAAACCTATTTAAGTAGAGGTCTCAATAAAATAATTATGAAAGAATTACTCAAGAAAGCAACTGAATTTGAATATGTTCTTCCAAAAGGATCAAGAAAAGGAATGAACGTAGATGCGAGGATAATTGCAAACAAATTTATTTTAGATGGATTAGAAGATGAATCTGTAAAACAACTATCTAATGTTGCAATGCTTCCAGGAATTATAGAACCTGCATGGGCAATGCCTGACATGCACTTTGGTTATGGTTTGCCGATGGGAGCAGTGGCTGCTTTTGATAAAGACAAAGGGATTATTTCTGCAGGCATGACCGGATTTGATATCAACTGCGGAATTAATTTAATTAGAACAAATTTAACATTAAAAGAATTAGAACCAAAATTAAATATTTTAAACAAGGCTTTGTTCAAGGCAATTCCATGCGGAGTTGGAAGCAAGGGAAAATTAAAATTAAACAACCAACAATTAAAGGAAGTTCTTACAAGAGGAATCAAATGGGCGGTTGAGAATGGTTATGGAACTGACAATGATATTAAAAACACAGAAGAAAACGGGAGCATGGATGGGGTTAATGTTTCAACCATTTCAGATACTGCACTAAAAAGAGGAATCCCTCAGCTAGGAACATTAGGAGCAGGAAATCATTTTTTAGAATTACAAAAAGTTTCTCACATTCTGGATGAGAAAACTGCAAAGAAGTTTGGAATCAATGACAAGAATCAAATAACTATAATGCTGCATTGCGGTTCAAGAGGATTAGGACATCAAATAGCAACTGATTATTTAAAAATCCAGGAAAAAGCTGCAGAGAAATATAAGATAAGTTTACCAGACAGACAACTAGCCTGCGCTCCAATAAACTCAAAGGAAGGACAGGATTATTTTTCTGCTATGAAGGGTGCTGTCAATTATTCATTTACAAATAGATTAATAATGACCCAATGGATAAGGGAAACTTTTGAAAAAATATTTGGAAGAAAATGGGAAGAGATGGAGATGGAAACTGTTTATGGCATTGCCCATAACATCTGCAAGAAAGAAAAATACAAAGGAAAAGAAATTTATATTCATAGAAAAGGTGCAACGAGATCTTTGCCTGAAAAACCTGTATTGATTGCAGGCAGTATGGGAACTGCTTCTTATATCTTAAAAGGAACTGAAGAAGCTGAAAAAACATTTTACTCAAGCTGTCATGGAGCTGGAAGAGCAATGTCAAGAAATCAGGCAATAAAATCTTTCAGAGGGAATGATATAAAAAAAGAACTTGAAAAAGAAGGAAAAGCTGTAGAAGCTACCTCTCCAATTGTCCTTGCTGAAGAGGCACCAAAAGCATATAAAGACATTGAGAATGTAATTGACTCTGTCCAAGGAGCTGGAATCTCAAAAAAAGTTGTCAGAGTAGTTCCAATTGGGATAATAAAAGGTTAAGATGAAAACAGTATTAGTAACTGGCGGAGCAGGATTTATTGGAAGTCATTTATGTAAGTTTCTTCTGGAGAAGAACGAGAAAGTAATCTGTGTGGATAATTTATTCACAGGAAGAAAGGAAAACATCCAAGAGTTAATGAATATTCCTAATTTTAGATTTATAGAACATGACATCATAGATCCTTTATATCTGGATGATATTAAAATAGATCAGATTTATAATCTGGCATGTCCTGCATCTCCTGTCCATTATCAATTTAATCCTATAAGGACTGTAAAGGCAAATACTCTTGGAGTTATTAATATCTTAGGGTTGGCTAAGAGACATAGAGCAAGGATATTGCAGGCATCTACATCTGAAGTTTATGGTGATCCTATTGAACATCCGCAGAAAGAAAGTTACAGAGGAAGTGTAAACTGCATAGGGAAACGTAGCTGTTACGACGAAGGAAAAAGAGTTGCTGAAACTTTGTTCTTTGATTATCACAGAGAACACAATGTAGACATAAGGATTGCAAGAATCTTTAATACGTTTGGGCCAAACATGACAAAGAATGATGGAAGAGTCATTTCTAATTTTATAGTTCAGGCATTAAACAACGAGGACATAACTGTTTACGGAACAGGAAAGCAAACAAGGTCTTTTTGTTATGTTGACGATACTATGAGAGGACTTTACAATTTAATGAATACTGAGAATTTCACAGGACCTGTTAACATCGGAAATCCAAGAGAGTCCTGTGTTTTGGAAATTGCTGAACTGATTGTTAAATTATCTAACTCTAATTCTAAAATTAAGTTTGATCCATTGCCACCTGATGATCCAAAGCAAAGAAATCCTGACATTTCATTAGCCAGAGAGAAACTTAACTGGGAACCTAAAATTAAATTAGAAGATGGATTAAAAGATACTATTGAGTATTTCAGGAAAATAATATAAATAAAATCTTTATGGAACTTATTTCTTGATTACAACAACAATGACATCTTTTCCGATGAATCTTTTCAGGAAATCTATCTTTGCGCCATTACCAAACGGAGTAACTTTTCTTGAATAGATTCCATCAGCTTCTACTTTTGTTCCAATTTCGATTTTATCTTCTTCTATTTTGACTCTCATGGGAAACATGTATATATTTAAGATTTAAAAACCTTTCTTTTTCTCATAAATCTTTAGGGTAAGGAAACCAGCACCTAAACCAATTAGAATTCCTGCCAATGTATCGCTCAGGTAATGGAAACCAAAATACATTCTCGAGAAGGCCATAAGTAATGCAAGTACCAACCAAACATACCTTAGTTTACTTTTTATCTTAAATGTGAAGGGAACTACAAAAAACATTGCTGCTGCATGCCAGCTTGGAAATGCTGTGTTCCATAAAGAAAAATCATAGGAGATATCTGGAAGTTTTGCAAGAGAAAGTTCAGCAAAAGGCCTTGCCCTGTTGATTATAAATTTCAAAGGGATATGGATCAAGCCTGTTATTATATAACCAACCACCATATAAGGAATGTAGGTTTTTTTCTTAATGAACAATAAAGAACCTAAAATAATTATTCCTGCTGTTGTGAATATCAAACCAAGATAACTAAATATGGCTGTTAAAAATGGGGTATGAATTTTAAATAATGCTATTGCCATATTTGGGTCAATATAAAAAGACAATATAACTAAGAGGATATAAACTGAAACTATTGGTATAAGATATTTTTTCATTTATATTTTAAAGAATTCTCATTTTTAAAAAGGTTTTTATAGATTATTGAGTTAAGAATTGTATGGGTTATTACAGAAATCTTATATTAAGGATTTTAATTTTAGGCGTTGTCTTCTTTATCCCTCTTAATTTATTCTATCTAATATTCCTAAAACCAACCCTATTTTTAAGCGGGATTTTCTGGATATCAAAAGGAATTGAATTTGGAAAAGACTATTTAGTTTACAATGATAATATGTTAAGTTTTATTCCTGCATGCATTGCCACCTCTGCTTATTATCTGTTATTTGCTTTAGTTATGCTTGTAAGAAAAATGAAATGGATAGACAGACTGAAGGTTATGATTGTCGGGTTTTTATTTATATTCATAGGCAATGTGATAAGGATTAATATTTTAATCTACTATTTTATTAATAATAATGTTGATATGTTCCAAACCATTCATTTTCTGATGTGGAATATAGTCTCTACTGTGTATGTAATTCTTGTCTGGTTGTTTTTAGTATATAGATTTAAAATACATGGGATTCCTCTGATAGATGACATCAGGTTTTTGTGGAAAAGAATAAAAGCATAACCTTTTTAAAGTGGTAATTTTCTCTTTTAGAAGGATAACTGTTTGATTGAGCGGGACACAAAATGACAAAAGAATTACTTGAATCATTAAAACAAGAAATAAGGGATTTAAAAGAAAAATTAGATCCAATTAATTCTCAGAAAGAGGAATGGTTCAATAAAAAAGAAGAATTAAAAAAAGTCCTGGCTGATAATATAACCAAAGCAAAAGAATTACAGGGTTCTAAGTCTAATACTGATTCTGAAATCAAGAAATTAAAGATAGAAAGAGACAAACTAAATGATGATGTAAAAAAACTGGCTGAAAACCTGAAGAGATTAAATGAAGAGAGAAGGAAAATAAGCTCTGAAGACGATGCTGGAAGGATTAAAAAGGAAGTTGAAAAGATGGAGTTAAGAATAGAGACAGAGGCAATAAGCTATGAGAAAGAAAAAGGCCTCATGAAGAAGATAAAAGAGATGAGATTAAAGATTAAGGATGCTGTAAAGAAAGACTCTGTACTTGAAGAATACAAAACCACAATAAAGGATTTCAAGGAAAAGAGAAAATTAGCCAATGAAGCTCATAACAAGATAAAGGAATTAAGCAATAATAATGAATATACTGAATTTTTAAGGATAAGCAAGGAGATTAACAAAGTCAAGAAAGAGCAGGAGGATGCTTTTGACAAATTTATTGAATTCAAGAAGGAATTCTCTGAGCTAAACAACCAACTAAAGGAAAGATTACTACAATTAAAGGTACTTCAGGCAAAAGAAGAACCAAAAATAAAACCAAAGAAAACTGTTAGAAGAACAGAGGAAAAACATTTTGTTGAGCATAAACAAATCGAGGAAAAAAAGAAAGAAATTGAAGAAAAAATAAAGAACAAGAAAAAATTAACCACAGAAGATTTGCTTGTTTTGCAAAGCGATGAATGAAATTTTAGGGGTTTTTATGTCAGAACACAAAATAATCATAGATATTTTAAATTTGGCTGAAGACTGCAAGGCCTTAGACTATCTTAGGATATTAAAACAACATAATGAAGCCAGTTTTAATCATAGTTTACGGGTTGCTTTATTCTCTTACCACATTGCAGATAATTTCCTTAAAGGAGATGCCCTAGACGCCGGTCTTTCAGGATTATTACATGACATAGGAAAGATATATATCAGTCCTGCAATATTAGACAAAGAAGGTCCGCTTCTTAACTATGAAAGTTTCTTGATCCATTCTCATCCAGTACAGGGGGAGGTTGTTCTCAGAGAGTTGGGAGTTAATGATAAAATAAGGATTCCTGCACTAAAACATCATCGATTAAGCAAGAAACCATATCCATCCAATACAAAGATATTAGAGACAGATCCTGTGGATTTTATAAATGTTGTTAGTGCTGCAGACAGGGGGGATGTTATCCTCTTTCCAAGAAAGTATAATGGGGATAATATTAATATTGAAGGGCGCGTTTTAGACGAGTTCATGGGAAACAAAGAGTTTATTAGATATATTTTAATTAATAAAGAAAAATACACTAAAGAAGGTTTAGCAATTACTAACTTTTGCAAGGATTATATTCAAACAAAAAGATTATCGTAGTTAAGAAATCTTTAAATAATATTCAGTTAGAAGGCTATACCATGAGTTTGTTCGCTAATCTAGTTGACTGGACAAAAATTACTTTTGCTCCTTTAGGCAGTTTTGGATTATTTGCACTAGCTTTTATTGAATCAAGTTTCTTTCCAGTCCCTCCTGACATCTTGCTTATTATTCTATGTTTGAATGACCCAGGCAATGCATTACTTTATTCTTTAATATGTACCTTAGGGAGTGTTTTAGGGGCTATTTTTGGGTATAGTATTGGCTATGTTGGGGGAAAGGCTGTTTTAGATAAACTGTTTAAAAAAGAGAAGGTTGAGAAAGTTCATAAGTTATTTGAAAAATATGGATTTATGACAATATTTGTTGCTGCGTTTACCCCAATTCCCTACAAGGTTTTCACGATAGCTGCTGGAGTATTTTACATCAAGTTAAAGACTTTAATTTTTTCTTCAGTAATTGGAAGGGGTTTAAGATTCTTCTTGGTAGGAAGTTTGATAATGTTATTTGGGAATAATATTGTTAGTTTCATTGACGAGTACTTTAACATATTAAGTTTAGCTGCTGGAATTATTATTGTAATTGTTGCTTATGTTTATTTAAGAAAAAGGTCTCTTAAAGATGTAAAAAATAAACAATACGAAGATTACTATTATTAGATTCAATCCTGTAAACACAGGGAATGGTGTTTCTATCACACATTTTTTCTCGCTCAATAACTTATCTCTTACTCCTTCTGTATTACAATAACTATCTATGTCAGAATTTCCTGATGGAATATAATTACATAGAGTTGTTTCTCTCGTCATATAACCATTATCCTCACATTCAGACCATAAGGCATCTGTACAATCCCAATAAATCAAACAGGAAGCGTCAATTGCAGAGCATCCTTCTGAAGATGTATCTGAACAATAATCAGAGCCAGGACACTCATCCTCAAGGTCTGAAACACCATCGCAGTCTGAATCTATTTCAAGCATACATTTAGTTACAATCAAATCATCAGTTGATGTTGTTGTTTGTACTGGGTCAACATCAAGGACTGTTGCATTAATCATATATTTGTTAAATTCATCTTTCCACCATAAAATCCCATCTGAGAATAAATAAATATCATCTTTCATAAATTCAGGAGCAAATGTAACAGAGGCAAACCCATCTTCAAAGACTGAAGAAGATTCCTCCAATGAAACTAATTCAAAGTTGTCATCATTTGTATAAATATAATTTTCAAAGTCCACTGTTTTTCCATCGCATGAAGGAGTCTTGGCTTTTGCAACAATATCAATCCCTATGCCATTTATCCCAACACCGGCAGAACAGCTAGGTTCAAAATAAACTGAATCAATTTCACAGCAATCAGGGTCTATATTCTCACATCCAGAGCCAACCGGACAAATACCATCTTCTTCATCAAGATTACATACACAATATTCATTGTTAAAGCAGTTTAGTCCAGGGTAACAACCATCCTTACATGTTGGTATTGGATCACATTTATCTGGATAGGAATCACAGTCAACACAACCTTCATCATTAGCAAGTTCATCATTAATCAAACATAATTCATTTTCCAAACAGCCTGCATCTTCAGGACATGAAGAACAAGTTTCATCTAGGTCAATTGTTTTATCACCACATTCTGATACATAAAGTTCTGGTTTTACCTTAAGAAGATCAGATTCAATTGTATCTTCATCTACAACTTCCGCCTTGAAATAATATTCTGGAGAATCTCCAAATAATTCTTCTTGATAAATAGTTGTCCATTCAACCTCCATTTCTGCAGAGGTAAATATAACATTTTTTGTTTCTATTAAATCATCACCTGAAAATATATCCTGTTCAGAAATAATTAGATTCAGTTCCTTGCCTATACATGCTGCATCCCCTTTTATGCTCATTAATACTTTCTGTTTTGAATCAGCTTCTGTTATTTCTTCTTTATTCAAGTTTAACCATGCAACTGATTCTATTGTACAAGGAGTTCCTGGAGCGGGGCAGTCTGCTGGACAATCCTCAGTTGTTTCTCCTGTATCACATACCTTATTGTTATTACAAATTGGACATAAAGTAGAGGTTACACATTGGGACTGAGTAGCACAATTTGTTGGAGTACATGTTCTTGTCTGGTACATCTGACCTAAAGAACAAGGAGCTTGATTACATATAGTATCTTGCCATGAAGTACATGTACATTTTACTGCACAGTCTGGGTCTTTCCATGTTCCTGTTGTTGGGCAGGTTGCTCCATAACTTGTTGGGCAAACAGAATCTGAAACACCACAACAAAAATTTACTCCACAAACCTGAACTCCCGGCCTGTTTTTTGTTCCACCACAGTTTCCAGCAAATACATAAGAAGATAGGATTAATATTAAGACTAAAACTAAATACCCCTTTTTCATAAATATTAATCTGTAGAGTTCATATTTAAATATTTTGATTTGTTATTTTAGTTCTTGCTGGTTTTTTTATTTTAATTGGGTATATGGGTGTATACCCCTTTATTAGTTATTTTATCACCCCTGCTCAGTAACTACAAAAACGAAAGGTTTATAAATAAGTATACCATATAAAAAGTATCCGAAAAGGAGGATAAAATGAGTCTATTAAACACAATAAGAGAGTATGAAAAAAGAATATTTCCTATACTAGGAAAGAACATTTCTGATTTAACTAAAGAGGATTTTAAAACTCTTGGAAAGAA
>JAQTMY010000001.1 GCA_028714095.1 Candidatus Nanoarchaeia archaeon | reverse complement strand
AGTACCACCTGAAACCTATAACAACATTAACGATGGTGTTGCTAAATTAAGGAATGCAACTGTTGGTAAATACAACATAAATGTTACCAATGGAAATGATTTTAATGGCAGAGGATGGTTAGTACATATTGGAGATTATCTTCTACCAGGACATTCAGAAAGCCAGCATATGAATGGAGATATTGTATTAAATAGTGAAGTAGAACTTAAATACAATACAGACATGCCAGATATTTTTGGAGAGTTACTTCCTGGTTTAGGAGCAGGACTTGATGCTGAAGATGGAACATTGGATGTTATGAAAGATTGGTCAAAAGATGGAACTGACCTAAATGACTTTGGTTACAGAGCTGTTAAGTTAGCTTCAAGAAGTCCAATCGGATCTAAATACTAAATTTAGATTCTTTATTCTTTCTTTTTTTAATAAATTATTACTGCTTTATAGTCAGAGGCATCGGTTCCATATATACTTCCTGCTGAGCAACAAGCTAACCAACTAGTTGATTTATATATACACATTGGATTCTGGAAGAATTTTTCCCAGGGAGTACCAAACACGACAGGACATAGCTTTACAGTATTACAATCTTCATTATCCCAACAAGAGTTTTTATTTGGATCCCAGTACTGTCCTTTATAACAACAGTGAGGACTGACTGTTTTTAGAACTCCATTAACATCATAGTATTGTTTTGAGCAATATACTGTATCAAGACTACAAGCATCATTAGTACAGCAAGCCTGACCTACTCCACCACAAGCTGCAGCTCCACATTTATTATTTACACAATTTCCAGAGCAGCAATCTTTATTTTTTGAGCATGAATAAGAATCTTTTGTACAAACACATCTACATCCTGCACAACTTCCAGAATCAGCACATCCTACCCTAGCAATAATAGGACCTTCCATCCAACAATAGGCATTTCCTGTAACACAGCTATCTTCTGTAACTGAAGTACAAACCTCACAGGAATCTTGAGCACAATCACAATAACCAGTCCCAAAATCTTCGGTGGTTTTTAAGGATGAACCTTCAACTCCTGTTGTAGGAGCATAAACACTAAAGCTCATCAAGAATATCAGACTTAAACAAAATAATATTATTTTCTTCATTGTTTCACCTCACAATCTGGATCATAACATTTGCATTTAGCACCATAATCTTCTGGGCAAACTCCATCAAAGTTACCGCAGGGAAAATCCTGACCACATACAACAACTCCTCCGGTAGTCTTATCCAATTCTTTTTGTGTTTCAGTTGATGCTGGTTTTTGTCTTAGTACAAGAAAAACGATCAAAACAATTATAAGAATTGCAACTATGGAGAAAAATGGTGTAAGATCTCTTTTAGTTTTTTTAACTACGCCTCTTTTCTTTTTCATATGGAATTTATATAATCAAAGATATATTTAAAGATTTTGATTTAACAACTCCAAACACCTAACTTACTTTTAACAGCAAAGCTTTCAAGTTTTTTAAGCTCAGAATATTTTCTTGTATCATCTTTATATTTGTCAAATACTCTTGCATAACCTTCCCTTACCATAACTGAATTAACCAAAACATCATCAAGGTAGATATATCTTAATTTTCTCTTGTATTTATCCTCAAGAGAATAATCTGGTTCAACATAAACTTCTTTTCCAAGAACTAAATAACTTAATTTATCCTTTGCTTCCTGATAATAACATTCCTTTTTTTCAGGAGTATTTATCCCAGACATTCTTATCCTTCCATAATTTTCCAAGTCTAAAGTATCTCCATCAACAACATTTGTAACTAGGAATGGGCCTTCTTTCTGAAAATCTGAATTTTTCTCATAAACTAGGGAAGAGCAGGAGACTAAAAACAATGCAAATATTAAAAATAAATATTTCATAAGCCTTTCTTATGTTCTCTAATCTTAATTATTAACTCAAAAATAACCGAAAGACTTTCGAAAAGTATTTAGATGAGGGTTACTCTGAAATTATGTGAGCATTCTTGAACTTAAAAAAGAGGTTCCGAATTTTGATGAGATAATAGAAGACCATCTGAAACAACAGAAAGAAAGGTTTAAAGAACTAGTGGCTAAAAAGGTAGAAGAAAGATATAAAAAGTATATCCAAGGAGGCTCTATAGATTTTGATGACGAACATTATTTTTACAATTATGACGAGGGTTTTTATAATGGATTATAAGATAAAAATCCCTCATTTAAGGATAATGGGTAACAATCTAGGGATGTTGTTGCCTATTATTGACAAAGATAGTATCACTACATTCCCAATTCAAGAGTAGCATCTATCTTTAAGGTGGGAATTTCAATTAATCCCCCTCCTGTTTCAAGTGAGGACTTATAGATATATCGCCCGAGGTCAAGAGAAGAGAGTTTATCTTCTAAAAAAAATGCCTTATCCGGGAGATTACTCGAAGATACACTAAGGAAGAGTTTACAACAATAGCCTAGGTTTTGATCCTCCCAAATCCATCGTCTAAGCTGGTCAATTAATTCTAGTTTGTCAGGGGATATATTTAAGATATCTCTTTTATCAACAATAATCTCAGACAGCAGATCTTCCCCTGTACCTTCAAATAATTTATTATAATCTAATATTTTATCTATTTTACTATATGAAGATGAGGAAAGCACCACAGAAGCTAATGAAACTAATAACTTGTCTTTGTATTCGTCTGTCATATTAGCAATAAATCTTAAAACCTTAATAAAATCTATTTTAGAAAATTCGTAACTCTTTCAAGTTTTTACCTTAACTTTATTCTTTGTTATAACAGAATTAGGAATAATCAAAAAATGTTCTTTGTGTTTTAACCTTGTTTCAATCAAACCAATATGGATGACTGTGCCTTCAAAATTACCAACATGAATATATTGGTTGTTTCTTATTATTTTTTTATGCTTTATCTTTAATCCGGAAATAATATTTGGGATTACATCTATGACATTAAGGCCAATAAGGATTATAACAAACAGAACACCAAGAAATACAATAATATAAACAATACTTGGATTAATACCTAATTGATTTAGTGCAAGGAATATTGTAAACAAGTAGATTCCGTATTTTAACAATGCGATGAGCCTTGACTCAATTTTAAATTTGAATCTTGTCTCTGTTCTCAAAATCCTGTCAATTTCAAGATTAGAGAGGATATTCTTCAAAAGATTGGTTAAAATCCTTCCAAAAATATAACCTAAAAATAAAATAACGATAGCAGAAATTAGCTTTACAACTAAGGTAGCTTCGTTTGGGTTTAGTACTGAAAGGTCAATCATCTCATTTAGAATATGAAAAAGTATTTAAAAATGTTTTCTAAACAAATAACATGCCAATTAATGCAGGATTAGAGTTTGGAAAAGCAGAACGTAAGTTCCATGAAGCATCTACTGTACAGGAAAAATTAGAAACTTTAAAGGAAATGTATAGGACTGCTCCTAAACATAAATCCTCTGAAGGTTTGTTAAAAGAAATAAAAACAAAGATTGCCAAATATAAAGAATTAGTTGACAAGGAAAAAAAACAGAAGAAAGGGAAAAAAGCAAAGTATTCAATAAAAAAAGAGGGCGCGGCTACAGTTGTTTTGGCGGGGACAACAAATTCCGGGAAATCAACATTGTTGAAAAAATTAACCAACTCAAACCCCTTAATTTCAGAGTATCCATTTACAACACAGGAACCAGAGATAGGGGTTATGGACTATAAAGGAATCAAGATACAAATAATAGAAGTTCCTGCAATAGTCAAGGATTTTGAAAATACAAAAAACGGTCTGGCTTTTATGTCAATAATAAGAATTTCTAATTTGGTTATATTAATGTACAATAATGAAGCTGAGAGAAAATTATTATATAATGAATTAAGAGATGAAAAATTGAATATTTTAGAATATAAAAAACAACAAAATTTGCCTGATATTATATGGGAAAAATTAAACTTAATTAAAGTTTATACAAAACAGCCGCAGAAAGAAAAAGACTATCCGCCGATAGCTTTGCCTAAAGGTTCTACTGTTAAGGATGTGGCTGAAAAAGTTCATAAAGATTTTATCAAGAAATTCAAGTTTGCAAGAGTGTGGGGGAAATTTGTCAAATTTGAAGGAGCCCAAGTTGGATTAAATTATATATTACATGATGAAGATGTTTTGGAATTTCATGCCAAATAACGAAAGCTTTATTAATAGTTAAATAATCTTATTTAAGATTAAATAATATGGCAATTAAGACTTTTAATGTGGAAGAAGAAACCTATAAGGCATTTTCTAGCTTCTGTAAGGAAAATGGATATAGTATGAGTAAACAAATAGATTTTTTCATGAAATCTATAGTCGAAGAAAATCCGAAGGTAAGAGAGGACTATTTAAAAAAACTTGAAAAGATTAGAAAAGGAAAGTACATTTCCTATGAAAGTTTAGAGGATTTTAAGAAGACTATAAAACATGAAAAAGTTTAAAATTAGTGAGCCTCTCCAAAGAAAGATCAAAAAATTACAGAAGAAAGATAAAGTAGCGTATATGCTACTAATGAAAAAAATTGAACAAATTCTTGATTTAGATATAATTCATTACAAAAATCTAAAATATGATCTCAATGAATTTAAGAGAGTTCATATAGGCCCTTTTGTTCTAGTATTTAGATATGATGAAAAAGATAATATTATCTATTTTGAAGATTTTGACCATCATGACAAGATTTATGAGAAGTGATTTATTATCTTATTCCAATCCTCAAAATTCTTAGATAAAGAAATTTTTCTCCTGTATTCTGTTGCCCCATGGAAATTTTTCATCACAGCCAAACTAAGGAATTTTAATCTGTTAAAGTCATAACAATTTATTTTTTTACCCAATTCATAATACTCATAAAGAACTTTTATCTTTTTATCTATCTCAAGAGTTTTATTTTTTTTAAGCTCTGTAAATATCAAAGGATTACCTATTGCTGCTCTTCCAACCATGAATGAATCTACACCTGTTTGTTTCATTTTTTCCAGAGTTTCCCTGTCTTTAATGTCTCCGTTGCCAACTACTGGGATAGAAACATTTTCTTTTATCTTTTTTATTTCATCATAATTAATATTACCACTATAACCCTGATTGACTGTCCTTCCATGGATTATAAGAAATGACGCATTACTCTCCTCAACTATCTTGGCGGTTTTTATTGTATCTTTTGAATTATCTGCTATCCTTATTTTTCCACTTATTGGCTTTTTGGAATTTTCAACAACAAAAGAAATAAGTTCCTTGATCTTGGTGGGCCTTTTCAACAAGGCAGAGCCCGAACCCTGTTTCATTACTTTTGGAGCAGGGCATCCAAGATTAATGTCAATAAAATCGAAATTATCCTCAATGATATCTATGCTTTTTTTATATGCATCCAGTCTTGTCCCAAACAACTGAATTCCAATGGGCTTTTCTTCCTTTACTGTTTCAGCTAATTTCAAGGTTGCCTTGTTGTTCCTGGAGAGAGCATTAACACTGATCATTTCAGTCATGACTATATCAGCACCATATTTTCTGCATAATAACCTGAATGCAATATCATTAACCCCGGCCATCGGGGCTAAAAAAAATTTATTTTTAATATTCATAAAATAATAAAAAAGAAGAATTATTTAAGCGTTCTCAATTCTTTCTTTAGCTAATTCCATAGCCACCTTTCTTGGATGGTTTTGCTCATCTGTTCTTTTAAGAATCTCTTTAGTATTTTTTGTGATTTTTTCTTCCACTATTTTAAACATCTCCTTTTCAGTTCCACCAATATATTCTACGTAACTGGAAATAACCCCCCCCGCATTTGCAAGAAAATCAGGTATTACTAAAATACCTTTTTCATGAAGCTTGGCTTCAACTTGTTCAGTCATCGGAAGGTTAGACCCTTCAACTATTAGTTTGGCTTTAACTCTGTTATAATTCTCCATCGTGATAATGTCAGGGATTGCTGCTGTAATCAAAACATCAAAATCCTGGAACATTAAATCTTTATTATTTCCAATCTTTCCAGTTCCTGCTTCTATTACTGATTTTTTCTCGTTTACAGTTTTCCATAATTTATGAAAATCCAATCCATTTTTATCATAAATCATTCCTTTTGCATCTGATACAGCAACTAATTTAGATCCTGCTTCAACAAGATGCTTAGCTGCAAAGCTTCCAACATTACCAAAACCTTCAACTCCAAAAGTAATTTCTTCAGGTTTTAGATTAAGATGATTTAGAGCGACTAAGGCAGATTTAACAACACCAAAACCAGTACTTCCAAGTTCATGGGGTAATCCTCCAAGGTCTTTTGGCTTGCCTGTAACAGCTTTTTTTCCAGCTATTTCAGCTATTATCCTCATCTCTTCTTCAGCCATATTCATGTCTGGAGCAGAAACATATATAGATGGAGATATTTCCTTTATTGCATTAGCATAAGCTTTTACAAGCTCTCTTTTAGATTCTTTGGAAAGTTTTGAAGGGTCTGCTATTATTCCGGATTTGGCTCCTCCAAAAGGCAAATCTGCAAGTGCACATTTTAAGGTCATTGTCCTGGCCAGTCTAAAAACCTCTTCTCTGCAGACTGTAGGAGTCATTCTAACCCCTCCTTTCCCAGGCCCTCTTCTGGTGTTATCAATAACCACAAATCCCCTCATCTTGGTTTTTGGGTCGTATATTTCAAGTATTTTTTCAGGTCCAAAATCATTAAAAATTTTATCCATAATCATTCCCTCCAGTTAGAAGTAGGTTATTAACAGTTTATAAGTTTTATTTTAGTGGCATAGATAAATTTATAAACTCCTCCTTTCCTAGAAAAAGTTAAAAACCGGGAGGTCAAAATGCCAGAAGAATTCAGAGTTAAAGCAAAAAAGAAAGACGAAGAAGATAATTTTGAGGAAGAAGACTGGGATGGTGATGATAGTGATGATAGTGATGAAAGCGGTGAAGAAGAAGAGTTAGATAAAGAAGACGAGGAGTCTGATGATTACGGGGGCAAGTGGGAAGATTAATTATTAATCCCCTTTCTCTTTTTTAATTTAAAATAATTTATAAATAAGATTTATTTAAGTAATTTTATGCTCAAGGCAGATTTTCATATACATACCAATTATATCCAGAAGAAAGAGGGCAGGTATACCCCGGGATGGCTTATCAAGGATATGGCCAAGAAAGGCTTTAATGTCCTGGCCTTAACAGAGCATGCATCCATTAACAGTTTATTTGTGAAAAAAAACTATGATAATGCCATGAATACTTATTTTAGATTTAAGGATTATGCAAAAAAGAAAAATATTCTTTTGATAAAGGGCGTTGAAAAACACATTGAAGGAAAAGAGGTTCTTATTCTGAATTATGATAAATTTAAAGAAATAAATAATTTTAATGACCTTGAAAAAGTAAGAGACGAAAATGGATTAATAATTGCTCCACATCCGTTTTATCCCTGGGGGCTTGGAAAAGATTTAACTAAAAACATAAAATTATTTGATGCTTTAGAATATTCAACAAACTACATAAAAGAGATTAATTTTTTCAATAAAAAAGCAGAGAAAGTTGCAAAGGAGAATAAAAGAACATTACTAGCAAATTCTGATGCACACTGGAAATTCCAGTTAGGCAATAATTATAATATTATTGATGCTGACCTCAAAGTTGATTCAATACTGGAAGCGGTAAGAAAAAACAAAGTAAAAATATTCACAAAGCCTTTAACATTACCTCAATATATGTTTATAACTGCCTGGGTCTTGGAAAGCAAAACCAGAAAAACCCTTATGGTTTAAGATATTTCTTCAATAATTCAGAGGCTTTTTTACCATCAATCTTTCCCTTGTATTTATTCATTATCTCGCCCATCAAAGCACCAAAGGTAAGAGCCTTATTCTTGGAAATAAATTCCTTGATATATTTTTCAATTTCAGATTCATCAATTTGCTTATATTTGGAGAGGTCTGTATCTCCTTTTAAAACAAAATCAACAAGGACTTCGTAAACAGCATCCTTCCCTATTTTTCCCTCATTGTAATAAGAAAGCGCATTCTGTATCATCTGCATCGTGACCTCTTTTTTATTCCTTGTCTGAATGTCTTTTTTCATCTCAACCAAGACATTGGCAATAAAATCTGGTTTTATTTTTGGAAATTCATTTACAAAAGATTCAAAATCTATTCCCATTTTAATTAATTCACGGGCAAGGTTATCATTGATATTATACTTTTCCTTAATGCTCATTGTTTTTTCAGAGATTAGTTCTGGAAGTTTTATTGAATCAATAAATTCTTTGGTAATTTCAATAACATTAATGTCTGTTTCAGGGTACATTCTTGAAGAACCAGGCATTGGTCTTAGATATTCTGTTGTAAAATCCGGATTGGCTTTTCTTACATGGGGTAATTCATCCTTGGTTTTGTTCTGCCTATGAATCTCATTTTCAATTGTTTTTGGGATATTCCTCAAATCCTGGAAGCCCTTAATTTCCACTCTTGAATGTCCTTTTATGCTTATGTTTACATCCTGCCTTATTGAACCAATCCCTCTTTTTACCTTTCCGGTAGATCTCAATATCATTCCAATAATAGAAGCAACTTCTTTTGCATGTTCTGCATCTTTTATATCTGGATGGGTTGCAATCTCAATAAGGCCAACCCCCAACCTATCTAACCTATAAGTTATGGAATTATTTTCTTCTTTTATTTTTTTAGCAGCTTCTTCTTCCAAACAAACGGTTTCAATTTTTACTTTGCCTTTTGAGGTTTCAATAAATCCATCTGTTCCAACCAATGCAGTTCTCTGAAATCCAGAAACATTACTCCCATCAACAACGGTTTTTCTCATAAACTGAATACTATCAACTATTTTACATTTCATTAATAATGATATCTGCAAGGCAATTTCTAAAGCTTCTTTGTTAAGTTCATGAGGCGGTTCTTCATCATACTCAACAAGACATGAAGAAGAAGAACAAGCTTCGTAAGTTATTTCTTTATCCTTAGACATCTCAAACTTGGCTGCCTGATCGATTTCACCGGTTTCACCCGCAATTGCCCTTAATTTTCTTTTAAATTTTATATTAGGAATATTTTCATCATTAACCAGAGCAGGACAATGACAGAATAATTTTCTACCTTCAATCTGCTGGTGAATCTCAAGTCCTGCCTTAAATCCAAGTTCTTTATAATTAATCATTTATTGAAACTAAATTATTTTGGTTTATATTCTTTGCTTTTTTAGGCTATGGTTGATTAGGGATTTTATAAGAACTCTAAATCCAGTCTCTTGTTGATTTCTCCTTTTAGGTTTTTAGAAATCATTTGCCTAACTTCCTGTTTTTTGTAATTTCCCAACAACCAAGCAAGTTTAATATAAGCTGTTTCTGGTAGCATATCTTCCCCAGGAATGATTCCGATTTTTAACAAATCCCTCCCCGTAGAGTAGACATTCAAATTAACTCTGCCAAACAAACATTGGGAGGTCATGACTATAACACAATTCTTGCTTAATTTTTTTAAGGTATTGAATATTTTTTTGTTTTCAGGAGAATTATCGGTAGAAATGTGGCCTAAACCAGTTCCTTCTATAATCAATCCCTTGTAACCCTTAAAACTTTCAATCTGTTTTGAATTTAAATTTGGATAAACTTTTAATATTCCAACTTTTTCCTCAAACTTGGCTTTAACTTTCCAAGTTCCTTGTTCGTTCTCTGATTTAGAAAACATAATAAATTTATTTTTTGAATAATTTACTTCTGCTATTGGATTGGAATTAACAACCTTAAATGCATCTCTTCTGGATGTGTGCAATTTTCTTGTTTTAAGAGGAGGCAATATCAAACAAGAATCATCCTCGATATTTTTATGCATACAAATCCCTACCCCCTTAAATGGGGTATTTGCAATAAAATAAGCAGCATTTATTAGATTTAATGCAGCATCACTACTTCCTCTGTCAGAAGATCTTTGGGAGCCAACCAAAATAATCGGGATTGGCAGATGATCAAACATAAAAGATAAAGCTGCTGAGGTGTAATGTAAGGTGTCTGTTCCATGCCCAATTATAATTCCCTTGACTCCTTTTTTGATTTCTTTTTCAATTGCATCTGCCAGTTTTTTGTAATCCCTAAATCTTAAATTTTCAGAGAAAATGTTTGAAATAAAAATGCTCTCGATGTTTGCAATTTTTTCAAGCTCTGGAAACATTCCAATCAATTCTTCTGGCTCAAATCTGGATATAACTCCTCCGGTGTTATAATCAACCTTTGATGCGATTGTTCCTCCGGTATGAAGAATAGAAATTAATGGAAGATTATTGTTGTGCTTAATCTTATGAGAACTCTGAGTTTTATTCTTAGACACCTTTTTTATTAATTTAATTTTTTTAATATTCTTACTTAAAATTCCGAGGTTATATCCAGACTCAAGTTTCAAAAACAGGGTTTTTGAGTCTGAGTTGGGCATAACTATGCCCCGATAGACATTATCTTTAAGATCCACCTCAATTTTATCTAAAGTGCTATACTTTTTTGCCATGATTATTAGGTAAATTTGATTGGCAACTTAAAAATTATTTATATTGTTAAAAGTATATTTTGTAGATGTATATTATCTAAAATATATATTACTTATAAAAAAACTTTAAATACTAAATTAATATCTAGAAAGGTTATTAAATAAAATAAGAATTAAAGTTCCTCATTGAGATCAGATTTAATGGGCGTTAAATGCTGATTCGGGCGTATTTCGGAACTTCGCGTGTATTGTTCCTATTTGGATTTATGTATGTTTGAAACAGTCAACTTGGGCGAGTTAAACTATTTCTAAGAGAAAGATAAACATTACTCAAATATAAACTTTACGGTTTTGGGTAAACAACAAAAAAACAAAAAAGGGGGAAAACAAAAATGGACTTTATTGTGCAAAGCGCAATCGAATCTAAAAAAGACGTAATGCAAACATCCTGCGTTGGTCAGGCTAATATTAAAGTTGTAGGTTGTGGTGGAGGAGGATGTAACACTACTAACTGGTTATTCAAAAAAGGCATCCAAGGAGCAGAAATCGCTGCCCTTAACACAGACAAGCAACATCTTGATATTGTTGAAGCTGATAGAAAAATCCTTATCGGAAGAGATCTAACAAAAGGACTCGGAGCCGGGGGTTATCCAAATGTAGGAAGAGATGCTGCTAAAGAATCCTTACAGGAATTAAGAGAATTAACCAAGGGTTCTGACATGGTATTTATATGTGCAGGAATGGGTGGAGGAACAGGAACAGGGAGTGCTCCAGTAGTAGCTCAATTAGCTAAGGAATCAGGAGCAATTGTTATTGGAACTGTTACAATGCCATTCAATATTGAAAGAGCAAGAATTGATAAAGCTGAATTTGGATTACAACAATTAAGAGAGGTTTCAGACACAGTTATTGTTATCGATAACAATAGATTAGTACAAATTGCTGGAAACCTTCCAATTGAGCAGGCTTTTGCTGTAGCCAACGAATTAATGAGTACGATGATAAAAGGTATTGTAGAAATAATTGCTGTACCATCGTTGGTTAACCTTGATTATGCAGATGTAAAAGCTATAATGGCAAATGGAGATGTTTCTGTAATCGGAATTGGTGAATCTGATTCAAGCCATAGGGTAGAAGAGGCTGTTAGAAGAGCTTTAACTAACCCATTACTTGATGTAAGTTATGATGGTGCAACAGGAGCCTTAATACACATATCTGGTGGAGATGACTTAACACTTGATGAGGTAAGCCAGGTAGGTAATCTGATAACAGAAGCATTAGATGCGGATGCTAACGTAATATGGGGAGCAAGAATTAGCAAGGAGTTAAAAGGAAGATTGAGAGTTATGACTATAATTACAGGGGTAAACTCACCATATATATTAGGTAAGAGTGTAAAAGGCAGACCAAGTTCACAGGCAAAACACCTTACTAATGAGTTAGGGATTGACCTCATACATTAATAATTTAAGGGCATAAATCCCCCTATAAGTTTTTATTGCCCTTAACCTAAATCTTGCTGGTGCATTTTGCATCAGCATTTTTTATTTTTTTGAAAATAATTATTTTTTATTTTTAAAGAATTCAGAAACCTTTTCAAAAAATCTTTTTCTTTTTTTATCCAGGCTTTCTTTTATCCTAGTTATGTCTGTGTCTATTGTTGGGTCTCTGTCTCTCCACTTTCTTGCAAGCCCCCACCTTTCTGCATAATGGTATGTAAAATCTTCCACTTCAGCTCTTACTGGCTTTTTTTCTATCTCATTTGAAATTCCGACTGGAAGAACAAACAAAGGTTCAACATAATCAGGGCATTTTATCAGTTTTTTAACTGTAACTTTATCAAAACTTCCGATGATACAGCTGCCTAATCCTTTTTCATGCAATAACAAAATTAAATTTTGGGTAAAGAATGAAATATTTTCTATTGCGTAAAGCTCTCCTGCCGTTCCATATACTTTCTTAACATTATCTGGTTCACTTAATATAATAAGAACAACAGAGGCATCAGCAATCCATCTCTGCCTTACACAGGCAACAGCTAGTCTCTTTATAATTTCTTTATCATTAACAATCATGACTCTCCAGTTTTGAAGATTCCCAGAACTTGGAGCAAATCTGGCAATATCTAAGCATTCATAGATTTCTTTTAGCTTAATGTCCTTAAGTTTAAAAGATCTTATAGATCTTCTTTCAGTTATTGCTTTCTTTAGGTCCATACAAAAAATTTAAATGTAAGAGGTATTTATAACTTTTATGGATTATATAGAGTTGGCTAAATGTTATGACCATCTTGAAAAAACAGCAAAAAGGTTAGAGAAAACAGAAACCATATCAGACCTGATTAAAAAAACTCCAAAAGAATCACTTAAACAGGTGATGTATCTTCTTAATGGGAGTGTTTTTCCTGTGTATGATGAAAGAAAAATAGGAGTTTCCTCAAAGATTGCAATAAAAGCCTTGGCACAAACAACCGGGACATCAATGGAAAAAATAGATTCTTTGATGAGGAAGAAAGGAGACCTTGGTTTAGTTGCAGAAGAATTAATCCAAACAAATAAACAAAAAACATTATTCAGCAAAAAACTTACTGTCAACAAGGTTTTTGAAAATATTTCCAAACTTTCTGAGATGCAGGGAGCAGGGACAGTTAATAGAAAAGTTCAGTTAATTTCAGAATTATATTCTAATTCTAGTCCTCTTGAAGCAAGATATATAACAAGAACTTTATTAGAGGTTTTAAGAGTAGGAGTTGCAGAAGGGACGTTAAGGGATTCTCTACTTTGGGCATTTTTCCCAAAAAAAGTTTCTTACGATAAAGAAAAGCAGGAAATAATTCTTAATTGTTCAAGAGAGGAATACAATGAGATTATGAATAAGATACAACATGCCTATAATCTTTCAAATGATTTTTCTGAGGTGGCTCTTGCCCTGAAAGACAATAAACTTGATTCTTTAAAAAAAATACAAATCAATTTGGCCAAGCCAATTAATCCTATGCTTGCAATAAAAGTTGAATCAGTCTCAGAGGCATATGAGGCATTAGGCAAAAAAATTCTCTGGGAATATAAGCTAGATGGATTCAGGGGCCAGATCCACAAGTTAGGAAAAAACAAATATGAAATATACACGAGGAGGTTGGAAAAAGTAACTAATCAATTCAAAGAATTAATACCTATCCTGGAAAAGAATGTCAAAGGAGATTCTTATATTTTAGATACAGAACTAATGGGATATGATCCAAAAACAAAAAGACCCAGACCCTTCCAGTATGTTTCTCAAAGAATTAAAAGAAAGTATGATATTGAAAAAATGGCAAAGGATTTCCCAGTGGAGATAAATGTTTTTGATGTTTTATACCTAAATGGAAAAAATTTGATGAATCTTGGACAGCTTGAAAGAAGAAAAATTCTTGAGAGGATGGTAAAAGAGGAAAAACTAAAAATAATTTTGACAAAATCCTTGCTGACAGAAAATCCAAAAGAGGTTGAAAAATTTTACAAAGAATCATTGAAAGCAGGTAATGAAGGATTGATGGGAAAACAGATAGAAAAAGATTACAATCCCGGACGTCATGTTAATGGATGGATAAAATTAAAACCAGTTAAAGAACCTTTAGATTTAATTATAACGGGAGCACAATGGGGAGAAGGAAAAAGAACTTCTGCATTCAGTTCGTTTACTCTTTCATGCATATCAGGAGAAAAATTCCTAGATATTGGTAAGGTTGGGACAGGAATAAAAGAAAAAGATTCAGAACTTACGTTTGAATCTCTTACAAAACTATTAAAACCATTAATATTAAAACAAAAAGCTCAGGTTGTTGAGATAAAACCAAAACTTGTAGTTGAGGTTAACTATGAAGAAATACAAAGGTCTCCAACATATAATTCGGGGTATGCTTTAAGGTTCCCGAGAGTCATTAGAATAAGATATGACAAATCAGAAAAAAATGCAAATACCCTCGAAGATGTCAAGAGAATATACACTAAACAAAATAAGTCTCTAATATAACACTTTCAAAGTAGTAAATTTTTAAAATAGCCGTTAAAAAATAAAAATGTTTATATACTCTAGTTTTATTAGTTTTAACATAAACTGTATTAACTCAGAGTGTAAAACCACCATATAATCTTTTGAGTGGTTAAATAAAAAAGAGGTTCATACCAGGAGGAAGATGGTTAATGATTGTTAAAGAGGAGTTTTTGAGCAAGCTCAGAAGAGCTTTCAACTTAAACTTATACGAAGCAAGGATATGGACAGCATTGTTGTCAAGAGGAATTTCAACAGCAGGAGAATTATCTGAGATAGGTAATGTTCCAAGATCAAGAGCATACGATGTTCTGGAATCCTTAGAGAAAAAAGGTTTCGTAGTTATGAAACTAGGAAAACCAATCAAATACTTAGCTGTTGATCCTGGTGAAGTTGTTGACAGAGTAAAGAAAAATGTCAGGATAAGGTCTGATGAAGACATCAAAAAGTTAGATGGCCTTAAAGGAACTCCGGTTTTGAAGGAACTTACATCCCTACACAAAGACGGAGTTGAGTTTGTTGAGCCTACTGATTTATCAGGAGCAATAAGAGGCAGACATAACATCTACACTCATTTGGAATTAATGATAAAGAACGCAGAAAAAAACATAACCCTTATAACTTCCTCTAAGGGATTATTGAGAAAATTCGATGCATTAAAGAACGAAATGGAAAGGCTAAAGAAAAAAGGGGTTGCAATAAAGATTGCAGCACCAATCACAAAGGAAACACTGCCAATATTAAAAGATTTGTCAAAAGTTGCAGAAGTAAGAGATTCAAAAAACATTAATGCAAGATTCTGCATAGTTGATGACAAAGATTTGGTATTTATGGTGCTGGATGATTCTTCAGTCCACCCAACCTACGATGTTGGTGTGTGGATAAATACTCCTTTCTTTGCTTCTGCCCTGAACAATCTTTTCGGTGTTGCATGGAAAGAGATGAAACCTGCTGATAAGATTACTATCAAACCTTAATTTTTTCACTTATTTTTTTTGATCTTTCTTTTATTGTTTCTGAACTTAGTTGTTTTAGTCTAGACGCAGGAGTATTTGGTCTTGGGGTAAATTTAGAAAGATTTACAACCTCGGGTTTTATTTTTTCTATAAACTCTAGAGTTTTTTCAAAATCCTCATCTGTTTCTGTCGGATAACCAACTATGATATCTGTAGAAATTGTTATATCTTTAATATTTTTTCTAAATAGTTTAACTAGTCTTATGAATTCCTTTACCTTATAATTTCGGTTCATTTCCTTAAGGACCTTGTCAGATCCAGACTGAATCGGGATATGAATAAATTTTATCATCTTATCCGCTTTATAGATTTCAACAAGGTCTTCAGCTATTGGCAATATATACTCAGGATTTGCCATGCCCAATCTGATTTTAAAATTCCCTTTTAATTTTATAATTTCTTTAAGCAAGGATATTAAATCTTCATTAATGTCTTTGCCATAACAACCAGTATCTTGAGCGGTTAAATAAATTTTATCTACGCCTTTTGCCAAAACCTCTTTTATTTTATTGATTATTTTTTCTTTTGGATAAGATTTTAAATTTCCTCTGATGTTTTTAACAGAACAATAATTACATCTGTTTAAACAACCTTCTGCAATAGGGATTATGGCTAGATCTTTTTCCGGAGAGATATTTAGTTTATCTTCCTTAACATCTGAAAATATTACTTTTTCACCATTAAGAATATCTAATAACTTAGTTATAGAATTAGTATCAAAAAGTCCGTCTGCATCTATTTTTCCTTTTAGCATTTTTGGCAGACAACCTCCAACATAAACCTTTTTTCCTGAACTCTTTATCTTTTTAACATAACTTAAAACCCTATCCTGAGTTCTGGATTTAACTCCACATGAATTTACAATAACATAGTCTGCCTCTTCTTGGCTACCAACCATCAGAAAATTATGGTCTTTCAAGAAATTTGCCATAAAAGAGCTATCTGCCTTATTCAATGCACAGCCAAAGGTTTTTATATAAATTTTCATGGTTAGCATCTCTAAATCTAGATTTATATAGCTTACTAACTACTTTGAGGAATATAAAACTTTAAAAACCGCATAAATAATCTTTTAGTAGGTGATGTTAATGGCTGAGCAAAAAAAGCCTTCTGAGCAGACTGGAATTCAATACAAAGATAAAGACGGGTCAGTCCTATATGGATTTTCCCAAACCCATTTAGAAAAAACAAATAAACAACTTAGTCAGGTTGTATTTGGATTAAAGGTACTGATAATTTTGCTTGTGGTTCTTCTCGTAAGTGCCGGAATCCTGCTTGGGTGGGTGTCCTATAATGACGTAATAACGAGGATTATCTATAGGTATTAGTTTAGGTTAACTTTATTAATTTCTTATCTTTTTTATTAAATATGGAAATAAAAGATCTTATAAAAAAAGTGCAGGAATATGATAAGGAAGCCGACATTGAACTAATTAAAAAAGCATATGAGTTTGCGGAAAAATATCACAAGGGTATTAGCAGAGAGTCTGGAGAACCTTATATACAACACCCCCTGAACGTTGCTTACATTCTTGCAGGATTAGAAGTTGATATAGAAAGCATCGTTGCTGCTTTATTACATGATATTGTGGAAGACACCAGTATTTCATTAGATGAAATCAGCAAAGATTTTGGGGAAGATGTTAAAAATTTAGTAGATGGGTTAACAAAGTTAAAGAGATTTAAGTATGAAAAAACCAGAGATACTGAATCCCTAAGAAAATTATTTATTACTACATCCAGAGATCTTAGAGTTATTATAATTAAATTAGCAGATAAATTACACAATATGCGTACAATTGATTATCTGCCTGAGGAAAAACAAAAAAAGATTGCACAAGTAACTCTTGATTTTTATGCTCCGCTTGCATCAAGAATGGGGATGTTTGCAATAAAGGCTGAACTTGAGGATCTGTCCTTTAAGGTATTAAATCCTGAGATGTATGAAAAATTTGATAAAAAATTAACTCCATCAAAGGAGAGGGAGGCGGAAATCAAAAAAATTAAAGGCATCATTGAAAAGAAATTAAAGGAAAGAGGGATAGATTCCAAAATGTTTGGGAGATCAAAACACATCTATAGTTTATACAAAAAAATGATTCAAAAGAACAGGAACTTTAATGAAATCTATGATCTTATCGGAATAAGAATTGTTACAGACACTGTAAAAAACTGCTATGAAATCTTGGGGATAATCCATAATGAATGGCCTCCAATCCCCGGAGAGTTTGATGATTATATTGCTGTTCCCAAAAAGAACATGTATCAAAGCCTGCATACGGCTGTAATGGCCCTGAACCAGCCGGTAGAATTCCAGATAAGAACAAGCTACATGGACAGGGTTGCAGAAGAGGGAATTGCTGCTCACTGGAAATACAAAGGAACAAAAATAAAAGATAAGGGCTTTGACAAAAAACTTTCATGGGTTAGGGATTTATTGGGATTAGGCAAGGAGAAGATTTCCCCAAAAGAATTCAGGGAGTTTTTGAAAGAAGAATTTTTTGAGGATGAGATTTATGTTTTTACTCCAACTACAGAAGTCATTGCTTTGCCCAAAGGCTCAACCCCAATAGATTTTGCTTATGCAATTCATTCTGATTTGGGAGATAAATGCACTGGGGCAATTGTCAATGGAAGAATTGTATCTCTGAGGCATGAGCTAAAGCATGGGGATATAATAAAGATATTAACCCAAAAAGATGCAACTCCAAAGAGAGACTGGCTTAAAATTGTAAAGACCAGTAAAGCAATAGCCAAAATAAAAAGGTTCCTTAACCTAAAACAGAAGGTAACTCTGATCAAAGAACCAAAGAAGAAAGAGGAAAGAGAGGTTACATCCTTAATCTCAATAAAAGGCAAGGATTTGAAACCAAGAATTGCGAGATGCTGCAATCCCCTACCTCCTTATGAGATTATAGCATACAAATCAGGAACAAGATATATTTTGCACAGGGCTGACTGTCCGACTATGAAAGACAAACCCAAAAATAAAAAATGCGAGGCTGAGTGGAACAATCTGAAAAACTTCAAACTTACCTTAGGAATAAACTGTATAGACAGAGTAGGAATTCTTGCTGATATTATCAATACTGTTTCTGCAACAGGAACAAACATAATCAGAGCAACAAGCAAGTTATTAAAAATAAAAGATGCAGAGATAACACTTACAATGGAATTTGAAGATTTAGAACATCTTAAGGAAATGATTTCAAGAATAAAAAGAATTAAAGGAGTAAGTATTATATGGTTAAATGAAGATTAAATACGAGCCATTTTTTTTCTGATCCAATCAATAAACTTTCTGGATACTGGGGGTTTCAGATATAATGCATGCTCTGGGCAGACCTCTAAACAACAAAAACACCTTATACATTTTTTTGTATCTATCACTGGATAGGGCTTTAAGGTTATTGCACCCATTGGACAACCCCTCCTACAGGCTCCACATTTTATACATTTTTCATTATAAAGGGTAATCCTAGACTGAGGGATTCTATTCATTACAAAGTTGAGGATGCCTTTGACAGGAAGTGAAGAGGGTTTTTTATATGGAATTTTTGGAACCCTCCCTATTATATCTATTTTTTCATCCACTAATTTTTGTTCTAAGGCTAACCGGTTTGTTGGTACAGATTTTCTATCCCATCCGATTATATCGCATGCAATTAAATCAACAGCAAACTGGGAATCTGATGCAAGAATTAAACCTGTAGGTCTTGCCTCTCCTGCTGCAGGTCCCTCTCCTTCCATACCAATAACTGCATCTACAATTGTAAAGTTTGGCTTTACAACAGAATTTAAATCAAGGAGCATCTGGGCAAACTTCTCTTCGGTTGGGGCAAAGTTATGAAGCCCTTGTTTTTTAACTCCGGGGATAATACCAAACATATTTTTTATTCCGCATGTAAGTTTCATCAAAGAATGAGTTTTAAGTTTTGGAACATTAATTATATAGTCAACATCCAGAACAACTTTTGGTAAAAGTACCTCTTTTAGAATTTTACCTTTTGGGATTTTAATATTAATAAATTCGGTTCTTTCAAGATTAATTAATTTAGCATTGTATTTTTTTGCTACTTCCTTAAGTCCAGATTTCTGGATTGCAAGTTCGGTATTCTGGAAAGAAGAATCTCCAATAATAATTTTATTTTTGTTTTTGGATAAAATTTTACAAATAGCCTCCACTACAGAAGGATTAGTTATGACAATGAAACCTTTTCTATAGGCCCCCAATAAATTTGGTTTTATAAAAACAGTCTTATTTTTTTTAATTTCAAAATCTTTCAGAGCTATCCTTACTGCCTTATCAACATTGGATTGTTTGTAAGAGTCACAAGGAATAATCTTTACATAAACCATTTTTAATAAATTAAATTTTAAGTATTTAAGGATTTTGATTTTAGTCCTTGAGAGTGGGACTGGAAGATTAAAATAAGTATTTTTCCTTAACTTTACTATGTGCGGGATCATTTCTTATATAGGAGACAAGGAAATAGTACCTTTGCTGATTAAAGGACTTAAAATATTGGAATACAGGGGATATGACAGTGCGGGATTATGCATAAACAACGGGCAGGAATTAAAAGTTATCAAGAGAAGCGGCAGGATATCTGAATTAGAAAAAAGTGATGATTTGGAGAATCTTAAAGGGGATGTTGGGATTGCCCACACAAGATGGGCTACTCACGGAGTGCCTAATGAGATTAATGCTCATCCGCATCTGGATTGTAAAAAAGAAATTGCCATAGTCCACAATGGAATAATAGAAAATTATGTTGGCTTAAGAGAGATTCTTAAGAAAAAAGGCCATAGTTTCATTTCCAATACTGATTCTGAGGTAATTGCACATTTAATAGAGGATTTTTACCAGGGAGATTTGACCGAGGCTACTATAAACGCCTTAAGATGTGTTGATGGGACTTTTGGTCTGGCAGTTATGAAGAAAAATGAAAACAAGATTGTTGCTGCAAGAAGAGGTTCTCCCCTGATAGTAGGGGTAGGTGATAATGAAATGTTTGTCTGTTCTGACGCTGCAGGAATACTGGAGCATACTAAAAAAGTTATTTATCTTGATGACAACGAGGTTGCTACAATAACAAAAGAAGATTATAACATAAGGGATGTCTATGGGAATGGGATTGATAAAAAAGTTCATGAAATCAAATGGGATATTGGTCAAATAGAAAAAAAAGGATTTAAACACTTTATGCTTAAAGAAATATTTGAGCAACCAGAGGCTTTGGAAAATACATTAAGAGGAAGAATAAAAGATGAGAACATTAAGCTTAGTTTAAATCTGGATACTAGATCAATAAAGAGAATAATATTTATTGCCTGCGGGACAAGCTGGCATTCTGCTTTAATTGGAAAATATATTATTGAAAAAATAAACAGAATTCCTGTAGAGGTAGATTATGCGTCTGAGTTCAGGTATAGAAATCCAATTGTTCAAGAATATGATTTGGTTATTGCAATATCGCAGTCTGGAGAAACTGCAGATACTCTAGCTGCAATAAATGAGGCAAAATCAAAAAAAGCAAAAACACTCGGGATAGTCAATGTTGTCGGTTCTACAATATCAAGAGAGGTAGATTCTGGAATTTATCTGCATTCTGGACCTGAGATAGGAGTAGCAAGTACAAAAGCATTTACTGGACAGGTTTTGGCAATCTTATTATTTTCATTATACATTGAGCAGGAAAAAGGGAATAAAATAGATCATTCTTTGATTGAAGAGATAAGTAGGCTGCCTGAAAAGGCAAGGATGATTTTTAACGACTCTGAAAAGATAAGAAAGATAGCTGATGATTTAAAAGAGAGCAAGGCGTTTTTGTTTCTTGGGAGAGGAATTAACTTTCCTGTAGCATTAGAGGGAGCATTAAAACTAAAAGAAATTTCTTATATACATGCAGAAGGCTATCCAACTGCTGAGATGAAGCATGGGCCTATTGCCTTAATTGAAAATGGTTTTCCAGTCATTTTTGTTTTAAATAAAGACAACTTAACTAAGAAATGCTTGAGTAATATAGAAGAAATTAAATCAAGGGGCGGAAAGATAATTATTGTAACCAATGACAGAGAGTTAGAAGAGGTTTCTGATGAAATTATTTATGTTCCTTTTACAAAAGAGGAGTTAAGTCCAATCTTAAATGTAATTCCATTACAATTATTATCTTATTATATTGCTGACCTAAAAGGAATCGATCCTGACAAGCCAAGAAATTTGGCAAAGTCCGTCACTGTTGAATAAAGTTTCCTTCTGAAACAAAATTACCTATCTTTTTTCTCGAAGAAGGGGATTCTCTTCCCTGTAATTCTTTAGGCAAGTTTTCTTTTTTTCCAGGTTTACCAACTGCAATCATTGCTTCAATTTTATAGTCATCAGGAATCTTAAATAATTGTTTTGCTTTTTCGTAGTCAAATCCTTCCATTGCATGTACAACCAACCCATTTATTGAACCCTGCAATGCTAGGTTTTGCCATGCAGCCCCTGTATCAAAAGAATGAGATACTGAAGGTTTATTATTATACTCAAAATTTCTTTTTGAAATAATTAATATTAACAATGCTGCATCCTTTACCCAACTTTTATTAAAATCAATAAGTAAATTAAAGAATTTATCCCAATATTCTGTATTCTTCCTGGCATAAACAAATTTCCAAGGCTGATTATTATAAGAAGATGGAGCCCATCTCGCGGCCTCAAATAAGGACATTATTTCATCCTCAGAGAGAATTTCACCAGACATTGCCCTAGGAGACCATCTTTCTATAAAGATATTATTTATTTCATGTTCTGGTTTTCTGTATTCGCTTAGTCTCATTTTATTGCCTCTTGATAATTTTTGTTTACATTACTCCAGTCTATTACATGAAAGAATGCATCTATATAATCTGCTCTTTTATTCTGATATTTCAAGTAATATGCATGCTCCCAAATATCTAATGTCAACAAAGGAATTTTCCCATCGCTGATTGGACTGTCCTGGTTTGGGGTAGACAAAAGTGATAATTTTCCTTTATCAAGAATCAACCATACCCATCCGCTTCCAAAATGAGACAAAGCCAATTTCTTGAACTTATCCTGGAATTCTTCTAGACTGCCAAACTGTCTCTCTATCGCTTCTTTTATTTCTCCTTTCGGTTCTATATCTTTTTTAAGAATCTTCCAGAAAAAGGAATGATTAAAATAACCTCCGCCATGATTCTTAACACTTAATCTTATGTCTTCAGGAACTTTGTTTAAGTTTGATAATATTTCTCTTATGTCTTTGTTTTTTAATTCTGGATAATTTTCAACTGCTTTGTTGAAATTATCTATATATGCCTGATGATGTTTTTTATGATGGATCTCCATTGTTTGCCTGTCTATGTATGGCTCCAAAGAATCATAATCATACTCTAATAAAGATAATATGTGTTTCATTTTAACCTCCTGTTAACAATTGTTAATATTGTTAACGATATTTAAATGTTTTTGATATAGCTCAAAAAACCTCTCTCGTAAATAAAATATTAATTATTTTGAATTTCAATCCTAAGTAGAATAATCAACTAGTTTTTTAATAGCTCTAACAGCTTTTTCAGGATAGTCAAAGCAAACAATTCCTCTAGACTCCAGAATTTTTCTTATTTTTTCTGTTGGTTCTCCTCCTGTTAAAGAAACAATTATTGGTTTCTCATTCTTGTATTTAGAAATGACATTAACGATGTTTGAGGTTATCAAAGGAGTTTGGTAATCAAGGGTAATCAAGATTATATCTATGTTTTTATCCTTACAACAATATTCAAGAGCAATGTCATACCTTTCATCAGTCGCATCCCCGACCAAATCCATCGGATTGTCAACTATAACAAGTTTTGGGAATATTTTCTTTAAAGCTTTCTTGTTCTCCTTAGAGATATCAGCCAGAGCAAGATTATTTAAAACAATACTGTCAACGCTTAAAATTCCAAATCCTCCTCCATTAGTAACTACCTGAACTTTGTTCCCTTTGGGTTTTATGCTTTTTTCAAGCATCCTTCCATAATCAAATAGATTTTCAAGAGAATCAGCATAAATTATTCCAGCCTGTTTAAATGCTCCAAGATACACTCTTGGATCTCCGGCTAAAGCTCCTGTATGAGATAGAGCAGCCTTGTTTCCTGCTTTTGTCAAACCTCCCTTAAGGATGATAATTGGTTTGTCTATCTCTCTGCATATTTCCATGAATTTTTTACCATCACTAAGTCCTTCAATATACATGCAGATTACTTTTGTGTTTTTATCCTTGCCAAGGTATTCAAGATAATCAATAGAATCTAAATTAGTTGCATTACCATAACTTATAAATTTACTAATTCCATAACCCTTAGATGCAAGAAGATCTAAGACCGCCCCGCCAACAGCTCCGGACTGGCAGATAAAACTTATTCCTCCTTTTCCCGGCCTATGAACCCTGTCAGAAGGTAAAAATATTGCATCTATCCCCGAGAATGAATCATAAATACCTAAACAATTAACACCAACAGCCTTAATATCTCTCTTATCCATTTCCTTTTTTAGTTTCAATTCTAATTCTTCATTGCCAATTTCCTTAAATCCAGCAGTAATTATCACAACATGCTTGCATTTCACAGAAGGAAGTTCCTTGATAACATCAATAACAAACTTGGAAGGGATTGCAACAACAACAAGATCAACTGGAGAATTTATGGATGACAGATTTTTATAAATCTTGCATCCGTAAAGTGTATTTACGTTTGGGTTTATTCCATATAATTTGCCTTTAAAATTCTTGAGGAGCTGGTTAAAGATGATGCTGCCTACTTTTCTTTTATCCCTTGAAACTCCGACTACAGCTATTGATTTCGCTTCAAAAAACTCCTTCATCAATCAACCTCCTTTATTTTTTATGTTTTTCTAGAGCTTTGTCTATTTCCTCTTTGTTAAATCCGAGGATGATTTCCCCGTCAATATCAGTTACTGGAACACCCATCTGTCCTGATTTTTCTACCATCTCTATTGCTTTATCCTGGTCTTCACCGACGTTGTATTCAGTAAATTTTACGCCTTTTTTCTTTAAGTAGTCCTTAACCTTATAGCACCAAGGACAGGTGTCTGTTGAGTAAACTATAATTTCCATTTTAATCACAAAATTACTTAAATTTAACATTATTTAAAATTTTTGTGTTTATTAATATTAAGGTCAGGGTTATTATCAAGGCATCAAGGATAATTTCCAGGAAGATATCATAAAAAAATCCTGCAGGGAACATAACTATTAAATTATCTTCCAGCGGATTTAACAACCATAAATCATTTGTAAACAAAATCTTATGGAAGTCCAAGAAAAGAGCTGAGAAATTTGAAAATATTAACAATAACACAACAAAAATAATTAAGAATGAAGCCGCAGATATTGAAGCCCTTAACTTTTCTTTCTGATCTGTTTTAAACAAGAAGATTACATATAAAACAATGGCTAAAAAAGAAAGATAAAAAAGTGAGGTTGCAAGATTTATTAAGAATTTCACATCTTCAAGATGGACTTTTTCCTTGTCATTAAAAAAATCTCCTCCTAAGACCTTATATTTGCCATTAAAATAATCTATTAAGTTATTTGTTTGTTCCAGGGTTTGTTCTTTTCCAAATTTATCATAAACATTATTTTTGATAAACTCCTTTTCATAAAATTTTAGATTAAAAATTTCAAACTGGAAAGCGAGAAGGAAAACAAAAACAAATACAAGCAAAACAAAAGCAAGTTTAATCTTCATCCTATTACTTTTATCACATCTTTAAGCCCATCTACTAATTTATGGGCATCGTCCTCGTTATTATACAGGTACAATGAAGCCCTAACACTCCCCTTGAGATTATGGTTATTAAACCAGGAATGCACACAGTGCTGTCCTGATCTCATCATTATTTTTTTAGAATGATCTAATAATAAAGCAATCTGATGTACATCTTTATTTTTATAAGTAAAGGATGTTATTCCGGGTCTTAGCCTTACATCACTTGGACCAATGATATTAATACCATCTATATTTCTTAAACCATCATCGATTATTTTATTTACTTTTATTTCCTGATTTGTAATATTCTCCATTCCTACTTTTCTCAAATAATTACAGGCTTCACCCAAACCAATTATTCCAGCATAATGCTGCAGTCCTGCCTCAAATCTGTTGGGAATTTTTTCTAGAGTATAACTTTCATAGGTTGAGTTTGTTACCGTTTCTCCTCCTAAAATAAATGGATCTAATTTTTCCAGAACTTCTTCTTTCCCATACAGCATCCCAATTCCTGTTGGACCTAACATCTTATGACCAGAGCATGCAAATAGATCAACGTCCATTTTTTTTAAATCAATTTCTTTATGGGGAGCTGACTGTGCTCCGTCTAACATTACCAATGAATTATTTTCATGAGCGATCTTAATTATTTCTTTTGCTGGGATTGTTGTTCCATCCAAATTTGAGGTGTGAACCATGGAAACTAGCTGGGTATCTTTAATCTTATCCTGGAACTCCTCAAGGTTAAATGTATTATCCTTATTTCCAAAGATAATATCGTGTTTAATTCCTTTTTCTTTTTTTAACCTTAAAACTGGAACTAAATTAGAGTTATGCTCTTTATCCGTAGTTATTACTTTTTTAAACTTAAGAGAATTATAAACTAAATTCAAGGCTTCGGTTGTATTTTTTGTAAAAACAATCTGTTCTTCATTTTTTATGTTAAGCAATTTTTGTATTTGTTTTCTGGCATTTAGACATTCTTCATCAACTTTCTTGCTTATGCTATGGACTCCTCTTCCCCCGCATCCAGGATAGTCCTTATAATATTCATTTATTTTTTCTATTACTTGGATAGGTTTTAAACTCATGCAGGCAGAATCTAAATAAATAATTTTATTCAAAACTGGAAAATCCTTTCTTGTTTTATCCATATTCATAAAATAAAGGAAAGTATAAAATTAATAAAGGTTTCTAAGAAACACATTGGCCATCCAAACAGGTACAGGTTCCTTCTGGGCAGGTACAATCTGTATCAGAAGTACATTCACAGTTTCCTTCATTAGCATAGGTCTCTGGATTAAATACACAAACTTCATCTGAACCTGGGCCATGACAGTTCTCATAAACAATTAGATTATAGGCGCTTATTCCAGAATAAATCAAGCTTCCAATCAATAAGATCAAGAAGAACCATGAAAATACCTCAAAATGCTTATAGGTAAATGCAGCAACCTTAGGACTTTTTTTCATTAATTTTCCTGTTATCTGTCCCTTTAACCTTTCATCTAATCCTGTGGTGCATGGTCTTAAAGTGATTCTTTTAAAAACACATTCAAAAGATTCTTTGGCAATTGTCCTGTATTTAACAGAAAATATACCTAATATCCCAAAGACGATCATTGCAATTACACATATCATTTTAATTTTGGTTTTTTAACTATTTATAAAGCTTATTAAAAATAAAAAAAGAAAAATTAACTGGCACAGCCAGCATCAGCTGCTGCGTTACCAGTTGTGGTATTAAAACCAAATCCGGCAGAAGGACTTTCTGAACTTAATTCAGTATCACATTCTGCCGGTTTTTCATTAAAGGCACTACAAATTGTTTTTAACAAACTTGCTGAGTCTCTTGCGCTTGAAACCTGGGCACCATTAATAACCAATGTAGGTGAACCCTGAACTCCATATTTATCATTTTCTGTCTTGAAAATGTTAAATGGAATATATCTTCCGCTAATCCAGTTTGCTTCATCTTTAACCAAATCTGTTATTTTGTATTCCTTATCAACCTTATCTGTGCATGTCTTTAATTTAGCTTCATCTATCTTTACTTCTTTTATACAGTCCTCAGACTTGCCTTCTTTCAAGAAACAGCTCAAGTAATCTATGTATTTATCATTCATCTCTGTTTCTATACAATACTGAGTTAACTCTTCATAAACTTCTTTTTCTCCATGCATTGCATAATCTACAAATTTAATTTTTATGTCTGCTTTGTCCTTTAGAGTTTCAATGACAGGGATCAACCCCTTTTCCATCTGAGTTCCATAAGGACAATGACTCATTACAAATAACTCTACAACGGGCTTATCTGTTTTTGTAACTTCTGTTACTGGTTCTTCTGTTGTAGTATCTGTAACTTGTTCATCTAGAGCTATTCCCTGTGGGAATAATATTGTTCCGTCTTTTGTAACATAAGAATCAAAACTTGATCCTCCAACATTAAGCTTGAATTTGTATAAACAACCTTCAGAGCTTGAGTCTTCTACAGTTGCTGTTCCTTGGCCCTTTAGCACATTATCATTTATGTAAGTCACTGCTTTATCTACTGCTTTTTCCTGAGACAGAGCAGGTTTACCAAATCCATCTGTTACTATAGAAACAACAAGGAGAACTGCAAGAATTACTAATAAAATTCTTTCAAAAATAACTAATTTCCTTCTGTTTATCATCCTGGTCCCTCCTTGGATAGGTCTATTTTTTATCCTTATTAACAGTTTATATAGATTTTGGTATTGTTTTTACTCTGAATCTGAGTTAATTCTTAGAAAATTGATAGGATAAAATTCCAAATTGATTTGGTTAGATGGAAAGGTTCCTTTTTTGCTTGATAATTCTTAACAACAAGGACCTTTTCTGTTATGTTTTCCTGAACCGATTTGATTTCTGATATTGGTTCTGACTTATTAATTATTTCTGGTTCTGGAGGTTTACAATCTTCTGGGCAGTTTTCTTTATTTTCTTTATACTGACATTTTTGATCCCCACAGCAACTCCAGCCGATTTTACATCCATCTTCGTCATCTCCTCTAGAGACCGGCTCTCCGGTTTTACATTCTTTTTTATATTCATTTTTAGATAAATATTCACAACATTTATTATCATCAGAACAGGAATCAGACATACAGTCACTATCCTCATTACATTTTTTCCCTTCCTTACAATCTCTGCAACTTCCCCCGCAGTCTATATCTGTTTCATCTTGATTTTTTATATTATCACCGCAGGTTGGACAAATCTTGGTTGGACAGAAAGGACCTCCACAATCTATTCCTGCTTCTTCTGTTTCATCATCAATTTCCCCATTAGAACAAAAGTAACTTACTTCAGTAAAACTTAAGTCCAGCAAGGCAGATCTTTGGTCCTTATTGTCTTCATAATAAGTCTCTTTATTTCTAACTTCAATTCCTCTTACTAGTTCGGAAGTTGACATTGGAATGGTTTCTGAGAGACCATCTACACTAACAACAATTGCTCCACCAGATCCGACGTTTTCAAGTCTTACATTCTTATGATTAATTATAACAGAATCTCCTACGTTCATTACAACTTCTTTTGCAAAGACCAAGTATAAATTAAGTAAAATAACTATAATAATGAAGATTACTGCTTTTTTCATGAATTATAGATAGGCTATAATTATATAAAGTTTTTTAGAAATGCACCGGCTGGGACTCGAACCCAGATCGACAACTTGGAAGGCTGTCATGTTAGCCATTGCACTACCGGTGCATAGAATTGTCTCACATTTAATTAAATTATAAAGGTTTCTATTTTAAAACTTAATAGGATCTAAATAGGAAGGTATTTATATTAGACCTAATATATTAGGTATTTATGTGGACCACTAAAATCAAACTAAAACACGATTGTATAATTGGAACCAGATGTAAGAAATTTGGTGTTATTGATGCTGGGATTTCATTTAATATATTCCAAGAAAAAGGGGTAACTTACTCCCCTCAGATTCATACGGTTTACGGAGAACCTGCAGCAATTAATAATTTCATTAAAGATATAAAAAAGGATAAGAGAATTGAAAATTTTGAAATCGCGGGGGATTCTTTTTTTTGCCTAGAGGTTAGAAAGGAACATGTTCCATCTACATTTAAAACTGATAAACTAATTTTTGTAAAACCGGTCTTTGTAGACCGAGAAGGTTACGAAACATGGGAAGTTGCATCATGGAACAAATTTAATCTAACAGAATTTATTAAAAATCTAAAAAAAGATTTTGAGGATGTAAAGGTCTTAAATATTCAGCAGACTAAATTGACTGATGTTTATTATCCTCATCTCATGCCTGATTTGACACCTAGCCAGAAAAGAGCAATAGGATTAGCTATTGAAAATGGATATTATGATTTCCCAAAAAAAACAAATATGAAAAAACTTGCAAGGATTGTGGGTGTCTCAGCCCCCACGTTTTGTGAACATCTTTCTAAAGCAGAAAAAAAGATTATCCCAAATGTCCTTAGTTCTACTAGTACCTAACATATTAGGGAAAAATTTGATATAGGTTTTTGTTCTCTAAAAGATTATTACTTAGTAAATTGTGGAGTTGTTTTTAGTTTCTATTATTCGAAAGAATAAATTAAAACAAAAAGGGTACGGCGTACCCGAAAAAACCTAAAGGAGGTTGATGATGAGTGATGATAGGTCAATTAAGACTAAGTTGATTGTATCCAAAAAGGAGGGGGAGTTTAAAGGACATCATTGCATTAAAGATCGTATGTTTGCTGTTGAGACCATTTACTCATTAGTTATTAAACTAATGCAGGTGTTTAGCAAGCAATTCGACTCTAATAACTTTAACCCTCACTCAAGTTCAGCGGAATTAAGATTTGAAGTAACTGAGATAGATGATACGATGGATGGTTATAGATCTATAATCAATGTTTATCCTGCTAGACCCGATAAACTAGATCTCATATATGCTGAAGTTTTAAAGTCGGGTATTCAAAAAGAATTTAGTGATTTAAAGGGTCTTTCTGAAGTAGGTATAACCAGCCTTACCCCGAAAGTTGCAGTATTCCATATCAAGGTTAAAGTTGAATATCAAGAAGACAAGAATACCTCAAAAAAGGTTGAACTGGTATTGTGTATTTATTTTGAATCTCAAAAGGAACAGGAATCTTCAAAAGATTAGGATTAGTGACAGAAGGGAAGCCCCTTTCTGTCTTAAAACTAAGTATATATATGTAATTAATAATTAACCTTCTTAAGAGCTTCATTTATTGTCTTTTTATCCCAGCCTTTTTCACGCAGTTTAAACTTTACAACAAACTTGCTTAGATTTAGGTTTTTACATTTATTTAAATAATCAATTAGTGAAGAAGAATCTTTTGTTTGTTTAGGGGTTATATCAATAAGAACTTTTCTTTTTTCCCACAAGACATCATCATAAACATATTCAATCTGTTTTTTTGTCCATCCTTTGTTTGCTAGTTTAAGTGTAATTTCCTTAAATTTCAGGTTATTATTTATCTCTTTAGTTACAAAATTCTTGAGGTTCTGGTAATCCTGGATGTTTGTATAGGGTTTTCTCCCTTTTGTAAGTTCTCTCAAATCTTTCTTTCCTTTGTATAAATTAAAATAAATTAAACCAGCAATTAGAACAATAATTAATATTACAATTAATCCATAAGGAATTTTTATACTGGATGAGCAGTCTTCTGGGCATATTATCTCATCCTCATAAGGGCTTGTGCATATACTGTCTCCGCATTCATATTCTTCAATTTCCTGGGTTTGATAACCAATATAGCTTGGACTGAGCACTAAGAATATTCCAACAAAGACTATGATAGTCAATATCAAGATTGTATCTGACTTGTCTATTTTCATTTAGAGTTAGAATGAATCCATAATATTTAAAATTATCCAAAACCTTTTTAAAGCCACTAAAACTTGAAAAAAGTATGAAGATAACCGATTTTTATTTCAAGAATCATAAGAAATTAATGATTATCCCATTGATACTTATCTTACTAAGCATTTTCATATTAAGCAATTCTTATATAAAAACCGGAGATATAATAAAAAAAGATGTTACTTTAACAGGAGGAGCCTCGGCAACAGTCTATACAGATAAGGATTTATCAAGTCTAGTTCCTGAATTAGAGAAAAAATTTAATACTGATTTTGTTTTCAGAAGAATAACTGAATTTGGAAGTGATAAGCAAAAAGGATTTTCTATAGAAGGCAATGTAAAATCAGATGAATTAAAACAAGCAATCTCCGGAATCTTAAACATAGAATTAAACCAGGATAATTCTTCATTTGAAGAAACAGGGTCTACTCTGGGAAAAAGTTTCTATGCCCAGATGATTAGGGCTATTCTCCTAGCATTTTTATTTATGGCAGTTGTTGTATTCATAACATTTAGAAATCCTATCGCAAGCCTAATAGTTATATGCTCTGGTGTCTTTGATCTTATTGTAAACGTTGCAATTATTAATGTTTTAGGAATAAGGGTTTCGACTGCAGGATTGTCTGCTTTACTACTAATTATTGGTTATGGAATTGACACAGATATCTTATTGACAGTTAAGGTATTCAAAAGAAGAGAAGGAACAATAGAATCAAGAACATTAGATTCAATCAAAACCGGATTAACTATGAGTGCAACAACGATGGCAGCACTTGTACTAGGAATTATTTTTACCCAGTCTTATCTTATAAAAGAAATGTTTGTTATAATTGTAATTGGATTAATTGTTGATATAATTATAACCTATACTGTTAACTCATACCTTATAAATTGGTATACAAAAAGGAAATTCAAAAATGAGTAATTTTCCAAAATTAAATGTAAGAATATGGATTCTAATATTTGCAATAATCATAGCTATTTTAGCTATTGCCCCAAGACCATGGGCAACAGGGATTGAGATAAAATCTGTTGTGCCTGGAACTACCTATTCTGAACAGGGATTAGAGACTGGAGAAAAAATTCTTGCTATTAATGGACAGGAAATTTCAACTTTAACAGAATATAACAATGCAGTCAAGTATCTTGATAGATCCCCAGTAAAACTTAATGTTAAAACCAATCTCAAGGAATATAATTATGAAACTACCTATGATATTGGTTTTGTTACTGAAAATTTAACTGTTATTTCCAGTAAGTTTGTTGATAAAGGAGCTATAATTACTGAGGTTAATAATAAAAAAATTGAAAGTCAGGATGATCTTGACAAAATAAGTTCAGAATTATTGCCTAAAGAAAAAATAACAATAACAACAAACAGGAAGGAGGTTATATTTCTAACAAGAGGAACCCCCCAGATTACTGTAACAAATGCCAAAACCTCAAACATAGGGAAAGGGCTTGATTTACAGGGCGGAACAAGGGCATTGTTAAGACCTGTTGGGGAGGATGTAAGTTATCAGGATATTGAGGATTTAATAGCTGTTTTATCAAACAGATTAAATGTTTATGGGGTAAAGGACTTAAGCATAAGATCTGCTACTGACCTAAACAACCAGAAATATATTCTCATAGAAATTGCTGATGTAAGTTCAGATGAAATTTCAAACTTAATTAAGCAACAAGGTAAGTTTGAGGCAAAGATTGGAGACAATGTTATATTCCAGGGCGGACAAAAAGACATTCCTTTTGTATGCAGGGAAGATGGAACCTGCGCGGGAATAAAATCATGCGATGAGGCTCAGGAAGGTTATGTATGTACTTTCCAGTTTACAATAAGGCTAAGTCCTGAGGTTGCAAAGAAACATGCTGCAGCCACCAAAGACCTTGGAATAATTATGGAAAACGGAGGGGAATATCTTGAAAAGAATATTGATTTCTATCTTGACGGAAGATTGGTTGATTCTTTAAGAGTATCCAAAGATCTTAGAGGTTTAGAAACACAGGACATACTTATTTCAGGACCTGGATATGGAGCAACAGAGCAGGATGCATTCAATGCTGCTGTTTATAATATGAATAATTTACAAACAATACTCATCACGGGTTCATTGCCTGTTGAGATTGAAGTAGAAAAATTGGATACAATCTCTCCATTGTTAGGAAAGGACTTTGTCAGAAATGCATTCATTGTCGGAATCCTAGCAATAATTGGTGTTGGATTGGTATTATACTTCAGATACAAATCCTTAAAGATTTTAATTCCGGTTATGATAACCCTTGTAAGTGAAGTTTTATTAACACTCGGAGTTGCTGCAATAATCAAATGGGATATGGATCTAGTTTCAATTGCAGGAATAATTGCTGCGGTTGGTACTGGAGTTGATGATCAGATCGTTATGATCGATGAGATACTTAAAGGAGGAAAAGAAGAGATAACCTATAATTGGAAGGAAAAAATTAAGAGATCTTTCTTTATTATCCTTGCTGCATATGCAACTACAGTGGCTGCAATGATACCATTACTTTGGGCTGGTGCAGGATTAGTTAAAGGTTTTGCAGTTACAACCATCATAGGGGTTTCAATAGGGGTATTTATAACAAGACCTGCTTTTGCAGCTGTTGCAGAGAAAATCCTAAAAAAGTAAAATATTTAAATTAAATCAATCATATATTTTGGAGAGGTGATATAATTGGATCAGATAACTGTAATTTTATATGTCATGCTTGGAGCTGTTGTTGGGATGATATACAGCCTAAGAAGAATATTTATTCTTGAAAGAAGGATACTGGCTTTAGATGTTAAAATTACCAGACTTTTAGGGAATAAATTAAAAAGGAAAAAATAATTAGGAATATTCTCTTCTTACTTTTCTTAACTTAGAATCTGTTCCTATATCAAACCATCTTCCTTCAAACTTATGTGTTTCTATTTCTTTTTTATCTTTTAAAAATTTTATAAAATGCCCAAGTTCAGATTCCTCATTAACATCCAGGAATGAATCAATAAATTTAAGAGAATCTTTTGGGAAATAATAGCATGCGGTGCTAATCAAGGTAGAGTCTGTTTGTTTTGGCTTTTCCTCGAATTCCTTAAGTTTTGATCCATTAAGTTTAACAACCCCATAGTTAGTTGCTTTTTTCAAATCTGCTATATCATAAACCCCAATCTTAATCTTATCCCTATCGCTAATCAAAGGGGATAAACTGAAATCAAAAAGATTGTCTCCTGCAACAATCAATAAGTCCTCCTGCAGGTTTTTATTTTTTATAATAAAATTTAATGAACCTGTTGCCCCAAGCTGCTCTTTCCTGTCTTTTGTCCCATCACTAACAACTTCGACATTATCGTCGTTAAGCCAGGCCATAAACAATTTTTTGTATTTATCATTTGTAACAAGATATATTTTATCAATTTCTTTTAGTTCTTTGATTTTATCTACGATATGCCCCACCACGGGTTTGTCCTTGACAAGAATAAGTGATTTAGGTCTCTCTCTCATTAAGGGAAAACTTTTTCCAGAATATCCTGCAGCAAGTATGATTGCTTTCATATTTTATGAAATGGTTTCTCAATATTTAAGGTTTATTATTGCATTGGAGAACAATAAAACTTTTAAGAAACCTTTATTGGATAATCCCTGTCTAATTCTTCCAGGGCATAGTCCAATTTTTTCCTGGACTCTGCATACATCGTAAACAATGCCTGATTTCTTTTTACATTAAATCCTTTTTTAACATTAAGATAAAGGCCTGCCCCCTTGTCTTCAGGACATCCCAAAATTCTCGCAAGTTTGGAGATTCTTTCATTATCTATTGAATGAACCCTTCCGGATCTAGTTGAAATTATTGTTTTATAATATTTCCCGACCTTAAGTCTATGAAGGTTTTTCCCCTGAACTTTTATGATTTCTTTCATTTTTGCATATGCTCTTCCAGAAGCTAAAGAATACAGAACCTTACTTTTTGCCTTTTTGACTCCGGCTAAATCCAATAATTCTGTTGCAAGGAATATTGATTTTTCCCTTAAATCTTTTGGGCCATGCCCTCTTAAAACCTGCAAAACATCTATTGCTTCCAGTACAGGCCCAATCCCATTTCCTACTGGCTGAGATCCATCTGTTATAACAACTCGGACTTTCATTTCAAGCATTTTTCCAATCTTCACAAATCTTCTTCTAAGAATCTTTGCTTCTTTGCTTGTCTTTATTTTGGCGGTTTCTCCAATAGGGATATCAATTATAACATAGCTTGCATTAACAGATTTTTTCTTTGATAATATACTGGAAAGGAGCATTGGCTGAGCATCAATTCTTAATAATCTTTCAACCCTTATAATTGCCTGGTCTGCATTAGCTAAGTCTAAAGCACCGCCCCAAACCAAACAGGCGTTTGTTTTTTTGACCGCTTTTATAATCTGGTCTTTAGACAAGGTAACATTTGCGAGAGTTTCCATTGTGTCTGCAGTACCCGAAGGGCTTGTTATAGACCTTGTTGAGGTTTTAGGCATTAAAAATCCCATTGAGGCTATAATTGGAGCAATAACCATCGAAGTTCTGTTTCCTGGGATACCCCCAACACAATGCTTATCAAGAACTTTTTTATTTCCAATTTTAATTGTTTTGCTGTTCTCAACCATTGCTTTTGTCAAATACATAACTTCCTTGTCTGACATTCCATTAGAATAACATGCTGAAACAAAATAAGCGATCTCTGCCTCATTTAATTCATTATTAATTATTTCTTTTATTATCCTGTCTAACTCTTCTTTATTTAATACATTCCCCTTTAGCTTATTTTCAATAAACTCTATTCCACGTGGAAGATGGCCTATTTTTACATTAACTAACTGGTTTGGTTTTACCTTTAGTTTCTCGAGAGTTTCTTTGAATAAACCAATATTTCCATTTTTCATTCCATTCGAGGAAATATTAACAATGACTTTTGTTCCATTAATATCAATCCTGTCAAGAGCATTAACATCAAGATGTTTAGCATCATCCTTACTTAATATTGCGACTAGGGGATAACCTGTAGAAAGACCCACCGCTTTTACTCTTAGTTTCATAGGTATAAACTTGGAAAATATATATTTAAAGTTAATGTTTTAATTGATTAAGGTATTTTCTCCTTAAATTCAAAAAGAATTCCTTGACAAAGTTCTGCTTGAAATCGGGGAATGTATGCTGAAAAGTTATAACTTCATTTTTCTTAAAAATATAGGTATGATCTGCATAGACTCCTTTTTCCAGATAAATTCTGTGGGGTCTTGGTTTTGCGGTGGGTAGTATTAACTGGTCTACGCTTATGTATCCGGGGTCAATATTTATTTTTCTCTTCCCTCTCTTTACAACTTTATTTTCAAGATTGTTTGTAAACAATTTAATGTTAGAGATATTTTTTGGGTCTATGAGTTTTTTAAAAACAACAAATCTTTTCTTAAGATTTTTTCCAAATTCGGGTTCATAATAAGAAGTAAAAACAAAATCATAAGGAAGAGACATTTCTTCTATTGAACCAAACTTCTTTTCAAGTTTTTTTAAAATCAAACTTAGGTCTTCCTCTCTGAGATACAAGATCCCGCAAAATAACTTAACCTTTTTTGGTTTGATAGTTTTCATCCCTTAGAGAAATAGGTTGAAAGGTCTATTTTACCCATTAGCTCCATCTGTTTCTTTGCTTCTTGAGCAGCTCTGGATAGCTGACCAGATGAGTCTGAGCTTTTCTGGGAAGAAGATGCATTCACCCCCAGTTCATCAAAGCCCTCTGTAAGAGGTTTATTGTTTTCTCGGTTATATTTTGCTCTTTCAAGTATTCTTATAGCCTTTGCTAGATCAGCTAGACTATCGCTTTGTATATCAACAACAAGTTTCATAGTTATCTCTTTACTCTAAACTTATTTAAATTGTTTTCTATACTATATCTTTTACTTTTTCTTTTTGAGTCCTATGGTTTTCTTCTTCTCTGAAAAGAAGAGCACATATATCAAGGGTAAGATTCCTGCAGTGTTTAGGATTAATATAACAATAAACCAGGTTTTATGGTCATTTCTAGAGGCTTTCCACAGAGCAATACCCTTCATAATAAGTTCCCAAATTATTAAAATAACAAGCAAAGCTGTAATTAATGGGGTCATCATAATCACCTCAAAATTTTATTAGTTTTATTGTTTAAATAGGTTTTTATTTATTTTTTCTCTTTTTTTAGTTCACCAACCGTTTTCTTAAAAGCACTTACTTGTTTTTCTGTCAAGAAACCAGTCATGAGATATTTTCTTTTAATGTCTCTGAGAAATGGAGTTTCCCTGTAAAATTCCAGAGGAATGTCAAATAATTTTTTGAATTTTGGTTCTTCAACTTTTTCATCAATCTGTTTTAATTCACACTCCACACAAATGGGAAATCTTTTTTTATAACTCATAAGAGCCATATTTTTTCTACAAATAACACACATCTGCTTGTACTGGGCCATTATTTTAATTAAACAATCTTAGCTTATAAATCTACCTAGAAACGCTTAAATAGAACGAGGAAATCTGAATAAAATGTACGATTATATTATAATTCATTACAGCGAAATTGGCACTAAGGGAGAAAACAAAGTTATTTTCGAAAATAAACTAGTTGAAAATATAAAAAAGGCTCTTAGGGATAAAGTAAAAGATACTAAGAAAAAATATGGATTTATTGCCTGCGAGTTAGATAAAAAATATGACAAGGAAAATTTAATAAATATTTTATCCAAAATTCCGGGAGTAGCTTATTTTTCCTTTAGTAAAATATCAAAGCTTGACATGAAGGATTTAACTGAAAAATCATTAAGGTTATTAGAAAACCTAAAATTTAACAGTTTTAAGGTTTGTTCTAGAAGGTCTAACAAAGGATTTGAGAAAAATTCTCAGGAAATTAATAAAATCCTAGGAGAGTTAATAATCAAAAGCTTAAATAAAAAAGTAGAGGTAAGTAAACCTGATCTTGAATTATTTGTTGAGGTTGGGCATAAGGAAATTTTTATTTATCACGAGAAACTTAAAGGAATAGGAGGATTGCCAGTTGATTCAAGTTCAAATATACTCTGTTCTTTATCCGGGGGGATTGATAGTCCTGTCGCTGCTTACTTAATGATGAAAAGAGGATGCAAAGTTACTTTTGTCCATATCTTTAATAAAACCATAAATCAAGGGGTATTATCCAAGATTAATGAATTGATTGAAAGATTAAATAAGATTCAGTTAGAATCCAAATTATACATTGTTCCTTTTGAAGAAATCCAAAAAGAAATCATCAAGAGGGTTCAGTCTGATTCAAGGATGATTATATACAGGAGATTCATGATGAAAATTATAAATGAGATCGCTAAAAAAGAAAAAATTAATGTAATGATCACAGGGGATAATCTAGGGCAGGTTGCGTCACAAACCGGAGAAAATTTAAGATGTATTTATGATTCATCAAATCTTGTTATTCTAACCCCATTAATTGGTATGAATAAAGAAGAAATTATTGAAATTGGTAAAAGGATAGGAACTTATGAAATTTCCATAAAACCTTATTCTGATTGTTGCTCATTTATGATTGCTAAAAATCCCAAAACAAAGGCAAGATTAAGGGATATTATTAAGATAGAAGAAGAAATAGAAAACAGAGAGGAATTAATAAAAAAAGCTGTTTTAAACTCTGAGGAAAGATTTATAACTTATTAGAATTATTTAATAAAATGAATCCATTAATTTTAATATTACTGAGCACCTTTCTAGTCAGCTTAATCTCATTTATAGGAGTAATTACTTTGGCCCTTAAGGAAGATACTCTTAAAAAAATTACTTTTGGGTTAGTTGCTTTATCTGCAGGTGCTTTGATGGGTGGGGCTTTTTTACATTTAATACCTGAAGCTTTGGAGAAAACAAACTTAAATGTTTTTATTATAATCTTGATTAGTTTTATAATATTCTTTATCATAGAAAAAATTTTGCACTGGAGGCACTGCCATGAAACTGAATGCAAGGTTCATACTTTTGCCCATATGAGTATTTTTGGGGATTCTATTCATAATTTTATTGATGGCCTAATAATTGCTGGAAGCTTTATGGTTAATACCCCTTTGGGAGTTACCACAATGATTGCAGTAATAATACATGAGATCCCTCAGGAAATGGGAGATTTTGGAGTTTTAATCCATGGGGGGATTAAAAAAACAAGAGCATTATTCTTAAATTTTGTTTCTGCCTTAACCGCTATATTAGGAGGGATTATCGGATTTTTATTATCAAACAGAATAGAGGGTTTTATTGGGATTTTACTGGCTTTTGCTGCAGGAGGTTTTATTTATATAAGCGCTTCTGATTTAGTTCCTGAGATAAGAAAAGAAATTAAAATTAGCAGATCTCTTTTAGTTATTGGCTTATTTATTGTTGGAATAATGTTAATGTATTTATTGAAATTTATTATTAAATTTTAAATTTTTTTATCAATCTCTTCAGCAATTTTTCTTAGATCTCTAAAATAATCATCAAGTTCTCTATGAATCTGATTGATTAGTGATTCTAGATTATTAACTCTTAACATATACCGATTCCTATGATTTAGAACTATGCCTGCATCCATCAGCCTATTAAGATGATGTATTACAGTTCCTCTTGATAAATGAGATCTTTCTGCAATCTCATCGCTTGATAATAAATTATTTTCTTTGTTGCTCTTGACTAGCTCAACAAAAACCCTGAAACAGGATTTTTCTTTGTCCCTATCCCCAAACAAACCTAAAGAACTTGAAATCCATTGTATTTCCTGATTTAATTCTGGATCTTTTGGCCTAGATGTTCTTATAATTGTTATCTTATGAAAGGTAGGCATTTTATAATAAAAATGTTTTTATTTATAAACATTTTGGGAAAGGTTTAAATATAAGTTAGTTTAAATAAACTACGTTGACTTAAAGTCAACAAAATATGGGTGTTAAAATGATTGACATAAAAAAAGCAAAAAAAGAAGAGCTAGTTAAGCAAATAAACGAATACACAGAGCTATTACAGAGATTACAGGCAGAGTTTGAAAACTACAGAAAAAGGACAGAAAAAGAAAAAGAAGATACTATAAGGTATGGAAATAAGGATTTTATTATTAAACTATTGCCTATTATTGATAACTTTGAACTGGCATTAAACAACCAAAAAGACAAGGAACAATTTACAAAAGGAATTGAATTGATTTATGCAGAATTTAATGATATTCTTGAGAAAGAAGGGATCTGCAAGATGAAAGTTATTGGGGAAAAATTTAATCCTGAAGTGCACGAAGCGTTATTGCAAGAAGAATCCAATAAAGAAGAGGGCACGGTAATTGAAGAATTACAGTCTGGATATAAATTTCATGATAAAACAATAAGAATTGCTAAGGTTAAGGTTAGCAAGGGAGGCAAAAAATGAGTAAAACAATTGGTATTGATTTAGGTACTACTTTTTCAGCTGTGGCTGTTATGGAAGGAGGTAAATCTAAAATAATTCCAAATTCAGAAGGAGCAAACATAACTCCAAGTGTAGTATGCATAAAAGATGATGAAATATTGGTTGGAGAGGTTGCAAGAAGACAGGCAATAATTAATCCAAAGCATACAGTAAGATCTATCAAAAGATTGATGGGAACAAGAGAAAAGATAACTATTGAGGGAAAAAATTACAGCCCTGAAGAGATTTCTGCTATGATCCTGCAAAAATTAAAATCAGATGCAGAAGCATATCTAGGAACTACAATTAAAGATGCAGTCATTACTGTTCCTGCTTATTTCGACGATGCACAGAGACAGGCAACAAAAGATGCAGGGAAAATTGCTGGATTGAATGTAAAAAGAATTGTTAATGAACCTACTGCAGCTGCACTGGCTTATGGATCAGACAAAAAACATGATCACACAATTTTAGTATTTGATTTTGGTGGTGGAACATTTGATGTCTCAATTCTGGAATTAGGAGATGGTGTTTTTGAGGTAAAGTCAACTTCAGGGAATAATAAATTGGGGGGAGATGACATAGATGATGCAATAATTGATTACATTGCAAATGAATTTAAAAAAGAAAATAAAATTGATTTAAGAGAAGATCCTACTGCCCTGCAAAGATTAAAAGAAGCTGCAGAGAAAGCAAAGAAAGAATTATCTACGGTACAACAGACAGACATAAATCTACCATTTATTACTGCTGACAAGAATGGACCTAAACATCTAACAATGAAACTAACAAGGGCCAAGCTTGAAGAAATTGCTTCAGATATTTTTGAGAAATTAAAGGGTCCAACAAAACAGGCATTAAAGGACGCAAAGTTAGAATCAAAAGACATTGACAGAGTTATTCTTGTTGGTGGATCAACAAGAATTCCAAAAGTACAACACCTTGTCAAGGAAATAATTGAAAAAGAACCTGATAAGTCTGTACATCCTGATGAAGCTGTTGCTTTGGGAGCCGCAATCCAGGCAGGAATTTTGGGGGGGGATGTCAAAGATGTTTTATTGCTTGATGTTACTCCATTAACATTAGGTATTGAAACTTTAGGAGGAATAAGAACTCCATTAATACAGAGGAACACAACCATACCTACAAAAAAATCCCAGATATTTAGTACTGCTGCTGACAATCAGACAGCTGTAACAATAAATGTCCTGCAGGGAGAAAGGGAGATGGCCTCTGACAACAAAAGTTTAGGAAGATTCAACCTAGAAGGAATTCCTCCTGCTCCAAGAGGAATTCCTCAGATAGAGGTTACATTTGACATAGATGCAAACGGAATAGTAAATGTTTCAGCTAAGGATTTGGCAACAGGAAAAGAACAAAAGATTACAGTTACAGGAGGGTCAAGACTTAATGAGAAAGAAGTTGAGAAAATGGTTAAGGATGCTGAAAAAAATGCTGAAGAAGACAAAAGGAAAAAAGAAGAAGTTGAAACAAGAAACAATGCAGAAACTCTGGTTCATTCAACAAAGAAGTTACTTGATGAATACGGAGATAAAGTAGACAAAGAAACCAAAGAGAAAGTTGAAAAGGCAATCAAAGAACTTGAGAAAGCATTGGAGTCAAATGATACAGAAAAAATAAAGGATAAGTTAAAAGACACAGAAAAAATTGCACAAGAGATTGGAATGAAGATATATCAGCAAGCTGCTGCACCCCAAAGTAAACAAGAGAAGGGAAAAAAGAAAAACAAAAAAGATGAAGATGTAGTTGATGCAGAGGTTGTAGATGAGGACAACAGCGAGGATTAGGCATTTTGAGGAATGGCTGCTGGAAGCTATCGATAAGAGTAATCTAATCAATAAACTTGAGGAGAAATACCCCAGATATTGGAATGGATTATTATTTGATTTAGTTTCATTAGAGGATAAAAAGCTTTCAGCAGAAGATTTCATTAAAGGATTAAGAAACAATCCAGACATAAGCAGGAATCTTGTATATGATTCTATTAAAGAATTCATTCCAGAGCATTTTGGAAAGAGATTTAAAGACCTAATTTATGGAGAAAACAGACCTAGGATATACTGGATAGAATATGACAAAAAAAGATTATTATGAAATACTTGGAATAGAAAAGAATTCTAGTAAGGAAGAGATTAAAAAAGCCTATAAAAAATTAGCATTAAAATATCATCCAGACAGAAACAAAGAATCTGGAGCTGAGGAAAAATTCAAGGAAATTTCTGAGGCCTATGCTGTTTTAAGCGATGAAACAAAAAGAAGTCAATATGATCAGTTTGGCCATGCTGGATTTGATCAAAGATATAGCCAGGAAGATATTTTCAGAGGAGCTAATTTTGATGACATATTCTCTGAAATCTTTGGGGAAAATATTTTTGGCGGAAGCATTTTTGATATGTTCTTTGGCGGAAGGAAAAGAAAAAGTAGAGGAACTGATTTAAGATATGAGCTAAACATAACATTAAGAGAGGCTGCAAAGGGGCTTGAAAAAAAGATTAAGATCAACAGAAAGACCTTATGCAAGGAATGTGATGGGACTGGTGCAGAAGAATTAAGAAGATGCAATAACTGCAACGGGTCAGGCCAGGAAAAAATAACAAGAAGAACCCCTTTTGGAATTTTTACCCAGGTTTCTACATGCAGCAAATGCAAAGGAAATGGAGAAGAGATAATCAAAAAATGCAAACACTGCGACAATGGACTAGTAAATGAAACTAAGGAATTAAAAATAAACGTCCCTGCAGGCATCGAGGATGGATCAAGATTAAGAGTTAATGGGCAGGGTGAACCAAATAAGTATTCAAAAAATCCTGGGGATCTTTATATTGATATTAATATAGAAGAAGATGAAATTTTTGAGAGAGATGGAAATGATTTAATCTTGGAGATGCCGATAACATTCAGCCAGGCAGCTCTGGGAGACAAGATAAAAATTCCAACTCTTGACAAGGAAATAGAAATCAAGATCCCTGCTGGAACACAGTCAGGAACCATAATGAGAATAAAAGATGAAGGAATTCCTTACTTACATTCTTTAGAGACTGGAGACTTGCTTGTAAAAATCAATGTCATAACCCCAAAAAAATTAAACAAAAAACAAAAAGAAATATTTGAAGATTTGGCCAGAGAGGAAAATATGAAATTAAAAGCTGGAAAAGGTTTCTTTGAGAGGTTGTTTGAATAATGGTTATTGGAAAGTTCTTCAGGAGTTTAATAAAAGGAATATTGGCAATAATAATTGCAGGAATCATAATTTTAAGCATTATTTTAGGGTTAATATGGATCATAATCATATTAGCTTTGATATTTATTGTTTTGTTTTTTGCTGTCTTGATAATAAGACTAGTAAGGAAAAAGTAGTTAAATTAGATTTTTATTAAATATTTATGAAACACAGCTGGAAGATTACTTTAATTTTAATAGTTTTATTCTTAGCTGCACAATTTATTGGGTTATTAGTAACTAAACACTACCTAGGAGAAAAACTTCCATATAACATTGAAAGACCTGAAGTCAGTTCTATGTATTCTGTTGCTGAAATAATAGTTATAATAATTTTAGCCTCGGTTTTTGTTTTTATTTTGGTTAAATTTAGAGCTTACAGATTATGGAAATTCTGGTTTTTTATCAGTGTAATGGTAACGCTCTCAATCTCATTTTCAGCATTTATCAATGAAACAATCGCTTTTGGAGTTGCAATTATATTTGCAATTTTAAGAATTTTCAAGAACAATGTTTATATCCATAATTTTACAGAATTATTTATGTATGGGGCGCTAGCTGCAATCTTTGCTCCAATGCTAAACATTCTAAGCGGGTTTATTTTATTATTACTAATTTCAATATATGACATGATTGCGGTATGGAAAACAAAACACATGATTAAATTAGCTAAGTTCCAGACAAAGGCAAAGATGTTTGCAGGATTAATTATACCTTATAAAAAAGACAATGCAATTTTAGGGGGAGGGGATATTGGATTTCCTTTGCTGTTTTCAGGCATTGTTTTTGGTGTTTATTCAACTAAGGCATTCATTATGCCAATTTTTGTTACATTATCCTTGTTAGGTTTATTTTTATTTACCAAGAAAAAGAAATTTTATCCAGCAATGCCTTTCTTAACTGCTGGATGTTTGCTAGGATATTTTATAGTTACTTTGCTTTAACTTCTGTCTTTATTTTAGCATGACATATGCAAATTAACTCATGAGGGAATCCTTCTGAGGTGTATAATGTTCCACATTTTGGGCATCTTGCTTCTACTACAACCATTTTGACCTCCTAATATAACACTCCGACTAAAACATATTTTATCTGATTAAACCTTACTCTGTATGGATCTGAATCATAATTATTATCTCCTTTCATAACAAAGTAAGTTCCTTGATCATCTGAAGAAATTTCATCAATTCTATGGATAATATCTCCATAATCTGATTCATAGACAATTATATCTCCAATAATTAATTCTGATTCTTTTTCAGGAATTATTTCTATTGCAGTTGTTCCATCGTCCAGGACAGGATCCATTGAATTTGTATCCTCGAATTCAGCTAGGACCGCATTATCAAGATTAATTGTTATTTTATCATTAGAAAGTTCTATATCATTTATTTTAATTCTGTCTGCCGGAGAATAAAGTTCCTTGGTATTGGCGAGTGGCTCGCTCATGGAATAAATTCCAATTGACAAGGCCACAAAAATAAATACCAATACCAGAGGAAATAACGGCTTTTTCATTACCATGGAATAGTGTCAATTATTTATAAATCTTTCTGTTTTGTTATCACTCTATAGTAAGGTTTATAAAATAGAATTATATTCTCTGGGGATGGAAATTAAGAATAAATTAACACAAAAAGAGGATCTTGAATTAAAATTAAAGAATAGTTCAGCAACCTCTACTCGTAAAATTGCAGCAGTGGATACTGCTGGAAATATAACTTATTCATTAGTTGTTGGGAGCGTACTAGATTATTGGACAGGATTAAATTTGGCAGGAATTATTGCTTCAAGAGCATCAGCAACTGCAATGAACTCTGTTACTGGGGGGCCATATGGTTGGTGGAGAGAAAAAGCTTTCAAAATTGCAAAGACTAGTGAAGAAAGCGGAAGATTAAGAAAAACCTTGGTTGATTTACTTGCATTTAATACTTTTCAAGTTCCTATTTATGCTGCAGCAATTACTATCGGAAGTTTATTTTCTGAAGGAAAGGTGGATATGGAAAAAGTCCAGAATGGAGCAACATATTTGGCAACAATTTCTCCATTTATTGGTCCAACATTGGGCTGGTATATGGACGGTTGTAGAAAACTTTTTGGAGTCAAATCAGCAGCAGAGGGAGCATACAAAAAATAATGTTGCCCAAAAAAAGATTTGAATGAATAAAATCTTCGTGGATAGTTTATGACTTTTTTCTGACATAAAAATACTTTATGAACTGTATATTTAAAACCAAAACATTTATAAAACCATTAAAAGTCAAACCAGATATTATACATATGAGGTAGATATATTATGGCTGTTACAGAACCAATGATTGAAAAGGTAAGAAGGTTATCTAGAGATCCTAAACATATCAGAAATATTGCTATTTGTGCTCACATAGATCATGGAAAGACAACTTTCTCAGATAATTTATTGGCTGGAGCCGGAATGATGTCTGAAGAATTAGCAGGAAGACAGCTGGCTTTGGATTTCCATGCTGATGAACAGGAAAGAGGAATTACAATCGACGCTGCTTCAGTTTCAATGGTTCATACTAACAAGAATGAAGAATTCCTAATCAACTTGATTGATACTCCTGGACACGTCGACTTTGGAGGGGATGTTACAAGAGCTATGAGAGCGGTTGACGGTGCTATTGTTTTGGTTGATGCTGTTGAAGGTATGATGCCCCAGACAGAAACTGTATTAAAACAGGCGTTAAGAGAAAGAGTCAAACCTGTTTTATTTATAAATAAAGTTGACAGATTAATCAAAGAAGTTAAGTTAACTCCAGAACAGATGTCTGAGAGGTTTATCAAGATAATAACTGATGTTAACAAATTTATCCACAGCATTGCTCCTGAAGAATTCAAGGAAAAATGGATGGTTAATGTTCAGGCAGGAGCTGTATCTTTTGGCTCTGCTTTCCACAAATGGGCTTTAAGTTTCCCATACATGAAAGAAAAAAATATAAGTTTCAAAGATATTATTTCTGCTTACGAGGCTGGAGAGGAAAAATACAAGGAATTATCAAAGAAGGCTCCACTGCATGAAATTGTTTTAGGGATGGTAGTAGTACATCATCCTAACCCTGTTGAAGCTCAAAAATACAGAATCCCAAAAATCTGGCATGGAGATCCAGAAAGCGAAGAAGGAAAGTCCTTAATCACTTGTGATCCTAATGGGATCATTGCTTTTGTTGTAACTAAAATTGTAATCGATAAGCATGCAGGAGAGGTTGCTTGTGGAAGATTATTTTCTGGAACTGTAAAACAGGGAGATATATTATATATGAATGGTGCTAAAAGAGAAATAAGAGTACAGCAAGTTAATGTATACAAAGGAGCTCAAAGAATTCAAGTTGAGGATAGTCCTGCTGGAAATATTATTGGATTGGTTGGACTAAAAAATACATTCTCAGGAGAAACAATCTCCAGCAAACCAATGGAACCATTTGAAGCAATCAAACATATTTTCGACCCTGTAATTACGAAATCAATCGAACCTGTAAGTTCAGGAGATTTAGCAAAACTTGTAGATGTTTTAAAACAAGTTAATAAAGAAGATCCAACTGTTAAAATTGAAATCAATGAAGAGACTGGAGAAAATTTAATCTCAGGAATGGGAGAATTGCATTTAGAAGTTATAGAAAACAGAATTAAAACCGAAAAAGGGTTACAAGTTAAGACTTCCCCGCCTATTGTTGTTTACAGAGAAACAGTACAGATTAAATCACAGGAAGCAGAGGGTAAATCCCCAAATAAACACAACAAACTTTATTTTATTGTTGAACCTTTAGCAGATAATTTATATCAGGCAATAAAGGCAGGAGAAATTTCTGAAGGAAGAATTAAAAAAAGTGATATGGAAACTTTCAAGAAATTAGAGGAATTAGGAATTCCTATGAAGGAAGCTAAAGCAATAAGAGATATTTACCACGGAAATATGTTAGTTGATAATACAAGAGGAATAGTTCATATTAATGAAGTAATAGAATTATTAATTGATGGATTTGAACAGGTAATGGATATGTGTGTATTAGCAAGAGAACCTGGAATGAAGATGATGATAAGAATAATGGACCTAAAATTACACGAAGATGCAATTCATAGAGGTCCAGCCCAGATGTTGCCTGCTGTAAGAGATGGTATAAGAGAGGCAATCCAAACAGCAAAACCAGCCATATTTGAACCATTACAGGTATTACAAATTGATGCACCATCAGATTATATGGGAGAAATTTCCAAATTAATACAAAACAAGAGAGGACAGTTAATAGACATGAAACAGGAAGGAGTCACAATGACTGCTAAGTGTAAACTGCCTGTAGCTGAAATGTTTGGACTAAGTTCAGATTTAAGATCTGCAACCGGTGGAAGAGGAGTCTATTTTGTAGTTGACCAAGTCTTTGAAAAATTACCAGAAGTTTTACAAGATAAAGTAATCAGGCAGATTAGGACAAGAAAGGGCCTTACAGAGGCTCAGTAACCATTTTAGTATTTGCATTTTAAAAAGAAACCTTTATATATGAGAGACTTTTCATTCAAGCCGATAACATTCATTAAGATCCAAGGAGGACTTTAGAATATGGCAAAACAAAAACCACACGTAAATATCGTATTTGTAGGTCATGTTGACCATGGTAAATCCACCACAGTAGGTAGATTACTTTTTGATGCAGGAATCATTGACGAACAGGAAATGAGAAAATTAAAGGAAAAAGCTGCAGAATTAGGCAAATCAGGATTTGAATTTGCATTCGTTATGGATAATCTAAAAGAAGAAAGAGAAAGAGGAGTTACAATTGATTTATCCCATAAAAAGTTCATGACAAACAAGTTTGAATACACAATAATTGATGCTCCTGGACACAAAGATTTTATTAAAAATATGATTACTGGAGCTTCACAAGCTGATGTAGCTTTCTTAGTTGTAGCTGCCAAAGAAGGAATTATGGCACAGACTAAAGAGCATGCATGGCTATGTAAGACCTTAGGTGTAGGACAAATGGGTGTTGTAATAAACAAGATGGATACCATTGACTACAAAGAAGATAGTTTCAATAAGGTTAAAACTGAGGTATTAAATTTGTTAAAGACCGCTGGTTTCAAGCCAGATCAAGTACCAGTTATACCGGTTAGTTCATTAAAGGGAGACAATGTAGTTAAGAAATCAGAGCATATGTCTTGGTATAAAGGACCAACCTTATTGGAGCAGTTAGATCTATTCAAAGAACCTGAAAAACCAACAAACTTACCATTGAGACTTCCAATCCAGGATGTATTTAACATAACAGGAATTGGAGTAGTTCCGGTTGGTAAAGTTGAAACAGGAATTATGAAAGTTGGTGACAAGGTTATATTTGTACCTGCTAGGGAAGGGAACGGAGTTCAGGGAGAAGTTAAAAGCATAGAAATGCACCATGAACAAATCCAAGAAGCAATACCTGGTGACAATGTAGGATTTAGCGTTAGAGGTATTGGTAAAAAGGATATTGCAAGAGGAGATGTTCTTGGACATGTAACTAATCCACCAACGGTTGTAAGTGAATTTACTGCACAGATTGTAGTATTAAACCACCCAACTGTTTTGACAAAGGGATATACCCCTGTATTCCACATACATACAGCACAAGTAGCTTGTCAGTTTATTGAAATACAGAAGAAACTAAACCCAGCAACAGGTGAAGTATTACAGGAAAATCCAGACTTTATCAAGACTGGAGACGCAGCTGTTGTTAAATTAAGACCAAATAAACCTTTGGTTATTGAAAGACAGAAAGATATTCCACACATGGCAAGATTTGCTATAAGAGATGCTGGACAGACAGTTGCTGCTGGAATCTGTTTGGATTTAGTTAAGAAGTCTTTAGACGCAACAAAGAAGTAAATTTACTTCTTCTTTTTATTTTAATTTTTTAGGTTTGTTTTTATTTTAGATTTAGTTTATAATACTTATATATACATTATTAATAAAAAATGCAAGTCATAAAGACTTGCGAATTTTTTGGAGAGAATTTTTTTAGAGATTATTTAACCTTTTTGCTCTTCGGGTTCCTCAGGTTCTTCTTTATGATAATATATTGCTTCAAGCGCTTTGCTGAGTTTTGAGGAATCACCTTCACAGTAGAAAGATTTTAAACCGTTACGTAGTCCGAGGTGAATTATCCCTTTGATTGGTCGATCTTCGATGGAACCGCATTCTTTATGTTCTCCAAATAATAACATAAGGATTTCTAGGTAACTATCTGGAGTTTTTTGTGTAGTAATAATCATAAAAGAGAAGCTGGATTTGATTTTTCGAATGGTGGTTTCTGCGTATTTGGTAAATTTTTTATCATCCATACGCTCTAACCTTAGCCGAGGACCAATGAAGGAGGTATAAATAATATCTGCCAAGAACCAATAGCTTTTTCTTATTCCATGAGTCCCTAGCTTTATGACCTCATCAGAGTGGGGGCTACCCGTGCTCTCCAAATCAAGGATAAGTTCAACTCTTTCCTGTTCTTTTACTTCGGTTTTCTCTTCCATAACATATCCCCTTTTCTTTTATTTTTAGTTTTACCTGGAAAACCATACAATAGTTTTCCAACAATCATCAGGATCCATCCTACCCCCATCCCAGAATTAAGGATAACATAAATTAAATTGGACTTTGTTTCTATACTACCCCAGACCATAAGAACACAAGAAATAAAGGACATGAATGTTCTTATAACTGAGATGTCATGTGCACTCTTTCTCTTGAATATCCTGTATATCTGAGGGGCAAGAGAACAGAAGAGTAGGATCATTCCTATCAGAAGGATCAAACTTCCTTTATCCATAGTGCTCCTTTTGTTTTTATAGTTAAATTAGAATCAAAAATAAGACCATTTAATCTTTAATAAAAAACGAACCCCGATAAATATCAGGGTTCGTACAGGAGGTAAGCAGTTATTTCCAGAGCTGCCACCATTTCTTGAATGGGTTTTTTCTGAGTTTGAGTTTAGAAGGTAGAATGAGGGTATCATCCATTTTGGATTCGGTGATACACTTATTCAGATTTTCTATTATAAGTTCAATTTCGAACTCCCAGTCGCATTTAGGGCTTAGTTTTACATTTTTAGCGAGAATCCCTTTTTGGTAATCATCTGCAAGAAGATACATAGTTATAAGAAAAATCAAATGGGAATGCTTTACAATTTGTTGTAAGATTTCTCTTATTTTAACCATGTCTGAAACTCTCAGTATATTTTGCAAAGGATTGGTTGCTTTGAATATATCTTCTGCCTTTGCTATTGCACAGTCGAGGTCCAATAACTTATCCTCTTTAATGTAAATCACTACCCTTCTCATATAGTCCCAATACTCTGCAGGAAAAGCATTAAGACTCCTTTGGTTTTTCATACATACCTCCTCCTTAAGGTAAACTGAGTTTCTTTCAACACATTATGAAAAGATGTTCAAAGAAAATCAGAAAAGAAGGGAGGGCCCACTTGTAAAAACAGAGGTGGGCCCACAACGACTACAGACTCATCATGAAGTAAGCATAAACTTTTGAGTTCCCGTCTTTCCACGTTCCCTCTAAATGTATCATTTCAGCGTCTGTAAGCGGTATGTTAAACGCAAACGAAATAACCGGAGTTACTTTCAGATCTTCATCTATCTTTTTCTCGAAGAAAACACCAGCTCCAAGCATAAAGTTTTTAGTAAATGCAAACCCAAACTCATTCAAGAGTTCGAAGGTTTCTTCATTTATCTTCATGTTGAAGTTATGTGTTAATTCTCCAAAATTCAGATAACTCGTGAATATCGGGAAGTTAACTGGAACGGTATCAAGCGTCAACAAGGTTGTGGCAAGTCTGCCGATAGACATACAGTAAATGTTATCGAAGTCCGGATTTGTGAAAGAATTTGTCATGTTCAGAACAAACTCTTTTTTTTGCCAATCATAATTGCTATAGGCAAATAATCCGAGGGTTTCCTTTGTCACGAATACCATCTCCATTGAATCCTTTTTGGCCTTGCCAACGGAGAAATGGATAAGGTTATCATGATAGGTAATGTAATTTCTGTGTTCGATACGATCATCGGACTGTTTAATGATTAACCATTCGAAGTCAAGGGTTTTTGAAAATAGGGCGGTGCCGAGTTTGTAGAAAGGGAGATTTCCATCTTTGAATGCGTTAAGCTGAAATAGCTTAAAATAAGTATCTTTGTTGAATTTGTAAACAAAAATCTCGCCAATCGCAAATCCGGTTTTTCCTTTCGAATCCCGAACATCTCCTTGAAGTGAGATCGTCAAAGTCGAATTTTCATCGAAATTGAAGTTTCGATTAATCATCCACTCACTTTGAGTTTCGTGGCTGGGAGAGTTCAGGTCAAATCTGACCAGCCAGTCTGCGTTTGAGAACGTAGTCCTGAGACGGTTCCCGTCTTCGGCCTTGTCTTCAATCTTGAATGTCCAATCGGCCATAGCATTTACTGTGAAGACTAAAAGCAAGATAAGAAGCATTTTTTTAAACATATGGTCTCCTTGTTTTGGTTTTTTCAGGTTTTCCATTCATTTAAAATCGACGGAGATTATTACTTGTAGTTGAAAAATACTTTCTGGATAAACCTGGGTTAGGTTTTGTTACTTCTTGTGAGATACAACATCAATAAATATAATTTAAACTTTTTGATTATACTATATATATTAGTATAAATGTTTATACAATTTGGAAAGATTTAAATAGTACAAAAGGATTAAGGTATTATGAGAAGAAAGGTCGTAAAGCAGGGAGAATCTACCTTAATGATATCTCTGCCAAGCAAATGGACTAAGAAATTCAATCTTAAAAAAGGGGATGATGTTGAGGTTGAAGAAGATGAAGACAAAATAATTATCTCCAAAGAGACTAGTTCATCAAAAAAATCAACCAAAATAAAACTAAAAGACTCTTCAGATTCAATAATAAGAGCTGCTGTGATTAATGCTTATAGGGCAGGTTATGACCTAGTAGAAATTGAATTTGATGATGAAAAGGCTTACAAAGCAATAAACCAGACAATCCAGGACTATGTTTTAGGTTTTGACATAACAAAAAAGGAAAAGAATAAAGTTGTTATTGAGAATATAACTGAGCCATCTGCTGATCAGTTTGAAAATTTGTTCCAAAAGGTCTTCTATAATATCTCAAATCTTATCGATTATACAGAGAAGAGATTAAAAGGAGAGCCTAGCTTAGAAAGCTATGAGGAAATAAGCTATAGGATATATAAATATGAAAATTTCTGCAGAAGAGTTATGGTTAAAAGAAACTTGTTTGGCAGTTCTTGCAATTTATTCTGGAGTTTTGCTCACTTGATGACTCATGGTCAGAGAGAATTATATCATCTTAATAGGTTTTTAGATAAAAACAATGTAAAATTCAATAATTTTGAAATCATAACAAAACTAAAAAAATTATTTAGCTTATTGCATGAAGCATATCAGAAAAAAGATATTTCAAAGATTGAAGAGGTTCATAGAATAGGGAATAATGCAATTTATCACGATTTATATGATTCAATTCAGAAAGGAAGCAAAGAAAATATTATTCTTTATCATTTAGGAAGTTCTATAAGAAATTTTTATTTGGCATCAAGTTCCTTGACTGGCCTATTATTAGAATCTAAGAGTTCTGTGTGAACCTTTCCTTCATTGTCTGTAATGTAGAATAAAGCCATTGCTCTGTCAATCATATGTCTTTTTACAGGACTTAGATATTCTCTGTATCCTTTTACAACCATGGAATTATCTGAACCTTCTATTTTCATTTCCCTATCAAAGTAATAAGGACTATCTGCTTTTTTTCTTGCTTCAAATACCTCATCAGTTGAGTCGCAGAAATATGTAACTAGGATATCTTCCAGTTCAGTATTAACTCCCATACATCCTCTTAGGTATTGTAATCCTAAACCTATCTGTTGATTATTGTCTATAGACGAGAAGTAAATAGGATTTCCTCCTGTGAACCTTGCCACAAAAGGTACTGGAGCTAAAGAAGTTTCAAGTCTAAGCATTCCATACTCCCTCTTCTTATTCTGATCTGGCTCCATTAATATACTTCTCATCAAAGAATATGAAATTCTACTACCCAGGCGGGTTACACGACTATCAGTAAATTCAACTGAAAACATTTCTTCTTCATTTTTTTTATCAAATTTTTTAATATCTTGCTTTATTTCTTTAAAATAAGGGGTTAGAGCTTCCAAAGCCAATTTATTTTTATCCTGAGTAATATATTCTAAACTTCCATCCACAAATCTTGTGCTTGTTAATGTATCAAAAACTGTTGGTTCTCTTTCCCTTAAATTCTTATCAGAAATCCTGATATATTGTGCTCCTACTACTAATCCGGCCATTATTCCTGCACATGCAGACCATATTTTAATATTATCAAGAACTTTTTCCCATCTTATTGGAATTTTCTTTGTTGCGGATCCCAGATCCCTTATAAAATCTGAATGAGCCATATAAGCGTTATCAAAATTATATGGATCTTTTCCAACCTCCATAAGATCTCTTACAAGACCTCTATATCTCTTTGGGACATTTTTTAATTTTTCATTTAGAAGTTTGTTATGTTCATCTATATCAATCTCATCAATCTGGTCTTCACCATCTCTTAATATGATTTTTAATTTCCCGAATTTTGTCTTGATTGGTTTTCCAGTTGGAGATGTATCAAATGAATAATCAAATGGTTTTTCTCCTGTAAGAACAAAATACAAAGTAGCTCCAACAGAATACATATCTGTACTCATTGAACCGCAGGAGTCAAATCCTCTCATCAATGAATTTAATAGGTAAGGATCTGTATATGCTGTACCCCCTCTTGTAGGTATTGCTTTTTCATTTAAGTCTTCTATTTTTACAGCAGTCTGGAAGTCAGTTAGTTTAACTGTATTATAATTATCTTTTCCGATCAGGATGTTTGATGGTTTGATATCTCTATGTAAAATCCTTTCTTCTTCATGTAGGTATTGAACTGCGCTCATCAATTGAGAAAAAATATTTCCAATCTTGATTGGATCTGTAATTGGTCCTGCAGTCTTAACTAAATCTTCAAGGGAGATTGCATCATACTCTTCTTCTATTACAAGAGACCTATCTCCTAGGTTAAAGGAATCATAAATTTCAACAATATTAGGATGTTTAACCTCATTTAGAATTAAAACACCTTTGTTATCTAGATTACCCTTGGAAAAAATGATTTTAGCTGTTATGTTTTCATTCTTAAACGTTTTAGGAACCTTAGCTATTCTTCTTTTTTTGGTTGATCCCTTACGATACTCAACATCATAAAGGGTCATCGTAGCTCCCTCTGATTCTTTTTTTTCTAGGACTGTGTACCCATTTGCATTTAGAATTTCCTCTACTGCACCATCTATACCACTCTTCCTCTCCTCAGGAAATTTCAATAAGGCATTAGTTGTTACCATTTTTATGGTTAAAAGAAGGCATTTTTATCCTCCTTTTTCCTTGATTTTCGGGGCATTTTAGGTTTATAAATCTTTCTTTTTGTCATCTCTACCTAGTGATTACATATCTGGGTTTATTTGCCAGAAAGAATTAACAGTAACCTTTATAAATCCAAAATTAATCAAAACGTAAAATGCAGAAAGCAAGAATATTATTATCCAGTACAGACATAGGTTCTCTTAATGAGATATGTGCATCTATCAAAGAATTAGCCCAGAAAACAAAGATGAAGGGTCCTATTCCTTTGCCTACCAAAAAATTAAAAATAACAACAAGGAAAACCCCTTGCGGTGATGGAAAGGCAAGTTTTGATCATTTTGAGATGAGAGTTCATAAAAGAATGATTGACTTGGGAATAGATGAAAGAGCCTTAAGATTAATAATGAGAGTTCCTATCCCTGAGGGTGTTCAGATCACTATTGATCTTTTAGATTAATTCTTTAATAAAAACCTTTAAATAAACTTAATTTAGTTTTAACTCTATTTGCCGGGATCGCATAACCTGGTATTGCACAGATTCTATATACAAACGGATATAGAAGTGTAAGCCTGGAAATAATACTAGGTAGCCTGGCCTGCAAAGGCATCAGGGTTCAAATCCCTGTCCCGGCGTATTTTTTATTACAATAATATTTTTAAACTTGGTTTTATCTTTTATATTATGTTAACTCGTGAAATGCTGAATTTAATTGCAGAAGACAAAACTGTATCAAGATATGGCAGAAGAGAACAGGAAGATGGGGCTTCAAAGGGACTTAAACCTAGAGATACCTCACAGGCAGTATTTCCTGGATGTAATGATCAATTCTGGTTGTATGATCAATTTGGGATTTTAGCAAAGAAAGTTGGGGTAGATTGGAATAAAGGAGAAAACAAGTTGGAATTAGCTTTAGCAATTCTAAAATCTGAAGAATCTCAATTTGAAGTTAGAGGAACAAAATATACTGGGATAGAAGTAGCTACTGCTGTAATGCTAGATAAGTGGCCTGGAGATTTAGATCCAAACAAGGTTCAAGCCATTGGAATTGATTTATCCGAAATTAAAGACAGAATACGTCTAAGAGAATATCTTAATGATCTTAAACCAAGTTATAATGATAAAAAACACATTTGATTTTATACTACTATTAATCCTTTAAACAATTATTTTTTAGTATAGAAACATTAATAAATCAAGATTCCAGAATAAAATAAAAGTAGTAAAAGGGTTTATTAAATGATAAAAAAGGTGAAGGGTTTCTTTAGAGGGTTATTAAGTATTTTTAGAAAAAAGAAACATATAAAATTAGGATTATATGGACCTCCAAATGCAGGAAAAACAACTTTAGCAAATAAGATTTCTATGGATTGGTTAGGGGAGTCGGTGGGTATTGTTTCAAAAATCCCTCATGAGACAAGGGAAATCCAAGTTAAAGAAAGAATTGAAATTAAAGGAAAGGGCGGCAAAAAAATTAGTTTTAATCTTGTTGATACTCCTGGAATTGCAACAAGAATTGATTATGAAGATTTCTTAAAATATAAATTGAATAAAACAGAAGCAAAAAAAAGAGCCAAGGAGGCAACCAAAGGAGTTATTGAAGCAATTAAATGGCTTGATAACATGGACTGTGTGGTTGTTGTATTGGATGCAACACTAAATCCTTATTCACAGGTTAACTTAACAATAATCGGAAATTTAGCTGCAAGAGAAATTCCTGTCTTAGTTATTGGAAATAAAATTGATTTGAAAAAGGCAAAAGTCAAAAACATAGAAAATGCATTCCCGCAGTACAAGGTAGTTGGTTTGTCTGCTGAGAAAGGTATAAATATAGAAGAGTTTTATGATGCATTATTTGAGGTGATAAAATAAATGTTAACTTTGCAATTTGTAGCTCATGCAGAGATTAAGAAGTTAAGTTCTGGAGAAAAGATAAACAGAATATTAAACCTTGTAAAAGAAGATAAGATTGTTTTAGTAGAGGGAAGATTAAAACCTATGGAAGAAACAGAATTAATCCAGAGAACAATGGAGGGCATAAACAAAAACTTTAAAGGAATTGAACTATGCACAGTTTATCCTGAAATTAAAAGAGAAAGCGTTATGGATAAGTTTACAAGAAGTGTTGCTTCTGCATTAACTGGGGTAAGATCTGGATTGACTGTAATCGGACCTGCAACAGTTATCAAAGAGATTAAGAGAGATCCTAATAAAATACAATTATTAACAACAAATGGTTTAAATAGAAAAAGGTCTTACAGGCTTATTGGTAAAAAGAGGAGGAGATAATGCCCCACCAATGTGTGAGATGTGGAAAATTATATGATGATGGCTCTAAAGAAATTTTAGAGGGGTGCTCTTCTTGTAAAGGAAGGTTTTTCTTTTTTGTCAGAAATGAGGCGTTAAACAAGGTTAAGGAAATAACTGTAAACCTAACTGAAGAAGACAAGGAACAGATAGAACATGATGTTCTGGATATAATTGGCATTGATGAGATTGACAGACCTGTTATCCTTGATTTAGAATCAATAAGAATCTTGAAACCAGGAAAGTATGAATTAGATATAGTTGAATTATTCAAGGGAAAACCTTTAGTATATAAATTAGAAGATGGCAAGTATATAATTGACATTAATACTACATTCCAGGCCAAGAAAAAAGATTAAATATTGTTTTTCTCAAAAAATTCCCTTACTTCAACAACGGGGCTGTTTGTTATTTTTATGTGCCAGTTTTTTGGGAAACATGCCCTGTATTTAGATTGGATATACCTTTCATCCATAAAAACAATAATCCCTTTATCGGTTTCAGACCTTATACAACGGCCAGCATTCTGAACTGTTTTAAGCATAGCAGGATAAACATAACCATATTCCCATCCCTTGCTAAATCTTTTTTGATAATACTCAATTAATTCATTTGTTTTAAGGTCTGGTTTTGATAAAGGTAATCCTATAACAACAACTCCTTTTAGATAATCCCCTGGCAAATCAATTCCTTCTCCTAGGGAACCTGAACTTACTGCCAACATTACAGCTCCGGTCCCAGAATAGGATTTAAATTTATTAATCAAGTCTTCTTTTTCAGTTTTGGTCAGTCCTGAACTTTCAAGGAATATTGTTTTTTCAGAAAAATCCTTAAAGAAAGGAAATACATTATCCCTTAATTCATAACTTGGAAAGAAAACTATTGAATTCCCAGGTATAGTATTAATAATGGCAGAACCGAGTGCAGCAATCTTCTGATACATTTCTGATCTTCTCTCGCTAAATTTTGTTGTTGTTTTTGGGACTACTAAATTAAGCCTATTCTGCTGTGGGAATGGGTCTTCATATTCTTTAAGAACAGCATCTATACCTAAAATATCTTTATACATATCCAAAGGACTTAAGGTTCCTGACATACCAATTATTAAGGATCCGGTGGATATTTCCTTAAACAATACAGAGGGATCCAGACAATGATAATACAAAGTTATTATTGGAAGGTCTTTTTTATCAAAACCTTTTGTTAAAATTCTCGTAAATCCTAGATCAGGACCCTGCCAGGATTCAAGAAATGTAGCGACAGTAATACAAAAGCTTCTTCTTTTTAATTCCAAAACCTGTTCTCCAACAAAAACCAAGTTCCCAATAAATTCTTCAAGGTCCAAAACTTCCTTTATTTTTTCATTAAGGTAATCTTTCGAAACTTTTGACTCAAAAAGATTTATTGGGACTTCCTGGGCAAGTTTTTCAAGAATGTGTTTTATTTTTTCTATATCTTCTGAGATTTCCTTGTATCCAAGATCTTTTGCTTCCCTGACTGCCTGGGATACAATAAATGAAGAAATATTACTGGACATTAAGTTTCTGATTCTTTCTGGAAGATTATGGGCTTCATCAAAGATTATTATTGAATTTTCCAGGGATTTTTCTGTTTTACTAAAGAAATTTTTTCTTATGTGGGAGTTTAAGATATGAAAATAATCTGCAATAATTACGTTTGCTTCTTTTGCCAGCAATAAGGTAACCTCATAAGGACATACTCCATGGTTTTTACATAACTCACATACTTTCTCAACTTCTGTAATGTTACCAATTTCCTTTATAACTCTTTTTGATTCTGAAGATAAATCATTTTTAGCCTTTAATCTTGAATAATATTCACAATGATCTTTTTTTATTGCCTCCTTGCAGTATTCTGCAAATTCAGATGAGGTAAGCTGATCTACTCCTGGGACTAAACACATCCATTTTTTTCCTATAAAATCTGCTATCTTAAAATCTAATTTGTGTTTTTCCTGGATTTTTCTTAGTGTTTCTATGGCAATCTTATGCTGGGTATGCCTTGATGTCAGGAAATATAATGTTTTTTTTGTTTCAAGAGCATATTTCAATGCTGGAGAGAGGGCTGCTGCAGTCTTTCCTATTCCTGTTGGTGCATGGATTAAAATATGCTTATTTTCCTTTAGAGCACTAAATAAGTCATTCATAAAAGTATTCTGTATATCCCTTATTTCCTCATGGGGAAAGAGCAAATCCATAGTAAATCTACAAAGTAAGGTAATTAAAATATTTATATCCTTCTATATAGGTATTTCAGAAAGTTTTTTAAATAATTTCAAGAATTAAAGGTTATGCAAGCAAGATATTTAGAGGACTCATACATCAAAGAGTTTGAAAGCATTGTAAAATCTGTAAAAGATAAATATATTATTTTAGAGGAAAGTTATTTTTATCCAAATTCTGGAGGTCAGCCCTTTGATACAGGATTTTTAGTTGATGAGCATGGAAATAAATACAATGTAGTTTATGTTGCTAAGGCTGATGATGAAATAAGCCACGAAGTTGACAAAGAAGGGCTTAAAGAAGGCATGAAAGTTAAGGGTTTTATTAATTGGGAAAGGAGACATTTATTGATGAGGTATCATACTGCATCTCATATTTTATCACAGTTTTTGTATAAAGAAACAGGAGCTTTAATTACTGGAAACCAGTTAGATCTGGAAAAGTCAAGAGTAGATTTTTCCTTGGAAAATTTTGACAGAGAATTAATGATGAGTTTTGAAAGTAAAGTAAATGAATTTTTATCTAAAAATACTGAAGTTAAAACTTATTTTTTGCCAAGGGAAAAAGCAATGGAACTTCCTGTTTTATCCAAGCTTGCAAAAGGACTTAATCCAGACATAAAAGACATAAGAATTGTGGAGATTAAGGATTTTGACATTACTGCCTGCGGCGGGACTCATGTCAAGAATACTTCCGAGATTGGAAAAATAAAAATAACTAAATTAGAAAACAAAGGCGGGAATAGAAGAAGAATTTGTTTTGTTCTTATTTAATCCAGGTAACTTCTACTTCATCTATTCTCCATTTAGGTAGGATATCAATTTCATTCAAATCCAAAAAATTCTTATCAGACTTAAATTGGAGCATTCCTTGCCAGGCTATCATTGCAGCATGATCCCCACAATGTTTTAATGGAACAGGGAAAAACTTGGCTTTTCTCCGTTTGCACATTTTATCAAGCATTTCACAAAACCTTTTATTTGCTGCAACTCCACCAATTAAAATAACCTCTTTTTTATTACAATGAGCAAGAGCTCTTTCAGATACCTCTGTCAACATTGCAAAACAAGTTTCCTGCAAAGAATAACATAAATCGTCTTTGTTTTTTCCCTGTTTATATAATTGATCTGCTCTTGTTATAATACCTGAAAAACTTAGATCCATTCCTTTTACAATATAAGGCAGTTCAATATAATTACCATTTTTAGCAAGCTTTTCTATTTGCGGCCCTGCAGGAAATCCTAAACCAATGTCTCTTCCAAACTTATCAAAGGCATTTCCTAGACCAATGTCCAAGGTTTCTCCAAAGATTCTGTATCTTTTTGATTCATAAGCAATAATCTGGGTATTTGCTCCAGAAACAAACACAAAGACTGGATCTTTTGTTTTTGTCAATAACTTTCCTATTTCCAGATGTGCACAGATATGATTAGAACCTATTAAAGGAATCTGTAATTTATTTGCTAATTCTTTTGCCTTATCTTTTCCAACAACTAAACTTGGAGGCAAACCAGGACCTTGTGAAAAAGTAATAAAATCTAGATTAGTTTCTTTAATTTTTGCTTCATCTAAAGCCTTTTTTATTATTTCATCTGCATATTTTCTATGATGTTTAGCAACATCACTAGGATTCATCCCTTCTTTTTCTGTTGTAAACATCTTGTTTACATTGCTTAATATCTTGCCTTTATCATTTACTACAGAAGCTCCAAAAGTATGCGCTGTACTTTCGATGCCTAATCCGATTACCATTTGATTATCAGAATTCTTTAATTTAAAAAATTAATGGGGCTGCGAGGATTCGAACCCCGGTTACTAGACCCCCAGCCTAGTGTGATAGACCAAGCTACACTACGGCCCCCCATAAGGTTTATCGTTAGGTTCATTTAAAGCATTTTTGGTTTTAAGTTCTAAGATAATCCTATTATAAACAAATGCTGTAATCTCCAAATACCTTACTATCTTGTTTTGGAAAGATTTATCCTCTTTATAATTTTCCAGAAACAGATTTAGGTTAGGGTTAGCCCTTATTTTAGATATCCCTTGGATATGTTCATAGAAGAGATCACAAAGATCATCAATAGTATGATCTATTATCTCCTGATTTTTACTTTCAAAAAAATTAGTTAGACGCTGCCTTAGTAAAGGTTTAAATTGAATATAGATAAAATTTACATTTTCGTCAGCTGTCTCTCCGTCATAGAGAGAGGCTTTATTCGGATCTTCATCAGATTTTATTGGTGCTATCTTAACCTCGCAGGAATTTTTTTAGCTAGAGAATTTAAATCCTTTATAACCTTATCTGCATTATAACACCTCAATTTTTTAATTAAGTTCTTATCATCCAAATCTTTTATGCTTAAAGGCAGAGCAATTCCAGCAATCTTAAACTTTTTAATGTTCAAAGAAAATGGAGCTCTAGCTAATTTTCCTGAAGGAGTTTGAGAAGGATCAATATTAATATGATTCTTAACTTTTTCATGCCCCCCGATAACTTTTATTTTTGTTTTTTTGGAAATTTTATCAGCCCATCTGCCTGTAAAACTTTCCAAGGGTTTAGATTTTGAGAACATCAGATATTTATCATAAAATTCTGGGGTCACTTCTCTACTCAAGAATAAGTAAATATGAAAAGAATGGCCTGTCCACATAGGCATCAAATCATACTTAACAAGTTTATTAAATTCTTTATCATTCTTGATTAAATAAACTAATTCCTTAGCAACTATCCTAGCTTTTTCAGAGCTTAAAGAACCACAATCAATATCAAAGAATATTCTTTCAATTTTTTTATTAACTCCTTCGTTGTTTGTTGCATACAAAAAATCAATTAGTTTTCTTGGGACAAAATAATTCCAGATTTTAATCTGGGTTCTGTTTAACTTATTTTTTATCTCATCAAGATGCCTATCCCTTAAACTTAACATCTTAGAATCCACATTTTTAACTAACTCCTCTGCAAACAACGGTTCTTCCTTAGAGCCTCTTTTCAGAACTTTTGGGATGTTGCTGTTTGGGAGACTAATTTTTGTTGCTATTTCTTTTTTATCAAGGAATTTAACCAGTTTTTTTGATATTAAATAATAATAAGGGAGAACATCTAATTGTTTTTTTCTTAAAATCATAGAATAAGATAATATCTATTACTATAAAAATTTATTTTTTATGCATAATCTCTATAACATCAAGATGATTCAATTTATGATCCTTGCCAACAGGCAATCTCTTCTTGACATCCATTGCTTTTATAAAATTATCACCTAGGTCTGTATGCAGGGAATAAGCAAAATCTAATGCTGTTGAATTAGGAGGCATCAAGAAACAGTCAGGAAGAATATTTCCATTTGAATCTTCCAGTTTATTCATTCCTCCAGGGAAGATTGCAATATATTTTAACAAATCAAACACAGATTTATTTAAAACATCTTGGACTCCGGTGGATTTATATTTATTCAGAATATCTTCCTTAATAAACTCCAGACCTTTTTTCTGTTTATCATTTAAACTGCCGATTATTTTAAAATCTGACTCTCCAGGAATATATTCAATAAGATTATTCTTAGATGCTTCCCTTAAGGCAAGTTCAGATTCTGCAGAACAAGGAATTATCAATAAATCTGGAAATTGTTTTCTAAGTTCCTTAAACTTTTCATCTGCACCTTTAACATCAATTTTGTTTGCTGCAATAATTGTAGGCTTTGTTGATCTTCTAAGCTCTTTAGCAAGTTCTTTAAGCTGATTATTATCCCAGAAAGAGATTTCATTACTTAAATTTAATTTTTTTATTGAAGATTCTACTATATTTTCTTTTGTGCCTAGCCCTGAAAGCTGCTTGGCTATTGCTTTTACAATATTTGCCTTTTCCTGCTGAGCCTGTCTTGAAAATTTGTCCCATCCCTTGCTTAAGATCTGGAAGAACCACATATCCAATTCATACTCTAAAAATTCAATATCTTTTGCAGGATCATAAGATCCAACAGCAACTGGTTCACCATTTTCATTAAGACTTCCAGAAACATCTACAACATGAATTAATGCATCTGCCTGTCTTAAGTCATCCAAGAATTGATTGCCTCTTCCTTTTCCTTTATGGGCATCTGGAACTAACCCAGCAACATCAATCATTCTTACAGGAACAAACCTTTTATGATTAATACAATAACCAAATCTTGGATTACACTGGACTTTAAAGAAAGAATCAATGCAGTCAATTTTAATATAACCAATGCCTTCATTTTTATTTATGGTGGTAAACGGATAATTAGCTATTTCAACCTCTGCGAGAGTTGCAGCTTTGAAAAAGGTTGATTTTCCTGCTGATGGTTTTCCGACAAGGCCTATTATCATAAAAGGTTTAATCAAAACCTTTAAATATAAAACTTTGGTTTTCAAATACCAATGAGCCCATAGCTCAGCCTGGCTAGAGCGCCGGTCTTATATGGCCACTTTCGGTTCTAAGAAAGCCGGAAGTCGGGGGTTCAAATCCCCCTGGGCTCATTTCTTAATCAAAACATTTATAAACATAATTTAGGGGAAACTCTCTATGCTCCGGTAGTGTAGTCCGGTCAATCACATCGGATTTTCGATCCGATAACCCGGGTTCAAATCCCGGCCGGAGCAGTATTTTTTATTTCCCATAAATTTTTATAGAAGCTTTTCCAGAAAAAATCCAGAGACAACATGATTAAAATATTAATTACAGGCGGAGCAGGGTATATAGGAAGTTTACTTTATTTGAGACTAAAAAATCTTGGATATGATCCAATAATCTATGATAATTTAATGTATAAACAGAAAACATTGGAAAGAATCAATCTGATACTAAAAGAGAGAATATCTGTAAAGGAGGTCTTGGCTGCTGATTTAAAATATATAAACAAGATTGATTATGTACATGGAGACATAAGAGATGAGGAAAAATTATCCAATTTATTCAGAGAAAACAATTTTGAGTTTGTTTTTCATTTTGCTGAGATTGTCGGGTATTTCGCATGCGAAGACAAAAAAGAAGAATCTTACGATGTTGCTGTAAATGGAACAAGAATAATTGCTAAACTATGCAAGGAATATAATTCAAAATTAATTTATAATTCAAGTTCAAGCATATATGGGTTTTCTCCAAGTGAAAAAGACCTAGATGAAGAACATGAAATCAAAGAAATAAAGGACCAGTATTCAAAAAATAAATTAGAATGTGAAAAAATAATCAAAGAGGTTGATCCAGATTATGTCATATTAAGACCTGCTACATTGGGAGGTCTTTCATTAAGGCTTAGACCAGAATTACTGCCCAATCACTTTTCATACATGGGCTGGCTCAAGAGAAATATTTCTGTGTCTGATTCGGGCCATTATAGATCGGTTATGGATGCGAAGGACCTTATTGAGGCTTATATTATAATCATCAGTAATTTCAAAAAAGGCATTTATAATTTAGGATCATTAAATCTCACGAAAAAGGAAATAGTAAACATAATAAAAAAAATGTTTGATAATGTTAATATTAAAATGGTTGAAAATAGGGGGGATGTAAGAAATCTAAAGATAGATTCTTCCAAATTTGAAAAGACCTTTAATTTTAAATCAGATAAGAGTTTTGAAGAGATAATATTGCCAGTCATTGATTTGTTTGAAACTAAGGGGGATATAATAAAACCTGAATTCCTTAATATTTCTATGGAAGAATGGAAAAAATTAATTGAATAGTCTATCCTAATTAAATTTATAAATGAAGATTTAACCTAAAGAACTATGAAGTATCTTGTTACAGGCGGAGCTGGTTTTATTGGTGGTCATTTAGTAGATAGACTGTTAGAATCAGGGAACCGGGTTGTTGTCATAGATAATTTTTTTGGTGGCAGAGAGGAGAACATCGAACACCATGAAGGGGACCCAAATTTTGTATTACACAGAAGAAGCGTATGTGACGATTTAACTGATATTTTTGAAAAAGAAAGTTTTGATGGGGTTTTTCATTTAGCCGCTGTTCCAAGAGTTCAATACTCAATACAAAAACCCTATGAAACCCATGAAACAAATGTCAATGGACATCTAAATTTATTGATGTTCTGCAAAAAATTTGGAATCAAAAGATTTATTTTTAGTTCAAGCTCTTCTGTTTATGGAAACTCTGATGATTTTCCATCTGTAGAGACAATGAAACCAAATCCAATATCTCCTTATGCACTACATAAATTTATTGGTGAAGAATATAATAAATTATTTAATATTTTATATGGATTTGAAACAATTAATCTGAGGTATTTTAATGTTTATGGACCAAGACAAGATCCTAAAGGCCCTTATGCATTACTTATCACAAGATTCATGGATATGATTGCAAAAGGAGAAAGACCAATAATCAATGGAGATGGGGAACAAACAAGGGACTTTACATATGTAACTGATGTTGTTGAAGCTAATATTCTTGCTATGAGATGTTCTAATAAAGCCTGTTTTGGACAGGTGTTTAATATCGGGAATGGTAGAAATATTTCTGTAAACAAAGTAACTGAGGAAATTATAAAATTAAGTGGAAAACCTATAGAACCAATTCATGGCCCTTCTGTAATTGAACCAAAAAATACTTTAGCAGACTACAGAAAAGCCAAAGAAATGCTTGGCTGGAAACCCAAAATTGAATTTGAAGAGGGATTAAAAATGACTTATGAGGACTATATTAAACATAGTCATCCATGGGTTCCAAAACCTTTATAAACCTGAGATATTGAATTTAAAAAATGAAAAGAAGCTCTAGAAGATGGAAGAAAAAGAAACAGATGCGTTGGAAATGGCAACGTAAGAGAATGAAAAAAGAAAAAAGAAAGAGGAGAGCTCAGTCTAAATAAAAATGGATAAGGTAACTAAAGAAAAACTTGAAAAGTATTTTAATGTTACCGGAAGGGCCTTAGAAAAGGCTAATATTGCTCCAGAAAATTTGAATATTACTGATTTAACAAGAAAAGATTTCTTGGATATGGCAAAAAGATATTTTGATGATGCAAAACATTTTCAGGAAAAAGGAGAAATTATTAATGCTTTTGCAGCTCTAAACTATGCACATGGGTGGCTGGATGCAGGGGCAAGAATTGGATTGTTTGATGTTCATGATTCTGAATTATTTACTGTAGATGATGAAAAAAAAGAATAATCTTATTTTTATTGTAACTGGATCTGTTTGTTCTGGAAAAACTACTTTTGCCAAGAAATTATGTGAAGATAATGGATTTATTTATCTTGATGTTTCAAAATTGATTAAGGACAAAAAAATAATTGATTCTTATGACAAGAAAAGAGAATGTTTTGTCGTTGATGTAAGAAAACTGAACAGGGAATTAATTAAAATAATAAAAAAATCAAATGAATCTTTGGTAATTGATTCTCATCTGAGTCATTATCTAGATCCAAAATATGTTGATTTATGTTTTGTAATGAAGACAGAACTTAGAATCCTGAAGAAAAGATTAGAAAAAAGAAAATATAGCAAGGAAAAGATAAGAGAAAATCTAGATGCTGAAATTTTTGATATCTGTTATAATGAAGCGTTAGGAATTGGACATAAAATCATCGTGGTAAGTAATTAAAAACCTTATAGGTTAGCTGTCCAAAACAGAAGGTTATAACAAGAACTACTATCATGACTATAAGGTGTTTTAGAATAACCTTCCAAGGAGTTATTTTTTCTTCTTTTGCTATTTCAAATATAAGGCTTCCAATGAGTAATAAACCCCACAAGATACTTATTGCTGCCGCAGGATAAAGCTCAAGTAATAAGAATGGAATTATGAATGTGAACATGAAAACAAGCTTTGCAAAAAAAGTAGATAAGGTTACTTCCCAGAGAGTTTTCTTAGTTTTTCTTTTATCCAATTCTCCTGAGACATAAATACCTAGTGCATCTGAGAATGCATCTGAAATTGCTATGGTTATAATTCCTCCAACAATTACAAATTTAGAATGGGTACTTGCCCCTAATCCAACAATTAAACCTAGGGTAGTAATAACTGCTGAGGTTAAACCAAAACTAAATCCCTTTCTCAGCGAAATATCCATATAGTTTTAAAATAACTATTCATTTATATAGATTTTGAATATAAAATTAGAAAAATAAATAAAAGGGGATTATTCATCCAACATTTCTTTTGCTCCAGTAATATCTGGCTGATGAAGAATCCCTGCCTCTTTTCTTAATATCTCTGCTTTATCTGTTTTCTCCCAGGTAAAGTCAGGATCATTTCTACCAAAATGACCATAGCAAGCAGTCTTCTCATATATTGGTCTTTTAAGATTAAGCTGCTGGATAATCTCTGCAGGTTTTAGTTTAAAATGTTTCTTTACCAATTCAGCAATCTTTTCCTCATCAATTCTATTAGTTCTAAAGCAATGGACTAAAAGAGAAACTGGATCTGCAACTCCAATTGCATAAGCTATCTGAACTTCACATTTATCAGCCAGTCCTGCAGCAACAACATTTTTAGCAATATATCTTGCCATATAGGCACCAGATCTGTCAACCTTAGAGGGATCTTTTCCTGAAAATGCCCCACCTCCATGAGATCCATGCCCACCATAGGTATCAACAATGATCTTTCTTCCTGTCAATCCTGCATCTGCATAAGGACCTCCCCTTTCAAATCTTCCGGTTGGATTTACATAATAAATTGTTTTTTCATTAAGCCAACTCCCACAAACAGGTTTTATTATTTTTTCAATAATATCATTCCTTAATGTTTCATTTGTAACTTCTGGATCATGCTGTAAAGAACATACTACGGTTGTTACTGATAATGGCTTTCCATCCTCGTAAAGCACAGTTACCTGGGCTTTTCCGTCAGGTCTTAGGTACTTAAGGATCCCTTGTTTTCTAACATCTGCAGCCTTTTTACATATTTTATGAGCAAGTATTATTGGTAAAGGCATATACTCGGGGGTTTCATTTGTTGCAAATCCAAACATCATACCTTGGTCACCTGCTCCCTGTTCTTTCTGCTGAGAGGCTGTAACTCCCTGAGAGATATCTGGGGATTGCTCTTCTATGTGTGTAAGAACTGCACAGGTTTCATATTCGATTCCATGCTCTGATTTATTATATCCTATTTTCTTTAATGTGTTTCTTGCAATAGAAGGAATATCAACATAGGCATGGGTTGTAATTTCTCCTGCAATCATAACCATCCCTGTTTTTGTTAAACATTCACAAGCGACTCTTCCATTTGGGTCTTCTTTTAGAATTGCATCTAGTACAGCATCCGAAATTTGATCACAAATCTTATCTGGATGTCCTTCTGTTACTGACTCTGATGTAAATAGGTATTTTCCTTTTTTCATCTTTAATATCAACCCCTTTTCAGTTTATTCAAAATAAGTCTTAATAACTCTATATAAATATTTCTTATAGTTGGAAATAAGGTTTTTAGGATATAATCATTTTTTCCTTAAAAACTTAGAAAGCTCTGTCTGAGTTTGATTTTTGCAATAAGGACATGGTCCTGCGGGTTCGTGCCAAGCACCACAATGTTTGCATTTAACCCTTGTAACCATACAGAAAAAGTGGATAATTTTTTTAGTTTATATACATTTATACTCTAGAATATATTTTATAAGATATATTTTTTAATGAATATAAATGTTTTTAAATGTTTTATTTTGGGAGTTACACTATTTATTTAAAAATCATTCAAATTTATAGTCTCTTGGAACTACAGTTATATCTTTAGGGGAGATTGTAAATCCTCTTTCTTTATCTTTTTGTTTATCTACTCCTATAGAAATACCTTCTGGAACTATGACCCCCTTATCAATAATAGAATTTTCAATATGAGATTTAGGATTAACTCTTGAATTACCAAGTAAAATTGAGTCTTTTACTGTAGCCTTATCAATATAAACGTTTGGTCCGATAATTGAACCATTTACTTCTGAATATGAGATTATTGAGGAATTTCCAACCAAAGAATCTGAAACTATGAAAGGATTGCTTCCATTTGAACTTCCTACAAATTTCGCTGGCTGAGTGAATGGACTCCAAGAATGGATTGGCCATTCACTATTATAAATATTTAAAACAGGGATAATCCCTATTAAATCTTTGTTTGCTGCATAAAATTGGTCTAGGTCTCCAACGTCTCTCCAAAATCCCCTTTCTTTTTCTTCAGCGCCTGGAACAATATTATTATTAAAATTGTAAACAAAAATTTCATAATTATTTTCCAACATCCAGGGGATTATATCAAAACCAAAGTCATGAGACGAATATTTTTTACGATTTTTTGCAATTAAATTTCTGTCTCTTGTAAATTCTTTTTCTCCATCTTCAGAGAGAATATTATACAATGTTTCTGGATTAAAAACATAATTTCCCATTGATGCGAGACATATATTTGGGTTTCCAGGAATTGGTGTTGGGTTTTCAGGTTTTTCCTCAAACCCAATCAATCTGTAATTTTCATCAACAACCAAAACCCCGTAATTTTTTGCAGCAAGTTCGACTGAAACAGGAATTGCTGAGATGGTTAAATGGGCATCTTGATTCAGATGATAATTATTAATTTCTCTTATATCTATAAGATAAACATGATCTCCTCCAAAAACATCAATAACTCCAGCCTTGCTAGTCCCTCTATCCAACCTTGATGCGTTTTGAGGACATCTTAGTCTTGGTAAATTTTGGATTAATGAATCTGCAGTTCCAACATATCCTTCTAAGCCCCCTTCTCTTGGAGAAGAGTTCAGTGCTTCTAGTCCTCCGGCTCTAAACTTTGGAACCCACCCTTGTGTAAGATGATTATGTAATGAAATGGGTTTATACTGGATTGCAACTTTTATATTATTAATTCCAGAATTAAATGCATTACTTAAAACCCAATCAATAATTCTATAATTCCCACCCATAGGAACAGCAGGTTTGGCCCGGTCTCTAGTCAAAGGAGATAATCTTTTTCCTGCCCCTCCAGCCATTACAAATAATTGTGCTTCTACCATTTTCAAGGTTGGATTAAGAAATAATGTTATTTATAAACCTATTTATAAGCAAGAAATAATTAAAAAAATAAAAAATTAAGAATCTTCGTTGACAACTGTGAAATAAGATTTAATCCAGGTTTCACTTTGATAGTCGAAAACTTTTACATAGTAAAGCCCTTCCCAGGACGTACTTGTTTTATATTTTACCTCATGAGGTTTAGTACATTTATAGGCTCCGCATTTGAAGGGATAATCTACATGACATAGATCACTTCTACCGCTGCAGATTCTGTAATTTTTTAAAATTCCCTCTGCAGAAGGCTTAATATTAATAGTAATATATTCCCCCGCATTAATGAATTTTGGTTCAACAGTTACTAGACTTTTGGTATTAACTTCTTGTCCTGTAAAATCACCTATCAGAACTACCATTAGAGCTATAACCATTATAATAAGAAAGCCTATTATTAGCGTTTTAGAGTTTGTCTTTTGGCTTTTCTGCATTAAAAGCACCTCCTTTGCTCCTTAGAATCCAAAAATAATATATAAATGTTGTTATTTATTATATTAATTATAAAGTAGTTACACAATCGAAAGGTTTATAAAGGAGATATTATTGCATAGTGATTACAAAATACATGCAAAAACTTGTGTTTTGTGATACTCACATTAGGGAGGGAGAAAATGAAGAAAATGTTGAAAGGTATATGCGCAGTTTTCTTAGTATTGGTTAGTCTTTTGACTTTATCAAACGCTGTTGAAGCTGCTACCGGATACGTTAATGTAGATGCTGTTAGAGCATGTGACATTGACGGTACAAGTTCTGCAATCTATGTTGAAAGAGGTACAGACTGTGAGATAGAGGTAGAGTTCACAGGGTATGTAACTCCAGATTCCATCAGCGAAAAAGAACCTAAATTAAAGGATCTTAAGATGAAAGCATGGATTGGTGGATACGAGTACGATGATATTGAAGACGTAACAAGCATGTTTGATGTTGAAGATGGTGTTACTTATAAAAAATATTTAACATTATCACTTCCTGAAGACATGGATGCTTCTACTGATTACACACTTCATGTAGAAATATACAATAAAGATTACACAAATGATGTTTTCGAACAAACATTAAGAGTTAAGGAAAGCAGACACAGCTTGAGCATTCAAGATGTAATTGTAAGACCTGGCTCAACTGTTGAAGCTGGAAGACCATTATTCGTTACTGCAAGACTTGAAAATATGGGTGACAGAAAAGAAGAAGACATTCAAGTTAATGTTGAAATACCTGAATTGGGTGTTTCAGTCAGAGATTACATAGATGAGTTATCATCCAATGAAGACTCTGATGCAAGAGAAGATAACGAAGATGAGGAAGACTCAGCTTCAAGCGATGAAATCTACTTGAAGATTCCTGAAAACACAATGAGTGGAGCTTACGAATTAATTGTTAGAGTAGTTTACGACAGAGGTCATCAAGAAGTAAGCGAAAAGCAAACAATTTATGTTGTAGGTAAAACACCTGTTGTAGAGGAAGGAAAAGCTTTGGTTAACATTGACTCAACCTCTAAGACCGGAAACCAGGGCGAATTAGTAAGCTACAAAGTAATGATAGCAAATATAAATGGTGCCAAGCATGTTTACACTATTGAAACAGCTGGAGCAGATTTATTTGCTGATGTATCAGTTCAACCTGCATTTGTTGGTGTTGACAAAGGTAATGTTGGTGAATCTTTGGTTAACTTAAAAGTTAAGGAAGATGCAACAGAAGGAACACATCAATTTACAATAAAGGTCAAAGCTGATGACGTTATCGTAGCTGAGAAAACATTGACTCTAGACGTAAACGAAAACGGTGCTAGCGAAAAGACAAAGAAAGCTTTAGCAATTGGCTTCGGAGTCTTGGTAGTATTGTTAGTTATCCTTGCACTTGTCTTGGCTTTCAATAAAATGAGAGGCTCAGACGAGGATAGGGAAAGCTATTACTAAACGCTTGCAGAGGGATTCGTTTTTCCCTCCTTTTCCTTTTTTAATTTTAAATTGGGGATGGGGGTATTTCAATCTCTTTTTTTATTCTAATACCTAAATAATATTTTACAAAATTTATTCTATAACTACATCATTTATTTAAACAAGGGACCTCTACAGTTCTAAATAAAATTTATTGAGGTGAGATTATGAGGTGTAAAAAGAGGGTATTAGTACTATTTATAATAATTTTAAGTTCTTTTGTTTATGCTGACATTGGAAACACAGGAATTGGTTCTGATTGCTATGGAAATGTTCTAAACGAGAATATGGAGCAGAGCTCTATAATAACAAATGGATGGAATAAATTAGAACAATCTATGCACATTGGAGAGAGTCATACTATAACTTTTAAGGATATTATAAACAACAATCAGGATAGTGTTAATATTAATTATGATGTGTTTTACTGTAAAGGGGCTTGTGATGGCTCTCCTTGTTATGATTACCTTATTGAACAAAAAAGTCTCACAATAAATCCAAATGAAACTAAAACATTTGCAATAACCTTTAAACCAAATCTTGAAGGGTGTTACCAGCTTGACTGGAGGATTAATGATAAACCTTCTGGATGTACTTTTTGGGCATATTTAATTGATACCTCATGTAATCCAAGTGTTACTCCTATTAATCAAAGTTGTACTAATACTAAAGTTCTTGGGGAGTGCAGAAAAGGAATTAAAACAAAAATATGTATAGATTATATACCTTATTCTGGAAGCGGGCCATTAAGCTACTGGATATCTGGAAAATGTATTCCTTCAGACCCAAAACCAGAAAATTGTGATGATACCTTAGATAACGACTGCGATGGCCTGATTGATTGTGATGATCCTGACTGCTCTGAAGAGTGTTATGTTCCTGAATGTCAAAATGGAGATATTGAAACAAGGCAATGTGGAACTAGCGAGGTTGGAGAATGTAGTTATGGAAATGAAACAAAAATATGTACAAATGGGGTGTGGGGTTCTTGGAGTGAATGCATCGGAGCTATCTATGCTACAGGAGAAATATGTGATGGAAAAGACAATGACTGTGATGGTTTGATTGATGAAGGTGATGTTTGTGAGGTTCCTGAATGTCAAAATAATAGTGATTGTGATGATGGGTTATACTGTAATGGAGAAGAAACATGCAACTTAATAACTCATGAATGTCAGGATGGAATTAATATAAACTGTTCTGGGTTTAATATAAATTCTGTTTCAAGATGTGATTATGACTTTAACATATTTACGTGGGATTATAGAAATTCATTTATCTCTGTATGTAATGAGCTGACTGATAGCTGTACGGTTGGAGATTATAATGTAAATCATGTATGCAGCAAATTAAATTGTAGTGCAGAATGTGAAAGCAACAGTGATTGTTCAGCAACTGAATGCGATGATTTAGATGGATGTTATGGAGAAGATTACTATGATTTTAGCGATGTTGAAAATAATTGCATAGGTTGTTCATGCACAGATAAATTATGCACTATTTTGACGATAAATCAAGATGATCCAAGATGCCAAACCTATGAATGTGTTTCTGGAGAAATACAATCAAGAGGATGTGGATTATCAGATATTGGTGAATGTAGTTATGGAACTGAAACAAAAGAATGTGAGAATGGATATTGGGGAAATTGGGGAAATTGTGTTGGAGCAGTTTATCCAATTACAGAGATTTGTGATGGAAAAGACAATGACTGTGATGGTTTGATTGATGAAGGTGATGTTTGTGAGGAATGTGTATTAACAAAAGTAAGATTAGACGGAAAAGAAGGAAACATTGTTTACATAAATAATCTTACAGACAAGGACTTTAGCAAGAAGACCATAAAATTCAGTGCATGGATGAACAGGGAAGAAATGGGGTATGTTGTTGTCTCTATAACTGGTACGACTATTGATAATAAAAAATTGTCTTTGAGATTCAAGGGAAAAATAAGGGATGTTTATGAAAACAATTGCGAGGCATTTAGTGTAGAAAACTCATGGTGGAGTTTAGCTACATACAAAGGTCCAGACTCAAAGAAAGTAGAGAAAATACAGTTAGATAGCATAAGATATGAATTTGACAGAGAAACTAACTTATTAATTTTATATGGTGTCGGTCCTGATGTTAACTTTGAAATCAAAGACATAAAAGTAAAGCCTAGGTATTAGGCTTTTTTATTTTTTATATACGTTCAATACTTTTTCTTCTACTGTGATAATGTTTTGTTTCTATTTTCTTTAATGATTCTTTTTTCTCCAATCCAAATAATATTGAAGCTCCTATCAAGGCTGCGATTCCTGTCAGGATAAATGTAACCTTAAATCCAACAAACTGGGCTATTGTTCCTCCTACGGCTGCAGCAATAGCAACTCCGATTCCAACACTTGTGGAATACATACTCCACTCAAATCCTTCTTTCTTTTTATCCAGATGAGTGCTGAACAAAGAAAGCCAGCATGGATAAACTAAACCTGCGCCAATACCATAAATAAACTGAGCTAAATAAATATGAAATATGTGAGTACTAAAAATATACAGGAAAGGGACTAAAGAGATTATAAATGTCCCGATTATCAGGAATTTAACTCTGTGATCATGCCTGTCAACGTATTTTGAAAATGGTAATTGAACTAATGATTTTGTTATTAAATAAATAGTTCCTGCCAAACCAGCTGCTGCGATTGTTCCGCCTATTAAATTTTCCTTAATAAAAATTGCTAATATTGGACTGATTAAACCCAAACCTGTTAATAATAGAACGTCTGAAATTACTAATAATCTTATTGTTCTGTTCATTAGAAAGAATTATTCGTTTAGGTATTTATATAGTTTATTATATAACTTAAATAACATTAAAGATATTGAGCCATATCTTTTAGAATTTCATATCCTGCATTAATTCTTCCTTCAGGAGTTTCAGGATTTGTAATTGCTCTTCCTACAACCAGGATACTAGATCCATCTACTACCGCATTCCCTGGACTAAATACCCTTTTTTGATCTTCTCCTGCTGAGGTGCTTATTCCTTGTATTCCTGGAGTAACATACATAAAATCTTTAGGAAGTTCATTTTTAATTGCATAAAGATCTGCTGCAGAACAAACAATCCCATCCAGTTCTGCCTCATTTGCCAATTTTGCCAAAGATAAAACCTGTTCTTCTACAGTTCCAGGAATTCTTAATTGTTCATTTAATGTTTTTTGATCTATGCTAGTTAAAATTGTTACTGCAACAATTTTTGGAACATGTCTTTCATATTTCTCTGCTCCAGTTCTAGCCCCCTCGACTGCGGCTTTCATCATTCCTAATCCACCAAGAGCATGAACATTAAACATATAAACTCCCAACCTGGTTGCTGCATCTGCTGCACCTTTGACAGTATTTGGAATATCAAAATATTTTAAATCAAGAAAAACCTTGGCTCCATAATTTTGTACAAGCCCTACAGCCTCAGGTCCAAATCTAGTATAACTCTCCTTACCTATCTTAAATAATCCAACAACAGGGCTTAATTCTTTAACTCTAGATTCTATATCATCGAGAGTATTAAGCCCATCTAAGGGTAAGCATACCATCTCTCTTGCTTTCTGCTCTTTCTCATTTAATTTTATCATTTTATGCTACTTTTCTTGGGTGACCGTGTTTTTCTCCCCAACCAAATGGATCCAATCTCCACTCCCTCAATGACCTTTCTTGTTGCTCATTAATATATTTAGTTTCTTTGGCTACTTCTAAAAGTGTATTATAATCAAGAAGGGATATGACCTTGCAGTGAGGATTTAACCTATCAAATTCTTCTACAGCTTTATCTAATCCATAATTAAATATTGAAACACAATGATTACATTTTCCATTAGCATCTCTTACTGCCTGAACAGCTTTTGCTGAACTACCTCCAGTTGAGATTAAATCTTCTATTAAAACGACAGTTCTTCCTTCTAAATCTTTTTCTGCATCAATTCCTTCAATCTGATTTTTAAGACCATGGTCCTTTGGTTTATCTCTTACATAAATCATAGGTATTCTGGCATAAACTGGCCTATCGGCTCCTCCTTGCTCAGACAGATATGCTGCCCAAGGGATTCCTGCGGTAGAGGTACCAGCAATCACAAGAGAAGGCTCTGAAATAAGATCTTCTGATATCAAAATACCTCGAAGCCCAAAAATGACCTGGTTTCTCTCTGCCGGATTGAAAAGGAACATACGGTTATCATTATAAATTGGCATAAAGTATCCAGATGCCCACTGAAATGGCTTTTCGGTATTTAACTTTACAGCATGTATATTTAATGCTGCTCTTGCAATTTCTCTTGACTTCCCAATTTTATAGTTCATATCGGTTTTAATTAAATTTCCAACCTTATAACCTTCGTTGTATACTGATATATAAATTTTAATTGTTATTTTATCTTAACATAGTACTTTTAATAAGATTATAACTGTTAATCATATGCAAATCAATAAAATAAGAATTGGTGAGAAGGAAGTTTATCCTTTCACAATTCCTTCTGGAATTGTCACAACAGATGTCAGAGTTTTACTAAGATTTGCTGAAAATATTCCTGAGCTAGGAATATTAACAACCAAGAGTATTGGTCCAGAACCAAGACAAGGGAACAGAGAACCAATAATTGCAAAGGTATATCCTGGAACTTTTATCAATGCTGTTGGTTTAACAAATCCTGGAGCAGAAAAATTTGCAGAACAACTTTCCCAGATTAAATTTCCAGAAGATAAATATCTACTTGCTTCTGTTTTTGGCGGCGATAAAGATGAATTTATTAAAGTAGCTAAAACACTTGAAGATTATGTTGATGGTTTTGAATTAAATTTATCCTGCCCGCATGTAGCAGGACATGGTGCAGCAATCGGTAAAGATCCTAGGTTAGTTACAGAAATTACAGATGCTGTTGTGAGAAATACAAATAAACCGGTTTTTGTAAAACTAACCCCTAATGTGGATGATATTGGAGTAATTGCTAAAGCTGCAATGAAGGGAAATGCTTATGGAATAGTTGCAATAAATACTGTTGGGCCAAGAGAACATTTATTTGAAGGCAATCCAGTTTTAACAAATAAAATCGGAGGAGTTTCTGGAAAAGAGATTAAAGACATTGGAATTAAATGTGTCAGGGACATAAGAAATATAGTAGGTAACAATATTCCCATAATCGGAATGGGCGGAATATCCACAGCAGAAGACCTTACAAGGTATCATGAAGCTGGTGCTTCTGTGTTTGGTATTGGAAGTGCATTGGCTGGGATGAGTGAAAGAGAAATAAAAAGTTACTTTAAACAAATTGTTGAAGACCTAAAAAATAATACAGATTATGCTTCAAAAATATTAAAAGAAGTTGATATGAATTATAGAAAATTTAAAATTAAAGATAAATTTAGTGTTGCTGATGATTTTAAAATTCTTAAAATGGATAATCCTATCAGAGCTGGACCTGGACAGTTTATTTTTACATGGATACCCGGTGTTGGGGAAAAACCATTTTCAGTTATGGATGATAATCCATTAACTATTGGAGTTTTAGAGAGAGGAGAATTTACCAAAAAAATAAACTCTTTGGATAAAAGCAATGAGATTTATGTTAAAGGTCCGTATGGCAATGTTATCGAATATCCTAATGCCCAAGATGTTGTTCTGGTAGGAGGAGGGAGCGGAATTGCAGGACTTTATCTTATTGCAAAAACATTAAGTCAATATCATAATCTAAAAATTCTTATTGGAGCAAAGGACAGAGGTCATTTATTTTATGTTAATGAGTTTGAAAAACTTGGAGAGGTTAAGATTACAACTGAAGATGGGAGTCGTGGATCAAAAGGAAGGGTTACAGATCTCATTGACAAAAGTTTAGCAAGCGGAAGCTGGTTCTATAACTGCGGGCCAGAAGCAATGGTAAGATCAGCAATCTCACTGGAAGAACAAATAACAGAAAAAGAAAACATTTATTCTTCAATAGAATTTCTTACAAAGTGCGGGATTGGAATATGCGGGTCTTGTTCTGATGATAAAGGAAGAAGAACTTGTACGGAAGGTACTTTTCTGGACTATTGAATAGGTTTATAAACAATTAACTTTGTGTTTCTTTGGTAACGGCTTCTTGAAGATGATAACTTTAATGGAAAAACCACATAATAAGGAAAGGATTTTAGATATTCTGAACCCTCTTGTCAGGGAATGGTTTTTCAGCAATTTCAAGGAATTTTCATTGCCTCAATTATATGGCCTAATGGAAATCCACAATAAAAATAACATATTAATAACTGCTCCTACTGGAGGAACAAAAACATTGACTTCTACTTTATCCATTATTAACGAACTGGTTACTCTGGCTGAGAATGATATTCTGGAGAACAAAGTTTATTGCGTTTACATTAATCCATTAAAGTCATTATCAAGGGATTTAGAGGTAAACCTGAAAAAACCATTGGAAGACATAAAAAAACTAGCAAAAAAAGAAAATAAGGATATTAACATTAATCTTATGTCGAGGACTGGAGATTCTACTTCAAGTGAAAAATCAAAGATGCTCAGGGAAACTCCCCATATTTTAATAACAACACCTGAATCATTGTCTATTTTATTGACAAGCATAAAGTTCAGGGAAAAATTATCCAACGTAAGCTATGTCATAATAGATGAGATACATGCACTGGCTGAAAACAAGAGAGGAACTCATTTAAGTTTATCATTGGAAAGACTACAGAGATTAAATCAAAATGAAATAACAAGAATTGGATTGTCTGCATCGATTGCTCCTCTGGAAAACGTTGCTAATTTTTTAGTTGGAAACAAGAGAAAATGCAAAATAGCAGATGTCAAGTTTGACAAGAAAATGGACCTGAAGGTTTTGAGTCCGGTTCCTGATTTAATAAATGTAAGCCATGAAGAACTAAATAAAAAAATGTATGGATTAATACATAATTTAATACAGGAGCATAAAACTACATTGATATTTACAAATACAAGATCTGCCACAGAAAGAGTTGTTCATACTCTAAAAGAAACCTATCCGAAACTTTACACCGAAAATATAGGTGCGCATCATGGTTCTTTATCTAAGGAGCATAGGCATAATATAGAAGATAGATTAAGGAAAGGTGAACTAAAAGTCGTTGTTTCCTCTACTTCATTAGAACTAGGAATTGATATTGGTTACATTGACTTGGTTATATGTCTGGGTTCTCCAAAATCAATAGCAAGAACATTGCAAAGGTTTGGAAGAAGCGGTCATAGATTACATGAAACTGTAAAAGGAAGAATAATTGTAATGGACAGAGATGATTTAGTTGAATGTTCTGTTATGATGAAGAATATCATTGAGAGAAAAATAGACAGGATTCATATTCCAGAGAATGCTTTAGATGTTTTGGCCCAGCATATTTATGGAATTGCAATTTCAGACATAACTCCAATAAAAGAATTATATGAAATGATAAAGAAGAGCTATCCTTACAGAAATTTAAGCTACAATGATTTTAGCGAAGTCATAGATTATTTATCCGGAAAATATATTTCTCTTGAAGACCGGCATATCTATGCAAAGATATGGTACGATGAAGAAACAGGAATGATTGGAAAGAAAGGAAAGATGTCAAGAGTAATCTATATGACAAATACAGGAACAATCCCTGATGAGACAAACATAAGAGTAAAGATAATGGATTATACAGTTGGAACAATAGATGAAAGTTTTCTTGAAAGACTAAAGAAGAACGATGTTTTTGTTTTAGGAGGAGACAGGTATATTTTCAAATATGCAAGAGGACAAACAGCCCAGGTTCAGGCAACAAGTGATTTGCCTCCTACTGTCCCTTCATGGTTCTCTGAAACATTACCTTTGTCTTTTGATCTGGCTTTGGAGATTCAAAGGTTCAGAAAGTTAATGAAACAGAAATTTGAAAATAAAAAAAGCAAGGAAGAGATACTAAATTTCATTGATGAATATCTTTATGTTGATAACTTAGGAAAAGAAGCAATCTATGAATATTTTTACCAGCAATATAAGTATGTTAAGGTTATCCCAAATACAGATGAGTTAGTCATAGAATATCTTAATGATGATTACTCAAAGTATTTTATATTCCATTCTTTGTATGGGAGAAGGGTAAACGATGTTTTATCCAGAGTTATCGGCTATGCAATCGGAAAATTACAGCACAGAGATGTTGAGATAAGCATCAATGACAATGGGTTTTATGTTTCTGGAAGAGACAAGAAAATCCAGGTAAGTAATGTGTTAAGTAAGATTAATTCCAAAGACCTAAAGGAAATTGCCAAAAAAGCAATAGAGGATTCGGAGGTATTAAAAAGAAGATTTAGGCATTGCGCAACAAGATCATTAATGATACTAAGAAATTACAAAGGAAGAACAAAAAGAGTTGGAAGACAACAAGTTAGTTCTATGATCTTGATGAATGCTGTAAAAAGGATATCTGAAAACTTTTCAATATTAAAAGAAGCAAGAAGGGAAGTTTTAGAGGATTTAATGGACATTGAGAATTCAACAAAGGTTTTAAAAGATATTGAAGATGGGAAGATAAAAATAAAGGAAATTAATACAACTGTTCCAAGTCCTTTTGCATTTAATATTGTGATGCAGGGCAGGATGGACATGCTTAGAATGGAAGACAGGATGGAATTCTTAAGAAGAATGCACGCGATGGTCTTGCAGAAGATAAATAAGTAATACATATATATATTTAAGAAACATAAAAATGCCTCCCTTGTAGGAGGACTTTTAAAGAGAATTTTGGAAGGATAATTACACTTTATAGTGTGCTCCTTCGGGCTGCAAAGATCTGAACTTATCCATCGAAATGCAGATATGAGTTCCTTTTTTTAAATCTGTGATTTCTGCTACATCTAGTGGGCCATTACAAACTAACCTAAGGGTGGTGGAAGTTTTTGGGTTATCTAGAAATGCTTTCCATTCGTTGTAGTCTGCAATCAATTTAGATTTTTTTCCATTCTCGGAAATAGTGGTAATGATAATCTTGCCTTCTTCCTGTTGGATCCTTATAATAGGATCCTCAAATATTGGGATTTGCATTTTTCCTTCCTCCTTTCTTTCTTTTTATTGTTACTTTGATGAATTTTTTTCCCTTCTTGGGTAATTTTACCAGCCGACCACACCTCTGGCAATTTATTATAATTGATTCCGGAGGTTTATTGGTTGCTCCAAAATACGTCGGTAGGCAATACGTTTGGCGTTTATCACACCATGGACATGTAAATTTCATAGGTCTTTCTCCTTTGCTTTTAATTTTATTTTTTAAAGCATAAAAACTTCTAAGAAGAAAATCCAGAACAAACTGGATACAATTTGATAAATGATGGGTTTTCCTTGCTCTCTAAATTTATAAACCTTGCTAATCCTAAGAATAAAGTTTTATTAAAACAAAAATTATTAAAAAAATATGGAACTTCAGGATTATATAGATAAAATAAATGAGAAAAAGCTTCTTGTTATTGTTGAAGGAAAGAACGATGAAAAGGCGTTAAAAGAGATTGGAATCAAGAAAATTTATGCTATAAATAGGAAGGCTATTTACAGAGTTATTGAAGACATTAATGAAAAAGAGGTTGTTATTCTAACTGATCTGGACAAGGAAGGAAAGAAGATTTATTCTATGCTTAGGACTGGATTACAAAGAAGAGGGATAAGGATAAATAATGAGTTAAGGGATTTTTTGTTCAAGACAGAGCTAAGACAAATTGAGGGTCTTCCGGGCTATATTGGCAAAAGACAAGATTTATAAACAACATTAAGTTTGGATAGTCTACATTTAAATTATATCAGCGTTTGATAAAAGAGGACCTAGTCCTAAAACTATTTCTAAAAAATTTCTCAAAGAAAGGAGAGAAAGACCATGAAGATTGAGATTACTACCAAGAATGGTAACTCAAAAAGCAATGGGAAAAGCGAAAAAGATAAGCTTATGGAGCTTGTCGAGGTTCTTAAAAAAAACGATCCGGTAGCTCCGAAACAACTTAAAAGAGCGCTTGAAGAATGCCTGAATAAAAAATTAAAAGGGCAGACAGCAAGCATTCGCACCGGAGCAGAATCAATAATTGTTTGTATTCCTTATGGAACAAAAACCCAACAGATTATACTCGAGAAAGGGGAGGAAACAATTTCAGGTTCTGGGATATCTCTCAGAAGTTTATTGAATTGCATCAAAAAAATTTCATGAGGGATCAATATGATAATTACTGCAAATGGAAGAAAGATTCCTTTCGATGAAACTTTTGAGGAACTTATCGTAAAAGGCGGGGCCTTATGGAGCTTGGTAACCGCCTTTCTGGAATATAAAGAAAAAATCCTTATTGAAGCGGTAAGTGAAAATGTAGAAGAGAAAGATGCGAATGATTTTAGTTCTGAGAGAAGAGACCTGATATTTATTACCAGTCTAAGAGGAACAAACGAAGGCAAAAGGATAAGAATCAAAAATGCGCTCGAACTACTGAACATAAAATCCTCAGTACAGTTTCAAGAAATAGATACTCAACAGTTAATTAAAACTCTCATGAACTATATCCAGAGAACACATACTCTTCTGGAGGGGATCAGCAAAGTTTTATGTGCTAATCCAAACCAACAAAAACTTCTTTAAAAAGGAGAAAAAGTGATAACTGCAAATCTTTCAAAAATCAAGAATGGAGAAAAAATCAGCGTAGAAAAGCAACAGTGGAGCTATAAAACCCTGATTAAGTTACTCCAGCAAATTATCAAGAATAATTCAGAAAAGAAACAAGAACTCTGTGCGATGATTGATTCATTAAGGTATTCAAAAAGATTCACCATAATGACCTCCGCTAGTAACGAGATGCTGATAGTTATGGATAAAGAATACAGCATACTTTATGAGTGCGCGATATTCTCGTTAAAGGGGACTGGAGTTGAAGAGGTTGAAGGCGAGGGTGATTCTGCAGAGTTAAGAAGTATTCTCGTCAAGAAAATCAGCTAAAACTTCAATAAATAATTCTTCTTGCTTAAGGGTGGAAAACCACCCTTTTTTTGAATAATATAATATATACATATATAGTAATAACTTATTTAAGTTTAACTTAAAGAACAAAGTCATGGAAATTGAAAAAGGAATAGAAATAATTGATCTTGGATTATATCTTAAGAAATACGAGACTCTTATAATATCTGATCTGCATTTAGGGTATGAAGAATTGTTAAAAGAAGAGGGTTATTTATTTCCTCTTAATCAGTATAAAGATTTAATTGAAAGACTTAAGAAAATAATAGACAAAGTAAAGATTGAAAGGATAATTATCAATGGGGATTTAAAGCATGACTTTGGCTCTATTCTAAGAAGCGAGTGGAAAGGTGTTTTGGATATCCTGGATTTTTTAAAAGATAAAGAAGTGATAATTATAAAAGGCAATCACGATAAAATGATTGAACCTATAGCAAACAAGAAAGGAATTAAGGTTGTTAATAGATTTGATATTGATAATATTACTATTATTCATGGTGATATTATTCCGATAGAATTAAAAGAAATAGTTATTATCGGACATGAGCATCCTGCAATTTCATTTAAAGATAAACCCTATGAAAAATTCAAGGTTTTTCTTAAAGGAAAGTTTGGAAAAAGCAAGTTAATTGTCATGCCTTCCTTCAATCTTATATTTCCAGGAACTGATATCAGGAAAGATAAATTGTTATCTCCATTTTTAGGAAAAGATATTTCTGAGTTTGAAGTGTTTATTGTTGAAGATAAGGTATACAACTTTGGAAAAGTTAAAAAAAATTTATGAGTGTGGTTTATGGAGAGTTAAAAATATAATCACTACCACTCTTACGTAATAGTTTCTTTAAAAACATTTCACTTCTTTTGTGTATATAATTTTATTACTGATATTTTTTGGATAAATTCGGTTTATCGACGAAAGTTTTTGTTTATTTATCTGTTTTTCTTGTTTTTAGTATCGAGTTATAGTGAAGATTTTTTGGGGTGTTTTCGTTTTTGTGAAATATATTTAGTTTCTAGATAATGCTTATATAAAAAGTTCTTGAAATAGTTTCTATTAATTTTGAAGTGATAACTAAAAGCTGACAACAGTGATGAAGAATACAACTTGGCAAATTCGCAAAGTTGGATTTGCGCAAACCCAACATTACGCATGTTGGCGTGATATAGTTAAAAAGAGATGATAAAATAACGGAGGAAAGATAAAATGAAAAGACTATTCGCAGTTTTGGCTGCCGTTTTGATGTTAGCTAGCCCAATGGTTCTAGGAAACAGTGTTGGAGCCGATGTTGATGTTAACATTGAAACTGAAGACTTTGAGCCATTAATCTGGATGTGCGACGAAAGAGTCGTTCTAGATGATAATGTTGAACCAGGAAAGCTTGGTACTGATACCCTTTACGAGAGAACACAAAACTATGCTTTCGAAGGAGAGCAAATTGGTTATGACGTATTAGTTATGGACAAAAATGGAATTAACAAAATTTCAGATGTTTACATGACTATTGGAGATGTTCAGGGTGTTGGAAATGACATAGAAGTTAACTGTAGGGAAAGTACAGAAACTAATTTTGACAATTGTAATGCAAGAATTGGTGAAGAAGTACTTAGTGTATGGAATCCTGCAGTAATGAGACACTACGATTGTTTGTTAACTGTTGAAACTGTAGATTCAATGTATGGTGAATACTGGGTAACTGCTGAAGTTGAAGACTTAGATGGTTTATCAAGCACAGTTGATGAAAACGAATACTGGTTCTTCAATCCAGTTATTGCAATAAGCGTTGATGGAGCACTAACATTTGAAAACGTAAGACCTGGAACACAATCCTATTCAGATACAATCTTGATAGGAAACGATGCTGATGCAGGATCTGGTGTTATGATGGATATGTTCATCACAGGAACTGACTTCTATGACTCAAGTTCCAGTGGTGCAATGTGCCCAACTACAAACCAGCTATCCCTAGAACAGTTTGCTTACTACGCAGTAAACGGTGCTTACAGCACAATGGGTTCTGGAGATGCAGAAGGTTATGTAGGTATTGCATATGGTAATTCATTTAGCACAGATCTATACTACAATGCAGAAATCATAAAGACAGGACCATTTGGAAACGTTTTAGCACCAGGCGCTGAAATGTCATTGACATTTAGATTAGATCTACCAGAGCCATGTAATGGTGACTTCGACACAGGAAGCATATACTTCTGGGGAGAAGCTATCTAAGTAAGCTAAGAAAAAGGATTTTTCCTTTTTCCTTTTTTTATTTTATAATCAATAAAAAAACAGAAGTGAGGTGGTAAAAAAGGAGAACTATAAAAAATGAACAAAAAAATTATATTCATATTATTAGCTTTAATAATCATACCTTTTGTAGCTGCAGAATTCAATATTTGCTTTTCTGAAGGTGAAGAATTTTCTTTTTGTAATCCAGCAACAAATTATTACAGATGTGGCAATTACATAAAATGTGCTTGTCAGGCAGATGGTCACAACTGTGGACCAATATGTATGAAAGAATACAAAGAAAATAAAAAATGCTTTAATCAAGGAAACCCTGGATTATGCCAACAATCAGGGACTTGCCTGCCTGGAAGTTCAGGGAATTTTGATCAGCAGGCACCAATAATAACATTGATTTCACCAAAACAGGATTTAGTTTATGATTCAAGAAGTGTTTTATTTAACATAACTCTGGATGAAGCAGCTGATGTTTATTATTATGACAATATAAATGGAAGAGGAAGATGGTCTAAAATCGCAAGTAGCAAGACGTCAGTCAGTAAAAAAATAAGTTTAAAAGATGGATTAAATGATTTAACTATAAAGGCTGTTGATGAGCATGGAAATGAAGCAAACAAAACAGTCAGCTTCTTCATTGATTCAAAAAAACCAGTAATAAAAAGAACTTATCCAAGTAAGGGAAAGTATGCAACGGGAGAATTCATAATTGAATATAGTGAAGAGAACGTAAGAGAAATTACATTATACATAAATGGAAATCAAATACAAAAGAAGACTGATTGCCCTTCAGATTCAAGAAGTGCTTCATGTACATTTAATGTTGACCTAACTCCTTATAACGGACAGGACATAAGTTATGATTTCAAGATTAAGGATTTAGTAACTGAAGTTTCACTAAAAACACCTGTTACTGTAAAAGTGGATACAGTATTCCCAAACCTACAGGTCATATATCCTGTAAATAACGAAATCTATAATAAGTACGTTCCATTTAATTTGGTTGTAAGTGAAGCATCAAAATTACAGTATAGAGACAATTCAGCATCAAGACCAACATGGAAAACACTATGCAGCAAATGCATAGACTACGATAAAGTAAAAAGCTTTAGCAGAGGAGTACATAACGTAGACATCCAAGCAACTGATATAGCTGGAAACTCTGTAGCATATAACTATGATTTCACAGTAAACTATTAGTTTATTGTGATTTAAATTCAGAACGATGGAGGCCCCAATAAAATGAAAAAAAGTATTTTGTTAATTTCTTTACTCATTGTTATGTCTTTGAGTTTAGTTTCTGCCGCAACCTACCAAGTAGACAATAGGAATCTTGGTGGTAATATCTGTAGTGATCTAGGTAATGAAACTTATTTTTGTACAATACAGGCGGCTGTAGATTATGCAAATGATGGTAGCACAATAAATGTTGCTGGTGGAACCTATACAGAACAGGTTATAATAAACAAAAACCTTAAATTAAAAAATACAGGAGATGCAAAAATTAATGCACCAAGTTCAAGAAGAACTTTTACATTTACAGAATCAACAAGTACTTGGGACCCAATCATAATTGTTTATGGTGGATCTGAAACTAGTGGGGCAATTTCAGGAAATGGGGTAGTTAATGTAGATATTGAAGGTTTTGAAATTGATGGATTAGATAAAACTCCATCTGGAAGATATGTTGGAATTTTATACAGAAATGTTAATGGGAATATTAAAGATAACACAATTAAACATATGAAAATAGATGGTTCTGAAACTTTTGGAATTTCTGTTTATGGTAAATCAAATGTTTTAGTAGAAGGAAATGACATTAGTGGTTATGCCAGGGGAGGAATAGGTATTAATGGAGATTTAGATTCTTCTTCAAAAGTTACCCCAAGTCCAGATCCTATTGCAACTGTTAAAGAAAATAAAGTTACAGGTCCTGGATTAGGAGTTCCGGTAACATGGGCAGCAAATGGTATCCAAATGGGATATGGAGCAAAAGGTACAATTGAAAATAATGAAGTTACTGGAAATGGATGGCCTGGAACAGAGTGGGCCGGAACAGGAATTTTAGTTGTTGATACTAAAGATGTTACAATAAAAAATAATGAAGTACATAAAAATGAACAAGCTATCGGGGCTGGAGACTTTTTCGGAAATGCTGTTGAAAGAATAGACATTATGAATAATAATATATATGAAAATGAGTGGGGGATTTCAATCTTTAATGAAATTTCTGATGTAACAATAACTGGAAATAAAATTATAGACACGGTTAGTGATGGAATAGATGTTTACAAATATTCCGGTCATTCAGAGTACCCACAAGATATTAAAATAAATTTTAACGAAATTATTGGAAACGGACCTGATGCACTTTGGGTACAAGTTCCCGCTGATGAAATAATTAATGCAGAAAATAATTACTGGGGGGATTGTACCGGACCTGGCGGGGTTGGATCAGGAAATGGAGATAAGATTACTATAGATTCTGGTCAAGTAGATTATACTCCATGGCTAGGTGCATGTGTTGATGTTCAATATAATGAAGATAGTTGTATCTTAGATTCAGAAGATGTAGAAGTTAAAGCAAATATGACTTACTCTGCCTGCTTGGGAAATGTTTGGATTGGTGTTAATACAGGAAGCGGATGGCAGAATTATTCAGCAATAGGAACTAAAAATCCATATTCATACAAAATTGATGATTCCTTAACTGAAGGAGGAAATTTAGTTCAATGGAGATATTATGTTGATGATTGTTATGGACATGTAGATGAAGGAGCAATACAAGAGTTTACTCCAAAACATAAAACAGATTTAATAATAGATCCAAGTACCCCAAACGGATTAGAGGGATGGTATAAAACAGAACCTTTGTTTACATTTAATAATGATGATCACCCAACAACAATAACTTACAGATGGGATGGTCTAGGACCATTTACATATAACGGAACAGAATTTGGAGTAGCTGATGCACCAAATGGTGGAGATGGTTATTTAGAATTAACTTGGTGGTCTGATTTATGCGAGGGAGAGCCAGAACAAACAAAAGCGATTAAGGTTGATCAACTACCCCCACAAATTACAAATGTAAATCCTGTGGAATCAAGTTTAATTGCAACTCTTACTCCAACAATATCAGCAACAATAAAAGAACCATATCAGACAAATTCGGGAGTAGACGTATCATCAATAACATTGACGATAGATTCAGCTGGAATAACTGACTTCAATTATGTTCCTGGAACAAAAAGATTAACATACTTTGCAACAGGTTTAACTGAAGGAGTTCATGATGTTGTTCTAACTGCTTCAGACTATGCAGGAAACACAGCAACAAAAGAATGGAACTTCACCATTAATATGAGTTCTGTTGATTTAAGGATAATTAACCCCCCTGCAGGAATTTCAAACCAGAAAAGACAGTTGCTAGAAGTATTACTAAACGAGAAAGTTGCTAAGTTAGATTACATGGATGAGAATGACAAGAAACCAACTTTCAAGAGTCTATGCAGAAACTGCGAGATTTACAACAAAACAAAAACATTTAATGAGGGACAACATAATCTAGTTGTAAGAGCAACAAACTATGCTGGCGCTGAAATAAATCAAACTGTTTCATTCTTTATTGATTCAGTAACCCCAAAAATAATAAGTCAAACACCAAAGAAAAAGAGTTATGGAGATGGAACTTTTGTAGTTAAATACAATGAAGAAAATCCAGTGAGTGTAATACTTTCATACAATCAGACTGGGATATGGAAAACAGAAACAAAAACAGACTGCCCTGGTGGAAAAAATAAAATATGCAGCTTTTATATAGGAGACTTATCGCAGGGAGATTTAGAATATAACTTTGAGATAATTGACATTACAGGATCTAATGTAAAATCAAAAACAGATTTCATAAAGATTGATACAATCGCCCCATTAATGACAATAACTTCACCTCAAAGTACAACTTATACAACAAAAAAAGTTCCATTTGATATAGTTATAGACGAAGCATCAGATCTTTACTACATGGATCACACATCAAAAAATAAAAGATGGGTAAGATTAGCTTCGAAAACAATGGACTATAAAAAGACAGTAACATTCCAGAAAGGAGAACATGAATTAGAATTCATGGCAGTTGACAGGGCAGGAAACGAAGCTGTTTTAGGACCAATTAATTTTGAGGTTATCTAAACCTCTTCTTTTCTTATCTATTTTTTAATTATCATAATCTTATAATGTAATTTACGATAATACCTATTTCTTTCCATAAATGTTTATATATAATCTTAAAGTGTTATTAACCAAAAGTAGTGGTAAATATTTTATACACGGAGTGGTAAAATGAGGAAAATAACGGCACTAATATTTGTTTTAATTTTAGCTTTGGCTATGCCTATAAATGCAAGCATTATTGCTTCTGCAAGAGGCCAGGCTGTAGTCAATATCGACGTAAACGAAGGGGGAACACAGGTTGTTGATAGAAATATTTTGGTAAAAAACGTAAATCAAATTCCCGTTGATGTTGCTTTAGCTGCTGGCGGAGACATAGAAGGAAGAACAGAAATCCAGGAAGCCAGTTTTATATTACAACCTGGAGAAGAAAAGAATGTGAGATGCTTAATTAAGATTTCACAGCCAGGAACTTACAATGGAAGAATAAATGTCGGATTTGCACCAGGAGATGGCTCTAAGGAAAACGGTGTCGGTGTTTCATTAAAGATTACGATTATTGCAGATGGTGAAGGTACAAAATTTGTCTCAAGCGGAGATGAAGAAACTGATGGAACAACTGAATCTACATGCGGGGATGGTGTATGTGATGATGATGAGGATTCTTCAAGTTGTATAGAAGACTGTCCTGAAGAAACAAATGAAGAAACAGATAATACAGATGGTGAAGGAGTAAATGTAATAGGTGGAGGACAAAATCCAGTAACTCCTGCAACAGAAATTAATATACCTTTAATCTCATTTTTGGTTTTATTGGGAATAATAATCATTCTTGGAGTAGTTTATTTCATAAGGGGAGGAAAAAAATGAAGAAGATTGTTTTTTTACTTGCTTTTTTATTAGCTATATCAAGTGTAATTGCGGTTGACGTTGCTTACGTAGTAACTAATCCTGCTACAGCAAGACAAGAACCGGTAACAGCTTTAGAAGAAGAGGGATATACAGTAGATATTGTTGATGACTCAGAATTATTGACAACAGACTTTACAAATTATGATTTAATCTTAGTTGCTAACCAGAATTTTCCTTATCCGGAAAGAATTCCAGTAACAACAAGAAACACAGTTGTTATGAGTTCTAATGATGGAGATGTAGAAACATGGGGTTTATCTTCAAGCGTTGCTGATCAGTCAAGCAGCCAGCCAGAAAAAATAATTAATACTGATCCAATAAACAATCCAATAACAAAAGGTATGCCTAGTACAATTCAGGTTTATACTGTCTCGGGAGTTTCAGCAGCTCTTGCATATTTACCTTCTTCAGACAAGGCTGCAAAATTAATTACAGCTGCCTCTCCTTATTACCAAGCTGGAATAAATGACGCTGTAATTGCAACTGCCAAACCTGGAGATATATTAAAGATTTATGTAAGCGGATGGAAATATAAAACAATTAGTTCAAGGATATGTTATTTCGGTGCAGTTGATTCACAGTACTGGACTAGTGATGCAAAGACTTTATTCTTAAACTGCGCTTTATGGTCTTCAAAGGGAGTAGACAATGATGGGGATGGTTATTATAGCGATGAAGACTGTGATGACAATAATGCAGATATAAATCCAGGAATGGATGAAGAATGTAATGGGATTGATGATAATTGTGATGGTGTAATTGATGAAGAAGATTCAGTAGGATGTACTGATTATTACTATGATTTTGATCATGATAGTTATGGGATTTTCTTATCTAAATGTTTGTGTGAAGCAAGCTGGCCATATCAGGCTTTAGAAGATGGAGACTGTAATGACAATAATGCCTTAATAAACCCTGGAATGGAAGAGGAATGTAATAATGTTGATGATAACTGTAATGCTGAAATCGATGAAGATTTGCCTGATAAATTAGCAAACAAACAATATGGGGTGTGTGAAGGTTCATTAAAGTCCTGTACACAAGGAATATGGACAGAGCCGGATTATACTGATATTGATGATTATGAAATAACAGAAGAAAGCTGTGATGAATTAGATAATGATTGTGATAATTCTGTTGATGAAGGGTTAACAACTATTTTCTACAGAGATATTGATGGTGATAACTTTGGAGATATCAATGAAGATATAGAACAATGTGAAATGCCAAACGGTTATACAGAAAATGATGAAGACTGTAATGATAATGATGTAAATGTAAATCCTGATGCAGAAGAAATATGTGATGGAATTGATAATGACTGTAATAATGAAATTGATGAAGGATTAACAAATACATATTATTTAGATCAGGATAATGATGGGTATGGTGATTCAACTAAACCTTTAGAGACCTGCCAGAAACCAAGCATTTATACAGAAAATGATGAAGACTGTAATGATAATAATTATAATGTAAATCCAGGAAGAACTGAAATCTGTAACAATATTGATGATGATTGTGATTTAATAATAGATCAGATTGAACAAGATTGCGGAGCAGGAGTATGTGAGGGAACAAAGATATGTACTGCTGGAACCTGGAGCCAATGTTCAACTTCTGGAGAAGATGCAGGAATTTGTGCAGAATGTGACATCAATGGAAACATAATCTATGATCCTGCTCAGGATTTAGGATTTGAAGAGGGAGATTGTGATGGTTATGATTTGGACGCAATAGCAACCTGTAAGAATAATCCAGATAATAATCCATATACTTATGATACTCATGATATTGTCTATAGTGAATGCAGAGGAATAAATAAATGCAGTAGTCCAATTTACACCCAATATACACATGAATGTAATATAGATACTTGCGGAGCAGAATGTACAATTGATGATGAATGTGCACCAAAATGTGTAGATGATGTTTACTATGCGGGTGGAGAATGTAACTCCTGTTTATGCAGTTATCAGACAAATAACTGTAATTCAAAAGATGGATGGTATGATACAGGAGTTAAACAAACAATTGAGAAAGACCAGTGTAATAATAAAGAACAGAAAGAACAGGAATACAGAAATTATGTATGCGACCTAGAAGGAACAGATGGATGCAGTTATATATTAACTGGTGAAACAAGATGGGTTGATACAGGATTAATTATTCCTTATGATGATGGAACAGATTGTGATGATGAATTGTATTGTACTGTAGATGATGTTTGTTCAGCTGGAGTATGTACAGGAAGTCCTATCGATACAAGCGATGGAGTTGAATGTACAGTAGATTCTTGTGATGAAATTACAAATATTATATTGCATAACCCACAAGACTCATTATGTGATGATGGATTATATTGTAATGGAGAGGAAACCTGTGATATGACTGAAGATTGTCGGGCTGGAACAGACATTGATTGTTCAATGAATAACATTCTTGGAATAAATACATGTTTCAATGATCCTGATAACAATCCATACACTTTAGATTATAGAGATGCATTCACATCAGAATGTAATGAAGAAACAGATGGTTGTACAATCGGAAGCAATGCTATAAATCACGAATGTAAATTTGGTTGTAACGCTGGTTGTGAAAGCAACAGTGATTGTTCAGCAACTGAATGTGATGGTTTAGACGGATGCCAGGCTGGAACTTACAGAGATTATTCTGATGTAGCAAATACATGTAATGAATGCCAGTGTACCATAAATGAATGTAATGTTTATGTAAATAAAATAACTGATAAGGACGGGGATGGATATGACACAGAGTGTGACAATGACTGTAATGACCTGAGTGTTATGGTAAATCCTGGAAGAACTGAGATTAAATGCAATGGAATAAATGATGACTGTAATGATGCAACAAGTGATGATCCTTCAGATCCAGACGGAGATGGAATATTTACTGAAGGAGGTTTATGTGGTAAGGTAGATAACTGTCCAACAGATTACAATCCAGGACAGGAAGACTATGATGGTGATGGTTATGGAGATGTTTGTGATATTTGTCCTCATGATGCAAGAAATGATGATGATCTAGATGGATTATGTGGAAATGAAGATAATTGTCCATTTGCAAATAATCCAGGACAGGAAGACTATGATGGTGATGGTTATGGAGATGTTTGTGATATTTGTCCATTAGATGAAGAAAATGATCAAGATAAGGATGGTTTATGTGAAGCAGATGATAACTGTGACACAAAATCAAATCCAGACCAGAAAGACAATGATGAAGATGGAATGGGAGATGTTTGTGATGATGACGATGATAATGACGGAATTCCAGATTATATGGATAACTGTAAAGAAACTCCAAACGGTCCATTAAAAGGAACATGCACTGCTGGAGATAATATAGGAGATAATTGTAATGGTGATTTTGACTGCGGAGTAGAAGATGGATGCAGCATGGACCAGGAAGATAAAGATAATGACAAGAAGGGAGATGCATGCGACATTGATACTGATAACGACGGTGTTCCTGATTTAGATGATAATTGTCCAACAATAAAGAACAGAGACCAGTTAGACAAGGATAAAGATGGTGTTGGTGATGCTTGTGATGGAGAAGATAACAGAAATCTTCCAGTAATAGATCATGAATTTAGTTTAAGCTCTGTTTCAGTTGAAGATTTAAATATTAAAGCAGGAGACAACGTTGATTTATATATTAAATTAAAGAACAGAGGTAATCAGGTTGAAAAGGATATTAAGGTTAAGGCTACAATTGTAGAAATAGGCCAGCAGTCAGAGCCAAACTACATTAGCTTAGCCAAGAGTGAAAGCAAGTCAACCTGGATTACAATGAAAACACCTAAAACAATGAAGAAAGGAACATACAGCATAAAAGTAACCGCTGAAAACAGCAAGGAAACTGATGTAAGGTATGTAACCTTTGAAGTCTATTAGACTTCTTCTTTTTTATTTTTATATTCTAAAAATATCTTTCTAGCCTAATCATGTATTTAAATCAGGTATTCTAAAGATAGTTATCAAAAAGAGGTGATAGTAGTGAGAAAATTCTTAATTAGTATCTTCTTAGTCATAGTTCTAACAGGATCTGTTTTTGCTTTTATGGAAATAACCAATACAGACCTGAGAGCTAAAGACGGAGAAATAAAATACATAGAGGACTTTGATGAATTTACAAATGTAAAAACCAAATTTTCCTATTGGATAACTGGAAATAATCTAAAGGGAACAGGAAACTTAATTGTTACAGGAATCAATGAAGATAATGAAAAAGTAACCTTAAATCTTAGATTAACAAAGGAAGAAATTATAGAAAATAATGGGTTAATTATGACTGTAGCTAACAAAGCAAAAGGAACTTATTATGTTAAAGGGAATAAACCTGTAAAAATAGAGCTGGAGAAGGTAATATTCAGCTATGATAAGTCCAATAAGAAGATAGACATTTACAGCGAAGAAGGGCTGGAATTCAGCATAGAAAACATGGGGGGTACAATGCTAAACTGATTTTTACTTTTTTCTTTTAATTTTTAATGGCCAATTCCTTAAAATTTAGGGGCCTTAGGGCTTAAAATAGCAGAATGAGCCCTGGGAAAACCTTTATAAATACGTTCCAACTCAGAAATGGTAACAATTACGTAATTGGGGGTAGAAAATGAAGAAACAAAGAATAATGTTTTTAGCAGTATTCTTGTCTATGGTAGCATTGGCTATTGCAGCTGTTGCACCAACTATGACAACCACTGCTACAAAAAATGTTGAAAATTGTGGTACAGATTGTTTTATCTTCTATGAAGATGCAGAAGGAACATTCACAGTAACTTCACAAGACGCAGATCTTGGTGATTTGGTTACTTTAACTGCTGACACAACCACAAACCCATTGCCTAGTGGAGCAACATTCCCAGGCGGATCAGGTAGTAATCCAGTAAGTTCTGTATTTACTTGGACACCAAGTGATTCATATGATTTTGATGGGTTTACAGTAACATTCAAGGCACAAGATAGTTTGTCTAATGTTTTATCAAAGGATGTAACAATTAAATCATATCCAGATTTCTGTGACAGAAATGATGCAGATCTTAAGATGGATAAATTTGACATAAAGAAAATAGACTTTGATAATGAAGATTATACTATTTATGATCAAGTTGATGTAACTGTTGAACAGGTTGAAGCCAAAGAAGATACTGAAAACGTTGAAGTAGAGCTTTGCTTGTTTAATGTTGATACAGGAGAACAAGTTGACTGTTGGGATTCTACTAACTCAGAAGACCTTGATCAGAATGATGATTCAGACTATGAGTTTACAATAAAAATACCAAATGCTGAAGAAATTGGATCTAATGACAACTATGAGTTATTTGCTATTGTAAGAGGAGATAGCGCAGAATCAAGTACTGATGGAGACCCAAGATGTTATTTTGAATCTAAATCAATAAAGATTGAAAGAAACAAATACGATGTATTAATTACTGATGCATATATAAATCCAAGTTCAGTTAGACCTGGAGAAAACTTCGAAGTTAGTGTTGATATTGAAAACATAGGTACTAAGGATGCTAAAGATGTCTATGTCCAAGTAAAAGATGCTGAATTAAAGATTGATGAGAAATCAACAACCTATGATTTAGATAAATACGATGACAAAGACAATGATGCAACCGTGAGGTTTACATTAACTGTACCTGAAGATGCAAAAGTTAAGCAATACACTCCAGAAGTAATAGTTTACTTTGATGACGGAGATGAAACAAACTCTGAGTTCTTGACACTTCAAGTTACAGGAATAAGTACTGGAACATCAACAGAAACTCCAGTAGAGTCTGTATTATTGAGTGCTCAGGATCCAATGGTTGAAGGCAATGCTTTCAGTTTACCTGTTACTGTTACAAACAAAGGAACAAGACAGGCTATAAGTGTTGAATTAACCAACTTAGATGATTGGGCATCAACCGGAAGTGCAAAAACACAATTACTTGAAAAAGACCAAGCTACAACCTTTTATTTCTACATAACACCTAATGAAGGAGTAACAGGAACAAGAACCGCTACAATTAATGTAATGGGTGAGTCTGGAAAAATATTGAAGACTCAGTCTGTTTCATTGAAATTGGGAGAGGAAACACCTGTTGTAGAAGAAGGAAGCTCTGCTGAAGGAATCAAGAATTTCTTCAAAGACAATAGTAAAGTATTGTGGATTGTTGGTGACATATTACTTATTATTTTAGCAGTAGTGCTATTAAAGGTATTATTCACCAAGAAAAAGAAGTAAATCTTTCTTTTTCTTCTTTTTATATTTTAAATAAGATAAGTTTATTAATATTAATTTTCTAATCTTTTCTATGAAAAGAGGGGGATTAAGCAGGAGTGCTAAGAAATTTCTTGATACTAACCTAAAGATAAAGAAAAATGAACTAGTTAGTTTATTTACTGACAGGAAGAAATGTGATTTGTTTGATTCTATCTTAAATGAGGTAGAACATAAAACAAATAGGATCTATAAGGTAAATATCTCAAACAAAAGAGAAAACAGCCAGCCCTTGCCTGATTTAAATGATATTTTTAGGGAAAGCAATGTTGTTATTGGCATAACTGATAAGAGTATAACCCATTGTCCTGAATTAAAAAGAGCTATCAAGAATGGAACTAGAGCCATAACAATGATTGGGGTTGATAAAAAACTATTTCTAAAGAGCATTAAAGCAGATATGAACAAGATAAAAAAAATAAATAATTATTTAATAAAGAAGCTAAAAAACACCAAAAAGGTGAGGGTAACAACCCATACTGGAACTGATATAGTTTTTAAGGTTATCAAGAAAAATATTTCCCATGACGATGGAGATTCAACAAAGAAAGGTTCATTGAATAACTTCCCTTATGGAGAGGTATTTGTTGCTCCAATAAAGAAAGCTAATGGAATTTTAGTCATTGATTATTCAAAGATTAACATAAAACCTGGAGACAAGGCTACATTCTTAATAATAAATGGGAAAATAGTTGACAACAGCGGGGGAAAGGCTCAGAAGTTTGTTGACTATCTGGAAAACGTTGATGGAGATCGAGCCTTGAAAGTTGTTGAATTAGGGTTTGGAACAAACCCTGAACACAAAAAATTAATTCAAAACATAATGCATGATGAAAAGATTTATGGAAGCGTTCATGTTGCATTTGGTGGTTATGGTGAGAAAAGAAAATCAAAGATACATGAGGATGTTATGTTGCTTAATCCTACTGTCTGGTTTGATTACAAAATAATTATAAAAGACGGGAAAATTCTGGGTTGAAATACCTGAAATAATTTAATTGAATATTTTAAGATTCATTTTAATTTTCACAATCTAACACAAGAGAAAGAAAAAAATTCAGAGATTATATCAAACAAACTCCAAACGTAATCTATGATAATGAGATTTTAGGAGGAGATGATATTGAAATTGAAATTCAGGTTAAATCCTTACAGGATTTGAGAAAATTTCTGGAAGATACTAAAATAGAGTTTACTGATATAATTAGAAATTATAAATATATGTTATTTTATAAAGAACATAAGTATATTTTCTTTCCATTACAACAATAAAAATCTAATTTAAAACCCCTGGAGGGTCTGGGTTTAAATAATTTAATTATTATTTATTGCTGCCTGTGCAGCTGCAAGTCTTGCAATAGGAACTCTGTAAGGAGAACAGCTTACATAATCTAAACCAGTTCTGTGACAGAAATCTATACTTGATGGTTCTCCGCCGTGCTCACCACAAATTCCTAATTTTAAATTATCTCGGGTCATTCTACCTTTCTGAACAGCCATCTCAATTAGAATACCTACTCCGGTTTGATCTAATGATTGGAATGGATCTTTGTCGATAATTCCTGCTTCAAGATATTTTGGGACAAATTTGGAAACATCATCCCTTGAAAACCCTAAAGTCATCTGCGTCAAGTCATTAGTTCCAAAACTAAAAAATTCTGCTTCTTTAGCAATCTTGTCTGCTGTCAAGGCTCCTCTTGGAACCTCAATCATTGTTCCAATTAAATATTTTAAACTTGTTTTGGAATTTTTTATTATCTCATCAGCAATTTTTTTAACAAGTTCTTTCTGATGCTTGAACTCATTAGGACCGCCAACCAAAGGAATCATTATTTCTGGTATTATATTAATATTTTTTTCTTTTTTCACTTCCAAAGCAGCCTCGATAATTGCCTTGGTCTGCATCTCGGTGATTTCTGGATAGGTAATACCTAATCTGCAACCCCTGTGGCCGAGCATTGGGTTTTGCTCATGCAGACTAACTATTCTTTCTTTTATTTTCTCTACGCTTATCTTTAATTCCTTAGCCAAATCTTTAATTTCCAGTTCTTCTTTTGGCAGGAATTCATGCAAAGGTGGATCTAATAATCTTATCGTGACTGGTTTGCCATTCATAACCTCAAACAAGCCTTTGAAATCTTTTTTCTGATAAGGTAATAATTTATCCAAAGCTTTTTTTCTTTCTTCTAATGTTTCTGATAAAATCATTTCTCTCATTGCCTTAATCCTATCGCCTTCAAAGAACATATGTTCGGTTCTACAAAGTCCAATTCCTTCTGCACCAAACTTAACTGCAACAGCAGCATCTTTTGGAGTGTCTGCATTTGTTCTTACCCTTAACATTCTAAAGCTATCTGCCCAGCTCATCAGCTCTGCAAAGTCTCCAGAAAGTTCTGGGTCTATTGTGGGGATTTTATCAAGATAAACCTCACCAGTAGAACCATCCAAACTAATATAATCCCCTTCAACGATTTTCTTTTTGTTTATTATCATATAGGATTCTTTTTCATTAATAACTAAATCTGAACAACTTGTGATGCAGCATTTTCCCATTCCTCTTGCAACAACTGCAGCATGACTTGTCATTCCTCCTGTAGAAGTTAATATTCCCTGGGAAGCATTCATACCCATCAAATCCTCTGGAGAGGTTTCAGATCTTACAAGAATTACTTTTTTGCCCTCTTCTTTCCATAGATTGGCTTTTTCTGCATCAAAAACTATCTGGCCGACTGCAGCTCCGGGTGAGGCTGGCAATCCTCTTGCAACAGATTTTAGTTTTGATTTTGCAATTGGGTCAAACTGTTTATGCAATAACTGGTCCAATGAATTAGGATCTACTCTTAACAAAGCTTCTTCCTTAGAAATTAAACCTTCTTTGACCATATCAACTGCAATTTTTACTGCTGCAGCAGCAGTCCTCTTTCCTGACCTTGTCTGAAGAAGAAATAATTTTCCTTCCTGGATTGTAAATTCCATATCCTGCATGTCTTTGTAATGTGATTCAAGATTTCTTCTTATCTCATTTAATTCATTATAAACATCTGGATTTATTTCTTTTAGTTTTTCTAATTTTTGAGGAGTTCTTATTCCTGCCACTACGTCTTCTCCCTGTGCGTTCATCAAAAATTCCCCATAGAAATAATTTTCACCTGTTGCAGGGTTTCTTGTAAAGCAGACTCCCGTTCCTGAAGTTTCTCCCAGATTTCCAAAGACCATTGACTGAACGTTTACTGCTGTTCCCAAAAGATTATTTATATTGTTTAATTTTCTGTATAACTTGGCTCTGTCATTGTTCCATGACCTGAAAACAGCGTCGATAGATAATTTTAACTGTTCTTTTGGATCTTCTGGGAAATCTTTCTTTGTTTTTAATTTTACAAGCTGTTTGTATTTTCCGCAAACTTCCCTAAGATCCTTTTCATTTAATTCTAAATCAAATTCAACCCCTTTAGTCTGTTTTATGTTCTCAAGTATTTTTTCAAATTCATTACTATGAATTCCTAAAACAACATTGCTAAACATCTGGATAAATCTTCTGTAAACATCTCTTGCAAACCTTTCATTATTTGTTTTTTTGATCAAACCTTCAACAACCTTATCATTTAAACCTAGGTTAAGAATAGTATCCATCATTCCGGGCATTGAAAATGCAGCTCCTGATCTTACAGAAACTAATAATGGATTTGAAGAATCTCCAAACTTTAATTTCATCTTGGATTCTAGGATTTTTAGTTTTTCAAATACTTCTTCGTGTATTTCTTTTGGAAGTTTTTCGTTATTTGAATAATATAATGAACAAGCTTCAGTTGTTATGGTAAATCCTGGGGGTACAGGAATTCCTAAATTAGTCATTTCAGCTAAATTTGCCCCCTTGCCTCCTAGGAGGCTTTTCATTTCTTTCTTGCCTTCTAAAAATTCATAAACATACTTTATTTTCATTAAGGATCACCATTTAAAATGAATAAAGGATAGGAAACAGTATATAAATATTTTGGATAAAATCTTAGTTAAATTTTAAAGGTTATTATAAAAACAACAAAACAAAGGCAAGTTTTAAATAATCTTTTCTTTAGTTAAAATACTATGGATTTCAAGAAAATAGAGCAGAAATGGCAGGATAGATGGGAAAAAGCAAAAATTTTCCAGGTAAAAGAAGATTCTAAGAAAAAAAAGTATTATGTTTTGGAGATGTACCCATATCCTTCAGCTTCTGGACTGCACATGGGGCATGCATTAAACTATACTATTGGAGATATTTTTGCAAGATTCAAGAGGATGAATAACTTTAATGTTTTGTACCCTATGGGCTATGACTCATTAGGACTGCCTGCTGAGAATGCAGCAATAAAAAACAAGTCTCATCCCAAAATATTTACAGAAGATGCTATCAAGAATTTCATAAAACAGCAAAAAGAATTAGGATTAAGTTATGACTGGTCAAGAATAGTTGAAACTCACAAGCCAGATTATTACAAGTGGGATCAGTGGATTTTCCTAAAGATGTATGAGAGAGGTTTGGCTTACAAGAAAAAAGCTTCTGTTAACTGGTGTGGTAAATGCAATACTGTTTTGGCTAATGAGCAGGTTCATGATGGAAAATGCTGGAGACATAAAGATAGTGATGTAGAGATTAAACAACTGGAACAATGGTTTTTCAAGACAACAGAGTATGCAGATGAACTTTATGAAGGTATTGAAAAATTAAACAACTGGCCTGAAGACGTCAAGGCAATGCAACGGAACTGGATTGGAAAAAGTTATGGAACAATAATTAATTTCAAGATTGATGATGAAATATGGCCTGTATTTACAACAAGGCCTGATACAATTTATGGGGTTACTTTTATGGTTATTTCTGCCCAGCATCAAAGATTAAATGAACTGGTTAAAGGAACTAAGTATGAAAAAGATGTTAATAATTTCCTGAAGAAAATAAAATCAACCAAGCAGGAAGATTTAGACAAGTTAGAGAAAGAGGGAGTTTTCATTGGTAAGTATGCCATCAATCCAATTAACAATGAAAAAGTTCCTGTTTATGCAGGAAATTTTGTTTTGGCTGATTATGGATGCGGGATGGTTATGGCTGTTCCTGCTCACGACCAGAGAGATTTTGAATTTGCAAAGAAATACGAGATTCCAATTAAAATTGTAATCAAACCTGATTATGACCTAAATCCTGATAAAATATCAAGAGCTTATACCAGCGACGGTGTTTTAGTTAATTCTAAGGAATTTAATGGGACTAATAGTTTAGATGCAATTGAAGAAATAACAAAATATTTGGAAAAGAAAAAATTAGGGAAGAAGACTGTACAATATAAACTAAAAGACTGGTTGATATCAAGACAAAGATTCTGGGGGACTCCAATCCCAATAATTTATTGTGATAAGTGCGGAATGGTTCCGGTCAATGAAAAAGATCTGCCTGTTAAGCTTCCTGATGATGTTAAGTTTATCAGTAATGAAAATCCTTTATTAAATAATAACTCATTTGTCAATGTAAAATGCCCTAAATGCAACGGAAAGGCAAGAAGAGAAACTGATACTATGGATACTTTTGTCAATTCTTCATGGTATTTCCTAAGGTATTGTGATAATAAAAACGACAAGGTTATTTTTGATCCAAAAAAAGTAAAATACTGGATGCCAATTGATATGTACATTGGAGGAAGAGAACATGCCTGCATGCACTTAATTTATTTTAGATTTTATACTAAGTTCTTGAGAGATTTAGGATTGATAAACATAGATGAGCCTACATATAATTTATTCAATCAGGGAATGCTGCATGGTGAAGACGGAAAGGTAATGTCAAAGTCTGCTGGCAATGGTGTTTTGCCAGAAGAGGTTTCAAGGAGTTATGGAATTGACACAGCAAGATTATTCCTGGTTTCAATGGCATCTCAGGAAAAGGACGTTGTCTGGAGCGAGAAAGGGATACAGGGAACTTATAGGTTTATGATTAAATTAATCGATTACTTTAATAATATTAAATTTTCAAAAATTAAAAATGAGAAGATTGAATCTAAGCTTAATAGTACGATAAAAGAAATCAATAAAGACATTGAAAATTTCAAATATAATTTGGCGGTTATAAGACTTAGACAACTCCTTGAAGCAATAAACAAAGAAAAAGAAATCAATAAGGAGATTATTGAAGGGTTCCTTAAAATATTAAGTCCATTTGCCCCGCACATAGTTGAGGAATTATGGGAAAAGATAGGGAATAAAAGTTTTATATCAATATCTGAATGGCCTAAATACGACGAGAAAAAAATAAAACCTGAGTATGAATTTGAAGATACTTTCATTGAGAATATCAAGCATGATATTAGTACTGTTATAAGATTGGTTGGAAAAGAACCTAGTTTAATCAAAATATTTGTTTCTGAGTCCTGGAAATATGAAATTTATAAAAAATTAGCCAAAATGGAATCAAGAAACATGAAAGAAATAATTGGAAAGATAATGGTCAAAGGACATGAAAAAGAGATAGCTAAAATCTCTCAATTATTTGTAAAAAATCCAAATAACTTTAATAATGTAGTTTTGGATCAGAAAACAGAATTAAAATTAGTTAATGATAATAAAGAAGAATTAGAGAAATTGTTTAAGGCTAAAGTTGAAATCATAAAAGCTGAGAGTTCTAAAGAAGAAAAGGCTAAGCAGGCCTATCCTGGCAAGATTGCTATTTTGATTGAATAACTTCAAGTTAACTTGAACCTATAAAATCCTTTAAATACTAGAAATCTACTTATTTTCTTATGACAGACAAATACATAATGGTTTCATTGGATGACAAGAAGGCTGAAGAGCTAGCCAACATAATCTCAAATAAAACCTCAAGAAAAATTCTGGATTATTTATCTGAAAAAAACGCTTCAGAGACCGATTTGGTAAAAGAACTAAAAATGCCTGCTTCAACTGTAAATTACAATATAAAGGCATTATTGAAATCAAACTTAATTGAAGTCAAGGATTTTATATGGAGCGGCAAGGGAAACAAAATAAATATATATAAAATTTCAAATAAAACAATTGTTATTGCTCCAAAAAACAAAACAATGACTACATTAAAGGAATTCTTACCTGCAATATTAATAAGCGGTGTAGGATCATTGTTGCTTTACATTTACACCAAGACATATCAAAATATTCCTGTTGTTCAGGAAAAACTAATGTATGCTGCAGAAAGCATGGATTTTGCAAGAGATATGCAAACAAGTTATGCGCAGGGAAATTTATTAAATCCTGCTTCATGGTTTTTTATTGGGGCGGTTTTTGCCCTATTAGTATTCTTTTTGATAAAGACATGGAGGTCTAGAAAATGAAAAAGATATTGGCGATATTATTAGCAATTTTAATAATACCAAGTGTATTAGCTATAATGCCTGCTCCGGATTCAGAAGGCTTTGGCCAGGACCAGAGTTATAGTGTAATCTTTGACAAAGAAGGAGAGGCAGCAGTAGCAGCAAAGATAACCTATTATAATTCAGCAGAAGAAGACATAAATGAAGTTGTAATAGAACTTTCTGGAACAAATCATAGAATAATATCTGTTTTACAGGAATATTATGTAAAGGAAAAGAAATGTTCTTATTGGGAAGATGTCTGCTTTAAATCAGATGCAAATGGTTTCTGTGAGGAATTTAAAAAACAATGCAACAACTGGTATGAGTATCAGGTTTATCCTCCATACTATTACAGTCTAAAGTATAGTGAAGATAAATTATCTGATTCAGTAAAATATACCATAACATTAAGCAAGCCATTGAAGTCACAGGAATCAGGAAGTGTAATCTTATATTACAAATCTGAAGATTATGTTAAAAATTCATTGGGAATTTATAAATTTAATTTTGAAACATTAAAAATACCTTATGACTCAAAATCTGTTTCTGTAGCTGTAGATGTTGTTGATGATTTAAAAATGTCTAATACAAATTCAGAAACACAATATTTAGATGTCTCTTATGAAAAAGCAGCAAGTTTTGCAGTTGGTTCTGGCGCTCAAAGTGATGAGCTATACAGATTCTCTAATAATATTGGTTATAACGGAAAGAGATTGGAAACCACTTCAAATTTAGACCCATGGGAATCATTCAAGGTTTCAGGAAAATATTCTAGTTCTTGGATTAACCTGCATAAAGGGTCTATTCTCCTAGGGATAATAATAACTTTAATAGTAATTGCTGGAGCTGTATTATTAATCCAGAAAGGATTAAAGAAACAAACAAGCCCTGCACTAAGAATTATTGGAACTTCATTGGTTTCAACAATTGTATTAGGAGGATTGTGGTTCTTGGCTAAGGTATTATATGACTTTGTAAGAAATAATTTATATTATCAATACAGTTCGTTAGTTGGAATCTTAGTCATAACATTAACTGTAATTTTAAGTTTAGTAATATGGGTTGTTCCGGCAGTGTTCATAGGAATGAAATATGGTGTTAAAGAAGGGATATGGACAGTAATTGCAACTATTGGTTTTACCTTAATCTTGGTGGTAATTGCAATGATAATAATCTTTTCATTGAAACAAAATCCTGGTCCTATCTATTATGGGGGGATGGTTAAAGATATGGTTTCAGGAGCTGCAGAATGAAAAGATTAATTTTTTTATTTTTAATTCTTTTAGTTTCCTGCTCTAAACCTATTGAAACTCCTGGAAACCAATGTATCGTTAATGATGACTGTTCTGTTGCTGGATGTTCTAGCCAGCTATGCGTCAAATCTGAAGAGGCTTCTGGCATAATAACAACCTGTGAGTTCAAACCAGAGTATAACTGCCTAAAATACACTTCTTGTCTATGTAATAATGGTTATTGCAGGTTTGAAGATAATGAAGGATATAGTGATTGCATGGGTAAATTTAGTTAATAACTAATAAGTAGTAAAATTTATAAATAAGAACTCTCTCGTCTTAGTATGTCAATTGCAATAGTATTAGGATTTTCTAAGGGTATTAATGAGATAGAATCAGAGATAGTTAGGTTTGGACTTGAAAAAATCTCCGAGATAGAGGACGGAGGCAAGGTATATGCTCTTGGAGAAGAATTAATCGTACAAAGCCATGATTTAAATTTTTTTAGATATTGTTCATTGGGAATTTCAGATAATAATAAACTTATTTTGGATGTTAAAGTTGAATTAGAAGTTGTAGATCTAACTTGTAATTTTCCTAGAAGTTCAAAAGCATTAGATTTTATTAAAAGCCTAAATAACCCAGATGAAATAATCTGTACAAGAACTGTTGCATATCAACCTCCTGAAGGCATGAAATATTTGGCTACACCTCTTTCAGACTATGTAAAATTCCTAGAAGTAGGAGATGATATTTTAAGATATGGAAATGAACATATTCTTGTACGCCCATAAACTATATAAATTAACTTTAAAATAAAATACCTATGAAGGGAGAGGAAATAGCAAATAAATTTGTAAGATTCTTTGAAAAAAACAAACATAAAAAGATAGAATCTTCTTCTTTATTACCTTTAGACAAAACGGTTTTATTGACAACAGCAGGGATGCAGCAGTTTATCTTGTATTTCAAAGGAGAAATAAGCGCAGAAAAAGATTTTAAATCAAGAACATTGACTTCTGTGCAAAAGTGTTTTAGGACATCTGACATAGATGATGTTGGAGATGAAACACATTTAACTTTCTTTGAGATGCTTGGGAATTTTTCAGTCGGGGATTATTTTAAGAAAGAAGCGATTGGTTATGCCCTGGATTTTTTAGCTGGAGAGTTAGGATTGGACAAGAAAAGAATATGGGTTACTGTCTTCAAGGGCAATGAGAACATTCCAGGGGATTTGGAAGCAATAGAGTTATGGAAACATTATGGAATCCCTGAAGAAAGAATATTCAGATTTGGAACCAAGGAAAATTTCTGGGGGCCTCCAGGAACGACTGGGCCTTGCGGGCCTTGCTCTGAACTGCATTATGACTTAACAAAGAAAGCATGCGTAAAAGGAAAAAAATGCGGCCCTAACTGCGATTGCGGAAGATTCATAGAGGTCTGGAATCTGGTATTTATGGAATACGAATTTACAGAGAAAAAAGAATATGTAAGGTTACCTTCCAAGAACATTGATACAGGGATGGGTTTAGAGAGAATAACAATGATCTTGCAGAAAAAAGAAAATATCTTTGAGACAGACTTATTTAATGATATAATCAATCATATCAGAAAAATTAATTATAAAAATACAAAACAAAATTTGAGATTTGAAAGAATAGTTGCAGACCATCTGAGAGGCTCTGTATTTTTAATTTGTGATGGAGTAAGGCCTTCCAATGTAGAACAGGGATATATTTTAAGAAGAATTCTAAGAAAGTCGATAAGCTATCTTAATTTGCTTGGAGGCAAAGGTGATGAAATAATAGATTTAGTTGAGTTCATCATTGATAAATACGAAGGGAGATACAAGGAATTAGGAAAAAACAAAGGAGAAATTATTGGAGTTATTACAGAAGAGAAAGATAAATTCCAGAGGTCATTAGACAAGGGATTTATAGAAATTGAAAAATTAATAAGAGAGACAAAAAATAAAAAATCAAAAAGACTTCCTACAAAAGAAATTTTCCAATTATATGATACTTACGGATTTCCAGTTGAAATAACAAAGGAACTGGCTTCAAAAGAAAAATTAGACGTTGATGAAGAAGAATTTGAAGAATTATTCAAGAAACACCAGGAAAAATCAAGAGCCGGTGTTGAAAAGAAGTTTGGCGGTGTTGGTGATTTTGGTGAAAAAGTAGCCAGACATCATACTGCAACACATTTATTACATCAGGCTTTAAGAGAGGTTTTGGGGAAAGATGTAAGACAGGCAGGTTCTGATTTAACGCCTGAAAGAATAAGATTTGACTTTATGTTTAACAGAGCTTTAACTGAAGAGGAGAAGAAAAAAGTTGAAGACATTATAAACAAAAAAATAAAAGAATGTCTGCCTGTAAAAAAAGAAACTAAAAAATTCAAGGATGCACAGAAAGAAGGATTCCTGGCATTTTTCAGGGATAAATACGGAGAGGAAGTTTCAACTTATTCTATTGGAAACTTTTCAAAAGAGGTTTGTGCTGGGCCTCATGTTACAAATACTAAAGAGATTGGCAGATTTAAGATTGTTAAAGAAAAGAGTTCTGCTTCTGGGATAAGAAGGATTAAAGCTATACTGGAATAAATATAAACTTACAGATATTTCCTCCAACCAAAATTTTTTTAAGTTCTTGAAGAGGATCCTTAATTATGAATATATTGTTAGCGGAGCTTATTATTGCAATAATTGGTGGATGGATTGTTGTTATTTTTGCAGATCCTTATCATGAATTAAAACAAATTTTATTAAATAAAGTAGAAGGGTGTTCGTTGGCAAGAATAATTATTATAACTTTTTTACCATCCGTATTCTTATTACTAATTCTCCTGGTTATATTTTGGATTTCCCATCTACAAGGACAAATTTAAGAATAATACAAAACGTGCCTGTTTATTACTTCTTTAGGCTGGGTTTTTCTGAATGAATCAACGACTCTTGCATGGAATCTTGGATCCATGTAATGCTGGCCTGTCATTGCTGCAGCTAATTTTTTATATTCAATAGAAATTGGGCTTTTCTCCCTAAAGGTTGTTATTGGACTTTGATGAGCCACTGCTTCTACAGCATAATGATGCTCTTTTATAGAAGCAATAACAGGAATTCCTGCAGCTTTTTCTATTTCATCAACACTTAATTCATAGGTTTTATTCCTTACTTTATTCAGAATTATGCCGGTAATAGGAACATTTTTCTGCTGGGCAACCTTGATTGCTTTTAATGTACAGCTTAAAGTTGGATGATCTGGAGTTGTAACAACAAACAATTCATCTGATGCAGTCATGGCTGAAACAATTTCTTCATTTAAAGCTGGACTTGAATCAATCAAGATATAATCATAATACTTCTTTATTGAGTTTAATTTCTTTTTTAATGCAAAAGGATCCTGGACTTTTCTTGCTATCATTGCAGCAGGGATTATATGCAAACCAGACTCTTCATGCTCATGGATTACATCCTTTATGTCTGCCTTGTCAGAAATTACATCCTGTATTGTTTTTTCTGGTTCAATTAAACCTAAATGATGTCCTAAATTTGGAGCAGAGAAGTTAGCATCAACTATCAAGACTCTTTGATTGAAATCCTTGGCTAAAGAAGCACCTAAAGAAATTACTGTAGAAGTCTTTCCTACGCCTCCCTTTATTGAAATAACACCTATAACTTTTGTCATCTTTTACTAAATCCTAATATTAAAACAGAATATATAAAAGTTTCTATTTAGAATGAAAGTTAAAAAATACCACATAAATCTTTATAAATAATCTTTAAATAGATTTTCTATGAATAAACATATAAAAAAATTCTTTGAGTACACAAAAAAAAATCATTTAGGGATAACATTTGGAGATGTATTGCTTGTTCCTAAAAAAAGCGATATTCTCCCAAGCGAAGTCAATCTTGAGACAAGAGTTTCAAGAAATACAAAATTAAATATTCCAGTGATTAGTGCTGACATGAGTACTGTTACAGAAGGCACTTTAGCAAGAGAACTTGCAAAGAAAGGAGGAATTGGTTTTATCTGGAAATGTCCAGATTTAGAAAAACAATTAGGTTTTGTTGATGAAGTTAAATATGCATTTAATGCTAAAATAGATAATCCTGTAACAATAAACGAGAATCAAACCATAGGAGATTATAAGGAAATAATCAAACGTTTCAAAGACAGATTTTCTTCATTAGTTGTTTTAGATAATGAAAATAAAGTTGTTGGATTATTAGGGAGACATGAAGTCCGTTTTCCACATAAAGATTCAGATTTAGTTAAAAACCATATGAATAAAGATATTTTAAAACATGAAGGAAGTTTAGATTTAAATGAAGCCTATAATTTTATGGGTAAAAATCGTATTTCTAAGTTAGTCTTGATTAATAGAAATGGAGAATTAAATGGACTTTACAGTTGGGATGAAGTAAGATCAATAATAGAAAATAAAAACCCTATGTATAACCTAGATGAAAAAGGAAGACTAATTGTCGGGGCGAATGTAGGAATTCATGATTATAAAAGAGCTGAAGCATTATTAAACAGGGGTTGTGATGTGTTGGTTGTTGGGACTGCTCATGGTCATACCAAAAATGTTATTGAGACTGTCAGAGAACTTAAAAGAACTTTTAGAGATTATAAGTTTGATGTTGTCGCTGGTAATTTAATTAGTGAAGAAGGCGCTAAAGATCTAATTAAAGCTGGAGCAGATGCCTTAAAAGTTGGGATTGGACCCTCAGGGATTTGCACAACCAGAATTGTTACTGGAGCAGGGTTCCCTCAATTAAGTGCAATATATTATGTCAGTAAAATTGCTGAAAAGTATGATATTCCAGTGATTGGGGATGGTGGGATTGAATATTCAGGAGATATTACAAAGGCTTTAGCTGCAGGAGCTTCAAGTGTTATGATGGGTGGGTTATTTGCCCAAACCCAAGAATCTGCTGGAGAGAGGGTAATAAGGGATGGAAAAATCTTTAAAGAATATTATGGAATGGGCTCTGAGAGAGCTATGAATATGGATGGGAGTAAGGAGAGATACCGCGTAAGTGGAAAATCGGTTTCTGAAGGAATTGAAAGCAATGTTCCCCTGTCTAAGACTGTTGATGAGATGGTTAATGATCTTATCGGAGGAGTAAAACATGGTATGGGTTATGTTGGTGCAAAAGACATTAAAACTCTTCATGAGGAACAAGCTGAATTTATAAGAATGACCAATGCAGGATATAGAGAAAGTCATATACACGGAGTTCTTATGACAAAAGAGCAATCAAATTATGCCCCAAAATAATTATAAACTAGCTAATTTAGCCTTTAACAAATCCAGATCAGACTGCAATTTATCTGATGTTTTCTGATTTTTCTTAGGTTCTTTTAGTATATCCTTGTCTTTGAAGGATTCTGCTTTCTTCTTTAACTTCTTGATATCAATTACCTGTTTTATGTCTACGTGCTGCTCGTGTTTTTCCAATTCAGCAATATCAATCTTTGGAAGCTTGTTTAATTCAAGGAATTCTTTTTTTAGATCAATAAAGTTTCTCTTGCATTGATTAATATAAACAGCTTTTTCTTTTCTTATCTGCAATAATTTTTCATAATCCTTAAGAAATTGTATAATATCTATTGCCCCACCTAAAAGAGTCTTCCTAGAATTTACAGGGCTTGGAATTCTGACATATTTGGTATCTTGCGTCATAATTATTCCTCGAATAAGGTAGAGTCAATAGACAAAAGTCTTTCTTTCAGAGCTTCAAGGTCACTATGCCATTTTTGCAGCTGTTCATCTTCCTCTTTTTTTGCCTGATCAAGTTTGGAAATTATTTCCTGAGTTTCCTCAATCTTTTTCTTCATTTCATTTATTGATTTTATTACATTTTTGTATTTGTCAAGTTTTATGAAGACAGGCCTTTCTTCCTTGATTGCTCTTTTAACATCGGCATCCATAGAAGGCATCTGTGGGCCAAAAGTCTTTTCCTCGTCGAATGCTTTAGGTTTTCTTATAGGAATATCAAAATCATCAAACATCCCGGAGTTTACTCCTTGTTTTATGTCCTTCGCATCCTTGTCAAAATTCGGAGAATCATAACTGAAATCATCATCAGTTGGAATATCTGGAAATCTAGCACTACTTTGTTCGTCTTTTAAAGCGTTCTTTGGTTTCTTCTTGCTGAATAGACCCATTGAATTATCACCTCTATTGAATTAATAAACTTTAACCTCTTATTAAAGGTTTTTGTATCATTACAAAATAGTAATAGATAAAATATGAGTTATTTTAGATTAAATAGTTTTCGAAATACACTTTAGAGTTATTTTTTGGTTTTTTGGCATCAAATTTAAAAAACAAAAAACTTTTAAACTAAATTTTACATTTAAACTGTTATTCCTTTGGAGGCATAATGAAGATAACCGAAGAACACATACAAGAATTAATCAAAGAGATTGCCGGACCAGATGTAATCCCTTTAGTTCTTTTTCTTAAAGGCAAGAAAAATATAAGCGAGTTTAAACTAGCTGAGAAACTAAAATTGGGAGTTAATCAGGTAAGGAATATGCTGTACAGGATTAATGAATATAATTTAGTCCATTACACAAGAAAAAAAGACAAAAGCAAGGGTTGGTATATTTATTACTGGACTTTTGATGAAAACGAGGCAAAAACCCTAATAAAAGATTTGAGAAGAAAAAAATTAGAAAAATTAAAAAATAAAATTCACACCGAAACAGGTGGAACTTTTTTTGTATGTCCAGAGGGGTGTTTAAGAATGGACTATGCTGATGCGATGGAGCATGATTTTGTTTGTAAGGAATGCGGAACAAAATTAGTACAGTTAGATAATCAAAAGTATATATATTCATTAAACCAACAAATAAAAGAACTTGAGGAGGAGCTTAACACTCCAGAACCAGAGATTAAAGTTAAAAGGACTGTTAAAAAAGTAACTAAAATAAAACAGAAGATAAAGAAAGCAAAAAAGATAATTAAGCCGATTGCTAAAAAGAAAAAAAGGATAATAAGGAAAATTTCTAAGAATATCAGATCAAAAAAGAGAAAATAAAGCACTAAATACTTTTTCCCCATCTAATGGTGCAAAGGGCAACATATTAAATATGAATAATATCATATTTACTCTTTTAGTTATATAAAGAAATATCATCTTTTTCCTTGTAAGTTTTTTTGCATGTTTAAGATATACAGACGAACCAACCCATAATAACAAATTTATGAATGGTCCTGCGAAAGCAATAAGGCCATACTGCAATGGATCACTTACATTTGGTATTGAAACAAAACCAGGAATAAGAAAAATAAAAGGACTTCCAATTGCCTTAAGAACAATACTAACTCCGGCCAGCATTAAAGTGAATATATCCTCATAAAAAACATGAAATACTGCAGGCAAACCAAAAGCCATGGCTGTAAATTTATGGGCAAACTCATGGAGAATAACTGCAGGGGCTGCAACCATTATTGAAAACTTAAAATCTGTTTTATCAAACTTCTTTCCTTTAGCCAAAGTTCCTGAGAAAATATAACCTAAGTAAATTGTTAATACAACTATTCCGATTAGTTCAGAAATTGCAAATAGGGTCATGTTTAGCCTGCTATATAAAGACCTTCATCAAGATCTTCTTCTAGATAGTCTTCATCAAAGTTAAACCTGTTTATATTCTTTATCCTCTTTTTTGCAGACAAACTGACACCTCTTCTTTATTTTAATTCCATAAAACCTAAAATAAGGAAAATTATACCAACGGCAACTATTCCTAATACCACTCCAGCTTTAATTAAAATCCAAACTGCATCCCACAATCCATAAAAATTAAAGATTAATGCAAAGATTGGCAGGGCAATAAAAATGATTCCAACAACTATCTTAACTAGACTTAATAAAGTATCACCCATCTTTTAACCTCCCCAATATAGTTGTAGTTGATAAAATTAGTTTAAAAACATTTATGAAAGAAGTAATATATTTAGAAATCTATATAAATGTTATGTCTATTTTATTATGTTATGATTAACAAGAAAGAATTTTCAAACATCCGGAATGATTTGGTGAGATTAGAGAATGAAAGGGAAAAAACAATAGTTATGTCAAGAGATATAATAAAACTGTCAAAACAGATAATAAATCTGATACAGAGAGACGAATTAAATGAATGCAAGGAATATATTTCCAAAATAAAAAGTTTAATTTCAAAACTTAATGACAACGAGGGGATTGCTTTTGTTGCAAGACAGGAATATGTAGAAGCCCTTACTTTTTATCATATAATGAAAGACAACAAACTAGTTACAAGAAGAGAATTAAGGATAGATACAGAATCTTATTTGCTTGGCTTGTCTGATCTAACAGGGGAATTAGTAAGAAAAGCCATCAACCTTGTAATTAAAAATAAGTATAGTGAAGCAGAAAACATTAAAAACCTGGTAGATGACATTTATACAGAATTTTTGACCTTTAACCTAAGAAACGGGGAGTTAAGGAAAAAATTTGACTCAATAAAATACAATCTTAAGAAACTAGAGGAAGTCATGTATGATGTCAGGATGAAAAAATGCTAGAGAAAAGAAAACCAATAAATGAGTTGTTAAAGAAAACACAAAAGAACGTTGTTGCTGCAGGATGGGTTGAAAAAGTAAAATTAATGGGAAATTCATTGGCATTTATAACTTTGAGAGACAGGACTGGAAAAATACAGTTAATTGCAAAAAAAGACTTTAAGAATTTTGACCTGATAAAAGATTTGACAAATGAATCTGTAATCATTGTTAATGGTGATGTTCAGGAAAGCAAACAAAAATCAGGAGAGCCTGAATTAATAATAAATGAACTTGAAATCTCGAGTTTGGCTTATACCCCCCTGCCTGTTGATATTTTCGGCGGGACAACAGGATTGGATAAAAGATTAGATCATAGATACTTAGATACAAGAAACCCAAAGATTAATGCGATTTTTACAATAAGATCAAAAATATTCAAGGCTGCAGTGGATTTTTTTGACAAGGAGGGTTTCATAAACATTAACACTCCGAAATTAACGGGGATGGGTGTTGAGTCTGGAGCAGAATTATTTGTTGTTGATTATTTTGGAAGACCTGCTTATCTTGCACAAAGTCCACAGGTATATAAACAGTTAGGGGTTATTGCTGGTTTTGAAAGAGTTTATGAGATTGCCCCTGTATTCAGGGCTGAGAAATCCCATACAACAAGACATCTGACAGAATTCACAGGCATAGATATGGAAATGGGATTTATTGAGAGCGAACAGGATGTCATTGATGTTATTGAAAAATTATTCCAGTTTATTATTCAGGAAGTAAACAAAAATTGTAAGGAAGAATTAAAATTACTTGATGTTAAATTAACCATTCCTAAAAAGATGGTTAGAATTAATATGGATGAGGCAAAAGAAATTCTAAAACAAAATAAAAAAATCCTGAAAGAAGATGATGATTTGGATGCAGAAGCAGAAACAATCCTTGGAGATTACTTTAACAAAAAAGGATCTGAATTTGTATTTGTATGCAACTATCCCTGGGCTAAAAGGCCATTTTATCATATGAAACCAGTGGATGATCCAAGAGGAACAAAATCATTTGACTTATTATGGAACGGGGTGGAGATTGCTACAGGGGCACAAAGAGAGCATAGACTGGAAATTATTGAAAAACAGGCAAAGGAAAAAGGAATTAAATTAGATAATGTTTACAAAGAAATTTTCAAGTATGGATGTCCTCCTCATGGAGGAACTGGATTGGGGTTAGACAGGATGACTCAAAGACTACTAAAAATTGCCAATGTCAAGGAAACTGTTTTGCTTCCAAGAGATCCTGAAAGATTAAATCCTTAAAATGAATATCTTTAAAGAAATTGTAGATTTATTAGAAAAAAGAGGTTTTGAGTTTGAGGTTATTGAACATTCTCCTGCTTTCACTTCTGAAGATGCTTCCAAGATAAGAGGCTCTAGTTTAAGGATGGGAACTAAAGCTATGGTATTAAAAATTAAAGATAAATTCATTATGGCAATTTTATCTGCTGAGAAGAAGATTAGTTCTAAACTTTTAAGGGAATTAACTAATTCAGATTCATTAAGATTTGCAACGCCTGAAGAGGTTGAGAAAATAACTTATTGCAAGGTTGGGAGCGTTCCCCCTTTTCCGGTTTTGTTTAATTTAGATTATTATTTAGATAGGTCTGTAATAGAAAATGAAGAGATTGTATTTTCGGCTGGTTCTCATGTAAAATCAATAAAAATGAAGGCGAAGGATTTCACCAAGATTATGGATAAAAAACCAGTTGAGTTTTCTAGTTAATCATTCGCAACCTTTTTATATTTAGACACTGGATTAAAAATATGAAATTTCAATCAATACAGGAAGCAATAAACAAGAAATCTGGAAAGGTAGCTATAAGAGGCTGGGTTTACAGAGAAAGAAAATCAAACCAGTTTATTTTCCTGGTTATAAGAGATTCATCAAATATTATCCAGACTGTTATAAAAAAGGACAAAGTAGATAAAAAAATATGGGATGGTGCTGATAAAATATTAATTGAAAGCTCTGTAGAATTGGAAGGAACAATAAAAGAAGATAAAAGAGCCCCAACCGGATATGAGATTGAAGTTTCAAGTTTAAACATAGTTCATTATGCTGAACCATTCCCAATAAATAAAGACCAAAGTGTTGAGTTTTTGGCTGACAACAGGCACTTATGGTTAAGATCAAGAAAGATGATTTCAATAATGAAAATAAGGTCAACTGTTTTTGGCGCTATTCATGAATACTTCAGAGATTTGGGTTATTATGAATTCCAGTCTCCAATTATAATTCCTGGAGGAGCAGAAGAAGGTCCAACTTTGTTTGAAATAAATTATTATAAAGAAAAAGCTTATCTTTGCCAGACCTGGCAGTTGTATGCAGAATCTGCAATTTTTGCTTTGGAAAAAATTTATTGTATTGCCCCTTCATTCAGGGCAGAAAAATCAAACACGAGCAGGCATCTAACAGAATACTGGCATGCAGAAGTTGAAGCTCCATGGATTAATTTAAATGAACTAATGGACCTCGGAGAAGGATTGATAAAACACTGTTTCAAAAGAGTGTTGGAGAAAAACAAGGAAGAATTGAAATTATTGGGGAGAGATATTAAAAAATTAGAACCTGTTGTAAAAAAACCATTTATCAGGATTAGTTATGATGATGTATTGAAAGATTTAAGTAAGAAAGGAATGAAAATTCCCTGGGGCAAAGACCTAAGGACTACTGAAGAAGAAGAGTTTATGAAAGAAAACGATGTTCCTGCATTTGTAACAAATTATCCTAAAGACATAATGGCTTTCTACAAACCGAGAGATCCAAAAAATCCAAAAACGGCTTTATGTTTTGATTTGATTGGTCCTGAAAAAATGGGAGAGATTATTGGCGGGAGTATTAGAGATGAAAACATTGAGGAGCTTAAAAAATCCTTAAAAGCTCTTGGAGAAGATCCAGAAAACTACAAGTATTATTTGGATACAAGAAAATATGGTAGTGTTCCTCACGGCGGATTCGGAATGGGTGTTGAAAGACTGGTGAAATGGATCTGCGGGTTGGATAACATCAAAGATGCAATTGCCTTCCCAAGAACGCCTGCAAGATTTAAACCTTAAATTAAATACTAAATTCTCTTTAGCATAAGTTTAAAAGGACATTATTTTTCATTTTATTAGTATGAAAACGTTTAAAGAACTAGGATTAAACAATAATTTACTTAAAATTATTGAAGAAGTCGGTTTTGATGAACCTACTGAGATTCAGGAAAAGGTAATTCCCTTAGCTCTAGCTGGAAAAGATGTTGTGGCAGAGAGTGCAACAGGTTCTGGAAAAACCCTGGCTTTCGGAGCCCCGATCCTTGAAAAAATAAAAACCGGAGAAGGATTACAAGTATTAATATTAACTCCAACAAGAGAACTTGCAGAGCAGGACTCAAGATTTATCAGGATTTTCTCAAAGTACATTCCTCTAAAAATAATCACAATTTATGGCGGGGTTTCATTACTCCCACAAACAAGGGATTTGGAAAGAGCAGATGTTGTTGTAGGAACTCCTGGAAGAATTCTAGACCATATATCCAGAAGAACAATCAATCTTTCAAGAATCAAAATTTTGGTTTTGGATGAGGCAGACAGGATGCTGGACATGGGATTTATAGATGATGTTACAGAAATAATCAACCATTGTTCAAGGAACAGGCAGACATTATTATTCTCTGCAACAATATCTGGTGAGATAGCAAAGATAGCAAAGAGATATACAATCAATCCTGTAGCTGTTTCTGCTGTATCTTATGTTGACCCATCAAAACTAAGACAGGTTTATTATGATATTCCAACCAAGGAGAAGTTTTCTCTTTTGGTGCATCTTCTTGTAGAAGAAAATTCAAAACTTGTAATGGTTTTCTGCAATACAAAGAGGACTGCAGATTTTATCGGGAATAATTTAAAGAATTCCGGGTTTGACGCACTGACCTTACATGGGGATTTAAACCAAAACCAAAGAAAAAGAGTTCTTGAACACTTTCATAAAAGCGAGAAGTTTATTTTAGTCTGCACCGATGTTGCTGCAAGAGGGTTGGATATCAAAAATGTCTCTCATGTTTATAACTATGATTCTCCTAAGACGAGCATAGACTATATTCATAGAATTGGAAGAACTGCCAGGGCTGGTAAAGACGGAAAAGCCATAACTCTTTTGTCTGATAGAGATTATGATAATTTTAGAAAAATAAACGAGGATTCTTCACTTAAGATTGAAAAGGTTCAAGTTCCTAGATTTGAAAGGGTTTTTGTTAAAGCTCCTGAGTCAAGAGGAAATAGATGGGGGAGATCTGGGAATAGAAACTTTGGAAGAGAAAGACAGTTTGAGAGAAGAAGGAGATAAGATATTATATCTGATTAGTTAATTCTAGTTTCTCTTCCGTAAACAAACCAGCCAACTACGACGGCCCCAACAGTTATTATTCCGAATGCGTTTGAAATCAGGACAGGATAGTTATTTATTTCAATTCCGTACAGAGTCCAGATTACAGCGCCTATGAAAACAATTGAATAAGTCATAATTGAGATATCTTTTGCAGATTTTCTCTTAAAGATTTTTATTGCCTGAGGTATATTTGCAAATCCAGAAGCTACCCCGAAGATTGTTGCGAGTAATGCTATGATAGTCATAGCAAGAACAGGCATTACTAAATATAAAAAGATTTCTAACTAAAAATAGAAAAATTAAAGATAAACTTTCTTCTCCCATTCTGTTATTTGTTCATGATAATTTCTATAATCTTTTCTTTTTGTAAAAGAATAATCTTCTAATAATGATCCTAGTACTCTGTCGATTATATAATCTTTCTCCAAATCTTCAATAGCCCTTCTTAGGGATTTTGGAAGAACTTCGATATTTCTTCTCAGTAATTCTTCTTCATTTAATTCATATAAACTGCCTTCTACCGGCGGCGGGGGAGTTAGATTCTTCTCAATACCATCCAGTCCTGCTTTTAACATAACTGCAAAAACTAAATAAGGATTGCACATTGGATCAGGACTTCTTAATTCAAATCTTACAGAATCTTCTTTTCCAGGAGTATAATCTGGGACCCTTATCAAAGCAGACCTATTTCTTTGCCCCCATGCAATTCTTGTAGGAGCTTCATATCCTGGAATAAGTCTTTTGTAGGAATTTACAGTCGAATTTGCCAGAGCAGTTATTGCTCTTATATGATCTATTTGCCCTGCCATAAAATTATATGCCAATCCTGAAAGGTGATACTTATCATTTTGATCAAAGAATAAATTTTTTCCCTCGAAATTAAATAAACTCTGATGAACGTGCATCCCGTTTCCGTTTTTGTCTATAAATGGTTTTGGCATAAATGTGGCAATCAAAGCCTTGCTTTTAACAACAGATCTTACAACTCTTTTAAAAGTCATTATATTATCTGCAGTTGTTAAGGCATCTGAATATTCAAAATCAATTTCATGTTGCCCTTTAGAAACTTCGTGGTGGCTTGCCTCAAATTCAATATTGAATGATTTTAAAGCTCTGACAATTTCCATCCTGATTTCTTTGCCTAAGTCCCTATCAGAATCAAAATAACCTGCCTGATCGTGAGGATTAAAATCCTGATTTAATATAAAAAATTCAGGTTCTGGACCAACATTATAAATAAAACCTTTTGCTCTAGCCTCTTTAACAACTTTTTCTAAGATATATCTTGGATCCCCCTCGTACCTAGAACCGTCTGGATTATATATCTCACAGATAAATCTTCCTACTTTTTCTATATGATTATTTCTCCAGGGCAGGATAGCAAAAGTGTTTAGTATAGGTTTAAGTCTTTTATCACTTTCCATAATTCGCCCGTATCCTTCTACAGAACTCCCATCAAACCAACAACCGCCTTCAATCAAATTTTTAATTTTATTAGAAGGAACCTCTACAATCTTATCTCTGCCATGAATATCTGAGAATTGTAATTCAATAGAACTTACCCCCTCTTTTTCAATTATCTCTTTTACTTCTTCAAAAGTTTGATACATTTATTTATCCAAAAACTTCTTTAAGATGTTCCTTGGTTATTTTTAGATCTCCTCTTCTGACAGCCAGTTTACATACTTTCTCGCAATTCTGCAATAAATGTCTTGGATTAAAGTCAGATTTCTTGAAGATTTCCTTGATAACCTCATTGCTTAGAATATCAATGTTGCCGATTCTTTTTCTTACTATATCGATGGCAACGTTTTCATCCAGTTTTCCAAGTTTTATAATATTCTCACCAATCATTTCTTTCAAGCCATCTATCTTGACAACTTTTGGATCTGAACTTACAAAGACAACAGACTTAAAGTAATTGCCAAAGTAACTCTTGATTAATCTGGCATCTGTCTCAGTCAAGTCCTGGGCTTCATCTAATAAGAATATTAAATCATTATCCATCTTCCCAAATAATTTTGTAAAAAATGTCCTTCCCTTGATTAATTTATCCAAGTCAATAGCAGATTCTGTCCTGTTGCAGGAATAATAAATCAATTTGTTCTCCCCGCCGAATCTCTGGATTATTTTTTTTAATATTGAGGTTTTACCTTTACCATAATCTCCTTCTATGAATAATGCAGAACCGTTTTCAATTTTAGTTAAAATCAAATCAACATCATACCCATAAATCTCATCATCAAAAGCACTTGGCTTTATGCTGAATGGGTTGCTCCAAAATCCTAGTTCTCTAAACCAAATTTCCATTTTAGTAATATTTCTCCGCTATGTCTTCATATATAATCTTTATGTCTTCTGTTGACTCCTTGACAGGAGGTTTTTGATCAGGTTCTTTTTTAGGTTTCTGTTCTTTTTTTGGTTTTTTGTCTTCCTTTAAAGTATCTTTCTCCTTTACAATCCTTTCACCTTCAAAGATAACTTTTACATGATCTCTTGTAACCTTGTCAGACTTGTCTTCAACAGCATACTTAACAAGGTCCTCGCATGTCTTAAGGAAAGCCTTAAGGTTTTTATTTGATCTTTTATATGCTTCCTTGATAAACTCCTCAGGGATAATATCCTTTCCCTCTAACCTTTCCTCAACGATCTCAACTGCGTCATTATCATCCAATTCCGGAATCTTAATTACCTTTGTTATCCTGTCCTTAAGACTATCGCTAAAGTTTAATCTTTTATAATTAATGCCTGTAAAAATGATGCTTCTTATGTAATTCTGGTCATAAAAGTATTTTATCCTTTCTGTGTTTTTCCTTGACAATTCCTCTATGTCATCAAACAATAAAATCATGTCTTTTGGAGTCTTGCTGAATATTCTTTTGATAAAACCATATCTTTTAACTAAAACTTCCTCAACATTAAGGTCTTTTATCTCTGAGCATTTTAGATAAACTACTTTGCCTTTGCCTCTAAATTTATCAATTACTCTTCTTAAAACAGCGGTTTTTCCGCTTCCTTCCTTTCCTTCAAGGAAGATTATGTTTCCAGCGTGAACATTATATAATGATTCGTCAATAACATCATCATAGCCAATCATTCTTATATTAGGATTATCCTCAAATGGATTTTCATCAAAACCAAAAGTTTCATACCACATTTTCTAACTCCCTTGCCTTACTCCTGTAGTAATCAGCATCTTGGTAATATTCCTCAGCTAACTCCTGATCTCCCAAGAGATGGTATTTCTCACCTTTTTTATGGAGCTTTGTTGCTTTCTTATAATACCTAGCTGAGCTCTTTCTTAATTTTTTAATAATTATAACGAAAAGGATTATTACGATAACAGCAATTATTATTTTTACAACTGTATTCATATGTTCTTCTAGTGAAAAAGTCTTTTATAAAAATTATGTCAATAGAATATATATACCCGATTAAGCCTGTTTTATAGTTATGATAGCAGAATTTTCCTTGTTCATATATTTACTTAATACTCTCCTGATGTCCTTACTATTAACTTTTTTTATATAACTTATATATTTCCTTAATTCTTCAAGAGAATCTGACAGGCTCCAGCTGGCAATTATAGTCCCTCTTTTCTCTTTTTCCTCCATCTCCAGCAAATAAGTCCCTTCCTGATAGTCTTTTGCCTTCTTAAGGTCCTCATCAGATATGTTCTTTAATTTTTCAATTTCATTGAAGATTATTTCCTTTATTTTATCAAGATTTTTTAGATTAGAGGCAACATAGATTCCGAGAAAACCATAATCTGTACCGGCCTCGAGATAGGAACCAAGGACATAGGCCAAGCCTCTTTTTGTTCTTATCTCTTCAAACAACTTTGAGGACTGCCCCCTGCATAAGATTGCATTTATCACATCAAAAACATAAGAATCTTTATCTTTTCTTGGAACTGTTCTGAAACCGACCATCATGTAACTCTGGTTTATTTTTCTTTTTTCAGAATTCATCCTTTGTTTCTTAAGTGGTTTTTCAAGAATATTATCTCTCTTTGATTCTTTCCCTGATTTAACATCCTTGAAATATCTTTTAATTAAATGAACAGTATTATTTTTATTAAAATTCCCTACAACAATAATTTCCAGATTTTGTTTTGTATAATATTTATTATAAAAGTCAAGCAATGTATTTCTGGACATATTTAAAATAACTTCTTTCTTTCCGTAGATTGGATTTCTTACAGGGTTCTTGTCAAAAAGATTTCTCAGCATAAACCACCACTGGTACATCTTTGGGTCATCAAAGACCATGTTGACTTCATCAACAACAACTCTTTTTTCCTTTTCAAATGATTTTTTTTCAAACACTGGGTTTTTTACAATGTCTGAGAGAATATCTAAAGCATTCTCAATATGTTTTTTAGCTATCTTGACATAAAAAACTGTTTTTCCATAATCGGTAAAAGCATTTATTTCCCCCCCAAGTTTTTCAATTGCGTTGCTGATTTCCGTGGATGATCTTTTCTTTGTTCCTTCAAATACCATGTGCTCTGTAAAATGAGAAATGCCTGCAATTTTTTCATTTTCATAAATTGAGCCTACCTTAATCCTTGCAAGAACAACAACAGAATTACCTTGGACCTTATCTAAGATTACAGATATTCCATTAACATTTACTCTTTCCATATCTTAAAATTTAAAGGTAAATTTCCCATTTCTCTGGATTAATTTATCGTCAATTAAAATCTCCCCTCTTTTTCTTAGATCCTTTATCATATCCCAATGCAAGGCAGACTTGTTTTTTCCACCTGCTTCCTTAAATCCGTGGCCTAAAGCCAGATGTATTGTTCCACCTATTTTTTCATCAAACAATATATTTTTAATAAATTTATCAATGTTATAATTTGTTCCAATACCTAATTCCCCTAATCTTGAAGATCCAGCATCCATTTTTATTAAATTCTTAAGAAGGTCTTCATTTTTTTCTGCTGTTGCCTTAACAACTTTTCCTTTTTCAAATTTTAATCTTATTCCACTAACCTCCTTGCCCATATAAATTCCTGGGAAGGTATAAAATATGTATCCATTTGCAGAATTTTCAACAGGAGAGGTAAATACTTCACCATCAGGAACGTTAAAGACTCCCGGATTATTAATACCTAGTCTTCCTTTGATACTCAATTCAATATCTGTTTCCTCCCCAATAATTCTCACTTTATTACCATGATCAATCAGCTGTTTTAGTTTTTCCTGGCCTTTTTTCATTTTACTATAATCAATTATACAAGCTTTATAAACAAAATCCTCAAATTCTTTCAAAGACATATCTGCTTCCATTGCCAGAGCATTTGTTGGATAATCAAAAATAACCCACCTGTCTTTGTTATGAATTACATCTGAAATAGGTTTTACTATTTTTCTTCGTAAAGCTATTTTTTTAGAATCAATATTACTTAATTCCCTTGTATTTAGATCCCCCCAAACACTAATATAAGCATCTGCTTTTTTAGCCTTGAACATTGCAATATCTGGGAATTTTTTTAACTGCTCCTCTGAGGCAGTTTTATAATAAAGATAAGAAGTTCCTTCAAAATTAACATCTAATATTGGATAAGCTCCTTTTTCCAATACTTTTTTATAAAGTTCCATCAATAAATCCTTGGCACTTTCTGAACCTGTTATCTGAACGGTTTCACCTTTTTTGACTTTAACAGAATAATCAACTAGGATATTTGCAATTTTCTCATTTCTTGGATCCATGATATCACCGTTTAAAAAAGGTTCTCAACAATATATAAATCTAACTGATTAAAGTAAACATACCGAAAACAAATACCAATATAATTATTATCCCTAAGATTTTATGATACCATTTTTGCAGCTCTTTTATTTTTAAGCTCATCAGGATGATGAGGATACCTTCAACCCCCCCTCCAATAGTTCCAACAAAACCAATAATATCCTTAAAACCGGCATAATTTCTAACAATTAAAAATAAAACTAAGGGGACTAAGCAGGCTAAGCTCCAGGCATAGAATTTTCTAAAATTATAATCATAATTAAACATCTGTCTCATTCCTAATCCAATTGTTAAAAATGATGTAGCCATTGCAAACATGGCAAATAAGTTTCCCATGCCAATCATCCATGGACCAACTTTTTCTCCTAATCCTATTGTTCCTATTTCAGTAGTCCCTTGCCCAGTTACGCCTATCACTGTTAAACTAAAAATAACATAAAAAATAACAGGAATTAAAGTTCCTAGGATTACTGCTTTAGTAAGATATTCCTTATTTTTCCTGACTTCCTCCTTTACTTCTGGGATTGCAATTGCGCCAAGTAAGGCAAATAATATTACTCCATAAGGAAAGAATAAATAATTAAGATTTGTATAGGCAAGATTTTCAATGCTTATCCTAGGGATTATTGAAAAACATATTACTCCTGCAACAATCAGAAAAATAATATTCAAGTAAACTTCCCATCTACGAATAACATCCAATCCCTTGTATACCAAAAAGGAAAATGGGATGAAGAATAATAAAGAGTAATAGAGGGGGTTTCCTCCAAGTATTGCACTTAATGATTCACCAATGCCGAAAATGTAAGCAACCAATGCCCCATAATTAACAAATATCATTGAAGCACCCATGAGTAACATTCCAATTTTTCCCAAATAGATTTTAGCATAGCCTGTTAACTGGTGGTTTCCTTCTGTGTTCAAAACAACCTTGGTGAATAATAAGTTTGAAGCTAAAATTATTAGCCCCATAATAAGAATCTGAATAATTCCAACCAAAACCCCAACCTTGGAGATAACATAGGGCAATCCCAAAACTCCGGCACCAATGATAGTTCCAACCATCGTGGCAGTGCCTTCAAGAACATAACTATGTTTCATTTGTATTTGAAATTACAATTAAGTATTTAAAGTTTAGTGAAAAGGTTTAAAAGAATAGATAATTAATAATATTGGGCCTATAGCATAACGGATAGTGTAACCGGTTTCGGCCCGGTTGATGGGGGTTCGATTCCTCCTAGGCTCATAAAAATTATATAAATCAGAAACCTATTTATATAAAGAATCTAATTAAAAAATATGATAATTAAAAATAAAACTTTGGATTATGCAACCTGGTGGAATAAGATTATCCAAGAAGGAGATATTGTTGATATAAGATATGATGTCAAGGGATTTTTTGTCTGGAAACCTTATGGGTTTTCAATTATGAAAAATATTAAATCAAATTGGGAGATCTTATTTAAAAAAAATAATATCAAGGAGGTTTATTTTCCTCTTTTTGTGCCAGTTGAATATGCAGCAAAAAATAAAAGTTGGTGGGATTCATTTAAGGAACAAGCCTTCTATGTTTTAGGGTATTATGACAAAGAGAAAAGAATTTTTATAAGGCCAACCGGAGAGCCAGCAATGTATCCGGTTTTTAGCAAATGGATTAGAAGCCATAGAGATCTTCCATTAAGAATTTATCAAACAGTTATGTCTTACAGGAATGAAACTAAATCTACAAAAAGTCTGGTAAGAGACGTTGAGATTGGCCCATGGTATGAAATTCACACATGTCATAGTTCAGCTAAAGAAGCTGAAGAAGAAATAAATCTTGCAATAAAGATGAATGAACATTTATTTAATTTATCTGCAATAGCTTATCTAAAAGTAAGAAAACCAAAAGCTGATTGTTTTCCTGGAAGTGTAGGTGCAGTCGAATTTTATACTCTTATGAATGATGGAGTTATAGAAAATGGAAGCTGCAACAATCTTGGACAGGCCTATGCAAAAGCATTTAATATTACATATACTTACCAAGACCAGAAAAAAGATTTTGTTTGGCAGACTTGTACAGGGAATGGAGAAAGGTTCTTATCTGCAATTTTAGCAAATCATTCTGATGAAAAAGGGATTGTAATCCCTCCAAAAGTTGCCCCAATAAAAGCTCAGATAATCTACATCAAATTAAAAGAAGAGATTGAGATAACCACAGGATTATCTGAAGAACATCTTGAATATGTAAATGTTAATGACAGTGGAGAATTGGGGGAGGTTAGATTTAATTCTGAAAAAAGAGGGATACCTGCAAGAATTGAAATTGGACCAAAAGAACTTGATGAAAAAATCTGCCAGGTAGTATGGCGTGATGGAATCAAGAACAAGGTATCATTAAAGGATCTTAAAAAAGAAATTGAAATTGGATTAGAAAGATTACAAAAAAAATTACAAGAAGAAAACCATAAAGAACTTAATTCTAGAATTAAAGAATGTGATACTTTTGAAGAGGCTAAAAAAGCTAGCATCGCATTAATTGGATGGTGTGGTGGAGAAGAATGCGGAGGCTGGATAAAAAACAAAACTTCCAAAGAGATTATTGGGATGACTTTAAAACCATCTACTAAAAAATGTATTCATTGTGGTGAAAAGGGTGAAGCAACCTATATTGCCAAAAGCTACTGAGATGGAAGAAATTAAATTCAACCTCGATGAATCTAAATTTTTTGAAAAATGCGTTAAGAATCAAAATCTCCCAAAGAATGATGCATTAAAACAAATAATTTTGAAAAGAATTATGGAAGAGTTTAATGAAAAAAATTATTCTGAAGACAAAGTTAATGATATTATTAAGAAATATTTTGAAGATTTTGCTTTGATAAGAAGAGAGCTGATTAATTTTGGGTATATGCAAAGAGACCCTATTAAAAGTGAGTATAAAGTTATTAAAAAAGAGCTAACAAAATCTGATTTTCTTAAGATTACAAGACTAAAAAGACATGCGGTTGAATTAGGAATATTAGACTAATACTTATATATACATTATCTTCAAAAAATGACTTGGTGGTAGTCCAAGTCAGAATGGCCAAAGATTTATTCGTTTGGCTGCTTCTTTCTTTTCTTCTTTTATTATCTCTGCCAGAATAAGACTAATTTTCTTTGTTTGAGCTGAATCAAACTTACACTTCCTCTTTATCCAAAGAAGCAACACATATACAACAACTAGCTCAGAGAGAAGATAAGGAACTTCGTCCTTGAATTCATCTTCTATTTTTTCAAGTGTAAATCTGTACAAGGTATAGATTTTTTTCTTGTTGAATATCCAAGCTTCCCAGTTCTTATCAAAAATCTCCCAGCACTGTTCAATTGAAGGTGATATTTTAGGCAGAACTCTTATAGCATAACTCACTATTATAAGCCTATTCAGCATCTCCAAAAAGAAGTATAGAAAGATTACACCAATCACAACAAGAATTAGCGTATCCATTTTCTTACCCTCCCTTAACAGTTAAGGATACACAAAACTGCAAAGCCCAGGCAGATTATTCCGCATAGAATTGCAATCCCCCTTAGTACTTTGTTTCGAACGGTATTATCACAATAATAACCGTCTTTAGTTTCTTTTATAACCACAGTCATAGTCATACTCCTTGAATGATAAAGAAAACACACATTAGGACAATAAACAAGCAGAATACCAGAAGAAAAATCCCTAACCCCCTTAGTTCCCTAGACTTAAAGAGATATCTAATAAGTCTGAGAAAATCTCTCGGAAAAACATACATCATAAGGTTTTCCTCCATTTCTAATTTTTTGAAGAGAGTTGCCTCTCTTAATTTCTTTTCACGACTCTTTTTTTAGAACTAATTTAATGAATTTAAGACTACAAACAAGGTTTATAAACCTTTTTGTCAATTATAAGTTATGGAAAACCTGAAAGAACTGCTTGAAAAATCAAATAAAATCTATTTAGAAAACCATGAAAATAAGGTTTGGTTTGGCAGGTGTATTTTTCTCAGCTGGTATTGTAAGTTAGGGACCTGCAAGTTTTGTTATAGATCCACCCAAAAGTCAAGAATTCATGATGAAAAAAATGCAAGAAGGTCGTTATCCTCAATTCTAATAGAAGCATTGATATCAAAAAAATTAAATTGGAAGGTTGAGTTCCTGACCGGAGGATATGGAATCTATGAAACCGAGGATTTAGTTAACATAACTAAATTAGTCTCTGAGGTTTATGGGGAAAAGATATGGCTAAACTTGGGTGCAATCAAGGAAGAGGATTTAAAAAAGTTTAAACCTTATATCAAAGGGGTTGTAAGTTCAATAGAAACTGTAAATAAAGATTTACATAATAAAGTATGCCCTGATAAAAACATAGAACCTTATGAAGAGATGTTTTCCTATTCCAAGGATCTTAAGAAAAGCATAACAATAGTTATTGGTTTAGGAGAAAAAAGAGAGGATTTTGATAAATTAAAAGAATTCATAAAAAAACACAGACTAGACAGGATTACATTCTATGCATTAAAACCTGTTAAAGGGACTCCTTATGTAAAAGGGCCTTCAACTGAGGATTATGTCTGGTGGATAGCCAAAACAAGAATTAATTTTCCTAAATTACAGATAATTGCTGGAACTACATATAACAGGGCTTCTGGAAAAGAAGCAAATAAAGATGAGATTTATTTATTGATGAAGGCAGGTGTAAATGCACTAACTAAATTTCCTGCTACAAAAAAGTTTAACACTGAGGCAGCAAGAGACATTGAAAAACAAATTAAAAAATCTGGGAGAGAATTCACCGGTACATTAACAAAAATGCCAGAGATTAACTGGGATAAGGAAATTGATAATTTAAATTTGGACAGTAAACTAAAAGAAGATATGAAAATTAATATCAAACAATATATCAAAAGGATGGGAAAAGAATAATTTTATATATAGTTATTCCATCTGAAATTCTATGAAAATTCTAATGGAAAAAGAAGCTGAAGATTTTCTTGAGGAGAATGGATTACAGATTGCAAACAGAAAAATAGTTTCAACAAAACAGGAGGCACTGGAGTTTATTAAAAAAATAAAATTTCCTGTTGTTTTGAAGATAACCGGAAAATTACACAAAACTGATGAAGATGGAGTTTCAATTAATGTCACACAGCCATTCTTTAATCAGGAATTTGAAAGACTAAAAAACAAATCCAAACAGGTCTTGGTTCAGGAATATATTTCAGGTAAGCAATTAATCATAGGAATAATCAAGGACCCTACATTCGGCCACGTAATTATGTTTGGTTTGGGGGGAATATTTGTAGAGGTATTCAAGGACATTTCATTCAGGGTCTGTCCAATAACAAAAGAAGATGCAACAAAAATGATTGAAGAAACTAAAGCTTATGAAATTTTGAAAGGAACGAGGGGAGAAAAACCAATAAACTTCAAACAGTTAAGCAATATCCTAGTCAAGGTTTCTGAAATTGCAGCAAAAAACCAGAATATTAAGGAACTGGACATTAATCCATTGATTGCAAATGAAAACGAAGTAAAAATTGTTGATGCGAGAATTATTTTTGAATAAGTCTTTTTAACCTGTCTACAAACTCCTTGAAATCTGCTTCTTTAATGTTTGCACCGCATGCATGCAGATGGCCTCCGCCATAACCTTCCAATCCTTCCAATGCTTTTTCTAATACAGGAGGTATTACTTTTGAAGAATGCCTTAAACTTATTCTTACTTCATCTCCTTTAATCCTCCCGATAACCAATAAAGTATCTGGGAATTTATAGATGAGTTCATTTGATAGTGCACCAGTATGGCTGCTTCTTGTTGATGGGTATGTAAATATCAAAGAGTTTGTTTTTGGATCATATTTCTTGACTGCCTTTTCCAGTAATTCAGAATATTCCTTGTTTACTCTCTCAAAATGCTTGTAGAGATATTTTCCTGCAGGAGTTAATTTATTAAGAATTTCATAGGGAGATTCTGTTTTAAGCAGTATTGCAACATTATTTCTTATTTGAGTTGTTGTTCCTTTTAATGCAAATGAAAATATTTTAATTAATATCCCAAACTCTGAATTAAATAATAGGTCCCCTGGGTTTTTTGTCTTGAAAAATAAATCAGGATATTTTTCAATTAACTCATCAAGATTGTCAGGAATGTGCCAATCCCCAATAATACCTGCGGCTGCAATCCAGTCATGGTTATCTGAAACAATGGAACACCAGTAACTTGTTGGCCTGTAATCCTCCTTATTATTTATTTTTGGGTTAAAGTATTTTACCCCTTCAACATTAACTAAATCATGATGATCTATCCAGACTACAGGAACCCTTGCTTCATCCACAAATTCCTGGGCAATAATTGGCTTATCCAAGACAAAAACCCGGTCTGGTTTCAATTCTTCAACCTTTTTTATGTATTTTGTATCTAAAGTAGGAGAACTTTTAACAACAATGCCTTTCCCTCTACCCAACCATTTTCTTAGCAATAAAAATGAGCTTAGACCATCGGGATCATCATCATACAAAAATAAAGGACTGCGGGATTTTTTTAATAAAGTCCTTATTTCATTGATTTCTTTTTCAGTTATCATCAATATTTATACTCAGCAAAGGCTTTATCAATCTTTTCTTTAGACCAGCCTTTAGCTTCAAGCTTCTTTCTTACCTGATCCTTAGAAAATCCCTTGTTAAGATTATCCCTGATGTAACTTTTCAGCATAACAAGGTCTACTGTTTTTACTGGTTCTTTTAGGTCGATGTCAGGATTTATTGTTTTTTGAGGATAAATATCAGGCATTTCAATTTCTTTTATTGTCTGGGTTTTGAGTTTTGGTTTTTCCTCTTCAATGGGTTTTTCCTTAAGGACATCTCTCCCAACCTTAAACTTGGAATCTTCTTCTAACTTTTCTTTAATTACTGGCTCAGAAAATCCATATTTTTTGCGCTTTCTTTTTGTGTAGATGAAAGCTATTATCCCTATAACAAACAAAACAATAATTATCAAAATTATTATAAGTGAGGCATTTGATTTTTTTTCAAGAATGCATTTATGGTCCTGACATATAAACCCTTCCTTGCAGGAAGCATCTGCAGGACAGGTTCCGCAGTTTTCACCTGTTTCAATTATATTATTCCCGCATTGAGACTCTGCCTGAATAACTTCCTCCCCTGAATCTTCACTTGTTATTGTTACTGTCCATTCCTGTTTTTTTGAATAAACAGAATCTGTTACCGCAGCAGCAATTGAATAATGCCCTGGATCTGAAGCCTGATAGGTATAAGATGTAGAGTTCTGTCCTGATAAAGGAACATTATCAAAATACCATTGGTAATTTAAGATATCATTATTTTCATCTGAAGCAGTAATTGAAAACATCATACTTTCCCCAACCTTCAAACTAACCTGGGATGATGTTGGGGTATAACTATTTATTACTGGAGGCCGGTCTCCTAAAACTACTTCAATAATAAAATTATTACTAAGACCTTCATTACCACTTGAATCTTTAGCAACTATGGAAGCAGATTCATTTCCATACCAATCTAAATCCGGAACAAAAGTAACCTTAGAGTCCTTGAAATAAGCATTTATATTTGACATATTAGAATCGAGAGAAAAAACCATTGTTTTTCCATCCCCATGCTTGAAATATTTTGAAAGGTCTATTGTTACATTTTCACCTGACTCTATTTTTTGATCAGGAATATCTTCTTTTAGTTCTGGTATATCTGCAACTTCGTTTACTGTAACTGAGATTGCATCTGGTGTAAGGGTTTTACTCTGTTCACTCCATGTTGCTTTAATACTAAATGTAAAGGTTCCATACCAATCTGCTTCAGGAGTTATAGTAAGTTCTGCAGTGTCATCATCAATGGTCATGTTTATATCATTAGAAGAAAGATCAACAATTTCATAGCTAAGAACAACTGCAGGAGCAAAATAATCTTCCAGATCAATAACATAATCCTCATCTTCATCCATTTCAATTGAAGGTATTGTCGTATAGGTTATATCTTCAGCAAAAACAAAACCTAGTACTAAGAGAAATGTAAGAATATAGATTAGTTTTTTCATTTTACCTCTTTTTATGTTATAAGAACTAGTATCTATAATTAAAAAGTTTTCTATTTAAATTTAGATTCTGTTTCTAGCTAAAAATAGAAAAGTCATGCTTAGGGTCAAAAAGATATTCTTATTTACTCCAGTCTATCCTGCTGTTATTTCTTTTTGCACTGTCTATCGTGAATCCATCTGGGTATCTTTGTTTTAGTTTATTTAAATTTTCTTGCAAAACTTCCTGCAAATCCCAGCCAAAGAAATTACATATCATTGCTGCATACCACAATGCATCACCAATGTTTTCCTTTATTCCTTCTCTTTGATCATTGTCGTGAGCAAATGTTTTTTTGATACAGGACGCGACATCGCCTGCTTCACCAGCAATACCCAAACCCCATGTTAAAATTTCTTTTTCTGGAGTATCAAACTTTTTTGCTGTCAGCCTGCATAACTCCTGGTATTCTTTTAGATAATTTTCCATAGATAAACCTATTAATTATATTATTATTAAATTTTTGTATAAACAAAAACAAGAATTAGGTAAGCTTTACTTTTTCTGAGCCTCTACCTTTCCTGATTAATCCTCTTGATTTCTGGCCTGCAGAAGTTTTACCCCTGTAAACCCTCCCCTGATCAAATGCTAACCAGTCCATACCATCATATCTGCTTACTTGTACTCTGTCAGCAAGAATAACTTCATACCAGGAATGTAATCCATCTTCCAATACCTTATATGAACCTAGGACTTCGCAATTAACATAGTGCCTGTTTGCTCTTTCCTCAGCAACCCATTGATAATTTTTATCAACAATCTTTTTTCTTCTTTGAGCTTTTGATCTTCTACCTGCCTTTAATCTTTCTCTTTTTCTTCCTCCTCTGGCAAGTCTAACCCTAACAATAATATAACCCTGTTTAGCCTTATAACCTAGAGCTCTCGCCCTGTCAATTCTTGTTGGTCTAGAAACTCTTACTACAGCCTTTCCTTTTCTCCAAGCAATAAGTCTTTCCCTAAGCAAGGGTTTTATAGCTGTAGATTCTTGATACAGTTTTTGAACGTATTTTAAATATCCCATTTTCAAGATTCTAGCACGAAGCTAACATTTCTTAATAATAGAAAATCTGCAAATTCTGGCTATTTAAACTTTTCTATCTTTTGAAAAAGCAATTATTGCATTAAGATAACTGTCCCTATCCCCAATATCAAGTCTTACAGCATCAGATAAATAACCATAGACTTCTTCAGACTTTGACAGTTTAGAAATTGCATCTGTAAGCTGTATCTCCCCACTATGACCTTTTTCAGTCTGTTCAAGATAATAGAATATTGATGGAGTTAAAATATACCTTGCAGATATGGCCATATTTGAATCTGAATTAGCGGGTTTTTCAATTAAATTAACTATTCTTAAAAAATTATCATTTATGAAAAAGCCTTCTGCAATCCCCCTCTTTTGGATTATCTCTTTTGGGATTCTTTCTATATTAATAATAGATTTTCCTGTTTTTCCAAAAGCATCTAATAATTGTTTAAGGCATGGAGTTTTTGACAGGAATACTGCATCTCCTAAGAGAAGTGCGAAGGGTTCATCAATCAAATCCTTAACCTGAAGAACTGCATGACCTAATCCTTCTTGTTCGTTCTGATAGATATAATTAATATTTAGGTCTCTTAATAATTTATTTAATTCTTCTGAATCCTTAGACAGTTCTGGATTAAAGTATTCTCTTATAATGTCTTTTTTCCTATTAATTACAATAATTATTTCATTAATACCTGATTCCTTAATCTCTTCAATTACATGTTGTAAAATGGGTTTATTATTTAATGGGAGCATCTCTTTTGGAATTATTTTTGTAATTGGCAAAAGTCTTTTTCCTAATCCTGCAGCAACTATTACAGCTTTCATTTTAGTTTATCAGCTAAACTTTTTGGTGTGAATGGATGATTTTCTCCCCCCAATAAAATATTATAAGCCCCCCTGGTCTTAGTCCCTCTTAAGACTATCTTTGCATGGGGCTGGATATAACTAGTATCAAAAGAATCAAAAAGCATAAAATTAAAATCTCCAAGTCCATTACTAATTAATTTTGTCAACAAATCATAAAATGGTGCAACAAACCCATTTAAATTTATTTCATCAAAAGTATCTTTATTCTCTAAGCTTATTGCCCACAGTCCAGGATATTCCTCCCATGGAACTGTAAAAATGGATATGTTTTTATCTTCATAAACAATCCATCCACAATCCTCTGCTAATTTATGACCCACATTCATTAAGACTTCAGGATATTTACCAAAAATTTTTTTGTGTTTGTCAAGATTCCCAAGTTCAGAGGATTGTTTATAATTAAAAAGTTGAGAATGACTGTGGGGCTGGGTTTGGCCCCCCATTGCACCATTATTCTTAAAGATAGATCCGTATCTAAATCCTTCTTCATGGGCAATCTTCCTTGTTTCAAGAGCAGCCAACAACTCTAATCTTAAATATTCTGAGTTTGAATTTCCAGTTTCATAAGGACAATATCTACTTGTAATAACAACACAAGATAAATCAAAAAAATAATTATCGTTAGGGATTGGATTAAGTTTTGATTTTAAGTCCCTTATATGTTTTTTTCCTTCTTCGGTCTCCAGATATTTATTCTTCCATTCATTACTTAATCCCGTAATTCTTGGATTTAAATCTCCATTGTAAAGATTTGAAAAAACCCTTGCATCCCAAGAAGAATCCATTTCATTAGGCATCAAAAAAGATTTTATTTTTTTGCCATCAATTCTTAAGATTTCCGGAGATTGTTTAAATTCATTTCCCGGACAAAAGAGTTCATCACACGTTTCAGGAAGGGGCCTTGACTTAGAAATTGTTTTTGGTCTATTCCCCCTAATGGTCTTTCCTTTAACATATCTAGATGTTATAGGACAAACTGCTTCAAAAGAACCCCCCTTCTCCTTATAAAAATCTTCGGGTTTCATGCTAAAAAAATACTCTTTTGTTTTTTAAAGATTTATATACTTTAGATAGAAAGGAGTTTTTGGTGAGGGTTTGCTCATCCGATAAATTTATAAAGATTCCAAAATCAAATCATCTCTATGGCAGAGGATATTGAGGGTGATACCAGAGAGGTATTAGCAACTTCCCTTAAACCTGGAAGATTTGCAATCTTAAATGGTATCGCATGCAAAGTAACAAAAATAGATATTTCAAAGACTGGAAAACACGGCCATGCTAAATGCAGGATAGAAGCCAGCAGCATACTGGATGATAAAAAATTAATTTTGGTTGTACCAGGACATGATGCAATAAAAACCCCAATAATTGAAAAAAAGACCGCCCAGTTATTATCAATATCAGGAAACAAAGCCAATGTCATGGACATAGAAAGTTATGAAACTTTTGACCTAGAAATACCAGAAGAACTTCAGGGACAGGTAAAAGAAGGTATTCAGGTTGTTTATTGGGTTGTAACCGGATCAAAGGTTATGAAACAAATAAAGTAAAATGGTAAAATTTGAAGAATCAGTAAGAAGACATTCAACAAATGTATTTGTTTGCAGGAGATGCAAAAGTAAAATAAGAACTACTATGGCGAAAGTTTTAAAGAAAAAAGTCAGCTGCAGGAAATGCAAGGGAGATGCATTAAGACCTGTAAGAAAAGGTAAAAAGGTTTAAACATGAACTATGATCTCTTATTTGCTATACTCTTTTACGGTTTTATATTTCTCTATTTTATAAAAAACAAAGACAGGTTTGACATCGAAAATAAAATATTTGTTCTATACAAAACAAAAATCGGGCTAAAGTTAATGGATAAAATATCCAAGATAGCTCCGAGGTTACAGAAATTTATTTTTTTATTTGGATTTTTAATCAGTTTTCTTGGCATGGGATTAATCTTTTATATGTTATTCAAGGGGACCTTAAACCTTATATTAAATCCTGGAGCTCAACCGGCCCTAGCCCCAATCTTTCCTGGAGTAAATATTCCAGGGATGCCTTCATTATCATTCTGGCACTGGATTGTTGCAATATTAATATTAGCAGTGATTCATGAATTTTCCCATGGATTTGTTTCAAGGTTATATAATATTAAGGTTAAATCCTCGGGGTTTGCATTTTTAGGTCCTATTCTTGCTGCATTTGTGGAACCTGATGAAAAACAACTTTCCAAAAGCTCAAAGAAAGCACAACTATCGGTATATGCTGCTGGCCCCTTCATGAATATTATAACTGGAATAATATTTTTATTAATCTTTAATCTTCTTGTTTTTAGTGGGGTTCAGACTGTTGCAATAACAGAAAACTCTCCAGCATACTATGCTGGATTTGAAAATGGAGAACAAATACTGGAAATTAATGGCAATAAGATTGAATATACTTCTGATTTTAGAGACTCTCTAAATGAACTGAAACCAAATCAAGAAGTTAAAATCAAAACTAATGAGAATGAATATTTAATTACTTCGGCTGAGAGTCCTAAAGATCCTGCTGTGGGTTATTTAGGATTAACTGTTGACATGATTTATCCCACACATTCAAGTTTTTTCAAAGGATTTTTGGTTTGGATAAGAATGTTATTCTACTGGTTGTTTGTTGCCAGCGTAGGAGTTGGATTATTTAATTTATTACCCTTAGGTCCTGTTGACGGAGGAAAGATGCTTTATACTGCGTTATTGGGAGTAACAAAGAAAGAAAAACTATCAAGAAAGATTTGGTTAGGATTTAGTTCGGTTTGTTTATTATTAATCATAATTAATTTGTTGCCATGGATTTATAAACTTCTTGTATTTCTAATAAAACCTCTTGCTTTGCTGATAATGTAATACAAAAAAGATTTAAACAAAGATAAAATAATAAAGCTATGTTAGTTGATGTTCATTGCCATCTGGATTTTAAAGATTTCAATAATGACCGAGACAAAGTTATAGAAGAATCTAAAAGGGCGGGAGTTTTAAAAATAATTACTGCAGGAGTCAATCAGGAGACTAATGAAAAAGCTCTTGAATTGTCCAAGAAATATGACATCGTTGAAGCCTCGCTGGGATTATATCCTATAGACTTATTAAGGTTAAATGGAAAACAAATTCAGTCCTGTTTTGAGTTTATTAGGAAAAACAAAGATAAAATTATAGGAATCGGAGAGGTTGGTTTGGATTACCAGGAGAGTAATGATAAGATTACACAAAAGAAAAACTTTGAGGAAATAATTTCATTAACAGAATCATTGAAGTTACCAATCATTGTTCATTCAAGAAAGGCGGAACAGGATGTAGTAGATATTTTAGAGAGTTCAAAAATCAAAAATGTTGTTCTGCATTGTTTCTCCGGGAACATGAAGATAGTTAAGAAAGCTTCGGACTTGGGTTTTAATTTTTCAATACCCTGCAACATCATCTTTTCTAATCATTTCAAAACTCTCGTCGATAATATTCAGTTAAAACAGATGCTAACTGAGACAGATGCCCCTTACTTATCCCCCATTAAAGGGACGAGGAATGAACCAAAAAATATTGCTTATACAATCTCAGAGATTGCTAAAATAAAAAATTTAACTGAAGATGAGACCCAAAAAATAATTTTTATGAATTATCAGAGAATTTTTCATTTATAGAAACATTTTTAAATTATTATTGTTATTAAATATAATAAATATTTATCCATAAAAAAGAGAGGTGATTGTTGTGGTTGTTAAAAGAAGAAAAAGAGTTGTTAAAAGAAAAGCAGCTCCAAAGAAAAAGAGAAGAGTTGTTAAGAAAAAGACAGTTAAAAGAAAAACAACAACTAAGCGAAGAGTAAAGAGAAAAGTTAAAAGAAAGAGATAAATGTTAGGGATTCTTTTTTTGTTTTTTATTTTTAATTAAGATTATAGATAAAGCTGGACAATAAAACCAAATTAGAAATATTTTTATACTGGAATTCTTAGGATAGGGCTATGATTATTAATATTATTCATGGCCTAACCTCGATTGTATTAGAGAATCCTATCTATAAATTTCTTGCAGGAAGCAAGTATATAGCCTTTCTTGCAGTTTTGCTAGCTACATTTATTATTTCAAATGTACTGGTGTTTGTATACAATAAAATTATGTCTGGCGTTGTTAAAAAAACAAAAACAAAATATGATGATCTTTTTGTTGAAAAAACAAGAGAACCCTTAACAAATATATTTTACTTGATTGGTTTTTCAATTGCAATAAGAACTCTTCAGATAAATGAAAACCTAGAAAGTATTTTCATAAAAATTATAATGAGTGTTACAATCTTTATTACAGCGGTATTGGCTGCAAGAGTATTAGGAATATTTATTGATATTTGGGGGTATAGATGGGCCAAGAGAACCGCTTCTTCAATCGATGATGATTTGATTCCCTTGTTTAAGAAAACAATAAGAGTAATTGTTATCATAATTGGGATTGTAGCAATATTAAGTCTTTGGGGGATTGACATAACCAGTATACTTGCGGGAGCCGGAATTGCTGGATTAATTTTGGGATTTGCTTTGCAAGATAGTTTAAAAAATATTTTTGGGGGAATTTCACTAATATTAGACCAATCATTGAAAGTGGGAGATAAGATTCAACTTGAAACTGGAGAACTGGGAGTGATTCAGGATGTTGGGTTAAGGAGCACGCAGTTAAGAACCTACGATCATCAAACAATTATAATCCCAAACTCACAACTAGCAAATGTTAAATTTTACAATTATGTTAAACCAGACTCAAAACAAAGGATTAAAGTTAAATTTTCTGTTTCTTATGGAAGTGATACAGATAAAATAAAAAAAATAATCTTAGAAGTTATTAAAAAACATCCAAAAATTATTAAAGATCCGATTCCAGATGTTATATTTGAATCTATGGGGGATTTTTCATTAAATTTCGTTGCAAGAGGGTGGGTTGCAAACTATGAAGAAGCCTATGATACCCAGATTGATTTAACTGAACAAATTTATAAAACATTAAATAAAAATAAGATAGAAATTCCATTCCCTACCCAAATAGTTCACCTTAGAAAGGAGTAAGAAAATTAAAAAAATAAAGAAAAGTCTTCATAACCATTCATGAAGCCTTCCTCCTCTGGAGATATTTCATCGTTTTCAAGCATTTCTTCCCTATGGTTCCTCAAGTAAATATTACCTTTTTTTGTTTCTATCATTTTGTTCTATCCTCCTTATTGGTAGGTTCCTGAGTTGGTGGCTGAAGAGTTCCTGGATTTGGGACATATAATTATTATTCATAATATCACCTCCACAAAAAGAATTTAATGAAAATTGATTTATAAGACTCATCCGGGGTTGTCAGGGATTTATATAATAGAGAATATATTAGAACTCATCAAGTCTTTTTATTGTTCCGTAACTGAAAATGAAAGTTTTGGCTCCTTGAGCCGAGATAGCCTCTTTTTTAAGGATAATCCCGCTTTTGGATAAGTCCTCCAGTTTCCTTTGTAATGTTCTTAGGCTTATTTCTTTCCTATAAATATTAAGCAAATCTTGGGCATTTTTATCTGGATTTTTCTTAACTAACTCAATAATTTCTTTTTCTTCCTCTTCCATATTAAGTATATTTCTTTTTTGATAATCCTTTAGCTGGGAAATAGCAATTTGAGCATGTTCAATAGTTATCTTCCTTAGAGCTTTTCTTTCTGCAAAGTTTCCTGCTTCCCTTAATAAAAATAAACCGATTCTTATGTCTTTTAATTCGTAGGTTTTATCAACAAGAAGATTAAAAGCACTTTCATCGAAAACATTTTTAACAAAAGCATATTTTTTTCTTTCTTCCAAAATATCCCTTGTCTGTTCTAAGGTATAGGGTTCAAAGTCAAGGTTATCCAATATTAACCTGGATTTTAATCTATCTTCTAGTTCACTTGCCCAGTCTTTTTCATTGGTAATTAACAACATACTTTTTCTGTAGATTTCCTCTACAAGGAAATAAAGTAACTGAAAATCCTGCAATTTATCAACCTCATCAAGGATAATTACTAGACTTTTTTTATTTACTATGTCTTTGATTTCATTAAATAACTCGTCAGTCCTTTTATTATGGATCCACTTATAACCCAAGATTGAACAAATTTCCAATGCTAGTTTATAGCTTGTATCTTTCTTCCAGCAGTTTACATAAATAATAAATATCTCATCTTCATACTCTTTCAGTTCTTCGATAACATGCTTGCAACATACTGTTTTTCCAACTCCGGGGGGGCCGGAAATTAAAAGATTTTTGCCATTTCTTTTTTGGAGTAAAGGTAAGAGGCAGGAGGCAATATACTTTTGATGTTCTTCCCTGTGTCTTACTAATTTAGGTTGATAGGAAAAATCCAACATAACTTCGTTTAAGAACAATGATTCTGTATCTTTCAGAACTTCATCAAACAAACCCATAACCTAAAGAGTTTAATCTTGATTTTTATTGTTTTCTATGTTAGAGAGCTATTATATATGTATATATTATTAGAGAAAAAAGGGGGTCAGGAAGATCCTGACCCAATCCTCCTAAAATATTTGTTCTTTATTTGACCCGTTCGTAACATTTTTTCTTGCTGCTGAGAACATAGACTGCTGGGTTCCCTTTTGGAGTTTTAATTCTTAGGAAGTAATTTCTAATCCCCTTGTAATTCTCAAAATCAGATGTATTAACAAGAAATTCTGCTTCTTCCATAGTTAATATCTGTGGCGGGTTTTGGTAGTCCTGGATTATAAACGCGTTTTTTAAGGTTCTTGAAAATCTCATTGAATTTTTTAGAGGGATTGCAGCAACAACAAAGATAAAGAAGAATATGATTATACCGGTGTAGATGGAATCAAAACTCAACACTCTTTGGTCTATTACTGCAATTATTGTGTGTATCAAGAATAGGACAACCAATGCGAAAATAATCGCCACAATAGAATAGGGGAGATGGGTAGCATAATCCTTAATTTCGTTAGTTAATTTATCAGACATAATAACCTCCGGGGTTTTATGGGTTTTCCTATATCTCCAGAATTCTGGAAATAGAAGTGATTAGGAAAACACCACATTGTTTTGATTTTAAATTACTTTAAAGTTACAAAAAATAAGTTTTTTCTGAGTTTATAAATTTAATCAATAATTGTAACTTATAAGTGATTTATGTTCTTATACTCAAATAGCTTTCTTTAGCCTTAAAATCCAGTTCAGAAGCTATCCCCCTCCCAATATTATAAGAAGTACTCATCGTCAACTTATTAAAAAGATCAAAGAAACTGCTTTTTTGTTTATATCTAACTAAAGAAGCATCTGTAATATTTGCCAGTTCTTTAGCTACGCTTATTGCTTTTTCCTCATCTCCAAGGTAGTCAACAAGACCAAATTCCTTAGCTTCTATCCCTAAATAATAAATTCCAGTACTAAGCTGTTTAGTCACATTAATGGGAATATTTCTGTTATTGGAAACTTCTGAGATAAAAATAGAATGAATTATCTTTAGCTTGTTCTCGAGTATTTTTCTTTCATCTGAACTAAGCTCCTTAAAGGGAGTTCCTGTGTCTTTATACTCACCTGATTTAAGATCAACATAGGTTACTCCATATTTTTCAAATAAACCTGAAAATTCTAGATAACCAGAATAAACTCCTATGCTTCCTGTAATTGATAAGGGTTCTGCAACAATTTTGTCAGATGCACTTGCAACCCAGTAAGCACCTGAAGCTCCAACTTCTCGGATATAAGCAACAACGGGCTTTTTGGATTGCCTTACAGCCCTTGCAATCTCCTGGGAAGCAACTACTGTACCCCCAGGACTATTAATTTCTAGGATGATTGCTTTTACATTTTCCTGCTCATTTGCCTGTTTAATAAAATCTGTAATTAAACTTGGGTCTGCAATTTCTTGATTGAATAAATCGGTTCCTGTTGCAATAGTTCCTTGGACAGGGATCATAACAATCTTATTTTCAAGAATCGGTTCAGATTTTAGTAAGGAAGATAAGCCATATGAAACCAGAAAAAAGACCACTAAAACAAACAACATTTTTATTATTTTAGAACTCATCTTTGTCCACCACCATTGTATGAGCTAATTTATCTGAGTACCTCTGATTTGTTTTTTTTAATAAGTATAAGCAATCCAAAATTAAAAGTAAAGTAGATATTTTTGAAACATTCCTGTTTAAGGCCTGTGTAAAAGTTAGCCTTCCTTTTCTTGAAATAGTTTTAATCCCCAAGATTAATTTTCCAATAGTTTGATTAAAATAATATTCAAAGACTGCAAAATAAGATAAAGTAAGCAAGGCAACCACTAAAACCAAGACTATGAACTTAAAATCAAAGTTAAAATTAATAATATAATTATAGTCCTCTAAAAAAGATTTGAAAGGAAACACAATAAACATATCTACAATAAGAATGTCCAGGATGTAAGCAAAAGATCTTCTAGTAAGAATTTTCTTTTTTGGTTTAAACATAAAATTTAGCTCATTTTTCTTCAGTTTCATAGAGGCTTATTGCTCTAAAAATATATATAAAGCTTTGCTTGCTCTAAACTATATGAAAGAGTTTTATAATGAATTAAACAAAAAGATAGTTGGGAAGAAATTAGATTTGAAGACTATCTTAAATCTTAGAAAAACCATTGGGAAAAAATATAAAATAAAAGAATTACCTTCAATAATTGACATCTTTTTACATCTTCCTGATAAACAAATAGGAAACTTAAATTTAATCACAAAACCCACAAGAACTATTTCGGGTGTTGCACCAATTGCAATAATGACCAAACCCTTTAAATGCCCTCATGGTAAATGTGCAATATGCCCTGGAGGAATAAACTCTTTTTTTGGCAATGTACCCCAAAGTTATACTGGAAAAGAACCTGCTACGTTAAGAGCAATAAGAAATGGGTATGATCCTTATCTGCAGGTATTTAACAGGCTTGAGCAGTATGTTGTTTTAGGCCATATACCTGACAAAGTTGAATTAATAATAATGGGTGGGACATTTATATCCTTAGATAAAAAATATCAGGATGATTTTGTTATTTGTGCTTTAAAGGCCATGAACGACTTTTCAAGATTATTTTTCAAGGGAGAAAGCATAGACTTAAAAAAATTAAAAAAATTCTTTGAAATGCCTTCTGACATTCATGATAAAAAAAGAATAGAAAGAATAAAGAATAAGATAAGAAAACTAAAGAAAAAATCAACTCTTGAAAAAGAACAAGGTATAAATGAAAAATCAAAAATAAGGTGTGTTGGATTAACAATCGAAACAAGACCTGACTATTCTAAATTAAAACATGCAAATCAGATGTTAAGATTAGGAGCAACAAGAGTAGAATTAGGGGTTCAGTCTGTTTATGATTCTGTATTAAATAAAATAGAAAGAGGTCATTCAGTCAAGGATTCTGTTGAGGCAATAAAAATTCTTAAAGATTTGGGCTTTAAAATCAATTTTCATTATATGATTGGCCTTCCAACAGTAGATAGAAAAAAAGACCTGGGAGGATTAAAAAAATTGTTTATAGATTCAAGATTTCAGCCAGACATGTTAAAAATATATCCTTGCTTGGTGCTAAAAGGAACTAAATTATATGAATGGTACAAAAATAAAAAGTATAAGGCCTTAACAACAGAGGAAGCAATTGAAATTATTTCTGAATTTAAAAGGTTTGTTCCTGAGTATGTTAGGATTATGAGGATACAAAGAGATATCCCTACCTATGTCACTGAGGCAGGGCCTGATAAAACAAATTTAAGACAATATGTTGAGAAAGAACTTATAAACAAAAATATTAAATGTAAATGTATAAGATGCAGAGAAATAAAAAATAAAATTCCTGGAAAGACCCATCTGAGGATTATAGAATATATGGCTTCATACGGTATTGAATATTTTATATCGGTTATTGATTCAAAAGATAATTTAATCGGATTCTTGAGATTAAGACTTCCTTCTGAATTTTTAAGAAAAGAGATAACTAAAGAAGCTGCATTGGTAAGGGAACTTCATATATTTTCTCCAATAGCTCAGATAGGAAAAAAATCTAGAAAATCCATGCAACATAAAGGTTATGGTAAAAAATTACTTAAAGAAGCGGAAAAAATTGCTAAGTTAAACAATAAAAAGAAAATGGTTATAATCTCCGGGATTGGTGTTAGGGAATATTACAAAAAATTAGGATACAAAAGGGAAGGGCCCTACATGGTTAAGAAATTATAATACTTATATATACCTAATTTATATTAGAAAACCCCTCCAGAGAGGGGTTATAATAGTTTTTAAAAATATTTAGAGAAGCTTAAGGAAATACCGTAAAGGTTTCTTAGACAATTGCCGCGTGACACTTGGAATAGCGGGACCAGGTAACTCCTGGATGGCTTTTAGTATCTGTATATGCGCTTGGACTACTTTTTCTCTTAGACCTTCTGGGTCTTCCCCATATTCTGGGTTGATTGGGAGACGAGGTAACTTAAGGAAAGGCAATTGTTTAACCAGTGATGGTATTTCTTTAGCTAAGATTAGATGAATTTCAAATAGATCATCTTCACTCTTTTTCTTAAAATACACCTCCACTTTTTCCCTTATATTTTGTTCCTTAACTACGTCCATGATAAACCTCCATAATTTAAAAATTGATACCATTCCAGCCTATTCCTTAGAAAACAGAATTTTTGAAAAGGTTCCCCATAAGGAAACTTACAATTAAATTACTCTTAACGAGTTGGCTGGATTAAACAAATAAATTAATCAATTCAAACTTTTAAAATTTTTGCTCATTTAGTGTCCATTTCAAAATAGAAAGATATATATTTAGGATTAATTTATTTAAAAATAAAATGATAGAATTAGGCGGAAATATAAAATTAGCAGGTTTTAAGGAATTGGAACCAGCAAAGCTTATAGTAGTAAAAAAGATGGTCGGAACCTATGCTAAAAAAATAGCTGAAACAAGCCCCTTTCAGGAGCTTTCTCTAACCCTTAAAGGTGTGCATAACTCAAATTTTGAGATAAAAGCCAATGTTATTATTGAAGGCCAAAACCATCATGCTGAAACAACAGACTACAATCTTTTCTTTGCTATGGATAAGGTCCTAAGCCAAATAACAGAAATGGTTCATAAATAATAAAAACCTTTATAAACCCCTAACTACCAGTTCTTTTTAACAAGGAGTCTTAAAAAATGGCACAGAGAATCGGTGGGTTTAGAAGAAAAACAAGATACAAATTACAGAAGAAAAAAGCTGAAAAAGGCAGAATAGTTTTAAGAAAATTCCTTCAAGAATTCAAAGAAGGAGACAAAGTATACTTGAAAGCAGACCCAGCTTACCAAAAAGGGATGTACTTCCCAAGATTCCATGGAAAATCTGGAATAATAAGAGGGAAGAAAGGTGGGTGTTATAATGTAATGATAAAGGATGGAAACAAACAAAAAGAGATTTTGATACATCCAGTCCATTTAAAGAGGGTGCAATAAGATGCCAGGAATAGAAGTTATTGAAGAAATACCACTAACCCTTGTAGAAATTAGGGAAAAACTAGCCCAGGTTGAAAAAAGGGACAAAGAACTAAATTTCAGAGCTATTAAAACAAAGGAATACCTAAGTACATTTACAAAAAGTCAAGAATTAAAGAAGGTGGACGGGTTAAAACAAAAAATTAAAGAGCTTAATATTCCTAGACTAAAAGAGAGACACATAGTTAAAATCGTTGACATAATGCCACAAGACATGGATGGTCTAAAAATCCTTTTTGTGGGAGAGAACATAACAATAAAGAATGAAGACTTGGAAAAGATATTACAAGTAATTATATAAAATGTTTTGGTTTAAAAATGAACCCAGCAAAAGAAGAAAATGCAATAGTATTAGACTTCCTTCCAAATGGATATCCATTCGACAACAAACCAAGTTTCAGGAAGTCAGCAATAGCCCAAGCTATAGGTAAAGATCATTTTGTTCTTCTAGAATTAATCCCAAAAAAAGAGATTGAACTAAAAATTGGAGAAACTGTTTATATCGGAGAGGGCAAAAGAGACAAGATACATCATGTAATTGGAAGGATTGAAACTGAAAAATTAACTCAGACAGCAAAGCTGGAATTAAATAACATCTTGATAGAATTGGTTGATGATAAAGAACAAAAATTTGTTGAATTCTTCAATAAAGCAGGGCCAATAAACATGAGGAGGCACCAAATAGAATTATTGCCAGGGATTGGAAAAAAACATATGTGGGAAATACTTGAGGCAAGGAAAGAGGGGCCATTTGAAAATTTTGAGGATATTAAAAAGAGAGTAAGATTATTGCCAGACCCAAGAGATACAATTATAAAAAGGATTATGGTTGAGATAAATAATGAAGATAAGTACAAGCTTTTTGTGGGAAATTAGAAGTAGTAAGCTTTTTAAATGAATAAAAATCAAAGATTTCATTTTCGAAAGGAGAAACTAAATAATGCCGGAAACAAAACAGGAAATTAAGCAGTTAGTAAGAATCTGCAACTCAGACTTAAATGGTAATAAATCCATATACAGCGGGTTGAGGGGAGTAAAAGGGATTGACTTTTCATTTTCTAATGCTATATGCATAATTTTAAACTTAGACAGAAAGAGAAAAATTGGAGAACTATCAAAAGAAGAATTAAGCAAGATTGAGGATGTAATCAAAAATCCATTGAAGTATGACCTGCCTATCTGGATGTTAAACAGAAGGAAAGATTTTGACACCGGGGAAGATAAACATCTTAATTCTACTGATATTCAGTTTGTTAAAGAGAATGATATTAAAAGATTGAGGATGATAAGATCTTACAGAGGAGTAAGACATGGATTCGGACTTCCTGTAAGAGGTCAGAGAACTAAAACTCACTTTAATAAAGGCAAGGGTAAAGGTAAAACTGTGGGTGTTGTAAAGAAAGCTAAAGGAGGAAAGAAAGGTAAGTAAAAATGGGAGATCCAAAAAAAGCAACTAAAAAATATCAAACTCCTCCACATCCCTGGCAAAAGGAAAGGATTGAGGCTGAAAAGGAGTTATGTAAAATTTATGGCTTAAAGAGAAAAAATGAGATATGGAAGGCTGTTTCTGAATTAAATAGGTATAAAGCACAAGCTAAAAGACTTGTAGCTATAAGGAACGAGCAATCAATGAAAGAACAGGAACAATTAATCAAAAGATTAGTTAAATGTAATTTATTAAGGGGGGATGCAACCCTTGATGATGTTTTAGGATTAGATGTTAAAGATTTTTTAGAAAGAAGATTACAAACATTAGTATATAAAAAGGGGTTGTCAAGAAGCGTTGATCAAGCAAGGCAGATGATAGTCCACGGGCATATAATGGTGGATGGACAAAAAGTAACAACTCCTGCATTCGTAGTTACAATACAAGACGAAAATAAAATAAGTTTCAATCCAAAATCAGGATTTAATAGCGAGGAACATCCTGAAAGAATTATTAAAAAACCAGAAGTAAAAACACAAACAAAGATAGAGAAAAAAGAAAAGCCTAAAAAAGCTGAAGAAATAAAGGAGATAGAAGATGGAGAAGAAAGTGGAAAAGGAACAGAATAGACCCCACAGGGAATATAGGGAAAAGTTGAGATGGGGAATTGCACATATATATTCTTCCTATAATAATACCATAATTCATGTTACTGATATTACTGGAAGCGAAACATTATCAAAAGCTTCGGGGGGGATGATGGTTAAAGTCCATAGACTTGAATCAAGTCCAACTGCTGCTATGGCTGCAGCTAAAAAAATAGCTGAAGAAATAAAGGAAAAAGGGATTAATGCCTTGCATGTAAGAGTAAGAGCTCCCGGAGGCCATAATGGTCCAAACAGTCCTGGACCTGGAGCACAGGCCGCTGTTAGAGCCTTATCAAGAGCAGGATTAAGAATTGGTTCAATCGAAGATGTAACAGCAACCCCCCATGATACTTGCAGAAAAAAACACCTTAGAAGAGGGAGGAGAGTATGAATCTTAAACTTATTGACAAGAATAAGGAGAAAATTAGTTTTCTTATTAAAGATACGGAAGCAGCTTATGTTAATACTGTAAGAAGACTTATCATGGAAGAGGTTCCAACAATGGCTGTTGAAGAAGTCAAGTTTATACAGAATACTTCTGCTTTATATGATGAAATGCTTGCATTAAGATTAGGGTTAGTTGTTATAAAAACAGATTTAAAGAGTTATAATCTTCCTGGAGAATGTAAATGCAAGGGAAAGGGTTGTGCTCAATGTGAGACATATGCAACCTTAAAAAAGATTGGACCTGGAAATGTTTATGCTGAAGACTTAAAATTTAAAGATCCAAAAATTAAGGCCGTTTATCCAAAAACACTTATTGTAAAATTGGGAGATGGACAAGAAGTCAATGTTCAATGTAAATTAATATTAGGAAAAGGAAAAGACCATGCTAAGTTTATTCCTGGATTAGTTTATTATAATGCTTATCCAAAGATTGAAATTCTAAAACCTACTGTAGCAACAGACGCTGTTAAGGTATGCCCAAGAAATGTTTTCAGAGTGGCAAATAAAAAACTAAACGTAGAGGAATTGGAAAAATGTGATTTATGTATGGCTTGTGTTGAATCTTTAGGAAAGGACGTTATAAGCGTAGAAGGAAGCAAAAAAGATTTTATTGTTTTTGTTGAACCATGGGGCCAACTTAAATCTCAGGAAATGATTGAAGAGGCAATGAAGGAATTAAATAAAAAATTAGACGAATTCAACTCCAAAGTTAAAGACCTAAAATAAATTTTGTTTTTTAAATAAAAAACTAGTTAAATAAAGCTATATTAATTTGATTCACGCGGGTGTGCCGGAGCGGTCAAACGGGATGGATTAAGGCTCCATTAGCTTAGTGCTTGCGCAGGTTCGAACCCTGTCACCCGCATAACCAAAACCTTTTTAAATGAAACTTTTCCATTTCTACTATCATTAAAATGACAAGAAGAACAGGACCTACAAACGTACATTTAGCTAATCTAATTACAGATTTAAAAATCTTAGCTAACAAAGAGAAGGTGAATCTATGGAAAAGAATAGCTAAAGATCTGGAGAAATCAACAAGAAGAAGGGCTAAAGTTAATTTGTATAAAATTGAAAGATATTGCAAAGACGGAGAGATAGCCTTAGTCCCTGGAAAAGTGTTATCTGAGGGAGAAACAACAAAAAAAATTGATGTAGTGGCATATTCATTTTCAGATAAGGCTAAACACAAAATAAAAGGAAAAGCTTTAACAATAAGACAATTAATGAAAGAAAATCCAAAAGGCAAAAAAGTGAGGATATTCAGATGATCGTAATTGATGCAAATAAGTTGATACTTGGAAGATTAGCTGCTGTTGTAGCCAAGAGAGCATTAAAGGGAGAGGAAATAATTATAGTAAATTCAGAAAATGCGGTTATTACCGGAAGGAAAAAAGATCTTTTAAATCAATATCATGCAAAGAGAGCAAGAGGAGATCCTCTTTATGGACCTTATTTTCCAAGAAGACCTAACCTAATTATTAAAAGAACAATAAGAGGGATGTTACCATACAAACAGGAAAAAGGTTTAAAAGCACTTAACAGAATTAAATGCTATAATGGAATTCCATTAGAACTTAAGGATAAGAAAATGGAGATGCTTGCAGAAGCAAAATTAAAGGGAGGGGTTGTAGGATATATGTCCTTAAAAGAAATTTCATCCTTAATATAAAATGATAGATAAAAAAATAATTCATACCTCTGGAAAAAGAAAAACTTCAATAGCAAGAGCTACTATCAAACCTGGAAAAGGAATTATAAGAATTAATCATCAACTATTAGATTGTATGACAGACAAATTTTCTCAGATGAAGATAAGAGAACCATTAATACTTGCCGGGGATATTGGAAATAAGGTTGACATTAGTGTCAAGGTCAATGGCGGAGGGTTCCAAAGCCAAACAGAAGCTTCAAGATTAGCAATTGCAAGAGGATTGTTAGAATACTCTGGAAAAAATCTGGAGTTAAAGAAAAAATTATTAGATTATGACAGACATCTTTTAGTTGCTGATGTAAGACACAAAGAAATGTGCAAACCCAACGATTCCAAGGCTAGAGCAAAAAGGCAGAAGTCTTATAGATGAGGATATAAAATGTTAATACCAATAAGATGCAAATCATGCGGAAAACCCATAGCCCATTTATGGGAAGAATTTGTAGAAAGATCTAAAACAGAAGACAAGAAAAAAGTTTTGGATGATTTAGGGTTGGAAAGAATGTGCTGCAGATCTGAATTCATCAGTAATATTGATTTAATAGATACTGTAATGAAATTTAAGAAAGCTTAAAAACCATTTCTTTTTCTTTAAGTTTATGAGGGATAATTCATTTCTAGCAGAACGTCTAGACCAGATATGGAAATTCTTGTTTCCAGAACTAGAAAGAAAAAACAACGTAGTCATAAGATTCAAGGGAAACTGGAAAAACAAGTTTGGTCATATCAAGTTATTAAGAAACAAGGATACAGAAATTGTAATAAATGGTTTTTTCAAGAATGAAGCAATCCCTGATTATATTATAGACTTAACGATTGCCCATGAACTAATACATTATATGCATGGGTTTAATTCTCCTTATGAAAAAAGATTCAGATATCCTCACCAGGGAAACATTGTTGACAAGGAATTGGTAAAAAGGGGTTTTGGGGAGATGCTAAGAAAAGAAAAAGAGTTTATTAAGGAAGAATGGCCAATAATTGTCAAAGAAAATTTTAAACCAAGAAAATATTCATTTAGGTTTTTTTAGCCCAAACTTTGTATATTTCTTGCAGTTCATACAGTAATAAATTAAGTTTTTATTTTTAGTCCTTATCCTGCAGTTTATCCCTGGTTTAAGATAGGACAAACAATGTTTGCAGAAATTTCTTTTAAATTTAGCGGGAATTTTTGTCTTGGTCTTCATGGCAATCTTATTTGCAATCTTAACATATCTATCAGACAAACTTGAATCTTTTTTAAAAACTTCTTTAGCCTGATTAAACAAACTTTCAATTCTTTCCAGGGCTATTTCCCTGTCTTTTTCTTTTTTTCTCAGATTGTTGTTTTTTTGCATGGTAAAAACTAATCTTTATTATCTTTTAAATATTTGCAGAAAATATAAGGTGGACAGCGAACCAAGCTTCCCGTCTTACGACAGTATCACTTGGAACGTGGGCTTGTTTAACTTCCGAGTTCGAAATGAGATCGGGTGGGACCAAACCGCTATGGCCGTCCGGGATTTTAGGTAGAAATTATGTTTATAAAGGTTTCTATGAACTAAATTAAAGGTACCTGATCTCCTGGGGCGGTAGATCTTATATGTAAGTCTTTCCTTCCTTTTAGAATATACTGAACTTGGTTCCCTTTGTGAAGGGGTCTTGGTAATCCTTGATCAAACTCATTTTCAATTCTTTGAATTAAATCTTGAATGGGTTTTCCATCTTTATAAGCCTGGTAATCTGAATCTCTATACCCGCAACTGAGATTTGTATCACATTTTTGGATAAGGGTTATTTTTTGATCAATTTTTTTATATACTTCAAGTAAGATTTGAATATTAAAAGCCTGGTTATGATGATTCGAATAAGATTTATTCCCTAAAACGATTTGATAAGGAAAGTCAAAACCCTCTAAAGGAATCTCATCCAAGAGCTTATTTGGGTCTGAATATAATCTAGTTTCCATCGCTAAAACAAGGAAAAACTTATTTATAAATCTTTCTTTTTTAGTTACTTTAGAGTAATAAATTAATAAGACCTTAAGAGTTGGTTTCTTTTTTCTATAAAGAAGTCAGCATTGGTCTGATATATTAAAATATCTAAAGATTTTATTACAATTTTTTTGGCAAAATCATGAGACTCTAATCCAGATTTTCTCCCTAGTTCTGCAACAGGAATCTTAGATAAATAAGTTCCTTCTGCACACTCATGAATTAAGGATAAAAAATAAGATTCTTGTTTTGGGGCATAAAGTCCATCCATTTTAATATGATCTCCTAATGAATGGGAAATATAAAACATTATTTTTTTATTCATTACATCAAAACCAACATCATAATCATTGTCGCTGAGGTTTACGTTACTGAAGTTTATACGAGGAGCAGCAACCCTAACAGGAAATGTTGCAATTATTTTATATTTACTAAGATCTGATTGATTTTTCTCAATAAAATCTTTTACACTACGATAAACCGATGCAATGTTTCTTTTTTCTGTAGATAGAAAATTTTCTTCAAATAAGTTTAAGGGTTTTTGTGATAGAATCGATTTTAGTATCTTCATCTGGGCCTACTCCTACACAGGTTATTGTTCCTGGTTCAATTTCTGTTCTGCCTGCATCTTTTATCAATGCTGTTTTAAGTCCGATATCTTTAGCAAGCTGGTTATATTTTAGTAGTTCATCTAAATCTTTAACCTTTAATATTACTTTTTTCATGCCCTCTTTTTGCCAAGTCATTACCTTATCCTTATAAGACTTTAAGACTGCTTCGACAGAGGCGTGGCTGCACTGGGCAGACATTTTGCCTTTACTCAGTTTAAGGTCTTGCCTGACAAGAATTGCTTGTTTCATATAAAATTGAGGTAAGAAAAGGTTTATAAATACTCTGTTGTTGAAACCTTTGTTGGGGCTGTGGTGTAGCCTGGTCCAGCATTAAAGGTTTGGGACCTTTCGACCCAGGTTCGAATCCTGGCAGCCCCAGATTTTAAACAGAAACCTTTTTAAATTAAACAAAAACCATTTTTAAAATGACAAAGAAAGTTGGCTCAACAGGAAGATTTGGAGTAAGGTATGGGAGAAAGATCAGAAAAAGAGTTTTAGACATCGAAGTGAGACAAAAACAGAAACAAACATGCCCTTACTGCAAGAAAAAACAGGTTAAGAGATTAGCCGCTGGGATATTTCATTGCAAAAAATGCAATTCAAAGTTTACAGGCAATGCCTATGAGGTAGCATAAAATGACAATAAAAAAACAAGAGGAGAAAACTTACAAGTGTTTTGATTGCGGTAAACTTGTCAAGTCTGATTATGTTAAAAAAAGAGTAAGGTGCCCTTATTGTGGAAGTAAAATATTATTTAAAGAGAGAAGTGTAGCTACAACAGTTAAAGCTAGGTAGAAAATGTCAAAGGAAAAAAGTAAAGAAAAAGAGGAGTTACAGATTTTGGGACAGAATCTTAACACAATTCTTATTCAGAAACAAAGTTTTCAGAGTCAGCTTCTAGAAATTGATAATGCATTGAAGGAATTGGAAGATGCAAAGGATGATTGTTATAAAATTGTTGGAAATATTATGATTAAATCTGACAAATCAAACCTAGTAAAAGATTTAAAGGCTAAAAAAGAACTTGTTGAGCTAAGAGTCAAGACTGTTGAGAAACAGGAAGAAAAACTTCAGGAGAAGTTCCATGAAAAACAAAAAGAGGTTATCAAAAACTTAAAATGATCCCAGAAGCATTAGAATTACTAAATGAGATCTGCGATGATAATACAGTCCCAAAAAACATAAGAAACAAGATAAGAAATACTGTTTTAATTCTTAAAGAAGAAAAAGAGAATTCTTTAAAGGTCAATGAATCCTTGCAAGAGTTAGATGAAATATCTGATGATCCAAACATTTCAAGCTACACCAGAGCCCAGATATGGAACGTAGTTAGTATACTGGAGAGCATTAAATAGATAAATATGGATATTATCCAATAGAAATGTTTAAATATAAAACTTAATTAAAAAGAGGTAACAAAGAGGTTTGACAAAAGATGGTATTTTCCAAAATTAAAGACCTTTTATCGGGTTCATCTGATTATGATAATGAAAGATATGAAGACTATCTAGAGATAGATACTTCTCAGGCAAAGATACAAAAAAACAAAATAATTGTGAGACCTTTCACAATTTCCGAGTTTAATGATATCAAACCTGCCCTAGATGCATTAAGGGATGGTTATACTGTTGCTCTAATCAACATCAGACCACTTAGAGATAAAGACATTGTTGAATTAAAAAGAGCAGTAAACAAGATAAAGAAAACCTGTGATGCTATTGATGGAGACATTGCTGGATTTGGTGAAGATTGGGTTGTTGTAACTCCTTCATTTGCAAGGGTACACAGGGGGCAGGAAGTAAATAGTATAGAGGAAGAATAATTTATTCTAAAATGGGTAATTTACCTCCTTTTTCCAAAGAACAGAAAGTTATGCTAGGATTAAAGCTAGTAAATCTTATAAGACAAAGAAATACGATTGCTTCTCAGATTCAAAAGGACAAACTGGAAAAAAAGATTGCAGAATCTAGGATAGAAATGAAAGAGGCTCTGAAAGAGGCTGGTTATTTCTGAAATTGGTCTTGATTTATATATTATAAACAATACAGAAATCTTTTTAAGTGTCTAAAATAATTTTATAAAAAAGAGGATTAAATGACAGGGAATGTTATCGAACTTAAGGATGTGTGGAAAATCTATGATATGGATGAAGTTAAAGTTAATGCCCTTAAAGGATTAAATCTTAAAATTAAAAATGGTGAGTTATTGGGGGTTCTTGGAAAGTCTGGAAGCGGAAAATCAACAACCATGAATATGATTGGTTCACTGGATACTCCAACGAAAGGACATATTTTTCTTGACGGAATTGATATTTCTACGTTACAAGAATCACAACTTGCACAGCTAAGAGGGAGGAAGATAGGATTTATTTTCCAGACATTTAATTTAATACCCAGTTTAACTACATTACAGAATGTTATGCTTCCAATGATGTTCCAGAACAAACCCTACCCAGAAAGAGAAAGGGTAGCAAAGGAAATTTTAGCAAGGCTTGACATGAATCACAGACTAGATCACGTTCCTGGAAAACTTTCAGGAGGGGAAAGACAGAGAGTAGCAATAGCAAGAGCGTTGGTGAATAACCCAGAAGTTATTTTGGCTGATGAACCAACGGGAAATCTAGATTCTAAAACAGGACAGGAAGTTATTAAGATTTTAAAAGAATTAAATCAGAAGGATAAAAAAACAATCGTTATTGTTACGCATGACGAATCTTTAGTTAAGATATGTGATAGAGTATGTTATTTAAGAGATGGTGCAATAATCAAAGAATTTAAAAAGGGAGAAAAAATAGATTTAGATAGTGTAAGATGAAAAGAGGTATTTATTTTTTAGCTTTGGTTTTAGCGCTAAACTTTGTTTTAGCATATAATGTAACTTTATCTGGTTCTGATATTGATAAAACCGATGAGATTAACCAGGACCAAGCTTCTTTCGTAGCTACATTATTAAAATATGAACCATACCCCTTAACTGCAGGAGAAAGTTTTGAGGCCTGGTTGAATCTTAAGAATCTTGGAGAAAGTGATTCCGGCAAGGTTGAAGTTGAATTTACCGGGACTGCACCATTTAAGATTTACGGACAAAATCCTGTTACGATATCTGATATTCCTGAAGGTGCAGAGGCTGTATTCAAGTTTGAGAGAATCATGATTGATTCTGATTTGATTGAGGGGACTTATGATTTAAAATTCAAGATTTATACAAGAGGCAATAAAAAAGAATTCCAGACCATAAGGGTTCCTGTTGAGATTAGAACCTTAGTTCCTATAATCGACATCAAAGCATATTCTGATCCAGAATATCTTGAGCAGGGAGCTAAGGGCAGAGTGGTAATAGAATTAAGCAACATGGAAAGTTCTATTATGAAAGAGGTTAATATAGACTTAATTTTACCAAGCGAATTTATTCCCCTAGGCTCAACAACAGAAAAAAAGATTCCTGTTTTAAAGGCTGGAGAAAAAGCTTACTTGTTCTTTGACGTTATCCCTTCATCTGATGCGGTGTCAAAAGCTTACTCAGTTCCATTTACACTAACATTTTTCGATGAATCAGGAGAAAATCATACAAAAACAGATTCGTTTGGTTTATTGGTGCAAAAACCAATATCCTATGAATTAAATTTAGAGGAATCAGATAATTTCATCAGAGGAAAAACCGGAAAGGTTGTTTTGTCTATATCCAATATCGGACCTACTGAAATAAAATACATGACAATGGAGATTTTACCTTCTGAAGAGTATGAAGTTATTGGAAATTCAAAAACATATTTAGGTAATCTGGAAGCAGATGATTTTGAGTCTGGACAGTTTACAGTTAATGCTCAAAAAAGCAAGGAAATAAACCTAAGAGTTCAGTTGAAATATAAAGATGGGTTTAACAAAGATTATTCTGAAATAAAGGAAATTCCATTAAGGATTTATTCTAATTCAGAACTAAAGGCATATGGATTAAATGGGGGCGGTGGAAATTCCATTGTGTCTTTGATATTTATAATAATCATAATCCTGCTTGTTTACTGGACCTACAAAGCCTGGAGGGAAGTTAAAGATTTAGGAAAGGCTGTAAAAATTGCATTTAAAAAATTACTCAAAGGAATATTAAATATAATCTCAAAATTAAGATGGAGTTACATCAAAAGAATCCCAAGAAGAATCAAATTATTTATTCAATCACAATGATTAAAGATTATCTTACTTTAGCTATCAAGAATATCAGACATCGAAGCTTAAGGTCTTGGTTGACTGTTATAGGAATTATAATTGGTATTGCTTCCATTGTAGCATTGATTTCTGTATCTCAGGGTTTGGAAAATGCAATCAAAATCCAGTTTGAGCAGATGGGCTCTGACAAATTATATATAATGAGCAATTCTGCCACCGGATTATCTGAATATTTAACCCAAGCGGATGTAGATTTAATGGAGAGTCTGCCAGAGATTGAATGGGTAAGTCCATATATAATGGTAAGTGATACTGTTGAATACGGAAATTACAAAGGATTTATGAGCTATATTCTTGGAGTTGATCCAGCACCTTTTGAAAAGAGTATGGAGGAAGCAGCATATGGAATTGAAGAGGGCAGATATCTTGAACCAAATGAGAGAAATTCTGTCATGATAGGTTATAGGATTTCAAAAGATTTTTATGATAAAGAAGTTCATGTAAATAATCAACTAAAGATAAAAGACACAAAGATAAAAGTAGTTGGTATTATGGGGGAGATAGGAAATCCCCAGGATGATTCTCAGATATACATGAATATCGAAGATATAAGAAGTTTATTCAATAAGACTACTGAAGTAACAATGATACAAGCCAAGGTAAAGCCTGGTTATGACATGGATCTTGTTGCTGATAAGGTAACAGCTAAATTAGAGAAGAAAAAAGAGGAAAAAGAAAGTTTTATGGTTTCAACTCCCGAACAATTATTAAAACAGTTTGGAGATATTTTAATGCTTGTTCAGGTTATTCTTGGAGGAATTGCATCAATATCCTTACTTGTTGGTGGGATTGGAATAATGAACTCAATGTATACTGCTGTATTGCAAAGAACAAGAGAGATAGGAGTTATGAAATCTGTTGGAGCAACCAATAAAGCAATATCCTCAATCTTTTTGATAGAGGGTTCATTATTTGGGTTAGTTGGAGGTTTAATCGGGATTGGACTTGGAACATTAATTGCTTATCTTGTGAAATATGCTGCAGAATTAGCAGGATATAGTATCTTGGCAATAAGGATTAATGTAACTATGTTGTTATTTGTTTTAATCTTTTCTGTTGGAATTGGATTAATTTCAAGCTGGCTTCCTGCAAGAAGAGCTGTAAAATTAAAACCAGTAGAGGCATTAAAATGATCGGGGATTATCTAACATTGATATGGAAGAACATTTTACATAAAAAAATAAGGTCCTGGTTAACTGTAATTGGAGTTATAATCGGGATTGCTGCAATAATTTCATTAATTGCTTTAGGCCAGGGTCTTCAATCTGGAGTAGAGGAACAATTTTCAAGATTAGGAACCTCTAATTTAAGAATTGTTCCAAAAGGGTTAATGGGCCCCCCAGAAAAATCAGATATTCTAACAGAAGATGATGTTAAGGTTTGTGAAAATGTTGTTGGTGTTGACTATGTAACTCCGATGCTGGCTAAATCCATAAAAGTCAGTTATAATAATGAAGATAAATTTAGTACTATTTATTCTATCCCTTCTGACCAGGGTGAAAAAGGTCTTGCAAGCTATGATGTTACTTGTGCTAAAGGCAGACCCTTTAAAGATGGTGAAACCAATGTGGTGATGGTTGGCTATACTTTTGCCAATGATTTTTTCAAGAAAGAATTAATGTTGGGAAATAAAATGGAGATAGGAGGTGATTCTTTTAAGATAATCTGTATTTTTGAAAAAACCGGTAGCATAGATAGTAATGTTTACATACCTCTTGAAAAAGCAAGAGAAACTTTTTCTGAACCAAGAGGAGTAAGTGCAATCGTTGTTTATGCTTTAAAGGGAGTTGATCTCGAGGAATTAGGCAAAAAAGTTGAGAAAGATCTTAAAAGATCGAGAGATGATGAACTATTTGAGATTTATACCCCTAAACAATTACTGGAACAGGTTAACTCTATTTTAGGAATAGTACAAATCATTTTAGTTGGAATTGCATCAATCTCTTTACTTGTTGGAGGGGTTGGGATAATGAATTCCATGTTTACAAGCGTTTTAGAGAGAACTACTGAAATTGGGACGATGAAAGCAATAGGTGCAACAAATAAAAATATTCTATCATTGTTTTTGATTGAATCTGGTTCTATTGGTTTAGTTGGTGGAATATTCGGAGTTATTCTTGGGTCGATGATGGCTTATTCAGTAGAATTTGTTGCATCACAATTAGGGTTTGGTTTGATAAGCATAACTGTAAGTCCTCTTCTAATATTCTTTGCATTAATGTTTTCTTTCCTTATAGGAGTTATTTCAGGGATAATCCCTGCAATAAGAGCTTCTAAATTAGTTCCTGTTGAAGCTTTAAGATATGAATAAATGAGACAGAATCAGATAGTTAAATTATTACTAATTCTTAGATTGTTTAAAAGACCAATTCTAAGGAATTTTCATTTGAAAGGAAAGATTCTCGTTTTATGTCTTCTACAACGTAGTAAATTTCTCTGCTTTCAATTGGAAACCTGCTTTCAAGACTATCTACAAATTCATCTACCTGTTTAACACTTTTAAAAATACCCTCAACCATATAATCAAAGCCATTGTTGATTTTGTAGATTGAATTAATTGATTTATGTTTTTCCAAGTAATCCTTGACTTCGTCCCTTTTTTCTCTGTTCACTTTTAACATTATATTTACTACTGCATTAAATCCAAGTTTAGAGAAATTTATTAAACTGGTATTTTTCAGTATTATTGATTTTTGGCATGCCTGCAACCTATCATATATTGTTGATACTGGAATTCTTGTGGCCCTTGACATTTTTGTCAGACTCTCTCTGGAGTTTTGTCTTAATCTTGACAGAATTAAAAGTTCTTTTTTCTTTAACATTGGCGATCCTCCGGGGTTTTGATAAACCCATCAAATCACCTCTTTTTTTATTCTCATCCCCTCTTGTTTTATGAGTGTTATAGACTATAAAGGCTTTAGAATATTTAAGTTTTTACTCATTTGACAAGTGACATTTGACTAAAACATAAATTTATATATTTTTTGCGCGTCTAATCAAGATGCCAAAAACATTATACTTAAATATGTTCTGCAATAGTTTACATTACCCTGGATTATTCCATCTGAATAACAGTATAAGCAAGCTAAAAGAAGGAGATAAACTTATATTATGCTTCTGGGACCAAACCCTTTATCCTTTTCAGGCATGGACTGATTTAAGTAAAGAAGATTACAAAATATTACTTGAAAAATTAAAATCCTTACTTGATTATCATAAAATTAATTATAAGGTAATTTATTTGTCTGATGCATTTGCAAGGTTGACAAAGAATGAAGAAGCATTTAACTTATTGTATTCTATTCTTGGGAAAATATCATTAAAATATCTTGCTGAAAACTTTGAGGAAAAAGATACAAATTATCAGAGCATAACTATTAATAAGATTACATTTACTATCGCAGATTATTTGATTGCAGTTTATATCAATAAACTATTCCCGGAATTAAAAATAAATAAAATTACAGATTATTATGTTGGAAGCAAGTTAAAATATATTATCAACAAAGTAGAGGAAACAATCTCAGAAAAAAACATAATTCTGGACCATCCAAGAAAGATTTATGCTCCAAGGATTCCTATCCTTAATTATGAATCTGGAAGATGGATTTCTGTTGGAATGTCAAGGAATGAGGTTGAGAGGGAGGTTGAAAAGGCATATTCAAATGGAATAAGCTTGAGTGAAATAAAGCTTCTCTTGTCTGCCCTGTCTGAACTTATCGGCAAGGATATATTTATCTCAAAGGATTTTAAAATAGAGAAGGTTCCTTTGAACTATGTCTTTGAGGTTTTACCAGATCTTAACAAAAAAGACATTATCAATACCTTATCTGAGAATTTATATGTATGGATAGAAATTATAAAGATTCAGCTACTTGATGCTGGCGAAGCCGGGATAAGAAAGATTAATTATATCAAGAATAGGGAAGACCTAAGAAAAATTCTTTCATTTTTAAATCCTCAAAAGTTAGAAATAATCAAACTATGCAATGGAGAAAGAAATGTAGAGGAAATTGTAAAATTAAGCTCCTTAAAGGAAAGCTCAACAAGGAGTTATCTTTCAAGGTTAAGAGCTAAAGACATAATAACAAAGGATGACAAACCAAAGAAGAAAGTTGATGAAATTCTCATTTCTTTTGACTAACCAAAAGATTTAAATAGATTTTATGCAAATATAAACTAAGAGGTGATTTAATGCCTGAGATTAACAAAAAAGGTGCAGAAGTTTCTCTTAATGTTATTATAATAGGAATTATTCTGATAATAGTTCTGGTTATTGTTGTAGTTTTCTTCCTTTACGGGTTCAAGAATGTAACAGACAAAGCCAAAGGCATATTCTTTAGCGGTACAACCGGAACAGATGAAAACCTAGCCAAGCAGCTATGCAATACTTATTGTGGCACAATTGAGAAGAAAGCTGATGCCCCAAAGTCCGCATTCTGCCAGAAAACGTTTGATGTTATTGCTGCAAAATCAGGAGAAACAAAACCAAAAAAATGCATTGATCTCAATGTAGAATGCAAGGTTAATGGAGAAGCAATAACCTGTTAGAACAATAACACTTAAATATTTCTTCTCTCTTTTCTTATTTTATGAATAAGAGAGGTTTAACTTTAAAGTTTCTGATAATGCTTGTTATTGGGATAATAATTACCTTGGTTGTTGGAAAATTTTTGGTTGATTTATATAAAACAGCCTTGCCTGGAGCTTCTGCAGACAGCCAGACTGTAAAGAGTTTTAATGAACTTGTTAATAGTTTAAATGAGCTGAAAGAAGGAGGGGTAAAGAACATAGTCCTGAGCTTCAATGAAGATTATGTTGTCTATGCCCAGAATAAGGGAGATTTGGCAAATGAGTTTACAGAATCAGTCATAAGCGAGAATGAAAAATGCAAAGAAGCAAGCTGCCTATGCCTATACAACAAAGAAACAAACAATTTTATTTTATGCGAGACTGTAAGAAATAACCTTCAGCTTTCAGGGGTATTAGTCAGTGAAGCAGATAATGTAAAAAGTTACAGATTAGAATTAAGCAACAAAGTTTACAGTTTAGCTTAGCAAAACTAATATAAATAAAAATAGTTAAAGAATTATATGAAAAAAAGGGGAGATTTACAGTTATTTGCTGTCTTTTCTATTTTAATTGCAATTATTGTAGTTGGAGCCTTGGGATATTATGTCTCAACCTTTAAAAATTCAAGATACATTGAAAGAAGGACTGCAACAATAGATATTGCACTAATGGTGGACACATTATATCTGTGCAGGGATTCAAAATTAGTTTATAATATCAATAAAGGCGACGATATCTCAATTGGGGGGGGCTATGTAAGGGCCGGAGTCTTCAAGTTTGACTATTCTACTGGAACTAAGAAATTAAACTGGAAGCAAAACGAAGAAAATTTTGAGGTGAGCTCATGAGTGATTCTTCAGAACTTGGGGAAAAGGTTCCATACCAGATAGTTGTACTTGTTGTACTGGGGATAATGATTGGTTCTGTTGTTATGGTCTTGCATATGGCTGTAAATCAGGACATTAAGGTTGATGGTTTTCAGGCAGACTTGTTAATGAAAAGATTGTTTTATAGTTCAGACTGTTTTGCTTATGAGGATTATAGAGCTCATATAGGGGTTATTAATATGAGCAACTTCAATGAAGAAAGATTAAATTCATGTTTGATAACAGACAATCTGGTTTATGCAAAGATAGACAGCAAAGAAATTTCAAATGATCTCTTGGCATACAAAGACCAGTTAAACTTTTGCAAACTCAAGGATAATTGTTTCTTTGAGAGAAAATATGTTTTGGTCAACGGAGAAGGCAAGATTTTAGATTTAGGGGTGATAATGAGTGAATAGTAAAGGAGAAATTTTCCCATTAAAAGACATTTTGGCATTCATTACATTCCTTTTGGTTTTAACTTTCTTTGCAATCGATGTAAGCTCAAGTTTTAAGAAGGGTGGGGACATTGATGAAAAAATAATTGCTAAAGACATTGACAGGGATTTTGAGATATTTGTTATAAACTTAATGAATACCAAAGTAGAAGATAAAATGATGGTAGATTATATTATTGAAAACAAAGAGGATGAAGATAAGGTCATAGAAAAAATAGATCCTCTGATTAAATCTTATTGCGGGGAATCTAAATGCGGGTGGAAAATTTCAATAGATGATGAAACTATAATTCAGGATAACCTCGACTGGAATTTATACTTAGACAGAATAAGTTCAGAATTAAAATACCCTGGAGAGGGAAAGATAATAAAAATAACCTTTGAATTAAGAGGTGACAAGTTAAATGTTTAATAAAAAAGGGGTGGAATTGTTACTGCCATTAGCTTCTCTGGGGATTATCCTTATTTTATTATCTGCAATATTCTTGTTAAATGCAAAGAAGGCTGGGTTAGAAGAGGTAGGAGATAAATCATTAGAGATGATTAAAGGATACAAAGAAGTTGAAAAAGAATTATTTTATCTGGATTCAAGCGTAAGACTCTCTGTTGAGGAAATTTCAAATGATTATTCTGATGAAAATGATTTCATAAACCAATTCAAGGAAAAATTTACCAAAAGACTAAAACTAAATAATATGCCTACAGGATATAGCTATGAAATAAAAGATTCAAAATTAATTGGAAAAGTAAATTACAGAATATGGTGGATTGATGGGCAACTGACCTATTTAGGCGATGAGGGAAATATTGTTTACAGCAAGAGTTTAAACTTTGAATATCCTGTTAATTTTTTTGATTATGAAAAATTCAAAAAGTCATATAGAATAGAATGCCTTAAAACAAATACAAATCTGGAAAATTGTTTTGATATAAGCTATGATTTTGAAACACTTAAGAAAGAAGATGATAAAATTATTGTTCATATCAGGAACAATGGAGAAATAATAAAAACAGAGATAGATTTAAATAAATAAAAACAAACTTTAAAAGAGGTTTACATGAGTGGATGGTTTAGCAAAAAGAGCGCTGAGGAAATAAGGGATGAGAAAGCAAGAGTTGATATAGAAAGAGGTAAGAGAGATATACAATCCTCTAACTGGAACAGAGTAAAAGGGGTTGGAAGGACAGTAAGCTATCCATTCAGAAGAGCATTTGGTGGAGAAAAACCCCAACCAATAATTATAAAACAATCAGGGCCAAAGACAATAACTGAAAAGAAAAGATTTCCCTGGCTGAAAACAATAATTATTGTTTTGCTCCTTATATTCTTAATTTCAGGATTCTTAAGCGGATGGTTACCAACAAAATTAAAACAAGGAGTTACAAATCTAAAACAAAGCGAGTTTGGAATTGCAGTTTATGGATTTTTCAGCAAGGTATTTGGGATGATAGTTTATCCTGAGGAAAGTTTTGGTTCATGGCAAAATCCAGATGCAAAAAAAGAAGGAGATATTACAGCAAGAATAAGTATCGATAAGATTGAACCAGCAGGGGCTTATTTCTTTGAAGGAGAAAAAATTGTTGTAGACGCTATTATTAAAATAAATAATATGGAAGTTGAGGGGGATAAATTAAAATTAGTTGTAAACTGTGAACTAGAAGACTTTAACGGAAAGGTTGAATATAAACCTATTGGGGTAAATGAAGAAAATAAAGGGCAGATATTTTATCCAAATTCTGCAGGAAAAGTTAATGATTTCCTAAGTGTCAGCTGCACATTCCCCGGGGGGATAAATAATATTGATAATGAGATTGAAGGAAAAACAGTAAGTGTAAATGTCACTTATGAAGGAATAGCTAAAAGTGACCTTGCTGTTTATACAATTGATACTAAAGAAATAGCCAAATCAGGGGGGAGAGAAGAATATGCTGAAAAATACATCAAACCCTTGGTTTTATCCTCTGGGTTGTGGGCTGGGAATGGGGTAATAACCACAAGAAAACTTGATTCAGGACCAATGACGATTGCAATAGGGACGAATACTCAGCCATTTTCCAAGGAGAGTAACCAGGCAAAATTATTTGTAAGGTTTAAATCAGACGATGAAGGAAGCATTAAAGAAATAAATAGTTTCAGGATGATATTCCCAAAGAACATGGAGCCAGACAATAAAGGATCAGCTAATGACTGCGGATGTTTATCAAAAGAAGATAATAGTTTAATAAAAGAGGTGAGAGACCAGATAGCCAAAGGGGAAGAAAGATGGAAATTTGATGATTGCATAATAAATGGGGATGCTAGGGACATGACATTTGGATGCTGGGTAAATATCAAAGAAGATAGTGCCTCATTAGAAAAAAATTATATCAAGGCGATAGCTAACTATAAGTATGGTTATGAGCAAAGCAAAACAATAGAGGTAAGAAAAAAGAATGTATAAAAATATTAAACTAATCATTGCATTATGGTTAATCTTTCTAGCTGGATGTACAACATTAAATGCTCAAAATAAAGACACAGGAGATAGTACATCAAACCCTTCAAGAGGAATTAAACTAGAAGCAATAGACTTTTTAAATGATTATAGTGAGGTAAGTTCTGGAAAGTCTGTCCCTTTAATCTTTGAATTAACAAACAACATGCCAGAATCAACCAATGTTGATATGGTATTCCAAGATTTTGTTGAAGGCGAACTTGGCGGATTTAAAAAAACAGAGAAAAAAATTAGTGATCTAAGTGGGATAAAAGGAATAGAATCTGAGCTTGGAAAACCCTGCATTGACAGAAAAAACTGTAAGATAATTAATTTAGGGAGTATCGTATATAATGCAGTTGATGCACAGGAATCTATAACCATAAGGGCTGATGTAACCTATGATGTTAAGTTTGAAAGCAAATATACAACCTGTGTAGGGGTTGAACCTTATTGTAATAAAAAAGAAAATCTTGGGTCCAATAGCAGGTATGATTCTACATATCCTGTAGGAATTTCAAGAATAGAAAGAAATTATCCATTAAGCGTTGATGGATCACAAAAAGTAATATTTACAATTTATTTTGCTGACTTGGGCAAAGATCTAATCACAAGAGACAGGGAATTAAATAACATAAACCTAGAGTTTGGAAATTCTGCAATTGAATGCCCCTCTAAATTCATAGTCTCTCCAAAAAACCTTGAAGGAAACAAGATAACTTGTGAAGGAAATGCCCCAACCCTTGAAAAGGGGCAGACAGACTTTGATACTGATGTAACAGTTTCTTTTAACTACAAATATACTTTTTCAAGCCACTTTGGACCAATAAAAGTAAATCCTTTAAAAAAATAACTTCTTTGGTATATATAACTTTAAAAACAAAAAAACTTTTAGAAAAAAGTTATGGATAAAAGGGGGACGTTCTAGATGTTTGGTATGACTTATGAAGACATAGTTCAAAGAATCATCGATGAAAAAGGACTGACAAAACAGGAAATTGAAATTAAGGTCAATGACAGACTAAAGAAATTATCTGATCTAATAAGCAAGGAGGGGGCAGCCCATATCATTGCCAATGAATTAGGGATTAAATTAATTGACCAGTCAAAAAGAGATTTTAAAATCAAAAATTTGTTTTCTGGAGTCAGAGGAATAACATTAAATGCAAGAGTCATTGCAAAGTATGATGTAAGGGAGTTTAACAGGAATAATACTCTTGGAAAAGTCCAGAATCTTCTTATTGGAGACGATTCAGAAACCTGTAGATTGGTTATATGGGACACAAGCCAGATAAGTATAATGGATAAGGTAAATCCTGGAGACATATTAAGATTTAACGAATTTTATGTCAAGGAAAGCAGCTTTGGGAAAGAAGTTCATTTAACTAATAGTTCTAAGATAGAAATAAATCCTTCTGGGGTGGTTGTTGGTGAAACAAATAGTGACTTCAGTAAAGGGGAGTTAGTTAAGATTAAGGATTTAACTGAAAGCCAGAATGTGATGATACAGGGAACAATTGTCCAGGTCTTTGATCCAAGATTTTATGATGCATGCCCTGAATGCAGGAAAAAAGTAACTTTTGAGAACGGAATGTTCAAATGCAATGAGCATGGAAACATAAAAGAAATTTCTGTTCCTATATTAAATTTATACTTCGATGACGGGACTGGAGTCATAAGAACTGTTTTATTCAGGGAAAATGCCAAGAAGATTCTTTGTTTAAGCGATGAAGAATTAATTGAAATAAGAAAAAATCCTGACAAGTTCAATGAAATAAAAGAAAGAATACTTGGAGAACAGTATAAATTTTCAGGAAGAGTAAACAAAAATGAGGTTTATGACAGATTAGAATTAAATGTCAATTCTGTTTCAAGGTTTGATGCCAAAGAAACTGCGCAGGAATTGATTAGTTCTTTGTAGAAATTTTAATAGATTAACGTAAAATTTTCAAGTTTTCCATATAAGGTTTATTAAAAAATAGTTAGTCTGGTTAGCCATGAATTTATTTGAGGCTGTGATATTTGACTTTGACGGAGTTATCGTGGATAGTGAATTGATTAAGTTTAAAGATCTTACAGAAACATTAGACAAATAGGGGTATTTACTGAAAGAAGATAAATTCAAAGAATTTATTGGAAAAAAGAGGGGGCAGTTCATCTTAGAGAATTATCCAAATATTCCTAAAGAAACCATAGAAGATATTCTTTCTGATGTTGGGGGGTTAATTTACCATAATCTGGAGCAATATACTTTAATTAAGGGTATTAAAGAACTAACTTCTTATTTAAAAAAGAATAAAATAAAACTAGCATTAACTACCGGAACTGATTTGATTCACATAAACAAGATTTTAGATTTAAATAACCTAAATGAATTTGATATAATCGTCAGTGGGGAGGAATTTAATTCTTCTAAACCAGATCCAGAATGTTACTCAATTACTCTAAAAAAACTAAAATTAAAACCTGAAGAGGTAATTATAGTTGAGGATTCTCCGGCAGGAATACAGGCAGCCAAATCCTTGGGCATTAAGGTTTTTGGATTAGGAACATATTTTGACAAAAAAACGTTAGATGTAGACCCTTTCTTTTTGGACCATACAGAAATATTAAACTACATTAAAAAAGTATATAAAGATAAATAAATTTTATTTTAAATAATTGGAGGTGTTTTTATGCATTGGGTAAAAGGGGTAATAGGAATATTAGTTATATTATTTGCTTTGTTAAATACAGACTGGTCTAGATATGTAATAATTGGATTGGGTGTTTTACTTGTAATATTTAGTCTATGGCATCACTGCTGTTGCGGGCCTAAATGTACATGCAATGAAGAAAAACCAGTTAAAAAAGGAAAGAAGTAGATACTAAAGTAAATATATTCCCGACAACCCCAAATAAGGCTTATAAATAAAGCTTGATTTTAGGCTGTTAGTGGAATTAAACCTTCACTGAAATAAAACGCGAAAGCAATCGGAGGTAAAGATGGTAAATAGACCTATTAAAAAATGGAGTTCTGGCAACTTTGATGTTGCTGTATGGCTTAATCAGAAAGAGAAAAACGGTGACAAGGTAGAATTTAAAACCGTAAGTCTTTCAAGGAGATGGAAAAAGAAAGACGAAGACGTATGGAGAAATGACGTAGTTAACCTTAGAAGAGGAGATATTCCAAAAGCTATTTTACTTTTACAAAAAGCTCAAGAAGAATTATATCTCAATGAGGAAGGGGAGGAATAAGAATGGCTGAGAAAAAAGAAATTACAATTAAAGATTTGCCTGGAGTCGGAGCTGCAACAGCAGAAAAATTAAACGATGCAGGTTTTGATAATTTGATGAGCCTGGCTGTTTCAACTCCTGGAGAATTAGTCAATGTTGCTGGTGTGACTGAAGCTACTGCAAGAAAAATAATAAGAGCTGCAAGAGAAGGACTTAGCATGGGTTTTGAGTCTGGAGAGGACTTGCTTAAAAAAAGAGAAGACATAGTCAAGATAACAACAGGAAGCAAAAATCTCGACGCTTTATTAGGGGGAGGATTTGAAACAGGAAGCATTTCAGAATGCTTTGGTGAATTCGGTGCTTCTAAAAGCCAGATAGCCCATATACTTGCTGTAACAACCCAACTACCTAAAGAAAAAGGCGGAGCTGATGGAAAAGTAATTTTTATTGATGGTGAATCTACATTCAGGCCTGAAAGGATAATACAGATTGCAAATGGTATGGGATTGGATTCAGGACAGATACTAAGAAACATTCATGTAGCAAGAGCATTTAACTCAGACCATCAAATGTTATTGTCTGAAAAAGCAGAAGACCTATGCAAGAAAGAAAACATAAAACTTGTTATAATCGATTCTTTGACAAGTCATTTTAGAGCTGACTTTTCAGGAAGAGGACAATTAGCTGACAGACAACAAAAACTAAACAAGCACATGCATACTTTGATGAGACTGGCTAACCAGTATAACTTGGCTGTCTATGTAACTAATCAAGTTATGGCAAGGCCGGATGTTTTCTTTGGAGATCCTACTGCTGCAATTGGTGGAAACATTGTCGGACATAACAGCCAGACAAGAATTTACCTAAGAAAAGGAAAGAAAGGAACGAGAGTTGCTAAACTTATTGACAGTCCGCATCTTCCAGATGGAGAGGTTGTTTTCAGAGTCACAGAAAAAGGATTAGAAGATGAGGAATAAATATCATAAAACCTAAATTTTGTTTATTTTACCTGACTTAAAAAGATTAGAAAAGTTTAGTTAATCTTTTATAATCTTATTTCTTTTATTTTTTTATGAAAAGGGGTTTGGTTTTAATCTTGTTATTTATCTTAATAACCCCCACAGTTATTGCTCCACTAAGAAATCACTGGGATCTTCCTAATTTTGTAAGATATCCAGAACTACAAATAAGAACAAAAGATATGCCTATTCATGATTTTTCAGAACCAAACAGAGTAACTTACTATTATAACATTGTTGGATCAGAAATTCCAATTACAATAAATAACAAGACCTTGTATGTTTCTGTCAAGAGAGTTGATTATAATGAAAAAGGAGAAGAATATGCTACTGTTGAAATAAGTGATGGAGGAGACAGAAATGCGGTTTATTTTAATTTATATGAAAGGAAGATAGTTGATGTAGACATCTTAGGAACAGATTTAAGATTTATAGCCCATAAGATTATAGACCATGATAATATTGAATATCTGACTGTTGAGCATGTTGATAGTTTTTTTAATCTGGGTTCTAAAAAAATTAATCTTTTAAAGTTTAGGTTGATGGGTTTTAGTGTTTTTTGGGATTTTTTTGATTAAGGATTTTTAATATTTAGAAAAGTTTATATATGTAAAGAAATTTTTAATAATTTTAGGATGAAAAAAATAATCCTAACCAATTTTAATTTTATCCTAAATCAATTTGTTTCATATTTTTTAATTAATTTTTTAGTATTCCAGTAAGTAGACTGAACTGGGTTTTTTCTAGGGGGATTTGTTTTTACCCTAGTTAAAACTCTAAACCTTTCAGTCAAAAAAGAAAAAGATAGTATGGACTATCTATGGAGGAAGAAATGAAACAAGAAATAAAAGAAAAACTAATAAATAAAATAGAACAAAGAGTTGTTCTACCAGAAGTAGCAATGATTGCAAGGGTGGAGGCTTCATTGATAAAAGGTGCATCAAAATACTGCGAGGATAAAGGATATCAATTAATATTAGTACCCCATCTTACTAAAGCTACCGGAGCTTGTGAAAATTTTTCAACTTTGTTTTCAACAAGTTTATTTGAAGAAACAGCCTACCTTAACCAAACAGGACAACTAATGCTGGAAGCTTTTATGGAATCCTTTGGGAAAACTTATTGCTGGGGACCAAGTTTTAGAAAAGAACAAAAAGCTGATGAAAGACATTTATGCGAGTTCCCTTTGTTTGAGATTGAAGTTGCAGACTGTGACTTAGAAAAATTAAAAACAGAAATAAGTAATATATTTGGGAACATGATTGATTACGTAGAAAAAAATTGTTACAATGAACTTAGACATTTAACAGGGAATACCTTACATCTAGACGAACTTAAGCCGCCCTATAATTCAATAGAATACAAAGAAGCAATAAAAAAGTTAAATTCTTTTGGATTAAAGTTTGGTGATGATCTTAAAGCAGAACATGAGCAAGAACTAGTTAGATTAAACAATGGAAAACCCTTATTCATAACACATTATCCACAGCAAATTAAATTCTTTAATATGAGGTTGAATAGGACTGAGAATCTTGTTGTTAACAGCATGGACTTAATTATGCCTTATAGTGGAGAAGCGGTTGGAGCTGCAGAAAGAGAAGAAGACTTTAAGATATTACTTAAAAGACTAAGGGAATCTGACATGCTAAGACTACTGAAAGAGGAAATCAAGAATGAACAAAAATTTGTTGGAGTCAATGAAGGAAAAATTAATGAGGAAGCTGAGAAACGCTTTGAATGGTATCTGAATATAATAAAAGAAAAACCAATAAGGCATGCTGGATGCGGGATTGGAATAAACCGGGTTACACAGGCAATACTTAAGGCTTCAGACATAAGACATTCAACTGCATTTCCATTAAACAGGGAAACTTTATTTTAGTTTCCTTTTATTTTTTTGAAATGGAAAGGTTTTTATACTATGGTTTTGTTTAATTACTTTTCAATCTAAGACTGGAATACCCCTGAATTTTTTTAAATTTTACTAAAAATCAAACTAATCTAATTTTTAACCGGGTCGAAAGATCCAGGAAGGAGTTAAGTCTATGTGTGTAACAAATCCAAGGTTTAATATGGTGGGTCATGGAATGGATGCAGCTTCGGTTCAGGAAAAACTAAAGAAACAGCTGCCGTCTGATGAAGCGTTGCTGAATCCCAAAAAGTGCCCATTCTGCGGGAATTCTCACTTGGATAAGGGCGGATTTCTTGCAAACCTATTTTTGGAAATATTTTGCCCGAAGTGCGGAGCAAGATATCCGAAAAAAGAAGGCGAGTGGGAACGGAATTGCCCAACGTGTGGATTGCATATTCCAGATGGATATAGTGTCCATCCAGAGGCAGTATGTAATCCTAATGAAAACTTCTGCTTCCGCTATGAACCCTTGCAGGAAGACATATCAAAGAAATAACTTCCTGAAGTTATTCTTTCAAGGGGCTGGCTGTCAAGCCCCTTTTTTAATTTTAATATAGTATATGGATGTATATTAAGAAATAAATAAGTATTGCTGTGAAAGAATTCTTTAATAAGATATAATGCCCCCACGATTAATAAATATCAGATTTAAAGTAATTAAGCCGCTTGCAGGTTTGTAGAAGTATAACAAAATATTACTAAATTTACTATTTCTATAAATTTATAAATACTATTATTAAATAATATTATGAAAAAAACAAATGAACAGAAAGGAACTTTTACAGTAATTGCAGCACTTATAGTTTTATACTCTGCTATGTGGAATCCTTGGGTTTCTGTGGGAGTTTCCATAGTTGCATTAACCACCCTTGCAATTTGGGAATTTAATAAAAAATAATTCTTTGGAAATAATAAATAGAAAAAAGGTTAGACATCTTGGACAAGGTGGACATGGAATTTATAGATGGTTCAAGAGATACTTAAATTATCCAGATAATCATTTACAACTTTGATAAATATCTTTGGTTTTGCTAAATGAACATCATGTATAGCATTTACTTTTATATACTTTAAGTTCTTCACAATTGAGCAAATTTTTTCTGCATCTTTATCATCCAATGCTCCAAGCAATCCCCAATTTTTATCTCTTGACCAATATGCATGAATTAATAACATTGGGCATTTTATTTTTCTTAAGGTATTTTCTGGATTAAATCCTTTAGTTAATCTTCCATCAATTGTAGCTTTTGAAAAATCAACATCATATTCACTTATGAACTTTAAACCAACTCTCTGATCAAATCTAGCATTAAGTAAGTCATATTTTTTTGAGGGACGCAATTTTTTATTTAACTTAAAACTTATTGAGATATAGGCTGCTATAAACGAAGGCATCATAAGAAGTTCTTCTTTTCCTTTTATTGGAATTCCTTGTTTTTGAAAAAAACCCTTTATATCTCTCTTTGGTTTTCCAAGAGTTTCTATTGCAGTTTCAAATAGTCTATACATATACTTTTCTTTTTTGATTCTAGGATACATTGATGAAAAAAGTGGAGGGTCTTCACTTATTATTGCAGATACATATTTTGGTGCGTTTGCAGCCAACCAAAGAGAAAGGATAGCTCCCGAAGAAAGCCCAGAAACAATTGTAGGTTTTTTAGTAACTCTTTCTAAGAATAATTTAAGGTCTTCTCCAATTGTATTATAAGAATATTTTCTAGGAGTATGTGTTGATTTTCCATGTCCCCTAATATCCACCGCAAAAACATGATAATTTTTTGAAAAATTAGGGATTACTAATTTATATCCCTGCCAAAATTCCATTTGACCCGGAATTAACAATAGTGGGGGACCATTATTAGGACCTTCAACATAGTTTAAAGTTATTTTTCCGGTGTTAAATTTCTTTTCAGTGAACCCCTTAGGGATACTTTCAGCGGAAAGCCTAAATGGGTGAAAAGTAATTGCAATTAAAATTATTAATGCACTAATAATCACCCAAATAACTGGTACATGGTAAAGTAATACTGCTAAAATAGCCAGGATTATAATTGCATGATAAAGAATTATTTTAATAATCATTTTTCACCCTTAATAATATTAAAAGAATCCCATTTAAATATTATTTGTTTTAGATTTTGCTGCAGATCCTTGGGACATAGGTCCTATCTCTTAGAATAGTCCTGCAAATCGGCTAAAGTTCTTTGGTTTCTTTAACTTCAAGTTAAATGCCCCCACCAGGATTTGAACCTGGGTTGCAAGTTCCGCAAACTTGTGTCCTATCCGACTAGACGATAGGGGCCTAAAAAACCTATATTTTACCTGTTTTTATACCTTATCAAAAAGTTTATAAATGCTATATTTAACAAAAACGACATGAAAAAGAAATTACATTGCACATCATGCAAAAAGGAAATTATCAATGATATAGGTTCAAGCAAGTTTATGTGCCCTAACTGCGGTGAGGTAGAAATCATAAGATGTTCTGAATGCAGAAAAATAGGCGCAAGATATAAATGTCATAGCTGCAATTTTGAGGGTCCAAACTAAAAATGGCTGATGTTGTTGTAACCCTTAAGTGTGTTCTTGCAGAGCCAGATACAGATATCAATGAGGCCAAGAAAAAAATAAAAAAAGAAATAGAAAGTTCTAAATTTAAATTGTTAGGAATGGATATAGAGGATGTTGCATTCGGAATCAAGGCAATTATAACGAGATTTGCCATGGATGAAGCCATAGGTAACTATGATGACCTAGAGGAAAACCTTAAAAATCTAGAAGAAATCAGTAGTATTGAAACAATTCAGGTTTCAAGAGCCTTTGGTTAAAATGGTTTTGAGTGAAGAAAAAATAGCCAAGATACAATCTCAACTAGCTGGTCTGAGTGAAGCTGAAAAAGAGAAAAAATTACAAGAAATTATTTCTGGGATGAGTGAAGACGAAGTTAATGAAATGAATGAGGGCAAATGTATCTTTTGCTTAATATCTCAGGGAAATATACAGGCCACAAAAGTTTTTGAAAATTCTGATTTTATGGCTGTTCTTGACATTAATCCTGCAAATCCAGGGCATGTAATATTATTTCCAAAAAAACATTTCAAGGTTTTGGGGCAGATGGATGATTACTCAATAAAAGAACTATTTCTGATTGCAAATAAAATAGGAGTTGGAATCTTTGAGGGTTTAAACGCTGAAGGAACAAACATATTTGTTGCTAATGGTGCGGTTGCAGGACAAAATGCCCCGCATGTTTTAGTTCATATTATTCCAAGGTACAAAGATGATAAAATTTCATTTGAATGGGTTCCTAAAGAATTAAAGGATCCTGAAAAGCTTGCCAAGAAGATAATATCAAAGATCCCTGAAGACAAAAAAGAAAAAACAATAAAGAGGGTAGAAGAAGTAATTGATGATGTTGATTACGATGACCAGTATCCTGGAAGCGGTTTCTTTTAGCAAATTTTATAAGTTAGTATTTCCCTAGATTAATCATGAGTAAAAGAGGCCAGGTAACTTTATTTATTATTATTGGAATTATCATAGTTGTTATTGTTGGTTTATTATTGATTTTCAAAGGTCAAATCCAAAAAGAAATAACTAAAACTCCTGAAGAATTTAATCAAATTCCTGAAAATATACAAAATTGTTTAGAAATGATTGGAAATGATGCTTTATATGAAGTTTTATTCTATGGAGGTCAGTATCCTGACATAAAAAACAACGTGGAAGGATTTGCTTACCTTAAAGATTATACTACAATCAAAGAAATAGAAGAAAGTCTAAACAAATATGTAGAATATAATATTGATTATTGTGTTGATTTGACTGGATATGAAGTTGAAAGAGGAAATCCAGCAGCAGAATTTACAATTGATGATAAGGTAAATGTAAACTTTAGATATCCATTAAAGGTAATTAAAGATGATAAAACCTATGAAATAGATGAAGAATATCTTGCAGAGTTTGATGCAAGAGTCTATGAGATGTATAACTTAGGAAAAATAATATCTGAAGAAAGCAAAAAACCAGAATTCTGTATAAGTTGTATTATAGATTCTGCAACGCAAAAAGATTTAAGGGTTGAGGTAGCTGAATTAGATAAAAATACTTTGATAATAATTTATGATGATTCATTTATGTATGATATGGAGAGCTTGAAGTTTGTATTTGCAATATGAAAAAAATAATTGTTTTAGGAATTGTAATTTTGCTTAGTCTTGGTATTGCTCATGCTGAAATAGTAAAGGGTTTATTTATGGTTGGGCAATCAGGATTAGCTGGAGAGGATTTCCAGCAAATGGCAAGTTATTTTGGATTAGCTGAAACAATTGTTACAGGTGATGTGATAACAGGAACAATTTCAATTGTAAGCTTGTTAGACAAAGAATCAGCAAGTAGAATTGGAGAGGTTAAAGCAATAGCAACGGAATTATTTGAATCAAGTAAAACTAACCAGCCAGCAACAGGGAATGTTGTAAAGGATATAGACACAAGAGAAGGATATTGTAACATATTATTCTCAATGGATGTAGACAAGGAAAAGAAAAGCATAAAGGATTTACAGATTACAAAGATAACTGGATGTAAAACCAAGAATGCAGAATACAAGGGAGAAAACCAGGAGAACCTTAAAAATTTAAATATATTTTTAGGATTAGATGGGAATAAAGAAGCATTTACATTGCTTAACGAAGTTGAGTTTGATTATTATACAGATAAGGATAATAAAAAAATAATTGAGCTTAATGCTGTAAAGAGTACTAGTAAAGTTAATTTCAGGATTAACAACAAAGAATACAAATTCTATAATCTTGCTTCTGGGAGTACATTTGAATTTGAAATAGTAAATGATAAAGATATTAAAAGATTAGACCTTAAGGATATTTATCTAAGAATTGGAAAAGATACCTATAGTCTAATAATTCCTTCCCCGATATTTGATGTTTATTTAAACACTGTTCCTGCCGGGTGTGAGGTCAGCTATAATTTTCTGTCTGATGTTTCATTAAATTGTGAGAAAGCAAAACAAAATCCAATCATCAATGTCAAGAAGGAGGAAAAGAGAAATATTGTTTGTTATGGAAGAGACTGCAATATTATTTTAGAGGACGGCAAGGGCCCAACATTAAAACTTAAAAAAGACCAGCTTTTGTGTTTAAACAACAAAGAATGCGAAGCAGATTCTTATTTCTTGGAGTTAGGAACTAGTGCTGGTATTCCTGCTTACGAATTTAAAGGTCAATCTTTGAAATTTGAGAAAAAATGCGAAGGAAAAGATTATGGATTGACAATGGACAATGGACAATTTCTTTTAGACATGAATGAACCTGGAAAAGTAAATAATCCATGTTTTTCTATGAAGTATACAAACGACGGGTATTATTTGACTGCAAATGAAAACGGATTTAGTAAATGCACTACCGGAACTAATAAGATTTCTGGAGAGATGGTATCAGATATAACAGGGGGAGCAACAGGAGGGTTATGTACTAATTTGTTGTTTAATAATAAATTAGTTAATAGTTGGTGTTTGTTTAATCCCTATGTAACTAGTTACTTAGTTGATCCCAAAAACCTTGCAGAAAATAAAAATCCATCCTGTAAGAGTTTAAGTGAAATTTATAAAGAATGGGGGAAAGAGAAATCTTCAGTTTATCGTACTGCTCTGGAATCAAGGATGCAGAATTTGTATTGTGAGTGTCTTATTGATAGTACTTATGAATGTACAGACTACCCCCCTAAATGTGATAAAAAAAGAATTTCAAAGAGTTACTCCATACCTGTACAAACTACTACAGCAGAACCTGCTGCAGTCAAAAAGTCTCAGGATGAGGTAATTTGCTGTGATACCAAACGTAAAAAAGAATTTTCAGCTAGAAATTATGAATGCGATGTGGTAGTTCTTAATCTGAATTGCCATCCAGACCCAAAAAATAACCCTGGATTCCTTTGTAAATATAGAAGAGATTGTAAATAAAATCAAAACTCTATTTTTTGTACTAAAGCTTCTGTATCTTGGCTTGACATCTTGAAATCTTTGTATACTGTCCTTATAACTTCACGTTTAAGCACGTTGGAAAAATTTCTTCCTCTTAAATCTTCTAAATCAAAATAAATAAATGTTGAATCAACACACATGGCAGGATTGATCATATCTGCATGACTAAAAAATGATTTGATGATTGGGTTACAAAAATAAATTTGGATTTCTTTATGATATTTATCTTTATCAAAGGAGGGATGTTTAACAAAGTTTAATTCATCTGGATTAGAAATTAAATAAAAGTAAATTTCTCCTTTTTTTGTATTAATAATTAATCTATCTTCTCTTTCGATTTTGCCTAGGAAATAAGTTATAGGATCCTGCACTGTTGTTGTTTCATATGATCTAAGCTGGGGGCTTCTGGATCTAGTAAATAAAATATTTTTTTCAAGGAATTTTTGCTCTAGTTGACTTAGATTTTTAATATCAAACTCTTTTTGGATTGACTCATTCCCTTTGATCTTAGCAATATAATCAGAATAGTTAAATTGAGAGGGATCAACCTGAAACTCATAACAAGATTTTGCTTCTTCAATTATTGATTTTTTTAATATATTTAAGTCTAGATTTGGGCTTTTTGCCCCAATTACAGTAATTATTGCTATCAGACTCAGTTGTCTTAATTTATCCATTTTGATCAAGGAGGGTAAGGAGGCTTATTTATAAACTTTACTACAATAAGGTAGTTACATAAGTTAAGAACACCTTATCAAAGAAAAGAGTTATTACCAATGTGATAAGGAAAACCGGGATAAAAGCAAATCCCTCCCTTATTCTTACTTCCTTAATTCCATACTTCTTGAATAAACTAATATGGTTTTTTGTGATAAGTGGCAAATCTTTAGGATATAATACTTTATTTCCTTTTTTAATTTCTCCAATAATCCAATCTCCTTCTACAAGTTTTGAAACAGGAACTGTTTTTTCCATGCAGGACTTTTCAACAGCCTTGGTAAATATCCACAAATAGTGATAAAGCAATGACAGGATTGCAAGCAACATCAAAACAAACCTTAAGGAAATATCAGATACGATCAGAGAAATAACAAAAAGCAGCAGAAAAACAAAAAATAATATTATTGTCTGGGTTTTTTTCTTTTTATATATTATAACAAAAGTTTTCTTGAATTCTTCCTTATGCTTTATTGAAACATATGCTGCCCAGATAAAACCATAAACAGAAGCAACCAATAAAAAGATTATTAAAAATGAGACTAAAAAGTAAGGAGTTGACCATGGGTAAAATAAAGCCCCCAGGGCCATAAGAATTTTTGTGTCTGCTCCCCCCCATTTTTTATACACATACAAAATCCCGCCAAGTATAAAAAATACCGAAACTATCAACAAAGAGTTCCTAAAAAACATTTCATTCTTTGTTATTATTGAATAAATCAATCTTAATCCTAACCCAAGAGCAATCATTGAAAAACTGATGATATTTGGGACTTCCTTTGTTTTAATATCAAAATAAGAAGCTAGAACTAATCCGATTAATCCTATTAAGGTTAGTATCCAAAAAATCATCATCTCTTCTTTTTCCCTGGTTCTTTGTTGATCTCTATGATTATTTTTTTTGCATGATCCTTTCCAAAATGATAAATCTTTTCAACTTCTTTTTTTGCTTTAGGGGCAACGATCTTTGCCTCTCTAACTGTGATTTTTGCAGCTTTCTTAATTTTGTTTTTTGTTGGTTTATCAAATAATTTCTTAATAATAGATTTAATTTGTTTCTTCATATTTTTCACCTCTTTTCTCTCTAATAATCGATATCAACAGGGCAAGAGTAAACAAGATTGCCAATATAAAAAAGATTATACCTAGAATGGGGATCCCCAAATACAATGGAGGCAGATCTGCAACCATAACCAATGCAGACGAAACCAATAAAGCTGCAATTACAACTCCAAACGTTAATCTATTACTGGATCTATCTAATTCAAGAGTAAATTTGTTTATGTCATTATTATTTATGTCCACTCTTATTTTTCCGTCTTTAATGTTTTTCAGGGCCTCTCTCACGTCCTTAGGAATTTCCCTTACATTCTCTGTAAATTCATCAACCTCTTTCTTTAACTTAATAAATGCGAATTTTCCTGTGGCCCTTTTCTTTATAATCTTGGATATTTCAGGCCTGAGGGCTTTTACAAGATTATATTCTGGATCAAGATTTCTTACAAGTCCCTCTGTTGTTGCAATAGACTTAACGAGCAAAACAAAACTCGTTGGCATTTTCATTTTATATTTTCTTGACAAGGTAAGGATATCATACAAGGCAGAGGAAAGGTCTATCCTGGATTCATCCAGATTATAATAAGAGCTTAGATAATGAGAGAGGTCTTCCTTAAATTCATCTACAGGAACTCCATCCTTTACAAAACCAAGCTCTATCAGGGCTTTTGCAAGAATATTCTTATCTGGCTTGATAAGTCCAATCATTACGTTTTCTATCCTTTCAATAAGTTCTTCATTTAATCTACCTACAATCCCAAAATCAAGAAAAGCTATTCTGTCTTTCTCCAATAATAAAATATTTCCTGGGTGAGGGTCTGCATGGAATATCCTAAAATCAATAACCTGGTGGATTAGTGATTCAGTTAATAGTTTAATTATTCTTTTTTTTCTTTCTTCTGTTAATTTTTTTATTTCAGTTATCTTCTCTCCATCAATAAATTCCATAGTCAGGACTTTTTTAGTCGTAAATTCCCAGAATACCCGGGGGATTTTTATATTTATATTCTGCTTGAAATTATTATAGAAATCATCAATGTTTTTTGCTTCAACAATATAATTTAGTTCTTTTTTTGTATAATCCTCAAATTCTTTGATAATTACATTTAAATCATACTGTCTTAGCTCAGGTATTTTTTTTTCAGCAAGATGAGCAAGATGATAAAGTAAATCGAGATCGGTTTCAAAAATTTCTTCTATATGGGGTCGTTGTACTTTTACAGCAACTATTTCTCCAGAGATGAGCTTTGCTTTATGAACCTGGCCAATTGAAGCAGAGGCAATTGGTTCCTTGTCAAAAGAGGAAAATACCTTGCTTAGAGGACGCTTTAATTCGTCCTCAATAATTCTTTTAACATAAATATAATTAAATGGCTCAAGGTTATCCTGCAGTTTTGAAAATTCATCGCAGTATTCTTTTGGGATTAAATCAGGACGCAAACTCAATAACTGGCCAAGCTTTACAAAAGCTCCAGAAAGTTCTTCCATAGATTCCCTAAGTTTGACTGCTATAAACTCGGTTTTATTTAAAAGATTTTTATGTTGTAATCTTCTCCTAAAAGCTAGATGCTTTGTCAAACCCAGATTATAAACCAAGTTGCCTAATTCATAAGAAAATAAAACATTAACTATTTTTTTAAGCCTGTTTAGGTCTTTTACAGCCCTTATAACACCCATACGCTTATATAAAAGTGGGTTGTTTAAATAATTTACTAAGATGGTTTCTATTATTGGAGCAGGACCTGCAGGGAGTTATTCAGGATTTAATTTAGCCAAAAAATATGATGTAAAAATCTATGAGGAAGACAAAGAGATTGGGAAACCTGTACAATGCACCGGGATAATAACAAATAATCTACCAAGAGAAATTTATTCAGAAGATTATATCCTTAATAAGATCCCAGAAGCAGAAATAATCGCCCCAAACCACAAAAGTTTATTTATTAATTTAAGAAACAAAAATCTTGTATTAGATAGAAGTAAATTTGACTGTTTTATTGCTGACAAAGCAAGAGAAAGAGGAGTCAAGATAATAACTAATGAAAAATTAATAAGATTAAAGGACCATGAATTAATTTTTAAAAATTTAAGAGTTAAGGATGAGTTTATAATTGGGGCTGATGGCCCATTCTCAAGGGTTGCCAGGGATTCTGGATTATTCAATAAGAGAAAATTTATTGCTGCAAAACAGGTCAGGCTCAAAGGAAAGTTTAATGAAGACCTAGTCAAATTTTATTTAGGTATTGGAACTTTCTCATGGGTTGTTCCTGAAAATAATAAAATTGCAAGGGTAGGAATTGCTTCAAATAAAAATCTTAATATAGAATTCAAAAAAATATTAAAACTGGAGGGGGGGAAAATAATTAACAAACAAGGGGGGATTATCCCAATCTATAATCCTTTATCAAGGATATCCAAGGATAATATTTTTTTGGTTGGAGATGCCGCAACACAAATTAAAACAACAACTTTCGGGGGGATTATTCCTGGATTAATTGCTGCAAGGGAATTTTCAAAGGGATTTAAAAATTATGAGTTCAGGGTTAATCAAAAATTAAAGAAAGAGCTGATATTAAACTCGAGGATGAGAAAAAGACTGGATAGGCTTAATGATAAAGGATATAATGAACTAGTGGAATTATTCAGTCAGGAAAAATTAAAAAAAGTTATGGAAAGTTATGACCGGGATTTTCCAAGCAGGTTTGTAGTTAGATTATTATTGAAAGAACCAAGATTACTTAAATTCATATCTTAAGATTGCACCAATTCCACTTAGGCCCTGCAATTTTTTTCCTGCATCATGCTCTGTTGAGATTATTATCACCTCTCCATGGGAAGATTCTACATCTCTCATTAATTTTTCAATTTTATCAAATTCTCCTTTTTCCTTATGTTCCAATAGGGTTTTATCAGTAATTAATAAATTAGAAACAGCACCTGCATTTACAGCTGCCTCAACATGCCTTAATCCATAAGAAGAAAGAGTTTCTTTTGCAATGTTCATAAGTAAATGATCAACTAAATCTGTTTCAATTATAACTCTATCTTGTTTTAGAATTTGTTTTACCTCTGTCCTGCTTAATACTTCTTCTATACCGGCCTTACCTGTAACATTACAGGAAGCTAACCTAATTATATTGGCTAATTCAATATTTTTAGACTCAATTTCCTTTAATAAATCCTCTTTCCAAAAGGATGGTGAAGCCAAGATTATCGTCTTAATTTTAAGTCTTTTCACATATTCATTTAGCTGCTCAATAACTTCTAAATAGAAATTTTTTGTTGGTTTTTGATTTGTTCTTTTGTTTTCAACCTCTCCTTCAAGTTCAGACAGATATTCATAACCATGGGACGTTAGTAAAGCAAAGCTTGCATCAGATCTATCTAATACAACAATAAGAATATCTGATTTTTTATTTTCAGAAGCCTCCTTTAATCTTTTAATCTGGTAGTTAAGCCACTGCTTATTTATTGAAATTATAGAACCTATTTCAATATTTATTGAATGATGCGAACCTTTTGGGATATCTTCTATCTCAGATCTAACAATTCCTAAAAGCCTAAGAATATTAGAAGAAGGCTGGAACTCCTGCTTTTCAACTTCTATCTTAAGGGTTATTGTTTTTTTTACAACAGAGGATTTTGAGCTAGATTCAGAGAGATTTATTTTTCTTGTTGCTTTACCTGTTACAAAATCCCCTTTATCTAAAACCTGAGAAAGGTACCACAAATCTTCGGGGGTATCAATCTTTAATTTTACATTGCCTTTTTTAAAATCAGAAGCAATTAGCCTCATTTATTAACAACAAACTTTATATATTAATAAACTTATGTATTTGTTTATGAGAGAGAGAAGAGGTGCATTAGAAGGAGGTGCAGCTGTAGCCGCTTTTGTCCTTCTTTTGGCTTTATTCATAATTGTTTATGTAATCTTATTACCTGCTGAACAGAGAGATGAACTTTTAAAATATGATACCGGAACAATTCCATCAGATTCCACTGAAACTACTCAAACTGAATTGAATAAAGTCAGTTTATTGGCAGTTTCTCCTGGGAGGGTGTATAAATTTGATGAAGATACTATCAAAAAAGAATTCAATAACATTGCAATTTATTCTAAAATTACTGAGGAGTTAATTGACCTAAGAGATAAGATATATTTCAGCAGAACCTTGTTTTCAAACACCCCTGAAACAGTATATTTCAGGTTGGAAAATGCAGAAGTGGCAGACAAAGTAGATCTTTATTTCTTCCTGGCAAAGGGCTCGGGAGATATTCTAATAGAACTTAACGGCCAGAAAGTATTTGATGGCAAGATAATTACACAAGAACTGCCAATTGAACTGCCTAAAAATTATCTTAAAAAAGATAATACTTTAAAGTTTATTGTCAAGTCTGCAATCTTCAAGAAAGAATTTGAACTGAGTGATCTTTACTTAAAATATGGATTTATGGAAGAGAATAAAAAAGTAAAAAGAACATTTGTTATGACCTCTTCTGAAGAAAAAGGGATTAAGAAAGCAGAATTAAAATATTATCTAAACTGTGTAAACCTTGGAGAGGGATTATTGATAATAAACCTAAACAACAACCAGATATATAAAGGAAAGGTTTTGTGTGACACTGCAGGGGAAACGGTCTTAGATATTGAAAAAGATTTCCTAAAAGAGGATACAAATGTTTTAGAATTTAATATTGACAAAGGAGACTTCATACTTGAGGATGTTGTTCTTGAATTAGAGGTTTCAGAGGCATCTGAAGAAGAATATACCTTCTTCATTGAGGATGATGACTATGATTACATAGACGTTCCTGATTATGATTTATGCATTGATGAATGCAAAGATAGCTATACTAAAGGAACAACAGATTATACCGACTGTGTAGCTGATTGCGACTCAGAATATGAAGTTAAAAATGTTATATTAAGGATGAAATTTGACAATAAGATTGATTCTAAGAAAGCAAAAATATTCATCAATGACATTTATTTTAATATGGACACAAAAGATGAAATATTCAAAAAGGATATTTCAGATTATGTCCAGAGAGGAGCTAACTACATAAAGATTGAACCAAGAAATGATTTCACAATTGGAAGTTTAAATATTTACCTGGAGGAAAAATAAAATGAAAAGGTATCTTTTGATATTAGTATTGGGGTTGTTCTTAGTTGGTTGTTCACAAACAGATACAACTACGAGTGGGAGATTTATAGGAGGGACAACAGGATTAGAACTAGGCTTTGTTGAAGGAGAACCCCCTTTAGTTGTAGGAGACAATAATGAAGATGAATTTGATATTGGAATAATTGCCAAGAACCAGGGCGAAGCTGACATTGAGGCTGGAAAAATGATAGTTACGTTGCAGGGTATTGAAAAAGATGCATTTTCTCTAAGCTCATTATCTCAAAGAACAACAACCAAGATTGAGAAAAGAAGCAAGATAAGAGAAAAGGTTACTGAGCCAGATCAGATTGAAGTCAGGTTCAAGAATGCAAAATATAAATATGATCTTGATTCAGATTTTCCTCAGGACTTGAGAGCAGATGTATGCTATGAATACCAAACAAAAGCTGTTGGTGACTTATGCTTAAAGAAGAAACCAAACAGTCAAGGCGATGAAGATCAGTGTGAATTAAGCAATGAAGCCATGAGTATAGAAAACTCAGGAGCTCCTGTCAGTATAGTAAGTATGAGCCAGATTCCAAGAAGCACATCAATAAAACTAACATTTGACATAATGGTTCAGGGTGATGGTGTTGTTTATGCTCCTGGAACATTCAGTTCTGAGTGTGGATTAAATGATGAATTGGAGGATAAAATAAGAGTCAAACTCTCCGGGGTTGGAGACCTTTCAATTAAATGTGCCAGATTGGGAGATAGTAATGATGGTCTTGTAGAATTAATTGGTGGAGCAAGAACAATAAGCTGTGACATTGATACAGCAAGCTTGCAGGAAACTGCATTTAAGAAGCCATTGAACATTGAGTTAACATACTTCTATAAAGACACGATAGCAACATCATTTACTGTGGAGAATACAGATTTCACATAAATAAAAATTAATTTTTTCTTTTTTATAATTGTTGTGTTAAATCCAACTCTCCTTTTGGTTCATCATAAACTAACATTATTTCATAACTTTTGATATACTCTGGAAATTTTTCTTTCATAACCTTCATTAATTCATTTACTTTTTCATAGCTTTCAGAATCTAATTCCAATTCCAACATCCAGGGGCCGATCTTTTTCTCATAATGGACTATATTTCCTAACTGTCTACAATATTCTTTTAATTGGATATCATAATCTTTTGAAATTGTTTTTAAGTAAATAATTATTTTATAAAAACCATAGTTAAATTTTTTCACATTTAGTTGAAGCCTAAATCTTGTTATTACTTCTTTTTTTAATAATTCTTTAATCCTATAAGATATAATCCGAGGGGATAGATTTAGTTTTTTAGCTAATTCTATTGATGAAATTCTTGCATTTGTTGCTAACTCTTTTAGTATCTTTTTATCTACTTCATCTAAGCTTATTGATTTAAATTCCTTGTACCATTCAACACTCAGTCCTGGCTTATTTAAAAAATATCCTCTTGATATGACCTCCACATCCACATGGGCCGCTAAACTTTGGTTAAGGATATAGTTACCAAATTTAGAATTAAAGTCGGTTACTGTGTTGTAAAATTCTTTTATATTTTTAACAAATATACTATAAATTAAATTCCATTTACCTGTAGTCAAACCGACCCACCATATCTTAGAATTATTTTTTAGATAATTTATAATTTCTTTTTCTTTTTTTGAATCTAAATTTTGAAATTCTAGGTATACATTCCATACAGTCAATCCTAATTTTCCTGCATCAAGTAAAGTTACAAAGCCTTGAATAATTCCTTTTTCTTGGAGTTTTTTTATTCTATACTCAATTACATTTCTACTTTTACCAACCTTTTTAGACAAGACTGTTAGAGGTTGTCTTGAGTTTATATCTAGTTCATACAATATTTTTTTGTCTAATAAATCTAATTCTTTAATCATATCTTGTAATAATTAACATTTAGTATTTAAATTTTGTGGTTTTTTATAAAAAATAAATAAAAGGTTTTATATACTTTTTTTATGTGATTGAATAAATAATTTAAGTTTTTCCTACAACAAAAGCCAATGTGAGGCTTGGAAAACCTAATCCCTCTTTCTTTTTAGTAATTTAAACAGGTTAAATAAATTTAGAGGTAAAGGAAGAACTGAAAAACCAAGAAAAGGAGAAAAATGGAAGAAAATAAGAGAAAAATTCAAGATAAAAAAGATTTATCTGAGTTCGAATCAATTAGTAACGAGTTAAAAAGAATATCTAATCCGCTCAGGATGGTAGCAGGTTCGGATCTCCATCTAGATTCAGATAAAAAAAAATTATTAACTCTTCTTGAAATATTCAAGAGTATTGAAGAACTCGTAGATTCCTTCAGAGCTGCTTTTAATTACTGGGTAAAACAAGTTAGAGAAGGCACCAATTATCTTGTGTGTGTTAAACATCAAGATTGGGAGATTCAAACGGCTGAGCTTGATCCTATCTTTGCAAAATTTAAAGATATGCTCAACTCTGAATCTCTCGAAAATTCTCGAGTAGAGATTGCTAAGTCCGCTATCTCTCTTTTAGATATACTATCCATGACTAGGTTACAGGACGGTAGCATTATAGATGGAGGGGGGAGTTTATGCTACTACAAAACTATGGCTTTACTCCCCACAACTACCCTATTAGGATTTAAAGAGATTGTTCTCCTGTCGGGGGGGGTATTACCTGAAAAAGCTGACCAAAAGATACGAAAAGAGATTCTAAATGAAATTAAGGGATTAACCAGAAATCGTAAAAGATTATAGCGGATTCAGATTTGGTCTTGTTTTAATTAATTTAACTTACCAAAAGATTGGTAAGTTTTTTATATTTTGAGTATATACAAGTATCTAATAATCTTTAAATAGTTAGCTCTTTTTTTATTCTTATGATTGCTGACTTACATATACACAGCAGGTATGCTGCAGCTTGTAGTAAAAATATTAACATTGATAAACTTGAAGAAAATGCGAGGATTAAAGGCGTTGATTTACTAGGAACAGGAGATTTTACACATCCATTATGGATTAAGGAATTAAAGGAAAAATTAACAGAAGACGAAAATGGGATCTTATGGACAAAAAATAAATTTCCTTTCTTATGGCAGACTGAAATTTCTTTAGCTTATACTCAGGATGGAAAAGGGAGAAGAGTTCATCTTGTTGTTTTAGCCCCTAATGGAGAAGTTGTCAAACAGATAACAGATGAATTATTAAAAAAAGGGAGAGTTGATTATGACGGCAGGCCTATTTTTGGAATGTCAAGCATCGAGTTTGTTGAAAAGTTAAATAACATAAGTGATAAGATTGAAGTTATTCCAGCTCATGCATGGACTTCGTGGTTTGGTGCTTTAGGAAGCAAGTCTGGTTTTGATTCTTTGCAACAATGTTTTGGAGATAAAATAAACAAGGTTCATGCTTTTGAAACAGGAATGTCAAGTGATCCTGAAATGAATATGAGAGTAAAAAGCTTGGATAATTTCAATATTGTCAGTTTTTCAGATTTACATTCTTTTCATCCATGGAGATTAGGAAGAGAGGCAACAATATTTTCCGGTGAATTAACTTACAATAACATATTAAATGCGATAAGAACTGGGGATAATTTAAGTGGAACAATAGAAGTTTATCCTGAGTATGGAAAATATCACTGGGATGGCCATAGATTATGCAACGTCCATCTAAATCCTAATGAAAGCAGAAATCTAAATGGAATATGTCCTAAGTGCAACAAACCATTGACTATTGGAGTTGAATACAGAGTAGAGGAATTAGCAGACAGGCCTTCTGGATTTAAGGCTAAGAACTATAAACCTTATCATAAATTAATTCCTTTAACTGAATTAATAAGTTTTATTTATAACATTAAACAGTTAGAATCAAAAAAGATAATAGAAATTTATAACAGAATGATTAAATATCTTGGAAATGAGTATCATATTTTAATGAATAGTTCTTATGAAGATATCTTAAAAGTAACTGACAGAAAACTTGCTGATCTTATTATAAAAAACAGGGAAGGCAAACTTAAATTTAATCCTGGATACGATGGGGTTTATGGCGAGATTAAAGAAGATAGAGAAGAGAAACAAACAAAATTATTTTAACCAATATAATCAATACCGCTGCTTTTCTTTGCTATCTTTGTTAAATCTTTAGTTTTCATCTCTTTTTCCAATTCTGTAATTTCTTCGTCCATCTGCTTAAGGTCAAGTTTAAGATTAAATTTCTCTTTTAAAATCTGCAAAATTGCTCTTGCTCCCTTAATACCAATATATCCTGGATGCCCTAATGTTTCTGCCAATAATATTATTGAAGGTATGTTATAGTCTTTTGCCAAAGCAGGGAGTATTCCTGTTACTCCAACTATTGGCCCTACAATCCCAAAGATATCATGGGTAAGATTTTTATGTTTATATCTTGAGGTAATACGTTTATCATTAGAAGCAGAGTAAACTTTTGGTTCAATTGGCTCTGTCCCAAGTCCTATCCCACCCAGGGCAATTATTTCCTTTACATTATTCTTCTTCAGAAATTTTAATAATGAATCACAAAATTCATAACATGCTCTTTCATCTAATGGCTGAACATCGCCTGCCAAAATAAGCAAATCATTCTTTGGCTGTTTTTTATAGTATATTGCCAGAGAAGGAAGTTCAACAACGCTGTCTTCATTGACAAAGACTGCATTAGGCAAGTCATATGTTCTTATGTCGATTATTTTTTCTGCATCTAAGGATTCAATAAGAAAATCAGAAGTTAATTTTCCAACATTTCCAATTCCTGGCAGACCCTCTATAAGGATTGCATTATTAATTTTCACCTTTTTCAGAAATTTGAATTCAAATACCATTTTCTAACCTTGAATTTCACCCTTTAAATAGTTTTTTAGCTTTCCTTCTATATTCTCCATATTTATCTTCTATAGAATATCTTGCTGGTTTGTTTGATTGTGTTTCTTTGTTACATTTAGGGCATTTTTTTTCAAGAGTATATAGATTACAAGAACCACAGTGCAATATTTCTATTTTTGGGATTCTGCAACACCCCCCCTTGAGATTAATTCTTTTATTATGAATTCAGAAATTTCTTTAAGCCCTTTTTCCGCTGTTTTATGATCTGTAGAAAATACTTCCAGTTTGTATCTTGGAGCACTTACATAAGATAATTTAACCTTATAGTTATTTTTATTTGCAAATTCAACTCCCTTGCTTACTGATTCCTTAATATCCCTAATCCCTATTGAAGTTGGAGAAGATAATATCAAAAAAGTTTTTGCCCTGAACTCTGGGAGTTTAATTTTATCCTTGACTAACTCGATTACGTCTTTCCTTAATTTTTCCTCAATCTTTAAATGCCTTAAATCGGTTTTATCCTTAACAATCTCTTCAAAAGCATAATATAAACCACCAAATTCCTCAACAAGCTTATTACCAATTTTTTCATAAACGGTTTTAATATCAATTTTATTATTCTTTGCCAGGAATTCCAAAAGTTTCTCTGCCTTCTGTTCCTGTTTATATTCTTCATTCTTCTTTTTCATAAGAGAAATTGGAACCCTTCTTAATGAAAGATCAATCTGTCTTTGATAAGTGTCAACTTTAAGTATCTTGCATACTAATTTCTTGCCTTCAATTACATAATCACGAAGATTTCTTATTCTTCCTGGAGCAACTTCTGAAATATGAAGCATACCTTCCAGATTTTCATATTCATCAAGATCAACAAAAACAGAATGAGGCAGTATCTTTTTTACTGTACAAATGACTACATCAGATTCTTCTGGCAAACCTTGTTTCTTATAAAACATTTATTCAAGAACCTCCAAAACTCTGCCCTTGAATTTACCTTTTCCACCCGAAGGTTCTGCTAATGGAGTATTACATACTAAGCAATCTACTCTTGAGGCTGGCTTACCAAATATGATTTGTTCATTTTTGCATTTAGCGCATCTTACCCTTAAAAATTTGCTTAATGGTTGTTTTGTTGCTGTTCTCATATTCTTATTCAAAAACCATTTTCTTGGTTCTTACTCCTTTTTTTTGAACAGAGGTTTTTCCGCATTCCTTGCACTTAAATCTTAGGTCCCTTTTCTTAGAGGTTTTCTTTCCAGACATCTTGGGTTTAGTTGGCTTAGAACCCCATCTTCCTTTGTTTCCTAAACCTGCTCCTCTACCTCTTTTCTTACCTCTTGCAATAGAACCCCTCTTTAAGGTACCTCTATCTCTTTTTTTTGCTAAATTAATAGAATGTTCAGTAGGTTTGTTGCATTTTTTGCAATATCTTTTGATTGTTTTTGGGATTTTCATATCGGTTCAGCTCTATTTTTTTGTATTAATAAATCTGCCGTTTTTATTGGCAGGTTTGCTATGTCTTCAGGCTCGAAAGGACCATAAATATAGGTATCTTCACCAATAAATTTTGGTACAGCCTCTTTAAATTTTATTAACTTATTACTTCTCGGGATTTCGGGGGTTTTTAAATCTTTTGAAATCTCATTTTTAACCATTTCAGGCATTTTCTCAGCAAGCAAATTATAAAGGATGCCCTGCCTAAATGAATCAAGTGTCTCTTTTAATGATTCATACATTTTCTTTTCTTCTGGCAATAAGGATTCAATTTGTATTGGGTCTTCTGCTCTTGAAGAAAACATGGCCATTCTTACTATCTTTGCTTCTCTTCTTTCATAGAGTTCTTTTAAGATTTTAGATGTATTCTCTATCTGTCTTTTAGTTTTGCTTGTTTCAACAGATGTAAAGATTGATTCTTTCTGGGACTGGGAATTTAAGATTAAAGTCTTATCCTTAAGATAGTTGACTACATCCTTAAAGAAATTTTCATCCAGTTTTTGGAGTTCTTCTCTAAACTTTTCTCTTCTCAGAAGTTCATATAATGTTTCATAGGTTATGACAACTTCAGCCATTTTTATGCCTAATATAATTTCTTTTAAAAGGATTTATATTTTAAAATAGATAAGTTTATAGATTTTTGGTTTTATTAAAAGATTATGTATATAATAAAACAACAACCAGAGGACTTTTATGTTGAAGAAATTCCGGACTTTAAGGAACTTAAAAAATCTGGAGAGTACGCTTACTTCTTATTATGGAAAAAAAACTGGAACACGATGGATGTGATAAAAGAACTAGCAAGGAGAGGGAAGATAAGCGAGAAAAACTTTAATGTTGCTGGGCTAAAAGACAAGAATGCTGAAACCAAACAATATTTTTCTGTTCGGGGGGTTAAGAAAGACAAAATTGAAAGGGTTTTAATTAAAGACACAAAAATAAAATTTGTTGGTTATGGGAATGAAAGATTAAGACTTGGACAGCTAAGAGGAAATATCTTTAAGATTATTGTGAGAAACTTGGATAAAAAACTAGGAAAAGTTAATTTTATGGAAAATTATTTTGATGACCAAAGATTTTCAGGAAGAAATCATTTACTAGGACAAAGTTTGGTAAAGAAAAGATTTTCTGAATTCTGCAATATGCTTAGATTAGAAGTCAAGGGCAAGGATTATGTCAGCGAGATAAGAAAGATTGGAAGTAAAAAACTAAGATTTTATGTCAATGCCTATCAAAGTTATTTGTTCAACAAAGCACTTTATAGTCACCTCGGAAAAAAGTATGAGAATTATAAAACAATAGAAAATTTTAGCGGGGATATGATTGTTTCCAATAATAAAGTGGAAAATATCAAAGTTCCTGTTGTTGGGTTCTTGACAGAACTGAAGGGAGAGATTGGAGAAATTTACAAGGGTCTTTTATCTGAGGAAGGAATCAAAGAAGAGGATTTTTTAATTAAAGAATTACCGGAGGCAAGCTCTGAAGGGAATGAAAGGAACTTATTAATCAAGGTAAATAATCTTAGATTAAAACAGATTGATGATAAGACTGCAGAAGTTAATTTTGAATTGCCCCCTGGAAGTTATGGGACATTAGTTATCAAAAAAATGTATGCTCTGGGCGTTTGATTAAGTTCATAATTTTGAGCCCAATTTATTTTAATAATCTAAATCTAGAGGATGAAATTAAACCAATACCTACAATTAATAAACTAATTTTAACAGGTATGGGAATATCTTGATTTCCTAAGAACATTAAAATTGCACTACTTAAACAAAATATAATCCCACTTATAAATCTGATTAAACTAAAATTATTTTTATCCATACGATTAATCACCAATTTTTAGTATATAATCTTTTCTAGAATATGGGCCACGGGGATCGGACCGCGGAGTCCAGATTAGATAAAGTATGAGATAAAGGTGGCACTAAGTTTATAAATTAAAGCTATTAGCTAATTCTATGTTTAAGTTTTTAAAGGAAAAGATAAAGGAAGCAACAAAAATCTTCTCTAAAAAAGTGGAAGAAGAGGCTCCTGAAGAGAGAATAGAAGTTAAGGTAGAGGAAAAACCAAAAGAAAAAATCGTTGAAGTCAAGGAAGAAAAAGTAGAACATAAAAAAACAAGAGATTTTGAAGAGAAAACAGAAGAAAAGGAATTATTTAGGGGAGAGATAAAGAAACCAGAAGTTATTGAGGAAAAGGAAGAATTTAAGGAAAAAAAGGGTTTCTTCAAAAAATTCCATGAAGTCATAACAACAAAGAAGATTGATGAGGAAAAGTTTGATGAATTATTTTATGAATTGGAATTAGCTTTGCTTGAAAGTAATGTAGCTTTAGAAGTTATTGAAAAAATAAAAGAAGATTTAAAAAAAGACCTGGTTGACAGTCCATTAAAAAAAGGCAAGATTGAAGAGACTATCCTTGAAAGCTTAAAGTCAAGCATTGAAGGTTTATTTGAAGATAACAAATTTGATTTAATAAAGAAGGTTAAAGAAAAAAAACCTTTTGTTATTGTCTTTGTTGGCGTAAATGGGAGCGGGAAAACAACAACGATTGCAAAAATTGCAAAGAAATTACAGGATAATAATTTAAGTTGTATTCTGGTTGCTGCAGATACTTTCAGGGCAGCAGCAATCCAACAGTTAGAAGAGCATGGAAACAAATTAGGCATAAAAGTAATAAAACAGGAGTATGGAGCAGATCCTGCAGCGGTCTGCTATGATGGGATAAAACATGCTGAATCCAAAAAGATAGATGTTGTTTTGATTGATACTGCAGGGAGACTGCACAGCAATAAAAATTTAATTGATGAGATGAAAAAAATAATAAGAATTTCTAAACCTGATTTAAAGATTTTTGTTGGAGAATCTATTACTGGAAATGACTGTATAGAACAGGTTAGAGATTTTAATGAAGCAATTGGGATTGATGCAATAATACTAAGCAAGTTAGATGTTGATGAAAAGGGTGGGGCTGCAATTTCTGTTTCATACATAACAGGAAAACCAATAATTTATTACGGAACCGGCCAAAATTATGATAATTTAAAAGAGTTTAATAAAGAAGAATTAATGAAAAGCATTGGAATTTAGAAAATATATTGTTTTTAGTACACTTAAATTTATATATCGTTAAAAATTTTATGATAGATGCCTAGGGAATATCATTCTGCCAGTTCAATAAACATGTATAAACAGTGCCCTAGAAGGTATTATTATCAATACATCAAGGGATTTCCAACAAAAAAATCAATACATCTTGTTAGGGGGAACATTGTCCATAGTGTTTTAGAGGATTTTTTCAAAGTTGACATTAACCAGATTTCAAAAGAGAATTTTGAGTTTGAACTAAAGATGCTTGCTTTGGAATTATTAAAAAAACACTGGGTTGACAATAAAACAGATATTTTTGAATCTGTTCCTTTCAAGGAAAAAATTGGTTTTTATTTTGAAGAAACAAGGGACATGATCGGGAGCTGGGTTAATGACTTATTAGATAAACTAAATCCTGATGATTTAATTAATAGTTTTAATAAATTAAAACCAAAAACAGAGGTAGAAGTCATTAGCAATAAATACAAGATAAGAGGGTATATTGATGCGGTTTATGATGAAGAAGGGATTATTGTTGATTATAAAACTTCAAATAAGGAATATATAACTCCTGAATATAAATTACAGCTAGCTCTTTATTCTTTATTATATTTAGAGAAATATGGAAAAATGCCTTCAAAGGCAGGGATTAATTTTCTAAGATTTGGAGAGGAGTTTATTGATGTTGATAAAGCCTTGATTGATTATGCTAAATCTGAGGTTAAAAAAATCCATGAATTAACTCAGAGTGATGATGTTAAGGATTATCCTAAATGCCAGGGGGCTTTATGTAAGTGGGGGAATGGAGAATGCGATTTCTACCAGATATGTATTGGAGAAGACAAGAAAAACAACCAAAAGCTCTAATTTTTGTCCTAACTCAGTAATAGCAAAGTTTATAAATAAATTACTTACCTATTCTCCGGTATTTAAAAGCCGGAATTTTATAATTCATCAATACTTAGATTTCTATGTGGAAATCTAAACTTAAAGGATAACCCGAATTACCTTAACAAAAGGAGATATTAAAAGGTAATTTAGATTATAAAATTCTGACTCAGAATAGAAAACCATTTCTCTCTATTGAAAGGAGTATCTAAAATGGTTAAAAAAACTGTTTTCTACAGTCTGATTATTGTCTCCGCTCTTTCTCTTTCGATGATTTTCACATGTTGTGATAAAGAGAATGAAAATCCATTCTCTGAGCCAACACCAAGTTCCTCTGTAGAGAAGGGAAATTATCAAGGCGGAGATAACAATCCCAAGGTTCAGTGTTTAAACGTGGATATCGATGGATGTTATTGCAACATCGACGCAACGCACTTTAAGGTGCGTTGGTCGTTCGAAAAAAGCACCAATATCGGTCAGTATGTTTCGGTTTATATTAAACCGGATAGCCACGGAACCCCACTGAAAACCTATACTGTATTGGCAGGAATTGTCACCCCGGGCATTGGGACAGTTATAACTCCTCCAACTCACGGACCAAATCAAGGGGTAGGAAATTTTACAATCCCCCCCGGTAATTACGCTGCTGGGACGGTCATACTTGAGGTTGAAATCTACCATACTGCAGTTGCAAATGAGGCCCTAAGACCGCATATGAGATTCTACAGTAACAACGGGAATTACAATTTCATAAATAATCCGGTTAATCCCGTTGGTGAAGGACAGTTGTGTACCAACTGTAATCCTGACCCCTGCTCCGGGAACCAAACACCAAATGTCGATTTCACGTTTTCCCCTTCCAGCCCAATAACTGAAGGCGATACGGTTGTATTTACAAATCTTTCCACAGATGACGGAAAAATCCAAGTGATGACTCATAATTGGGAATTTGGGGATGGAACAGGCAATTCGACGGTCAAAGATCCTTCGCATACCTTCAATGCCGTGGGGGTCTTTACGGTAACGCTTACAGAATACGATGGCTGTGAATCTCCCAATATGAAACACAGTATCGAAGTCAGGAGTAAGTGCTTCGGTAATCATCCTCCAATTGGTGGGTTCTCATTCTCGCCAACCCAAAGCAAACGCGGAGAAACGGTAACTTTCAGTGACCAGTCTACAGATATTGATGGCAACATTACCTCCTATCTTTGGGACTTTGGGGATGGAACAGGCAATTCGACTGTCCAGAATCCGACATACATATACAATTCTGTCGGAACCTTCACAATAACAGAAACCGTTAAAGATACCTGTGGGGAAAGTTCTACTGTAAAAAAAACGATTACAGTTAAGAACCAACCGCCACTCGTAAGCCTCGGGGTGAATCCGGATAAGAGCTGCTTATCTGGGGGCGAATTTACATTTACTGCAATAGCTTCAGATCCAGACGGAGACCCTCTTGTATTCAGCTGGAAGGTTAATGGGCTTGCAACTGCAGAAACCACAAACGAACTTAAGGTTAAACCCTCCAAAGCCGGGAAGTATACTGCGGAAATAACTGTCAATGACGGTTACGATAGTGCAAGTGCCACAACTTACGCGATAGCGGAGGATTGTTGCTCGGCGTTTGAATTAAAATTAACGACCGACAAAGCCGAGTATTTGGCGAACGGATACGAAATAGGCGTTGCAAATACAGAAATCTATCAGAACGGGGCACTTTACAGCAAACCGACGAATATTGTATTCAGCATCGATAACGGCAATTGGACAACAGGCATTTATGGAAATTACCAGCGCAATTTCGAAAGCGGAACTCCTGGAAATGCCACGATTACGGTTACTACCCCAAATCTCTGCAAACTTTCGTCTACCACAACAGTAAACTTCATCTGGTTCGGTGAATGTTTATCCTACGATACCTGGTTGAAGAGTGAGTCGAGCCGATTGTCCGCATGGGTTTATGGGTTTATTCAACCCTGCCCAGCCGGAAGCCTCCCGGGAATAATATTCAGAGGATATGAATTCTATCGTTCAGATTCCTCAGGTCATGAAATTCAAATAAACGCGACCCAATATTCGCCGGGAGTGTATCGAGACACTCAAACCCTAGATCGGAACGGAGTATATTACTACAGGGCGATTGCATTATACGACTACAAAGGCAAGATTATCAGAGTTCCTGCTGGCGGTCCAGTGCAAGCGCAAGTTCGATGATGAAAACCTCAAAATAAAAAGTGAAGGTAAAAAATGAAAAAAATAACAATCACTATTTTGTTAATCTCGATTTTCGCGTTCGCGGTTTCAGCCGACACACTCCGTATCGGCGGATCAGTTGGGTTGAAAAAAAACAACGATGAAAAAAGCACAAGCATCTACAATTACGACACAGGAGGGTTGACTTACAATGTCAATCTTGAGGTATTTGTACTCAAACATTTCGGCCTGTACGCCGCAGGGTCTTTTATGGAAGATCTACATGGCGAAACAATCTTCTTGAACGAAAAAACAACGATGAGTCATAAATATCTGAGTCTCATCGTGGCATATCATTTCGATCCGGAAGCAACGATCGACATCTCACTTCTCGCGGGAGTCGTTGAAGCATGGATACAAGAAAAAAACCCGTTTAACACTTTCAAGGACAATAATCTTGGATTTGAATTCGGGGGAAGGATATCTGTCAGGATATTCGATTTCTTCTTGTTAACAACCGAGGGAAGTTATAAGGTCGTGAAAATTGCAGATTATGACGCCGGCGGATTTTACGGAGGAGCAGGACTTACCCTGAACTTCTAACTACCGCCTTACAACTATCTATGGCAAGCCTCCCCTCTTCGGAGAGGAGGCTTTTTTTATTCTCTCCAAGTAAATACATCAATATACTAACTACACTTATAAATAAACATTAATAACCAAAAGTATGGTTTTGGAAAAACTTGGAGAAAGCTTAAAGGAAACTTTAAGGAAGATAGCAAGAAGCTCTTTTGTAGATAAAAGACTAATTGAAGATTTAGTAAAAGACATCCAGAAAGCCTTGATTAAAGCTGATGTTAATGTAAAATTAGTCTTAGATTTAACAAATAATATTAAGAAAAGAGCTATAGATGAAATTACAAAGCAGATCAATCCTAGAGAATTCTTGATTAAAGTAGTTTATGAAGAATTAGTTAAATTTCTAGGGGAAGAGAAAGAAGAAATTAATGTTAATAAAAAACCCTTCAAAATTATGATGGTTGGTTTATTTGGAAGTGGAAAAACAACCACAATAGGAAAACTGGCAAAATATTATTCCAAGAGAGGAAAGAAAGTTGCTGCTATTGGTTTGGATGTTCACAGGCCTGCTGCACCAGAGCAGCTAAAACAAATCTCAGATTCAATTAATATTGACTGTTTCATAGACAAAAAAGAAAAAGATGCATTAAAAATCTATAAAGAATTTGAGAAAAAATACAAGGACTATGATATTCTATTGATTGATACTGCTGGGAGGGATGCACTAAGTAGCGATTTAATAAAAGAAATTGAGGAATTAAACAATTATATCAAGGCTGATGAAAGATTATTGGTTTTAAGTGCAGATATCGGACAGGCGGCTCAGGTTCAAGCTGAACAATTCCATAAATCTGTAAACATAACAGGGATTATAATAACTAAACTTGATGGAACTGCAAAAGGCGGTGGAGCTTTAGTTGCTTGCAGCACTACAGGGGCCAAGATTAAATTTATTGGAGTGGGAGAAAAAGTTGATGCTTTAGAATCATTTAATCCAAAAGGTTTTGTTTCAAGATTACTTGGAATGGGGGATATAGAAGCTTTACTTGAAAAAGTGAATGTAGAGTTAGATGAGGAAAAAACAAAAGACTTGGGGAAGAAATTCCTGAAAGGTGATTTTAATTTCCTTGATTTGTATGAACAACTTGAAGGCATGAAAAAGTTGGGGCCATTAAACAAGATAATGGACATGATTCCTGGTTTTTCAAATGTCAACATACCTAAAGACATGCTGGACGTCCAGGAAGAGAAACTAAAAAAATGGAAGTTTATAATGCAGTCCATGACTAAGGGAGAATTAGAGGATCCTGAAACTTTAACTTCTGAGAGAATTGACAGGATAGCTAAAGGCTCTGGATTAAACATCAGCGACGTAAGAGATTTGTTAAAACAATACAGACAGAGCAAGAAGATGCTTAAGATGTTCAAGGGAAACAACCCAGAAAAGATAATGAAGAAATTTAAAGGTAAGGTTAAATTTTAATTAATTTTATAAATAAGGGTTTTCTCAGTTAAGACATATTAAAAATCAAAGGCATTCTAAGTTATTTATAAAAATCAAACAAATTTCAATCAGGCCGGAAGGTCTGAAAGGAGGGAGATTCTAATGAAAAAACTTTACAATCTAAATGAAATATTCAATCGAAGAAGTGGTTCCATAATCTTAAAGGTATCAGATTTGAAAATGACACATCATCCCAACTCTAAAAGCATAAAAGGTATGGAAAGATATCTCCAAGATGTTCTTGATCAGAAAGCAGATAAAATCAGGCCAATACGAATCCGAATTAGAAAAAAAGATAATCAATTTGAAATAATTAACGGACACAAGACTGTGGAAGCATTAAAAAAAATGAATTTTCCAACAGTCTATGCAGATATTGAAACAGTACCTCAAAAATTACTGCGGTGGTTAGAGGATGGGAGATGGATTCCAGTTCTCGCGGGATTACTAGTCGGGTTCTTCTCAAGAGAGTTAAGCAGAATCTATAAAAGAGATTTTCTTGTTTCTCTCGGCTTCTGTCTTCCTATGCTGACCTGGTTCGTAATGATTGGGTTGAATCTTGAATGGCTTATGAAGTGTGACTGGCAAGAGCGTATTTTGAAATCGGTAAAGATTCTTGCCCTAAACTTTCTTGCCTATTATGCCAGCTTTGCGATAATTTTCTTAATTCAACTCTTCATATTCATAATAAGCTAAGGGATAGTCTGGACAAAAAACAATTGGGAGCTCTGAAAAGGGCTCTTCTTTTTAAGGAGTATGTATATATTTATATAGTCTCCTTAATATCTACGTGATCGCCTTTAGAAATAATAAACAAATTTTTATTGTTTTCAAAACATAATAAATTGGCTCCTTCGTGTTTAAGATAAGGAATATAAAACCCTGTATTTGAATAAGAATCTAAAGGTATTAAAAACATATTATTTCCATCTGGTTTTTTAGCCTCTTCCTTAACTATAAAATCTATCCCCTGCTCTATATCCTTGTTTTTGGTTGCAGCATTACCATTAGAGAAACAAATATTAGTTATTTCTGAAGGGAAATTAAGTGTTATTTTTTTGGAAGAGCCCTTATCTAAGTAATAATATTTTTCAACCTCACTCTTAAAGTCCTCTATTTCTTTATTTAGGGCTACTTGGTTGCCTGTATTTTGAAGCCTAAATGCAGTTTTAACTCCAAAGTATAAAATTAAACCCATGATGATTGCTGCTGCAATCCAGATAAAAACCTCTGAGATCTGACCTCTTTTTTGCATAATAATATGTTTTTTAGATTATATTTAAAGATTTGTTTAGTTACTTGGCAATAGTAACAAATAGTAAGATTTATAAATGATGGATGTCTACTAATAACTATTTCACTTTATACCTGTCCAATAAAATTTTAGGACAAACTCTGTAGCCTTTTTAGGCATTTAAGTTCTAATACACAACAGAGTCAATCTAAAATTCAAAAGGCAGGAAGAGGTGGAAAAACTAAATTGGAGGATTTATGAGGTCTATTAAAATTACTGTCAAAGATAAAGATGATGAGCGGGAAACAACTGTTGAGTTTGAGGGTTTGGATCCAGAGACATTTCTCTCAGCTCTCAAAATAATAATTGACCCTGGAACCTGGCTTATCTTAGCAGGATATTCCCCAATAGATAATCAACATCATCAAAAACGGCGTTAACTTTCTTCAGGGCGGTGTTTTAGGGGAAACTCAATATTGGAAAGGAATATCATGAAAAAAGTTTCCCTAGTATTAAAAGTCCCAGGGTGGTTCTATCTTATAAGAGTAGAATTGCTTATAGGGACGATTGTCTTAATTCTCATTGCTGGGTTTGTGTTATGGCTTAGCACAAAATTCCCAGCATAGGAGAAAAAATGAAAAAAATGTGGTTTACTTGTCTTGCCATTTTTTTTCTTCTCCTTCTCTTCGGAGGTATTATCCTTGAGTTATTGAAGATAATTTAGGGGTATCTGAAGAGATTTAAAATTCCCGGCGCAATACTACTGCGCCTTTTTTAATATAGATAGTATATAGATGTATAATAGATAGTGTTTTAAATTTTTAATTGAACAGAATATAATGGAAATATTACAGCAGGGAGCAGAAGCAGTTATCTATAAAGATAAGAACAAAGTAATAAAACACAGGATAAAAAAAGAATACAGGATAAATGAAATAGATGAAAAATTAAGGAAATTCAGGACAAAAAGAGAAGCTAAGGTTCTGGAAAAGATTGATGTTAAAAAACCAAAATTAATTTCTGTTGATAATAAAAACATGAAAATAGAGATGGAATTCATTAATGGAGACTTGTTAAAAGATATTTTTGATAAATTAAAAAACAGAAAAGAGATATGCATCAAGATTGGAAAACAAATAAGGCAGATGCACAACCAGAATATAATACATGGAGATCTAACAACAAGCAACATGATATTAAAAAATGATGAAATTTATTTTATTGATTTTGGTTTAAGTTTTTTTTCAGATAAAATTGAAGATAAGGCTGTAGATTTGCATTTATTAAAACAGGCAATAAGAGCTAAACATTATAAAGTCTTTTATGAAAGTTTTGAGGAAATATTCAGGGCTTATCACCCTGACAAGGAATTTATGAAAAGGTTTGAGAAAGTAGAGTCTAGAGGGAGATATAAGCTAAGGAAAGGTTTTTAAAAGAGTTCTTTTTATCTTTGTCAGGGTAAGCCTCGCAGCCCCGTAGAAGAAATACATTTAATATTTCTGCGGAATGTAGTGGCCAATCATTCCGGACCTTGGCTCCGGAGACCCAGGTTCGAATCCTGGCGGGGCTATCCTAATTTATGGTTTGATAGATATTTTTATATAATTCTTATACTTAATATAAGGGGGTGAATATTATTAAAATGAAAGAAATTGGAAAAATTGAGACATATTTTTCAAAATTGGGGGTTGTTGCGGTAACCCTGACCGGAACTCTTAAGGTAGGAGATACAATAAAAATTAAAGGTGCTACTACAGATTTTGAACAGGAAGTAGAGAGCATGCAAATAGACAGAAAACCAATAAATGAAGCAAAAAGGGGGGATTCTGTCGGGATAAGGGTAGTAGACGTTGTAAGGAACTCAGACAAAATCTATAAATTATGAGTTAATTTTATAAATTAAAGAACTTTAAAGACTTCTAAAAGAAGTGATGATTATGATAGATATTTTCATACAGCTGATAATTTTATTTGTGGTAATATTTGATCCATTAGCAAGTCTTGCAGTATTTTTTTCAGCAACATCCTCTATGAAAAAGAAGGATAGACAGAAAACTGCAACATATGCTGTGCTAGTAGCCGGACTTTTATCATTAATGGTAATCGTATTGGGAGAAACCTTACTTGAATTATTTAGCACCAATATTGAAGAATTTAGAATTGCAGGAGGAATTATCCTTGGTATATTAGGAATTAAAATGGCTTTGGGGGGATCTTTATCCAATAATAAAGAAAAATTAAAGGGGGATTCTGCAAGAGCAATAGCAGCAATAATTGGAACTCCATTATTAACTGGACCTGCTGCAATAACTGCAATCTTGGTTGCTATAAATGATTACGGGAGATTCTTGACTGGGATGTCTGTTTTAATCGTGTTAACATTTACAGTAATTTTATTCTACCAATCAGAAAGAATCCATAAGTTTATTGGGAAAACCACAATACAAACAGTATCAACTATCTTGGGATTAATAACAATTGCCTGGGGGGTCAAATTTATAACTATTGGGATTAAAGCTATTTTTAGTTAGATTTATAAATACTAAATTAACTGAAAGTGAGATGGATAGGCCGGTTTAGGCTTGCTTATACCAGAAATAGAAATCTATTTCTGCGTTGGAGGATTATGTTATGGCAAGGATGCATTCAAGGAATAAAGGAAAAAGTTCAAGCAAAAAGCCAGGTAAAAAAATAAAACCAGGATGGATGAAAAGGGATATTAAAGAGGTTGAACAATTAGTCCTAAAACTAGCAAAAAAAGGAAAAACCGCTAGTGAGATTGGGATAGAATTAAGAGATTCCTATGGAGTTCCTGATGTTAACACAGTTACAGGCAAGAAGATAACAAAAATTCTTGAAGACAACAAACTGAATAAAGAACTTCCTGAAGATTTTACAGCTTTAATTAAGAAAGAGATATTATTGATGAAACATCTTGAAACAAACAAAAAAGATGAAGGTGCCAAGAGAGGAATTTTATTAACCAGGAGTAAGATTAATAGGTTAATAAAATATTATAAAAGGACAGGGAAGTTGCCTCAAGACTGGAAGTATGATAGAGAAAAGGTAAAACTTCTTATAAGTTAAGATGGATATATTATTAGGTGAGATAAAGGAAGCTGTCAAAAGATTCAGACAGCTTCCAAAAAAACCTATAAGAATTATAAGTCAACTGGATGCTGATGGGATTAGTTCTGCTGCCATCCTAATTAAAGCACTCACTCGAGAAGAATTTAATTTTTCAGTTTCATTTACAAGACAACTTGATTACAGAATCTTGGATGAAATTAAACATGAGGACTATGAAACTTTTTTCTTTTTGGATTTAGGATCTGCCATGCTCAAGGATATTGAAAAGAGATTAAAAGGAAAAAATATTTTTGTTTTAGATCATCACATGCATGAAGATTACAAAGGGGATATAACTAATCTAAACCCAAGCAAGAGGTTAAGATATGAAGAGGTTTCTGCTGCAGGCATAGTATATTTATTTGCAAAAGAATTTAATAAAATAAACAAAGATTTAGGGTTTTTAGCAATAGTCGGAGCCTTGGGGGACAATCAGGAAAAAGGAGAGTTCTCAGGAGTAAACAAGAAAATACTAGATGAAACCATAGAAAACAAAGAAATATTTATCAAAGAAGGATTTTATTTTTTGGGTTCTAAAGAAAAAGCAATATATAAGGCAATACAATATTGTTTTGATCCTTATATACCTGAAGTAACTGGAAAGGAAGAAAATGCGATCAGGTTTTTAGAAGAATTAGGAATTAATATCAAAAAAGAAAATAATTTTAGGAAGGTTTCAGATTTAAGTGAAGACGAACTAAAAAAAATAATAACTGCAATAATCTTAAAGAGAATTGGGAGCGAGGAATCTGAAAACATCTCCAGAAAATGCTATTGTGTGAAAGAGATAGAAGGGATTGAAGATCTTAGGGAATTTTCCACTATGCTTAATGCCTGTGCAAGATTAAATAAAACTTCACTTGGAGTTTCTTTATGTTTAGACAAATCAAAAGTCAAGGAAGAAGGATTAAAAGTTCTGGAAGAATACAGGAGCAAATTAGGAAAATCATTAGATTGGTTCTACAAAAACAAAGAGATGTTTATTGAAGGAAAAAATTATGTTATTATCCATGCAGGAAATAATATTAATATAAGTCTTGTTGGAGTTGTTGCCTCAATAATATCTCATTCCAATATTTATGAAAAAGGAAAGATGGTATTAATTATGGCCCATGATCCGGTGGGAGAAACCAAAATATCAGGAAGGGTTTCGGGTGGAGAGGGGCCAGACATAAGAAGCAAATTATTAAAGATAACCAAAAAAGTTGGAGACTTTGTATCTGGGGGGCATACCCTTGCTTGCGGAGCTGTAATCCCTCAAGACAAAGAAAAAGAGTTCATAGAAACTGCTCAGAAAGTACTTTCTGAGGAGGAATAGAAAAGTTTATTAAGGGACAAATAGGTGAAATTTAAAAATGGCAAATAAGAGCACTTTGAAAAAAGGAAAGAAAAAATGGTTTGATATTTATGCCTCAAAGGAATTTAGAGAACAAATTATTGGGGAAACTCCTGCTTATGATATTAATGAATTAAAAGGAAGGGCTGTAATTGTTGACATTGGGAAGATTGCTGATGTCAAAAAACCAAATGCAAGACTTATTTTCCAAGTTACAGAGGTAAAGGACAAAGGGGGATTTACAGAACTCTTTGGTTATGAAATACCTCAAAGTCATCTTAAAAGATCTGTAAGAATAAACTCTTCAAAGATTGCAGATTCTTTAAAATTAAAAACCAAGGATAATGTTGAAATTATAATAAAACCTATGTTAATTACTAAAGGAAAAGCTGCCAGAAACGTTCTGAAAAGCCTAAGAAAAGTCATGATTGAAGAGCTGAAGAGGGAGATTGGAGAAAGAGATTATATTGAAGTTTTAATGGACATTATAAGAAACAAGATACAGGTTTCAATTAAGAATAATGTCAAAAAGATACATCCTGTTACTTTTTGTGATTTCTCTAAAGTACAAAGGAGGGGGTAGAAATGCCAAAACCAATTATAAATTATGATAAACTTGGAAAACATGATGAAATTATAGATATCTGTCCTACAGGAGTTTTTGCAAAAGAGAAAGGAAAAATTATTGTAAAGAATCCTGAAGAGTGTATTGGATGCAGGGCCTGTGAGGCCAATGCTCCTGAAGGGGCGGTCAGAGTAGTTGATGATTAGTCCGGAAGACCCCGGAAAACCCAGAATAAACCGGAATGTTTATATATTAATTCTTTTTTATTATTAAGTAGTTAAAATGGTTAGGAGAGACATACTTGAAGGATTTTTATCTGATCTCGAGATAGATGAGAATAAAAAAGAAAAAAATAAGATTAGAGATTACTCTGCTCATTTTGAGGAATCAGAAGGAGAAGATATATTAAAGAATATTCAGAAAAGAGATGTTGTTTCATTAAAGGAAGGCCAAAAAGAAATTTTTGAACTTGTTGAAGAGAGAAAAAGATTAACCAAGGAAATTGCCAACGATATTGATAAGATTGTAAGTCAGATTAATACCATGAGTATTAGTGTTTCTAGTACAGATCCTACTGCAACAGCAGAAAAATTAAATTTACTTAAGAAAAAAGCAGAGTTAGAGGAACTTAAGGCAAAAGAAAAATTAGAATGCTGGAGAGATATTGCAATGCTGAAGAAAGAGCTAAGAGAGTGGAACAGGGAATTGAGAGAAAAAGAAAGCGAATCCAGCATGCTTGACAAAATCTTAGAGTAAAAATGGCTTTTGAAAGAGACTTAACTATTGAGGAAATGTGCAGAAAGCTTAGGCCGGTTTTTGGCAAAAAGATCGATGCACTATATCTAAGATACAGACTCTCTGAAAGAGGAGAGGAACAATTTGAGGTAGAACAGGCAATTAGTGCATTATATCACAAATATCTTAACCAGAGTATGCTCAGCCAAAAAATTCTTCTTGAACCCCCTCAAAAAGACATTATTGGAGGACCATATACACTAGGAATGATATCTTATGCTGAGAAAGATTATTATCCATTTGGATTGAGAGATAGGGACTGGCCAAGGCATATATGTGTGAGTGGGATGAGTGGATCTGGTAAAACTAATTTTGCATTCATACTTCTTGGAAATTTAATCAGAAACAAAAAACCATTCTGGATTTTTGACTGGAAAAAAAGTTTCAGGTCCTTAATTTTAATAGACAATACGATTAAAGTTTATACAATAGGTAATTCAAAAATAAACAATAACTTTAGGATAAACATCAACAGGCCACCAAAAGGGGTGCCTGACAAAGAATGGATTAGCTTATTGGTTGATATGATTACTGAAAGTTTCTTTGCAAGTTATGGAGTACATAAAATACTGGTAGAGACGTTAGATGAAGCTTTCAGGGAGTTTGGAGTTTATGAGGGTTCTGATAATTATCCAACTTGGCATCAGATAAAAGATAGACTAGAAATTAAGGAAGAAGAAATGAAAATAAGAAACAGGGAAAGTGAATGGGTAGTTTCTGCTTTAAGAATTGCACACGCATTAACTTTTGGAGACTTCGGGGAAGTCATCGGATATAAAGGAAGAGACAGTGTTAAGGTTGAAGATTATTTTGGAGACAAGCTTTTGTTTGAACTTCATTCATTAAACAGTTCTCAGAAAAAGTTCTTCTGTGAGTTTGTCCTAAGTTATTTATACAAATATAAGAAAACAAATGAGAATTCATCAAGAGGAGAATTTACACAGGCAATTTTAATTGATGAAGCCCACAACATATTCCTTAAGGATAAACCAAATTTCATTAAAGAAAGTGCCACAGATGTATTATACAGAGAGGTAAGAGAATATGGTATTGGATTAATCTGTTTAGACCAGCATATCTCTAAATTAAGCGAGGTTGTAGCTGGAAATAGTGCATGCAATATTGCTTTTCAGCAGGTACTGCCTGATGACCTTGAACAGATATCGGGAATTATGCAGTTAAGAGAACACAAAGATTATTTCTCAATGTTAATGGTCGGAGAGGCCTTGGTAAAATTATCTGAAAGACATACAAGCCCATTTATGATAAAAACCCCATTAGTCCACTTAAAGGATGAGGTTGTGACAGATGATGAACTAAAAGAAAGGATGGGGACTAGAGTTCTTAAGGACGAGGAGAAAAAAGGTTATGTTAAGGAAAGAGTTGACAAGGAAATTGATGAAGAGGTAGAAAATATAGATGAAGCATTTAAAGCTTCAGGAATTGCTGCTCCAAGAGAATTTCTAGAAGAGCAAGTTAAGATTAAAAAACAGGAATTTGATCTTGAAAGTGAGGATAAAAAATTCCTGGAATTTGTATCAAAAAGTGAGGGATTTAATATTTCAAAGGTTTATGAATTATTTAATATTAGTGTGAGAAGAGGGAATGCCATAAAGAAAAAACTTGAAGATTTAGGATTAATAAAAACTGAAACAATCAAGCATGACAAAGGGTGGAAGAAAGAATTAAGAATAACCAGAAGAGGATTAGAAATCCTGCATGCAAAGATTTAAATAATAAAATTTATTCTATAAAATCTTGTTTAAATAATTCGTAAGGGTTTTCCTTGCATCTGTGAGTATTGTCCTTAGGTAGGAATATATTCTATAGTTATATAGACGTGGCAAAACTGTAAAACCCCAGGAGGCGCCTATGAGGGAACATGTGCACAAAGAAAAATGAGACTATAGCTATCATAATTGCTTGGGTCTCGATCTGCCATATAAAAAACCCACCTAAAGAGATTAAGGGGATTAAGGAAAAATTAAGCAGGACAGAAGAGCATGCTTTAAAATGCAAACCTTGCCTTAAAATTCTTAATGCAATAAGGGGGTTTACTATCCCAGATGATCTTGATGAAGAGACCATCCAAGAAATAGTCAAAGGTTATTCTGTGATTTATAACCTTGGACTTGGTCCTCTTTGTCTTTCCCCAATGCTAAAACCTGAAGATTCAAGCAAAATCAACAAGGCTACCTAAGAAGGTTAAGGAAACCCTTACGATATTTTTAACTAAAAGAGAGACAACTCTCTTTTTCCAGATAATATATATACTTGTATTAATAGAAACGTTTTTAAAAAAACCCCTGTTGTCATAATCTGTGCCTCAGTAGCTCAGCCTGGCTAGAGCGCCTGACTTGTAATCAGGAGGTCGGGGGTTCAACTCCCTCCTGAGGCTTTCAATATTTTTGGGCCCATGGTCTAGTGGTATGACGTTTCCTTGACGTGGAAGAGGTCGCCGGTCCGATCCCGGCTGGGCCCATCCCTTTCAAAATGTTTATATATTAGTTTTGTCTATTTATTTTCAGATTATTAAAGGTTTTAAAATATTTTAAACCTAAAAGAAAGGCTTTTTTAAGCTTTTCAACTAAAATAAAGCTTTTAAAGTACTTTAAATGATACCAACAGAAGCAGAGATATTGGACTTTGTAAAAAAAAGAGATAATCTAGTGAACTTCAGCATGATTGCTGCTTTTTTTAATATAAAAAATGCCACAGTTACAGATATAATAGAAGACATGCAGAAGAAAAAATTAATTAAAATAAAAAAACTCGGAGGCTCGAAATTAGTTATAGCTCTAAAATGAAAAGAGGTCAGGTCAGTTTATTTGTAATAATAGGAATAATAATTGTTGTAGTACTTGGAGCATTCATTGCCTTCCGGGAAGTAATGTTAAACAAAAGCAATGAGATTCTGACTGGGGAGAAAGAAGGTGAAGAGATAGAGAGTGTAAAAAATTTTGTTGAGAGCTGCTTACAGCAGGTAACTTTCTCAGGAAGCCAACTGATGGGGTTACAGGGAGGGTATCTTGATGTAGAAGATGATAACATTCCTATATCAGATTTCAACAAAGTCTCAAATAAACTATCATTCGGAGATCTGGAAGTTCCTTACTGGTACTACAGGAAAGCAAACAATGTAGATAAGTTACAGTATCCAAGCCTTGGAGAGATAGAAAAAAACCTGGGAATTTATGTTAAATCAAATTTAGATTTATGTTTAAATAATTTCAGTGGATTTTCAGGATACAACATCAAAACCGGGGAAAAAGAGGTTAAAATAAGCATAGAAAATAATGAGATTGGAACTGGATTAAATATGCCAACCACAATAAAAAGGGCTGATAAAGAATTCAAGATAGAGGATTTTAGTTCTGTTCTTGAATCTGATTTTGGAGAATTATATAAAATAGCTGTCCAGATACTAGAGCAGGAAAATACTGACTATTTTCTGGAGGAAAAAACAATTGACATGTTAACTGTTTATGATGATATCCCTTACTCTGGAACTGAATTTAGCTGCGGAGCAAAAGTATGGATGACTGAAGAGGTAAATAATAAACTAAAAGCAATTGTAGAAACAAACATCCCAAACATAAAGATTATAGGGACTAGGTATGCAAATACTGAAAAATACTTTGAATGGAGAGCTTTAAAGAAAAGTTATGATATAAACATCAACTTAAGATATCTTCAATCCTGGCCATTTGAGACAGAGGTTACACCAAATGAAGGAGAGATACTTGTTGCTCAGGGTTTTTCAGGAACAAGTAATAATATATTGCCTGGGGGGTTCTGCATAAATGAATATCAGTTTGCCTATAACATAAGATATCCTGTTCTATTTACACTAAATTCTGATAAGGATATATTCCAGTTTGCAACAATGGTTGTTATAGAGAAAAACCAGCCAAGAAAGGATACATTAAGCAATAATAATATCTCAATGTTCAATAATAAAATATGCAATTCCAAAACTCAATTAGTGAGAATAAGAACTATTGATATTAAAACGAATGAAGAAGCTCCTGCCAAGCTTTCTTATAATTGCGGGTTTAGCAACTGCTATATCGGTGAAAGTTCTGGGGTATTTGACGGATATTTCCCTGGATGTGTAAATGGGTATCTTACTGCAGAAAACGAATTTGGGGTAGGAAACAAGATTTTATCAACAACAAAAGAGGATGAGGCTGTTATTTATCTGGAGCCTTATTATAATTTAGGTTATGAAGTTAGATTAATTAATAAGAATACAGGAGCGATAAGAAAGGTTGAAAATGAAAATGTGTTCTTTGAATTTAAAAGTGATAATTATAATACGATAGTAAGCAACAAGGAAGGGATATTAAAAATTATTCCAGGAACTTACAAGGTTAGATCTTATATTATTGATGAAGAAGGAAAAACAATAACAATACCAGAAAGGACAATTGTAAAATGCGTTGATGTACCTGATGGAATTTTAGGTTTGATAGGACAAACAAAAAGTCAATGCGTAGAAAATATCATCCCTGAGCAGAAGATTAAACAAAATCTAATAGGCGGAGGGGAATTTGAGTTTAGTTTATCAAGAGATCAATTAAATGGATCTAATAAAATCCTTTTGTATGCAATATATGATGATTCAGATTTGTTTTACGAAGATGCATCCAAATTCACAGATGAATTTAACGAATATACAAATAGTATGTTTTTTGAATATCCGGAGTTAGTATGAAGAAAATAATTGCAATAGCAATGATTGTAATTTTCCTAGTAAGCAATATCCCTATTGTTGAGGCTGCAAGAACACCGACAACAACTAGAACAACAAGCGCATTATCAAGATATGCGAGCAGTGATACAATCTTAAGCGGGATTAATTTCTATGAGGATCTTGGAGAGGCAATTAGTGTATATCCAAAACAAGTAGATCCAACAGTTTTACAAAGTAATCTGTTAACTAAAGGGGAAGTTCCTGTTTTCATCTATTTGGGAGGAAATACCTTGGGAAGTTTCTTAGGGGAACAAAGTTCAACTGGAGAACCTACTATAGGAATACCTTCAATAAATAATATTGTAGTTACCCCAATCACCTCCAATCCTTATGTCCAGGGTATTTCCTATTATCCTCCAAAAAGTTATTACAAGGATCCATTAGCACCTGTTAAAACAATTTTAGGCACAATGGACCAAAAAGATCTTGATAATCTAGGGATTATTTTAGTTGAGATCAAAAGATTTGACAACGAAGACCAGATTCCTGAAGAAATTGACTTAAACTTAAGTGCAAGGATTGAGTTCAGCACAGACAGGAGCTTGAACTATGGAAGATTAACAAAGGTGATTTATCAAAAAGCTGCAAATGAATTTACTGGAGGAACAACAAGAGAATCCAGAACTCTTTTTGAGGCTGTACAAAATATTCTAACAAAATTAAAAGAGGGGGTGAGTGGACAAACAGACACAGGAACTATCTCTTTTGCAGAAGGCTATAACTCAATAAGCCAGGAATCATTCTTAGATGGAGAATATTATGTAAGACTAGACAGCCTTGACAGTGATAGTGCAACAATACAGGTCTATGATTATACATTAACTCCGGTTGGAGGCCTGCAAAAAATAAAAGTCGGGCAAACCTCAAATCAGATTTCTTTAAGCGGGATAAGCGGATTATTGGGGAGCAGTGGAGTTGATATAATAAAAGTAAGATTAGATGGCATTGTTAATTCCTTAAGCAAAAGTGCAACGTTCCAGATTTACAAAAATAAGGAAATAGATATTGTAGAGGTGTTTGAATCAAACTACATACCCGGGACAGACTGGTATGTTGAAAAAATTGAGAAAGAAGATGATGGTTCTGGTGAGGTTAAATTAACCAACTTTAAGGACAGTGGAACAATAAATTTGGAAATAAGCAAGAGTACAACAAATTATAATACTGAAGATCCCTGCAAGAATATAGAAGACGAGAAAGTGGATATTAATAGTGATTTTGCATTTAAGCTTGATTGTGCAGCAGTAACTAATTTCAAAAAAGCAAGGGAGTTAGTCTCTGGATCAAGTTCAGAATATGATATTTATACAGGCAAGATCCTTGAGGCTTATGCGGACTTAATGACTAAAGCTAAACTAGCTAACGCTGACAGCGATTTCAACTCATTCAGAAGCAGGATTTTAGACGAGCTGGGAAACATAAAGGATACTACCAATCTTGATAAATACAGCACCTACCTGACCTTGGCTTCTGCGGGAATAAGTTCTTCATCTGAAAATATAAAGCTTGGTTCAGAAGAAGCAATCATTGAAGTTAAGGAAATCAAAAAACATCAGGGAGCATCTGCAAGCGTTAGAGTTGGAGATGATACATCTGATTATAAGATTAATGAAGCATTAAAGAATACTGGATATAAAATAATAGACATTAATGAGGATGATGTAACTGTCTCCAAGGGTGAGGAAATAAAAGGACCGGGTCTATTGAAAATTGAGGATATCAAGACCAATGCTAAGAGTGGAGATCTCAAAAGGATTGGGGTTCAAGCTGAAACTTATCAAAACAAGTATGATGAAAAAATTTTAGAATATGCTAAAGAAAAAGATATAGATCCTTTATTGGTTAAAGCTTTAATAATTTATGAGAGCGGATTTTATCCTAGCTTAATCTCAAAATTAAACAAAGAATATTGTGGGGCAATAGGATTAATGCAACTTATGCCTGGAACTGTAAAAGAAGTTGATAGTAATGCTAAGCTCTATAAAGACCTAGGGAATCAAGAAAGCACCTGTGCATTTAATATTAAAGATGAAGGTACTAAAGAAAAAGTCCTTGCTCAATTAGCTGAGCTGGATGAGATTAAAGATGAAGAGGGGACAAAAGACCTTGATGTAAGATTTGATCCTAATGAAAACATAAGAATTGGGATTGAATTCTTAAAGAAAAAATACGACGAGTATAATGAAGGGAGTAATTATGAGAGCAAGGTAAAAAGTTATTGTGCAAATGCTGAATATCAAAAACAATATGCAGGTTATACTGGATGGGAAAGGGCATTAAGAGCTTATAATGGATTAGGATGTGGAGATACTGCAGACACAAGTTATGTAGAAGGAGTTCTTGCAGTAAGAAATTTGCTTGCAAGCAAACTTAATGAAGATTCCAATTACAATAAAAATTCTGAAAAATTAAAGGAACATAAATACCCTGATGAAGCGGATGGGGAAAATATAAAATTAGAGATAGAAAAGAAACAAGAAATAACTTCAAAGACCGGCAAGAAGATAGAGGTTGAATTAAAAAAAGTAGAATCATTAAAGGCTGCCCAGATAACAATAATACCTGGGAGAGCAAAGGTTTACAGTACAAGCGAGTTTAATGTAAGAATTCCAATTGATAAAGGGATAAAATTAATTAATTTTACAACTGAAGAATTAGACAATCATATAGGAAATCTTGACTCCACAATAAAAACATTAGATGGAATAATAAACACAACAGAGGATATTGTAAAGGGCTGGACGATTGGATGCGGAGCAACATTTGCATTCATCACAGCAAAGAATTTCTTGATAGGAAACAAGGCAAATGCAAGAAGCATAGTCATGAATGGGTATGAAGAGATACAGGGACTGAAAGATTTCTGCCAGGCAAACAGCATTACAAAAGTAAGTTTAGAATCTGCAGGGAAAATTGGGGAATTTTATCAGAGTTATGATGAATGTTTAATGGAGACTGGAGAATTTGCAGAATCAATAATTGACGAGGTTGATACCAAAGTTGATGACTTTAACGACCAGCTTAAGGACGGAAAATTATATGAGAGTCTGGCCTATCAGGAACTGGAAAAAGAAATAAAAGATTTTAATAAAGATGGCAAAGAGTTTATTGTTGATTCAAAAGATGTCAAGCAGTATTTAATCTTAAGTTCAATACTCAACAATAAACCCGATGGGCTTGATAAGAAAGAGGAAGGATACTTTAAAACAATAGCAGAGGAGAAAACAGCTTTAATCAAAAGCCTTGAAGAGAAAAATTCTGCTTACAAAGAAACTGAAAAATTATTCAAGGACAGCAACATAGAGGACAAAGCAGAAAAAGAAAAACTTTACAAGATTGCAATACAAAATCTTGAACTTCAAAAATCAAAGAGCATTGAACAAAGACAAAAAGAGTGGAAAGGATTAACAGAAAATAATGGTGGATGTGCTGAAATAAATAATATTTTATCCACTGTTACAATGAGCAAGGATAAAAAGACTGCTGTAGGGTATGTTCTTAAAAAAGATGAAAAAGGAAATCCAGTCAAATTTGAGGAAATAAAAGGATTAATTCCTATAAACGAAGATGATATTTCTAAGGACGCAAAGAAAATAATCGGGAGCGGTCAGTTATTTAAAAAAGATAGCGAATGTTATTTGGTAGTTGATATTGTGCAGGAAAGCGGGAAGAGGAGCGACTATGCTGCAAATGCAAAAGCAGAATTTTACTCTGATGGAAAACCCTACTGCATCCCTTACAAAGACGGAAATTACTTAAAGGTTTTAAAATATGCAGCCGATGGGAGTGCATCCAGTATTAGTCTAATGAATGTTGGTTCTGATGGGTTATTATGCACCAAGGATGATATATCAATGAAAGAGTCAGCAAGCTATCTTAAGGAAGTAGAACCAGCTCAATTATATAAATACAAAAGTTTTGTTGATTCATTTAAATGTGATGATCAAGGGACTGTAAAAATTGACAAAAAAGTATTTGAGTGCAGTTATAATGCTGCAAACAGGGATACAAACAAAGCCTTGGGACATTGCACAGACTCTATGAGTGTTTCAGACTGCAAGGCATTATTCAATATATGCGATCCTATAGTATGTCCTGTTTCAAGATTTAATGCTGGAGGAACCTGGTATGTCAAGGATGTTGTAAGATCTGGGATAATTGGATCAATAGTACTGCCACAGGGATCTGGAGATATATTGCCTGTTTGTGCAACAGGAGTTTTAGCTGGATTCAAGAATATAAGATCAATATTCCAGTCAGGAAAAGACTGTTTAACAACACAAAAGGAAGAGGGGAAGAGTGTTGGCATATGCGACAAAATCCAGAGCATTTATGTTTGTGATGTTTTCTGGAAAGAGGCTGGAGGCGCTGCTAAATTTGTCCAGAACTTATTCAATGGAAATGTCTTCAGCGGAAGCAGCATCGAAGGCGGGGGGGAATATCTTCAGTTCTCAAGTAGCTATGAAAATGCATTAAAGAGTGTTGAGTTCTTTACAAGTGAGTATGGAAATTTGGTTGATAATTCATTCAAGGCAAAGAAACTTGAGCAAATAAAAATGGAATTCTGCAAAGGATTTGTAAGCGGATCAATTCCAAACCTTGGAGAGTTCATGACTAAACTTGTAAACCCAAGAGATCCTTCCCAGTTTATTGCTACAATGAGTTCAAAACCTTACAGTGAGAAATTTGGAACTCTAAGTTACAATGTGTTCTTCCATATCTATGCAGGAACTACCCAGGATATTTCCGGATCAGATAAGATCGGGTATAGAGTTTATTTGAGAGACAGCAAAACAGGAAGAAAATTATTCGTTACATATGGGGATCAGGGAAGTACAAGCGAGAATAAAGACCAGATAGAATATGGAGGATATATAACTAAAAACGTTGACATTGTAGCAGGAGAAGGATTTAATGAGGTATGTATCGAGCTTAATGAAGTGACTGAATGCGGATTTGGGAGAGTCACAACAGATTATGGATTAAATCAGTTGCAGGATAATGCTGTTACAGAAGAAGTTACTAAAAATATTAACAGTGAGGAAGAATGCATACCTGAACTAAAAGAAAGCACTGGAGAAACAATTGCATCAACGATTGGGATCAGCAGCACTACGGATAGCATTGTAAGGGTTTGCTCTGTAGAAGATCCTGACGGAAATTCAAACAAGGATTATTGGAGGAATGTCGGGAGCTGCGGAAAAGATTCATCAGGAGTTGCATTAGGATATTGCTGGCTGGATACAAGAAGCTTTAGCTTGCAGGATTTAGAAAATTATGGGAATGTTTCTGTATACTTAAGTGAGGCACAAAATAAATATGAAGAAGATCTGATAAATAAAGGAATAATCTTAAGTAAAGAAGAGAGAGAAAAGAAAACAGAAGAAATTAAGGCTGCAACAACCATAGAAGAACTTAAAACAATACTTGCTGGAGTTAATGATCAAAATCTTAGATCTAAAGGTTATGGACGAGCTGGAGAAATTTATCTAGAAGCTGGTTTGGCTAAAGAAGATTATCTTACAGAAGGAGATCATTCTAAAAAAGAGGAATCAGAAAAAGCTGCTGAAATAAATGCTGAAATTAAGGGGGGTGCAGAGGGTACTCCTCAAGCGCCCGCAGCTGTAACAAAAGAACCTGGACTTTATATTTTGGATAATATTATTAAAGGAGAAAAAGTTGCTCAACTAGTTTTGGAAAAAGATGCACTTTCATTAGGAATAAACAGAATTGTATTTAGAGTAAGCTCCCAAAAAGATGGTTTTGATGAGCAAATAAGTGATATTCAGATTAGCAGTACAAAACTAGAGGTGTTTGGACAAACCCTTGTTGCAAACCAAGGGAATAATAAACAGTATACCATGGTTATAAATGATGAGAAAGGAAAATATAAAAATAGCAAGGCAGATGATATTAAAGTTACCGTAAAAACCTATGGGGAAGTAAATGGAGTCCAGCAGAAAAATGGGGAATATTCTAAGAATGTGGAAGCCAGCACTAAATGTGAACTAGAAGGAATTAATATTCTCGACGATGAAAAAGAATATAAGCAGTATATTATCAAAGGAGCTCAACCGAAATTAAGTACTGCAACCGGAGTAACCAAACTTTTAGAGAATAATTTATGGGCAGAGATTGAATCAGGGGGATGCAAACCAGATGGAGACGTAGAAGGAATGAGAGTTGGTGTTAGTCTCATTGATAGAAAAATGGGTACAATTATTAAAAATATAAATACACAAATTAAATGGGATAGCCATAAAATCGAGATACCTTTGCCTTCAAATATTAAATACGGAGAGGACTATAGGTTAAGGGTAAGTCTTCTTAATTACCCAGAAGAAGATGATAAAGATATAACACTAGTTATGGAGAAAGCCTGCCAGATTACAGAAACTTACTGGGCAAGAGATAAAGCGGGTAAACAAAAAATTGGAGAATTAGATAGAGATAATCTAGAAACAGATTCCAATGATGAAGATCTAGCAAGATTCTACCTGATAATAAAAACGACTGATGGATGTGAGACTGATGAGTTATGGGCAACAGTAATTCCAGATAATTGTAAAAATATTGTCGGGATTGGGCAATCAACTTCTGCGCAACTTGCAGCTTGCTTATCCGAAGAATCAACTATTAAAATAAATTCAAATCTTTTTGTGAAAACGTTTAAATTAAACAAGAATCTTCTCATGGGTGGATTTGTAAAAACTACTTGCGGGGTTATTGAAGGTTATAAAAAAACAGATTATCCAAGGAAAACAGATTTCTGTGATGAGGATTTAATGAGTTTAGGTGTTAAATAAAAGTTCTGCGGACGACAGGGTTCGAACCTGCGTAGGCACTAAGCCAACGGGGCCTAAACCCGTTCCGTTTGACCGCTCCGGCACGTCCGCATAAGGGAAATTCAGAATTAGTTATTTTATAAAGGTTCTTATTCTTTTTTATGATGCAGATAAACTGCTGTTCCAATAATCAAACATAAGAATCCTACCACAAATAAAATATTATTTGGATTAACATAATACTGGTTTGAAATGGCAAAGCCTCCAGTAATTGAAGTTCCTTTTGCCCTTGCCAAAGCAATTATTCCAGCAATCCAGAATAAAGCTGCTGCTGCAACTTTTTCTTCAAGACTATGTCTTTTCTTTTTTAAATATTCATCAAGTTCTTTTTTTTGCTCTTTCCCTACATAATTAAGAGTTTTTCCAAGTCCTTCATTAAGGTTATGATAATCAGAAGAAGAATTTCCTGCACGATGTTTATGAGCTAATCCTTTTCTTAAAGACTCTAATTCAATAATATCTTTTTGATATTTTAGAACTCTTTCAGAAACCCCCCCTTCTTTAAAAGCATTATAAGCTTCTTTTTCAGATTCAATATCAACGTGCTGGGGTCTTGTTCTAAGGTAACCTTTTTCTCTTGCTCTTCCTTTAATATTTCTTATCGGATGTCTCGCACCCTTAATAAATTCTTCAGCAGTTTTAACATAATACCAGAACCCTTTTCCTTTGTATTTTCCTTCAGTATCCTGATCAATTTCCTCTTTAAGGGTTTTTACAGCATCATCATAACTCATGCCTCCAGACATAAGTTCTTTTGTTCTTTTAGATGTTGCATAATGCTTGAATAATTTTCTTTCTCCAAATTCCCTTTTTGTTTCAGCATACTTTACAATATCTTCAATATTTTGTCTATAAGGTTTTATTCTTCTTTCTCTTTCAGATTCCTCTCTTACATCCCCGGCAGATAAACTATGAAATCCAATTGCAAGAGCTTTTACAATATCTCCTTGATAGACCTTTATTCTATTCTGAGACTCTTTTATAGAATCATTTAAGGATTTTATAACGTGTCTATTACGCTCCCGCTCAAGTCGCTCATAGAGGGTAATAAGTTCATTATTTAAGTCACTTATTTGATCTCTCCACCCCGCTACGGTCCTCCCTCCATAATGGAATGCATCCAAATCCCTTGCACCTAGTCTCATAAGTTCTTCCATTAAAGCGCTTGTTTTACTCTCAAAAGAAATACGGGCTTCAGCAACCTCTTCAGCAAAGTCATAACGGTTTTTTATTTTTTTAACTTGTTCTTTAGTCAATAATTCAGATAGTCTAGCCATTACTTTTCCCTCTTTTTACTAACATAATTTAATTATAGTCAGTCAAGAATACTATATAAATCTTATTTTTTCTGCCAAGAATACTTTCTCAGCTTAGCTGATTTTCCAAAACCACAGCTTGAACACTTTTTCTTTTTAATGTGATAGGTTTTCTTTCCGCATCTTCTGCATCTGATAAAGTTCTTTTTACCAGATTTCTTACCCATAGAATGTGTTCCTTTTACCATCTTCCTACTGTGGAGAAATTAAAATTATGGTATCTCCCCTTAAGAATACTGTACCTAATTTTCTCTTGACTTCACCGTTTTCAAGTTCGTCTGTGTCTTCTAGAACCACATTAATATGAATGTCGAATGCTTTAAGTTTTCCAATAAACTGTTTCTGGTTCTTAAGCTCAATCATGACTCTTCTGCCACGTGATTGATTCAATGCATCTAAAGGTCTGTCTGATTCCATTTTAAGTTTTAAAGTAAGAAGGCAGTATTTAAACCTTTCTAAAATTCAAATAGTAAGGTTTATAAATGGCCTATTTTTAAGAAACGATTATGGCAATCTCACAGAGAAAAGCAAAAACTAAACTTACTGGTGGAAAATACAAGCCCTGGAGAAAAAAGAAACTAAATGAGTTAGGAAGCCTGCCAGTTTTAACAAAAATTGAAAATAGAAGGATAAAAAAAGTAAGAGTTCTTGGTGGAAACCTAAAATTCAAAACTTTGTTTGAAGATATAGCAAATGTTTATGATCCAAAAACAAAAAAACATATTAAAGCCAAAATAATAAGCGTAGTTGACAATCCTGCAAACAGGAACTACATAAGAAGAAATATTATTACAAAAGGAACTATCATAGAAACTGACAAAGGCAAAGCAAAAGTAACCAACAGGCCTGGTCAGGATGTTGGGATACAGGCAGTTTTACAGTAAATTCTCTTGTTTTTTGAGTGAAAAACCAACCGGAAGATTTATAAATAAACTTATGGTATGATATATAAACCTTACGATGATATTATTCGTAAGTGGTTATTAGGGGAACTTATAAACATGACCCATTATATTAAAAAATGCCCGGAATGCGGGGGAATTAATCTTATTCTTAACCATGAAAAAGGAGAAGTTATTTGCAAAGATTGCGGACTAGTTATAGAAGAAAAGATGATTGATTTCAGCCAGGAATGGAGAGAATTCGACCATGACCAGGCTGACAAGATGAGAAGAACAGGAGCTCCAATCACCTATACCAAGTTTGACAAAGGGATTGGAACCGATGTTGGACAAAAAGGCGATATCTATAAGTTAGAAGGGAAAGGCAAGAATAAATACTTCAGATTAAGAAAATGGCAATACAGAGTTAGTACAGCAATTGAAAGAAACTTAAAATTAGCTTTGGCTGAATTAAGAAGAGTTGCTTCATATCTTAAATTACCAAAATCTGTTGAAGAGGAAGCTTCAAGAATTTATACCTTAGCTGTTCAGAGAGGTCTAGTTAGAGGAAGATCGATGGAGTCTGTTGTTGCTGGAGCATTGTATGCTGCATGCAGAAGACACGAAGTTCCAAGAACCTTAGATGAGATATCTGAAGCATCTGGTATTGACAAGAAAGAAGTTGGAAGAACTTACAGATTTATAACAAGAGAATTAGGAATAAGGATACTTCCAAGCAATCCTGTTGATTATATCCCAAGATTTGCATCTGCTTTGAAACTAAGTGCAGATACTCAGAGTAAGGCTGTTGAAATTTTAGAGATGGCCCAGAATTCTGAGTTGACTTCTGGAAGAGGTCCAACCGGAATAGCTGCTGCTTCATTGTATGTTGCTGCTTTGATTAACAATGAGAAAAAAACACAGAGAGAGGTTGCTGATACAGCAGGTGTTACAGAAGTTACAATCAGAAACAGGTATAAGGAATTACTTAATAAATTAAATCTTAAAGACCAGATTAAGAAGAAAGAGTAATTTTTATTTTACAATTGTGTAATGTAACTGAATTTCGTTCTCACTTATTTTTTGTTGATTTATAAACTTTAAATTTTTTACAAATTCCTTACCCTTAAACAATGGTATGCCTGTGGTTATTATAATTGGTTCAACATCCAAATAAATTTCATCAATAAGATTTTCTTCAAGGAAGGAGTTATTTAGAGTGCCTCCTCCAGCTACAACTATTCTTTTAAAATTTTTAAGAAAAGTTAATGCTTTTTTTGGGGATTCAGCGATTAAGTGTTTTCGACTTACAAGATTAATATCTTGTTTTTTAGATACTACAACAAGTTTTATGTCTTTAAACTCTGCAAATTCTGGTTGTTTAGTAAGAATTTCATAGGTTCTGCGTCCCACAATAAGATTTCCTGCTTTTCTTACAAATAGACTATAGCTCCTCCATTCTTCGGGGGTTATCCAGGAGGTGTTATCATCACTTTTAGCAATCATCCCATTCACGCTTATAGCCATATATAATATCACTTTCATTTTGATTTAATAAATTATTAAGTTTAGAACATAAAAACCTTTCTTTTTACTATTCAGATTCTCCAGTAAAATAAGGCACATTTCTTTCCACTAATTTTATAAATCCCTTAGCTTTTGTATTCTTTATGTTTAAGGAGGTGTATTTTAAATCCTGGAAACAAATTAAACCAGTTTTGTTTATTCCTGATCTAATAAGCATAATAATTACCTATGGATTATTCTTGTTTTTTATGATAATAAGTGGATTTTCCCAGTTTGGATCATTAGCAAGCTTTGATGCCCAGTCATTTTTTGAAGCGGGGGGGCTTTCATTCCTGCAGGAAAATTTGCTAAGGATAATTTCATATTTAATCTTGTTTGTCTTGGTTAATTTTTTTATAGGCTCTGGCTTAATGGCTCTGAAATTTAAGATGCTAAGAAACATTATTGAAAAAAGGAAAATAAACCTTTTCAGAATAATCAAGGAAGACGAGAAAGCATTCTGGAGAGTTGTTTTACTAAGAATATTTGTTTACCTAATTGGGTTGATACTCTTGATTATAGCCTGGCTTATTGGATATCTATTGATTAATACTATTCCAAAAGGCGTTGCACTAGTTATTATGGGGATCTTGATTATAGTTGCTGTTTTGTTACTTAAATTAATGTTATTATTAAGATACGCCTGCCTGTTTCTGGACAAGAAAAATACATTAAAATCATTAATAACCTCATCTAGGGCATTCTTTAAGAAACCAGGATATCTTCTTGCTGTCCTAATCTTGATACTTATTACCCAAACAGTCTTAATTTTATTTATGGTTGGAATCAACTATGGAATAGGATTTGTAGGAAGCGAGGGGTTAATTGGAGCAATCTTTATGGTATTGGGATTATTGTCTTATGCATTCTTCAGAATCCTAAAATTAGTATGGACAGACCTATTCTTGTTTAATATTTATAATCATAAATTTAGACATTAATTGTCATTAAATCTTTTGCAGTTATTGTATTCTTAAATATTTTTTTAGCTTCTTTTTCCAATGGCATTACATCTTTGTATCTCTGGCTAAAGTGAGTTAGAATTAATTTTTTAACCTTGGCTTTTTTAGCTGTTATAGCTGCCTGTTCAGAAGTTAAATGTTCATAATCATTTGATTCTTTCTGTTCTCTTGATAGATGAGTCGATTCACATACAAATAAATCTGAATTTTTTGCAATCTTATATAATCCTGGGAAAAATATAGTATCCAGAACTATCGATAGTTTTCTTCCTTTGTTTAATATTGTTGCTTTTTTTGCACTAATCTTTTTTCCATTATAAACTATGTCTTTTCCCTGAGACAAGCTCTTTAGGATTGGATTATTTTTTAGACCAAATTTCTTTAAATAACTTAAATTTATTCTTCTTTTATCTTTTTCAATAAAATTATATGCCAGGCAATTTTTAGTATGAACTACTGGAAGTGTTTCGACATAAAAATCCTTATTTTCAAAAACCAATTTTTTATTTATTTCAATTAGCTTAACCTTAAGGGTTGGGAGAATATGGCTATCAAAACCATTCATCATATTTGAGAAATACTTCTTTGTTCCTTTTGGTCCATAAATTTCCAATGTTTTAGTATAGTTACTCCATCTTAATGTGCTTAGTAATCCTGGAATTCCTAAAACATGGTCTCCGTGCCAGTGGGTAATTAAAATCCTTGTTATCTTTGCCGGAGAAATTTTTGCTTTCCTTAATTGCTTTTGTGTTCCTTCTCCGCAATCAACTAAAATATTCTCAGAGTTATAGTTAAACAAAATAGAGGAATGATTCCTTTCTATTGTTGGTACCATAGAGCCAGTGCCCAAAAAAGTTATTTTCATAAATATAGGATACAGGAAAGGTTTTTAAATAGTTTTTCTTTTAGTGGATTTATGATAAAGGGTATTTTTTCAAGGGAAAGGGTAATAGCTGAGAAGGATGAGTTAGGACTGCAACTTTATGATAAATCAAAATTCGGAGAAATCAAGGGAAATTCCATAAATTATACTCTTTCTGAAGCTTTATTCTTAATGCAGAAAGAAAAAATGATAGTAAAAGATGATAAAGATAAACAGATAAGCGAGAAGGATTTTATAAAAAAATCCCAAAAAATTGAACCAAATTTCTGGATAAGATACAATGTATTCAAGGATTTAAGAGAAAGGGGATATATTGTTAAGACCGCTTTAAAGTTTGGGGCTGATTTCAGAGTTTATGACAAAGGGATAAGACCTGGAGAGGATCATGCCAAATGGATTGTTTATCCTGTTGCTGAAGCAGATGTATTAACCTGGTATGAATTCTCAGCAAAAAACAGAGTAGCTCATTCCACCAAGAAAAACTTATTGATTGGTATTGTGGATGAAGAGGACTGTGTCACCTATTATGAGATCAACTGGGTAAGACCATAATATAGATTCTCCAATAGCAAGTTTTTTATAAATGAGTTTATTTTGATTATTAAAATATGATAGAACTAAGAGAAAAAGCTTTGACTTTTGTCAAGGCACATGGCCCGGTTTTGCCTGTAGAGATAAATAAAAGTCTTGGAACAAATATTTTATTTTCTTCTGCAATACTTGCTGAATTAGTTGAGAAACAGGATGTACTTATCACAAAAGCAAAGATTGGAGGCAGTCCATTATACTATACAAGAGGGCAGGAACATAAACTTGCAAGACTGAGAAATTATCTTGGCGAGATGCCTGGAAAGATCTATGATCTCCTACAAGAGAAAAAAATATTAAGAGACAAGGAATGCGAGCCATGGCAGAGGGTTGCATTAAGAGAGATAAGAGATTTTGCTATACCTTTAAAAGTAATACTTAATTCTGAATCTGAATTATTCTGGAAATGGCATCTAACAAAAGAGGAGGATGCTAAGCCCCTGATTGAAACTATCCTAAAAGCTGATACTGAATTAATGCAAAAAGTAAAAGAAAAAGAAACATTGGAAAATCAGGTAGAGCTCCCAAAAGAAATTATTAAGGAAGATATAATAGAACCTGAGGTTCAAGAAGTTCTGGAAAAGGTCAAAGAACCAGTCAAAGAAAAAATAAGAAAGAAGAGAGAAATCAAAAAAGAAAAAACCATTGAAAGAAAAGATGAAAGTTCAACTTTCAAGGAAATTTTACTGGAATACTTTCTTAAGAATAATATTGAGGTATTAAAAGAAGAGGTGATTAAAAGAAATAGTGATTATTCATTTATTGTAAATATCAAATCTAATCTTGGAGATTTAAAATATTATGTAAAAGCCAAGAAGAAAACAAAAATAAATGAGGGAGATTTAACTCTAGCACATCATGAATCAACACAAAAACAACTGCCTGTTTTATTTTTAAGTTCTGGAGATTTAAGCAAAAGTGCTGAAAAGTTTTTACAGACTAATCTGCCAGGGTTGGTATTCAGGCAGATTTAATCTGTTTTTTTCACAAAAATAATGAGTGAAAACTGAGAAATAGAAACCTTTATATAAATATTGGAGTATAATATATTTATGAGTTTAAAAGAAACATTGAGGCCAAATCACCAGAAACTTTTACTATTTTTGATATTTACAGTATTCAGCGTTATTGCTGTATTCTTCGGTGAATGGGATCTTATAACAAATTCTACTGCCTGTAGATTCTTTGGAATTAATTGCGCTCCACCAAACTTCCTTGGATTATTGGGGGCTGTGTTAGGAGCTGCACCTGCAATTTTGATAGTCTCTTATTTATTGGCGGCTTTGTTTGTGCATGAAGAGCATGCAAGAAAACACAAAACAACAAAGAGAGTGGCTAAGAAAAAAACCAAGACCAGAGGAAAACATAAAAAGAGATAAGATGGTTTTTGAACGGCTTTTTGCTGGAGATATAAAAAAGAGGTGGTTATTCTTAATATCAATTGCTTATTCCTCTATTGGTTTGGCAATTTCTAGATTATTGTTCGGGGCAAATTCAGGATTGGTGGCTATTGTTTTCACTTCATTGTTGTTCTTGCCAATCATGAAGAAAATATTTGAAAAAGAGGGGAAAGCAAGGAGTAAATGTTATTTTAGATTTTATTTCCTAACAAAAAAAATAATCTGGAGTTATTTTGTAATATTTCTTGGAGTATTCTTAGTTTTTACAATTTATTCATTCATATTACCCCAATTAGGATTTGACACCTCAAATATATTAAAAGAACAATTATTTGTTGACCCTGCATTAAGAGGAAATGTATTTGATTTTAGTTTAATGGGAAGTATTTTTATGAACAACTTCTGGGTTTTATTGGCCTGTTTTATTTTAAGTTTATTCTTTGTTGAAGGCGGGATCTTTTTTATCATATGGAATGCATCAGCATGGGGAACCTTATTTGGATATAGAGCATTAACTGCATCATTTTATTCAGGAGAGAGTGCATGGCTGTATTTATTAATAATCTTATTAATAATTTTGCCTCAGTTCTTCTTTGAAGGAATGGCATATATACTTGCTGCTGTTTCTGGGGCTAAGATATCTTTATTGATTACCAGTTCAAAGAAAGTAAAGGACTTCTTTGGGATACTTGGGATATCTATTCTCATTTTTGTTGGAGCTTATATGATTTTATACTATCTTGACCAGTTCATGTTGCTAAGGATATTGTCGATTCTATTAACTCTTTTGCTTGTATACTTATTAAACAGATTATTTGAAAAAGCTAAGGAAAATAATTTATTCATTGATTTTTACAAGTTATTTGTTCTTGCATTTGTATTATTCTTAATTGGAGCATTGATTGAAACCTTTGTTTTGATGAATTCGGAAGCTTTAAATAAAATTTATGCATTTAGTTATCTATACAATTCATGAGGTGATTATATGAGCAAAACAAAAAAAGGGATAATACCTTACCTAATCCTTGTTGGAGTTGTTGCTATTGTTGCAATTATAGTTACTACGCTCTATCAATCTAAATCTGAGATTATTGGAACGGTTGATGGAGAAGGGAATGTTGTTGGGCAAGCTTTTAGTAAAAGTTGGTTAGAAAGCTGGTCGTTATTCGCTGCCCAAAGTGACGCTATGGGTGGAATATGGAGTAGAAACACAGGTAGTGGAGGAAGTAGCAAATATTGTTGTAGAATAGATAGAAGCACTAATCCCTATACATATTCTTGTGGTTATTCTGGGGATCCTGCAGCTGCAAGACAATGCAATAATCAATGCGGTGCTTGTTAATCCTAACTTAAATTTTTTATTTTTTCTTATATATAAAAACTAAAAATAATCCATAACCAATAATAAAAGAACCTGTGGAAAATATTAAAGTTTTTGATATTGGGGCAGGCTGGATTCCTCCTGGTATTGGTTTTGGGATTAAAATATAAACTAAATAAATTATTGCAGCTATTAAGGGTATTAATAATACAAGCTTCAAAGTCTTTTTTGGTTCCATTGTTGTAATTGTTGGTGCTGGTTAGATATAAACTTAATCTTTTTTCTTATAAATAATGTAAGCAATAGGAATATTAATAAGATTATAATTAAAACCAATATCCAGATGGTAAATCGAGATTTTTTATCTGAGGATTCTGAAACTTTTGTTTTAAGCAACTCCTGAGGGCCTTTAGTTATTTTTATTTCTGCAGCATTCTCAGGATAGGGCAATATTATAGAAAATTTAGCATTATCCAAGAATTCAACATCGCCTTCTGTTCCTTTTTCTGTTGAAACATCTGAATACCTTATCAAAGGCAAATCCAAGCTTATTGTCTTGATTTTATTTCCATTTGAATCATAGAACGTTAAGGAATAATCTCCTGCAGAATTCTTATAATCTGGGGCAAATCCAAACAAAGAAAACTGATTTAATAACTTTAATTCCCCTTTATCATATTCCATGTCAAGAACATAAACCCTTGATGAACTGACAAAACCTGCTAAGAGGATTATTATTAACAAATAAAATATTTTTTTCATTGGTAAACTCCCATCTTTTCTATAAATGCCTCTCTTGATGGCTGATTAAATTCATTATCTGAGAATAAGCCAAAGCTTTTCATGATTGAATCTGCGCTTGGCCTGTAATAATTATCAAGGGAACATCCCCCATAACACCCATTACCATTCCATTTTTTGCATGGAGAGGTATCACAGTTTGGAGCATTCTCGAGATTTCCCTTAAACTCCTTTATTAGGTATTCATCTGCAAGGTTAGCAAAGGCATGACCAAACTCATGGCTGATAACTAATTTGTTATCTCCTGTACTTATTATTATAATATTCCCCTGGCTGGTGGATCTTAATCCAGATAACTTTCCATTTTTTGACAATACAACAATAATGTCATGGGGGCAGGATATTGCTGCTTTTTGGATTTTTTGCAAATCACACAATAAAATATAATCTTTTGTACAACTTAGTTCTGGAATTTCATTCAATGAATAAAAATTAAATACTTTCTTATTTGAGATTAACGGTTCTTTTGACAATAAAACTGCCATGTAATCCTTTGAGTCTTCCAAAAATGCCTCCATGTTTGTATAAGATTCTGGAATAAATAAAATATCAATATTATCTTCTTTGTTAAATAAAAGAGTATTGCATTTTTCAACAGAATCTTCTGAAGAGATAGAAACTCCGTCCTTATTTTTAGTTAGCTTAAGGCTTAATGAATTTTTTTGTATGCACAATGGATTTTTATCAAGATATAAACTATTTATCTTATAGGCCTGACCTGGAAATAGATAAAGATTTTTTTCCTTGGAATAAATTAAATTTAATTCTGAATCAACTGTCTTGTCCAATTCAGATGAGTCTGCAAAGCAGATTTTATCTATGGTTGATGGCAATAAATATAAAAATGTCTGTTCAGACCCCTCTTCAAGCTGATTTAATGATTCTATCTTGGAAGACAGGGTTGAAACAAAATTCTGAATATCAACAGACTCACCATATTGTTTTGATTTGGAAAATAATGAAAAACCAAAAATTAATACAAAAACAATAATAAGGAGAGCAAATAAGTATATAAAGACCTGTGATATCTGACCTCTTTTCATCAATATTAAGGTTAATTCAATTTATTTAAAATTTGTGATAGGAATATATTTAAAACAATAAATTAGGAAAATAACATGAAAGATTATCTTTTTGTACTTGGGAGGGACCCGGAATTAAGTTTGGCTGAAATAGAAAGCTATCTCCAATCAAGAAAATATGATTTTAGGGTTAAGGAATACAACAAGAAGATAGCCTTGGTCTCAATTAATAATCTTAATGAAAAAATAATAAATGAACTTGGGGGAACAGTAAAAATTGCAGAGGTTTTCAACATTAAAGACCTAGACTATAATCAAGATAGCATAAAGATTGGATTTAGTATTTATGGCAATAAAAACCTGAAAGAAACACAGGAAGCAGTGAAAAAATACCTAAAAGAACAAAAGATTAAAGTTATCATTAAAAAACCGAAACAGGGGGAATTTTTCAGCCCTTCTGAAAACAAAAAAGATTTTATCGAATTTGTAATCTACAACAATTACATAGCTAGGACAATTTTAGTTTCAAATCCCCTAGAATACATAAAGAGAGATTCAAAACCCTACTTTGACAGACTGAAAATAACTTCAATAAGACTTACAAAGATTCTTATAACCCTTTCAGGCATAAAGGAAAATGAAGATTTATTAGATCCTTTCTGCGGCACTGGAACAATTATGCAGGAAGCACTTTTAATGGGAATCAATTCCTATGGAATTGAAAAGGATTTCAAGACTTATGAAGGATGTAAACAGAACCTTAAGTGGCTTGAGAAGAACTACAAAATAAAAAATAAATATGATATATTTTACGGCGATGCAAGAGAAGCAAGCAAATTTATAAAAAAAGTGGATTGTATTGTTACTGAACCATATCTAGGGCCTTTTCTAACAAGAATTCCTGACGAGGACAAAGCAAATCATATCAAGAATGAGCTAACAAGACTATACTTTGATTCTTTAAAAGAACTAAAACAAATCGCAAGGAAAAAGATTGTTTTTATTTCTCCAGTCCTTCCTTTCAGAAAAGGTTCAACCAAACCTGACATGGAAGGGATATTAAGCAAACTTAATATCAAAATAGAGAATAAATTGGTATATCGGTCTAAGGGTAATATAATTGATAGAGAAATATATGTTTTAAGTCCATAATACTTTTTAAGTTCAATAACAAAAATAGGACTATGAAACCCTGGTATAAAAGATATGGATTTAAGGAAAATCCTTTCGACATTAAGTTTAATCCTAATCTAATTGGGGTAGAAGAAGAACAAAAAAAACTTATGGATTATGTTGTAGGAGGAAATGTCTGTTTTGTTACAGGTGAATCAGGGACTGGAAAAACTTCTCTATTAAAATGGCTTGAATTAAAGGTTAAGAATCACACCCCGGTTTATGTTGACTGTGAGGGTATTGATGAAGAATTTAATTTTGAAAGATATCTAAAACAGCATAACACCTTATTTAGGAGTTTCTTTAAGGAATATCCAAAGAATGTAGTTATTTTACTGGATGAAGCACAGGTAGCTAAAGATACATTAAAAGGATTATTAAAAATACATTGGGAGAATGGTTATGTTAAGTCTGTTGTAATAACCCAGATTCCAAGACTTGATAATTTTTCTAATGCTATGAAGGCGAGGATTGGAGGGAGAGTTATACAAATGAAGGGGCTTACAAGAAAAAATGCAAAGGCTTTGCTTGAGGCAAGAACAAAAGGAAAACCCTTGTTCACAGATGACGGAGCAACTTATCTTATAGACAAGGCAAATGGCATTCCAAGGAAATTCCTTGAATTATGCGAAAGGGTTTGTATAGAATTAGACAGGAGGGGCCTTAGAAAAGAATTCATTGACAGGGAAGATATTATAGCAGTATTTGAGGGTAAACCCATAAAAACCCCTAAAATAGCCAAAAAAAGCCATAAAACCGGATTTTCATTCTTGAAAAGAAAAACATAAGGTTTATATATTCTTTATCCCGAATTCTGGAACTATGGGAAGAATCAAAACAAAATTAATCAAAAGAACTGGAGAAAAGATCCTTAAAATACATAAAGATATGCTTACAAAGGATTTTGATAAAAACAAGAAAGTTCTTGATAGGGTTGCTTCTATTCCTTCAAAGAAATTAAGAAATACCATTGCAGGTTACATTGTCAAGACTGTTAAAAAAAGAGAAAAAGATATTGTCCTAGACTAGGGAGGTAGGTTAAAATGTCAGAGAAATCACAAAAAGAAGATAACCACACAGTTTTCATTGGACCAAAACCCTTCATGAATTATGTAACTGGGGTTGTAATGCAGTTCACAACACAGGGTGCAGATGAAGTGGTAATTAAGGCAAGAGGAAAGTTTATCTCAAGAGCGGTTGACATTGCTGAAGTATCTGCAAAGAGATTTTTAGAAAACACAGTAGCAGTCAAAGACATAAAAATTGATTCTGAAGAGTTTGAAAACAAGGAAGGCAAACAGGTAAGGGTTTCAACCATAGAAATAACATTGAGTAAGAAATAAACCCTTTTTCTTTTTTTCAACTTTGCGTGAATGAGTCACAATTTTATCAAAAGATTTATAAAAAAGTAATTAAAATTCCTTAGAGGTTTAAAATATGCGTCATATCCATCGAACAATCGTTTCTGCTCTAATATTTAGTAAGGATGATAAGCTATTGATGGGTAGGAAAGATCCCACTAAAGGAGGGGTTTATCCTGATTGTTGGCATCTTCCTGGAGGGGGCGTAGGCGATAATGAATCTCTTGAGGGAACTTTAATACGAGAGATTAATGAAGAGGTTGGTATTGATATAACCCCTTATTCTGTTATACCTATACATTATATTGATACAGGTACTTCTGAAAAAATCCTTAAAGATACAGGTGAAAAAGTTCTTTGTATTATGGAATTTAACAGATTCAAAGTATTTATTGATGATAAAATCGCTGACGACATCAAACTTAAACTTAATGATGATCTCATAGAAGCAAGATGGTTTAGTATGGATGAATTACCTTTACTTAAACATATTCCTGGGGGAAGAGAATTTTTTCAGAAATTAGGCTATATACCTAAGAAATAAGATAGTATTTATATAAAATCTTTTTTTCAAAAAATTTAAATAACTAGAATATAGTATATTTTTAAAAAGGGGTTATAATGGTAATAGCATCAGATATCTTATTAGAGTTGGGATTAATAATAATTCTGGCAACTGTTCTAGCTTATCTTGCTAAATTAATCAAACAACCTTTAATCCCTGCTTATATTTTAGCTGGAGTAATCCTAGGACCAATTGGATTAGCCTTTGTCAAGGATGTTAATTTGATAAGGGCATTGTCTGAGATTGGGATTGCATTCTTATTATTCTTTGTCGGACTTGAAATTAATATTAAAAAAATAAAAAGCGTTGTAGGAATCTCTTTGTTTGGGGGTTTAATACAGGTTATTTTAATGTTTATAGCTGGTTTTGTTATCGGACAGCTTATGAATTTTAATAATATTACCTGTATCTACATTGGATTAATAATTGCCTTTAGCAGCACGATGATTGTCGTCAAGTTATTGTCTGACGATGGGCAGATAAACACTCTCCATGGAAGAATTATTTTAGGTATACTCTTACTTCAGGATTTATTAGTTGTTTTTGCTTTGTCATTCCTCACAAAAAGCAGTCTGAATTGGGAGATTATTTTAGTTTCTTTAATACAAGGACTTGTACTGCTTGGACTTGGAATATTGGTAAGCAGATTCTTAATAAGGAGGGTATTTGATTTTGCTGCAAAATCTCGAGAATTAATATTTTTATTGGCAATAAGCCTATTTTTCTTATTTGCAATCCTAGCTTATTTATTAAATTTTTCGATTGCAATCGGGGCATTTGTAATTGGGGTTGGATTAGCTAATCTTCCCTATAACTATGAAATTGTTGGGAGAGTTGCTTCCTTAAAAGATTTTTTTTCAACAATATTCTTTGTTTCATTAGGAATGCAGTTGGTGTGGATTAGCAAAGAACTTCTTGTTTTGCTTGGAATTTTAGTGATTGTGGTTATTTTGTTAAAACCCCTGATTGTTATGATTATTGCAAGTATAGCCGGCTATGAATCCAGAACTGCATTTTTAACCGCCTTATCTCTTGGGCAAGTCTCAGAATTTTCATTATTACTTGGGACGATTGGGTTTTATACCATGAAACATATTTCCCAGGAATTTTTCTCACTAATCATATTTTTAACAATCCTTACGATGGTAATTACTTCTTATCTAATCAAACATTCCTCCCAAATTTATGATTTTTTAATTATCCCTTTAAAAAAATTTAATAGTCTTTCAACCAAAAAGAAAAAACTGGAATATGAGGTTAAAGATAATAAACATAAATTTATTTTGTTTGGGTGTAATAGGATGGGAAAAATATTTCTCAAAACTCTTGGCAAAGAAGATATGATTGTAGTGGATTATGATCCGATGATTATTGATAGATTAATTAAAAATAAAGTAAGCTGTTATTATGGTGAAATGAACAATTATGAAATCCTAACTAAAATAAATTTTCTTGAATCTGAATTAGTAATAAGCACGATAGATGACACTGAAAAAAATATCTCTTTGATAAGATTTGTCAAAACAATAAATCCAAAGATAAAAGTAGTTGTATCTGCAAGAAATATTACTGATGCTTTAGATGTTTATGAAAAAGGAGCAGATTATGTAATTGTCCCCCATATTTCTTCTGCTGAGGCAATGGCACACCTGTTTAGAAAGGTCCCACTTGAAAGATTTAATAAAATAAGAAATGAACATATTAAACACTTATTGGATTTAGAGATTGAAAGGGTTTAATGACTAAATAAACAAAAAATATATAAAGCTAATTTAAGAGTTAATTTTATGGTAAATATAGTTGTAACCCAAGGAATGGGCTTGAGTTCTGAACAGAAAAAAAGGCTAGATTCACTTGGGAAAGTAACTTATTATGAAGATATCCCTAAAACTCCTGAAGTTTGGTTAAAAAGATGCGAGGGACAAGACATAATTCTTAGTGGTAAAACTGGGATGAGAGATAAATTGTATGAACTTAAAGGTGTTTTCTTTTCATTAAGATTTGTTGGTGTTGGTTGGATTGATAAAGAAAAAATAAAAGAAAGGAATATTGTTATATCAAACTGTCCAGGATGTAATAAAGATGCTGTTAGTGAATGGATAATTGCCATGATGTTAAATTTATTTAGGGACCTTCCAGTCTTAATTAATACAGAAGCGTATAATGAACAAGATCGCCCAGGCAGAAGAATAGGTTTGACTGGAAAAACAGTTTGTATTTTGGGTAAGGGAAATGTTGGGTCTAGAGTAGGAAAAATTTGTGAAGCTTTCGATATGAACGTTGTATATTTTTTAAAAGGGGGTAATTTAATTGAAAAATCTAAAGATGCGGATATAACCATTGATTGCCTAAGTCAGAATCCAACAACAGAGGGGTTACTAAATAAAAAATTCTTTAAATCCTTGAAAAAAGGTTCTTATTTTATTACTGTGACTGGTTCTGCTATTTATGATGTTGATGCAATGATATGGGCTTTGGATAAAGGAATTTTAGCAGGCGCCGCAAATGACTCTGGAGGAATAAATATAGGAGATACTAAAGATCCATTTTATCAAAAATTATTAAAACGTCCAAAGATATTAGTTACCCCTCATATAGCATTTAATACAGATGTTACCAGCAAGATTGCTAATGATATGATGATTGATAATGTTGAAGCTTGGTTAAAAGGAAAACCAATAAATTTAATATTTTAATATAATAATGCCGCTGGCTGGAGTTGAACCTGCGACCCCCGCCTCATGAGAGCGGTGCTCTAACCAGCTGAGCTACAGCGGCATGAAAAGAAGAAGAAAAACCGGTCTATAAAAGGCTTTTGATTTTATCAGCCACTTGTTTTAAGGTTTCTGGAGAGGCCTTTTTTCCTTCAAAAAGTTCGTGGCCGTCTCCCTTAAATCTAGGCATTATGTGAAAATGCATATGAGGAACTACCTGGCCTGCGCCGGGTTTATTGCTAAGGGCTATGTTTATCCCAACAGGGTTTAATGCTTTATCTATAGGTTTTATTAATTTCTTGACAGTTTTAATAATATCCACTAATGAGTCTTCTGTTGCTTCCTCAAGAGTTTCAAAATGTTTTTTTGATATAACAAGGGTATGGCCTGGATTAACCGGGTTTATGTCAAGAAATGCCAGAGTATTTTTATCCTCGTAAACAACCGAAGCAGGAATTTCTTTTTTTATTATCTTACAAAAGATGCAATCTGTCATTTTAATTCATTTTTTATAAAATCTCCAAACTTTTTAAATGCTTGGGCTCTTTGTGAAAATGAATTCCTTTCTTCAAGAGTCATACTTGATATTGGTTTTTTCTTGTTATCTGGAATAAAAATTCTATTATAAGGCATTGCATCCTTATCAATATCATAGACTTTTGTAGTGATTCTCCCCTTCATAGTTCCATCAAATATTTTTGGTTCTTTCCCAGGCTCACAGAAAGCAGCTACGGTTCTGAAATAAGCATTTCTATTCTCTCCCTTTAATAACTTAAGAATTCCTTTGTAGCCTATAGAATTCATAACAAATTTTGGGAATATCCCTGGAAAATTATTAAATGCTTCAAAGTATAAACCCGTGTCTTCAACGATAACTTTTTTGTTTAATTCCTCTGCAAGTTTCTTTGCTGCATTACTTGAAATTTCTTCTGCAGTCAAATCATGATTTTCATCATACCCTCTCTCCAAATGCTCTAGGTTGATAGGATAATCTCTTAAAAAATGTTTTACTTCTTCAAATTTATGCTTGTTTGTTGTTACAAAGGTTATGTTTATCATTTTTAGATGGACTGGCCGGGATTCGAACCCGGATCCCCGCCATGCCATGGCGAGATTCTAACCGTTATACTACCAGCCCGAGCCTAAATATTTTTGCTTATGATATCTTTTATCTTGTTTATTTCTTTGAAATTTTCATAAGTCAGTCTTATTAAACTTTCTGTTCCACTTGGTCTTATCAAAACAAAACCATCAGAGCTGTCAATTCTTATTCCGTCCTCAAGATTAAGATTTTTGTATTCTTTCTTAAGCTCCTTCTCTATTTTTTTCATAATAAACTCCTTGTCCTTTACCTTGTATTTCTCTCTGCTTATGGCTGGAATCTTGAACTTATTTTTTAGAGCAGATATCTTCTCTTTTTTGAGAATCTTTAGAAAAAGGAGAGCTGTAGCAATACCATCAGGGCATAAACTCAGAGAGGGATAGATAAACTCTCCGGCAGGTTCTCCGCCAAATTCTGCTTTTGTTTCCTTTAAAACCTTACCAACATATTTACTTCCAACTTTTGTTATAATCGTATTCTTTATTATGCTTGAGGAGGATTTAGCAGATTCTACAGTCAAAACAAGACTGTTTGGTTTTAGATAATCTATTGCAATGTTAAGCTGGACATCTTTCTGAACCTCATCCCCATTCTCATCAAAGATGACTGCACGATCCCCATCACAATCCAATAAAATTCCGATATGAGATTTATTCTCCAATATCATCCGTTTTATTTTTCTCCGGTCATATTCTTCAATAGGATAAGATTCATTAATGACCTTTACCCTATGACCCAGGTTATTCAATATCCAAGGGAGTATTATTTTTGATGATCCGTTTGGGATTAATAATACTTTTGAGCTTCCCTTTTCAAGGAATAAAAGTTTTTTTACATATTCTGGTTCCAAATTAATTTCTTTAACAATACCTCTTTCTTCATAAGAAATTGATTTAGGGATGTTAAGCTCTTTCTCAATTGTTTTTTCCAAATTACCATAAATCTCCCCTCCATCATAAAAAATCTTGAAACCATTATGGGAAAATGGATTATGGCTTGCGGTTATATAAATAGTCAGACCTTTTTTTGATATTAAAGCTGCAGCTCCAACAGGAGCAAGTCCAAAATTAAATACCTCTAGATCATTAATCAATAATCCCTGGATCAAGGATTGCAATAAAAACTCAGAACTTTTTCTTGAGTCCATTCCCACATAGACCTTGCTGAATCTTTCTGAGATAACTTGGCCAAGCTTAAACAGAAGTTCTTCATTGATAAAGGAGGGATATTCTCCTCTTATCCCTGAGGTTCCAAACCTGTATCTCATCCTATTAGATTAAGAAGATTCTGGTTAAATAGTTTTTTAGTCTCTAAACGCTAGATTTCAATTTCATGGCTGAATACTTTTCTTAGAGTATCTGTTAAATCGCTGGTTTTAACCCTAATCTGTTTTTCAGAATCCCTGTCTCTTATTGTAACATCATTTTTTTCCAGAGAATCATAATCAATTGTTATGGCAAAGGGGGTTCCTGATTCAGCACTTCTTAAATATCTTCTTCCTATAGAACCTGAAATATCAAAATCAATTATAAATTCCTTTTCAAGCTCATTCTTGATCCTGGTTGCAAACTCAACCAATTCTGGTTTTTTCATTAATGGGAAGATTGAGATATCCACTGGAGCCATGTGATAGGGTAATTTGAACAAGGTTTTACCTTCTTCCTTTGATTTTTTTGTATAGAATATATCAAGCAGGGCAAATACGGGTCTGTCTGTTCCGAATGCAATCTCCAAAACGTGAGGAACATATTCAGAACCATCTTCTCTTCTTGCAATCAAATCTGTTTTTGAAAATTTAGAATGCTGTTTTAAATCATAGTCTGTTCTGTCATGTATACCACAAACCTCTGTCCATCCAAAGGAATTTAGGTTAATTTCAACATCCCAGGCATCATCGGCATAGAATGCTTTTTCGTCAGGATGGTGCTGTCTTAATCTTATGACCTCTTCAGGAATGCCCATAGAGATATACTGCTCATAAGCCAACCAGATGCACCAGGCATAGGCCTTTGTTTTAATAAGTTTATGTTTTATTGCATCAGAGAGTTTAATTAATTTAGAAGGTTCATCTGCTTTCTGCATTTTATAATCCCATAAAGGAAGCATTGTATCTTTTATCCATTCATATTTTTCCCATTCATTTTTTTCATTAGGATCAATAAAAATCTGCCCTTCTGCCTGTGTGAATTCTCTTGATCTTAAAACATGTTGTCTTGGAGAAATTTCATTTCTGTAAGCTTTCCCGATCTGGAAAACTCCGAAAGGAATCTTTCCCCTGAAAAAATCATAAAATCTTTTGTAAGGCAAATAGGTGGTTGTTGCAGTTTCAGGCCTTAATGATGCTTCTCTTCCGGCAACAAGGGTTTTCATCATTAAACTCTGGGTTTTAACTTCATTTTTGAAAGAACCCCTACATGAAGGGCATTTAATTTTGTTTTTTTCAATAAAATCCAATATCTGCTCATCGGTAAACAGTTCAGCATTAATATTATTAGTCTCCTCTAGAAGTTTATCTGCCCTGAAAATGGATTTACAGTTTTCACATTCAATAATTTTATCCTTAAACGTATTTAAGTGGCCCGAGGCCTCCCAAACAATATCAGGAAGAACAGTTGGAGCTTCTAATTCCCATAATCCATTGCTTTGAAATACTCTCCTTACTGAGTTTTCAACCTTATTCTTTAAGGATTTACCTAATGGTCCATAGGTATAAAACCCTGCAAGACCATCATAAAGTTCTGGTTCAGGGCCCCATATAAATCCTTTATTCTGAATAAAAGATACTAGTTCTTTCAAAAACTCCTGTTTCATATTAAATGGTTAAATCCTCTAAATTTATAATTTTTTTGTCTTCTATCCTTGGGCAGGCTGTATTAATCCAGAGCTCTATGTCCTGGAAGTTTTCAAACTCTCCTGGATTAATATTATCTGCGATGAATATATAGGATTCTTTTTTAATCCTATTTAAAATTTTGTGTAGTTCATTAAGTTTGTTCTGACCAGGTTTTAATGAAAATATTACCCCTATCTTTTCTGCAGAATAAAATCTAGATAATTTAGCCCTTTTCATTCTAATATTAGTTTCAACTACCGAGGCATCAAGTTTTGAAAATTCGTTTGTAATGGGGTTTGCAATGTAAATCGGTTTGTTTGTTTCAACTGCGATTCTTATTGGATGGAATTCTCCAGAGCCAATATAAAGGAAACAATCAACTTTGTTTTTTATTTTTTTACACAATGAAGCATTGCAACCAAGAACTTGGCCTGCAATCACTGACTTTTTTAGGTATTTTTTCGCTTCCGGAAGTTTATTTAAAAATTGGATTGAAGAAGCTAGTCCAATCCTGCCAGAAATTTTTACTTTTTTTAAAACTTCAGAAATATCTTCATTAGATTTTGATTCTATAAATAATTTTTTCATTTACTTTAATTTTTCTATTTTGGCTTTTTCAGATATTATTGCTGAATTACCTGTTGGATCTTCAATAATCAGCCTTACTTTTTGCTCTCCTAACTCTACCTTCCATAATTTTTTCAGTAAGTTCTTTGCATTCTTTCTTACCTCTTCTTCATCGGTATTATCCCTCTCAGATTCGATTATTTTTTTGAATCTTTGCAAGATCCCTTCAACGTTTGTAACAAAACCATTTGATGCAGGTCCTGATTCCATGGACATCTTAAGATTTGGAATTTTTACAGTTGCTTCAGCGCCTTTTACAACTCTTATTTTCATATCTTCTTCTTTTTCAATATCCAAAGAACATCTGCATGGCTCTTTTGTTTCTGCGCATTCAACATCAGATTTATGATACTTGCAATTTGAGCAGGTCATACCCAACAAAAATACTTTTCCAAAATAAGGAACATCCTGCTCATCCTCAGTGAGACTAAGTGTTTTTTTTAAACAAAAAGGGCACTTCTGATTTTCTATTACTTCCATGGCTGTTTTGGATTTTTGGGAATTTATAAATCTTTTTAATACCCAACTAAAGTTCTTTTATTCCATCTTTAGTTAAAGCCATTAACCTGATTCCAACCCCTAACTTCAGCAAAGCGGCCAACAAGGCCATGTGTTCTTTCCCTGTTCCAGAAACCATATTTACAGCTACATCTCCCTCAAGTTTTCCGTCAAGGTAATTCTTAATCTCCTCGATCAAATCTATAACTGATTTATTAGGATCTATAACTATAAACTCTGTTTTATCATCTTTTGTAAAGTTTTCTTTACCAAAATCATTAGTTACTAGAAAAACCTTTTCCCAGGTTTCATCCTGGATAAGTCTTGATACATGTCCCCATGTTCCTTTTCCAGTAGATAGGCATGCAATTAAGGTTGTCATCCAGGGTTTGAGAAAGAAAATGTTTATAAAGCTTTCCTATCTAAGAAGATAGCATGAAAATCCACACTAAGAGAAAGAGAAGGATGAGACTAGGCACTCACAAGAAAGGAATCAAGTCAAGACCTGATAATAAAAAACCCTTCAAAAAATTCAAAAATGAAGAATCTGCCAAAAAATGGATTGAAGGGAAAAGTTCAAAGGAACATGAAATAAAGGCCTGCAAATCTGGTGTAAAAGTATTTCTCAAATAAAGAATAGTTTATAAATTTAATAATTTCTTTTTTCTTTATGAAGATCAGCAAAGATCTACCTTTATCAGAAATCACATTGAGAAGATATGAAAAACCCTATGATCTAGAGGGCAGGGAATTAGTAAAAAAATTCTGTTTAAGTCTAGGATTATTGCAGCCAGGAGATTCAAGAGACATTGTTGTTGATATTTTAGCAGTCTTGCTTACTGCCAAAAAGAACAAGGAAATGTTAAGTTCTATGGTCATTCAGGAGAAAGCAATAGATTACAGGAAGAATAATAATCTGGAACTGAAAGGGATTGCCCCCTCTAATATAAGAAGACAACTTAAAAAATTAAAAGATTTGTTCTTGATTGAGTGCGTTAATAATGAATACAGAATCAATGAATTTGAGGATTTAGATATAATCTACAACAAGAAGATTGAGAAATTTTATCTGGAAAACATTCAGGAAAGAGTAAGGGAATATTTTAATGCAATAAAAAAATTCTAATTTAAAATAATTACGTTTGTTCTTCCTTTTTTTATTCTCCTGACCTTATTTAATGATTCCAGTTCTGTAACCATTAAACTTATTTTTGCTTCTGAGAATAATAATTCCTTTCTTAATTCTTTTTGAGTTGTTCTTCCATCATGTTTTTTTAAAATTTGTATTACTTTTTCTAGGTCTTCCTTTACTTCTTCTTTTTTCTCTGCCTTTGGTTTTTTTCTAAGGAAATAAAATAAAATAATACCAATAAGAATAATGAATAGGATGATAGGAATCCAAGGGGATGAGTTTTCCTCTAGGTCTGGAATCGACTCATCTTCATTCCATAATTGATTTTCTTCCTCAAAAGAAGGGAATAGAAACAAATCAATAACATAGTTTCCTTCTGAAACAATCTCAAGGTTTTCTGTAGCCAAAAGCTCTTCCTGTCTTGCAGTTATTGTGTATTTTCCTGGAGGAAGCTCAAATTTATAACTTCCATCTTTTGAAAGAAACTTTTGCTCTGGAACAGAATTTACAGTTACTAAAATTTCTTCTACCTTTGAAAACTCCAAATCATATATTGTTCCTGTTATTATTGCTGCCTGAGCTATTGAAGATACTAAGATTAAACATATTATCAATTGTTTGAGCATTCATTATTATTTTTGCTAAATATATATAAAAATCTTTTCTTTGGAAAAAATAAAGCAAATCCTGCTCTTTTGAAGAATTATAAAGAATTATGAACCTTTAATTTTTTGTTCCTGAAAGTTTGTTTATAAAGTAACTAACTTCCTAATATTTCTATAATAATCTTGGAGGTTAATATGAAAAAAATAATTGGGATAACAATTTTGATGATTTTCCTTTTAGGGATAGTCCCTTCGGGGATTTTAGCCAAAGAGAATGGACCTAACAACGGAAAAGACAATGGTCCAGAAATGGAACAAAATGAAGTTGAAAACCAGGGAGAAGATATACAAATACAAACAATGGAACAAGGCGCTGATGACGAAGACGAAACAGCGGATTCAAATAAAAAATCCTGGCAGGACATATTTGAAAAAGTTCTTGCAAACAAGGAAAGAGCTTTAAGCAAAATAAAAGTTGACGAGGCAAGAGAAAATTTCCTAAGGGCCAAGGAAAAATTTGAAAAATCAAAGTTAGAGTTTGAAGAGAATAAACTAAAGTGGGAAGAATCCAAAAGAGAAAGAAAAGAGTGTAAGGACAACTGCACTGAGAAAGAAACTAAGTTGATTGAGCATGTAAAAGAAGTTGTTAAGAAATCTGCAGACAAGATGATTTCCCATCTTGAGAAGGTTAAAAGCCAGATAGAAAGCAATGAAGAAATTACTGAAGAAGAGGCAACTGAATTAATTGCTGCTATTGATGCTGAAATTAAAAACATCGAAGACCTTAAAATCAAGGCAGATGCTGCAACAACAAGAGAAGAGCTAAAAGAAATTGCCAAGGAAATAAACCAGGCCTGGAACAGAATAAGAGAGAGAGAAAGACTTGCTGTTACATTAAATGCAAAAAATTCTTTGGTAAACCTGATGGAACGACTAGCAAAACTTGGGGATGATCTAGAGGTTACAATTGCTGATACAAAAGCAAATGGGACTGAAATTGGCAATGCAGAAAGTTACATGGCTGAGTTCAATGCTAAGATGGTTTTAGCTCAAGAGGCTTATACGAAGTTTACTGAAAAGACAGAAGAAGCCAAGACCAAGACAGGAGATGAAAGATTAAATATCCTCAAGGAAGCCAAGACTTACTTTGAAGACATGAAAAATAACCTAAAAGACGCACACGAAGCACTAAAAAAGGTTTATAAGGAACTAAAGGCTAATGGGATTAGACCTAAACTAACAAAAGAGGTGGACTAAGGTGATTAAGAAGATAATTTCAATTATTTTGGTAATTTCATTAGTTCTTTTGACTGGGTGCCAGAAAGAATCTTCAGAAAGCACTGATGAGTTTGATCAGGAAAGCGGAATTAGCGAAGAAAGCATTGATGAAACCAGCTTAGATGAAGTTGATGAAGACATGCAAATTGATGAAGAGGGTTTATTTGAATAAGGTTTATTAACCTTTTTCTTTTATTTTTTAGATGATTTATGAGCCAAGAGAAGACAGTATATTAATCGGAAAGTTTGTTAAAGAATACTCCAGAGGGAAAGTTTTGGATATAGGTTCTGGTTCTGGTTATTTAGCTGAAATTGCTCTTGAAAAAACCAAAGATGTTTTGGCAGCTGATATAAATCCTGAAGCTGTAGAACATTGTAAGAAAAAAGGGATTAATTCAATTGTTTCTGATTTATTTTCCAACATTAAGGGAAAGTTTGATTTGATTATTTTCAATCCTCCCTACCTTCCTGAGGATCCTGATGAAGATGAAGAAAGCAAGATAATAACAACAGACAAAGGAATTATTGAAAGATTCTTGAAAGAATTAAAAGAACATCTTAATAAAAACGGAAAATGCCTGATGATTTATAGTTCTTTATCTCCAGTAAATCCTTCTGAGTTGGCAAAGAAGAATGGGTTTAGTGTCAAGATTTTGAAGGAAGAGGCTTTATTCTTTGAGAATTTGTATGTTATTCTGATAGAGACTTTGCACAAGAACTAGTCCTAAAACCTAATTTGCACAAAAATGCCTGACAACCAACTTATCGCATTCTTCAAAATCCAGCAAGGTATTTGCTTCAAACAGTTCCTGTATCAATACACATAAGTTATGGGCAATGCACTTGCATAATAGTTCATTGGTCTGCCCGATTTCAGATTTGCAGAATAAGTAAAGACCAAACTTTCTTTTGATCATGTGGAAGACTGATTCTGCATTGGATCTCTTATGATAGTGCTCAAGAAACATCTTGTTGTATTTGGTATAGAGTTCAAACATTCTGCTGTAAACAACAGAACCCCTTGCTCTTGGTGTGCTGTTCTTCTTGAACATAATATAAGGAATTGCCCCTACAGATGAAACAATGTTGAAATTCTTCCTTGAAAGATATCCTGCATCAGCGCTTACTTCCCTTATCCCGAAGTGCTTGGCGGTTGTCTGGATTAGGGCTTCAAACTCGGGAGAATCTGCACAATAACCATCTGTTATTGAAACAGCAGTTATAATATTTGTTTTTACTCCTGAAGTCAGATGTGCTTTCCTGAATAGTCTTCTTTCAGTTTCTTTTCCAAGCCTTGCATTAAACCATCTTGAGAAAATACAAGTTGAGAATCCTGATGAATCTGCTGTAAAATCAAGCTCTGCATCCTTTAACGGTATTGCAGATTGCTCAACAAGATGTTTCAGCAACGGAGTCAGAGCTGAGTTGTTATAATAATTTAATATTGTGTTAAAATGCGGAACTTTAGTTATATAATTCATTCCCTTTGCCAGGCTCAGATATCCTACATTTCTTCTTGAGCTTTTTCCGAAATAGACCTTCATGACACAGCAGAATATTATATCCTTGAGATCGGCAGTGGGTCTTCCTTTCTGAAATACTGGGGATCTTACCTGGATAGTTGAATCTATCAGTTCTATCAGGGAATCCTGGAACAGCTTGAATTCATTGGTCTGGGCAAGATTGTAGCTTGACCACTGCTGTTTGTAGGTTTTCTTTGGTTTGATGTTTTTGTCAAATTCCTTAAGTTCCATCTGTCGCTCTCCTAAGCGACCTCTTTTGTACAGGTACACCCCTTTCTTTTTTGGTCTCATCTCACTATTTTAGACTAAATCCAGAGATATTGGAGTTTATAAACATTACTATATTGTACATTATGATGTACAATCATAACTATTTGTAGGATATTATAATGTACACTTATTACTCTAAAGTTGTACATTATAATGGAAAGTTTTTTATAGGATATTATACATCATAATGACCATGAACGAACAAAAATTGATTAGTGCATTGTCTAGTATTAATTTATGGTGGAAAGGCGAAGAGGTTCCTAAGAAAATAAAAAAATCAGAAAACAAAAGAAAAATTTTCTATGACCTTAAGGATACTTGCCTGAAAAACGATAAGATAATCTCAATCAGTGGTCCACGACAAGTTGGGAAGACCACCCTTATGGGGCAATTAATCGAAAATCAAATAGCGGACGGAATAGACAACAAGAGAATTATTTATATCCCTGTAGACAATGAATTATTGATATTAAATTCTGACAATGTATTGATAGATTGCTTGGATATTTATTTTAACCTTTTCCTTGGTGAAACCCCAGAACATTTAAAATCAATGGTTTATGTTTATCTTGATGAGATACAATCCCTACAAAATTGGGCAAAACAGATAAAATCCTACGCAGATTCTTTTGAAAAAATAAAATTCATAATCTCGGGATCTTCTCATACAAAACTTTACGCTGATGCTTCTGAATCTTTAGTTGGGAGAATTAATTTTAGAATTATCCTTCCCTTCAAATTTAGGGAATTTCTTGAGTACTACATGCCGAAACGTTCAAGACAATGCGAGTTTTCATCTGTTGATTTAAGGAATGCATTGAATAAGTCAATAAAGGAAAAAAATCCTAATTCATTCTACAGAGAATTGACAAGGTTAAAATTAAATATATCATCTGAACTGCCACAAATAAAAAAAGTACTTGAAGACTATTTGATAAAGGGAGGGTATCCTGGATTGTTGGTTTTCACAGAAAAAGATTATGATAAGGCACTGGAAAGAATAAAGACCGATTTGGAGTTGACTGTATACAAAGATATTCATAAGATATTTAATACCAGAAATTCTTCTGAACTCATGTCCTTACTTTCCTTACTTTCAAGTTCTTCTGGGCAAAAAATAAACTATAGTCGTTTGTCAGATTCCTTGAGTATTGATAGACGTGTCGTTTCCAACTATATAAATTATACAAAATTAGTTTACCTTGTTAGCGAATCTCCATTCTACAAGTCAAATACATACAAAAAAATTGAGAAGATGAATAAGGTATATCTTCTTGACAATGGACATAGAAACGCTCTCTTGGGGCGTATGGATAAAGGATTATTAAACGAACCTGAATCTGGATTAATTATACAAACAGTCGTTTTTAACCATATAAGCAGACTAAAATTTATTTTAAGTAATTATACCAACACTGAAGTTTGTTATTGGGAAGATAATCTGGATAATGAGGTGGATATCATAATGGACCTGCCAATTGTGTTATTACCAATTGAAGTAAAATCTAAATCTGGAGACGATGGTGTAAAGGCAATTTACAAGTTCATGGAAGAACATAAAAAAAGCGAGTGGGGAGTAATAATAACTCATGATGAATTAAAATTAGAAAAAAATATACTTTTTGTTCCACTCTGGGCATTGTTATTGATGTGTTAAAATGGTCACCTACAAACTCTCACCATCATCATTGAACTTAATGGAAGAATGTCCTAGATGTTTCTGGCTGGACAAGCATGGAGTCTGGAAAAGACCTGCTTCTATATTTCCTTCTCTTCCTTCTGGGATGGATGGAATCTTAAAAACTCATTTTGACAAGTTCAGGGATAAAGGCATATTGCCTCCAGAACTCTGCAATAATGGAGAATGCAAGAACCTGAAATTATTTAATGAGCCTGAACTATTAAAGGTCTGGAGAAGCAACTTTAAAGGAATAAGATACGAAGACGAGAACGGAAATATTTTATTTGGAGCGGTAGATAATATTCTTGCTAAAGGGAAGAAACTCATTGTTTTAGATTATAAAACTCGTGGATTTCCATTAAAAGAAGATACAGCAGACCATTACCAGAACCAGCTTGATATTTACAATTTCCTATTAAGAAAGAATGGATATGAAACCGAAGACTATTCTTTCCTGTTGTTTTATGTGCCTAAGGAGGTTATGGAAACTGGAGAAGTTATTTTTGATACTGAATTAATTAAAAGAAAGATTGATATCAAGAATGCAGAAAAGATATTTAATAAGGCAATAAAACTATTAAATTCTGAATGTCCTAAAGAAAGCTGTGAGTGGTGTAAGGGAGTTTAAACATGATTGGTTGGATTATAATCTTAATAATTTGCGTTGTTCTTACATACTTTATTGCTAAACATCTCACTGAGCAAAGACAGTGGGGGGAAAAGAAAGCAGAACTTGAAAGAGATTTTATTCAAAAAATATCTAACTTAGAGAAACAGATACTTGAAGCTGAGAATGATAAAGAAAAAGCTCTTGGAGAATTAAAGCTAAAAAATGCAGAGAGATTAGCTGAATTAGAAAAAAGATATGTTGAGTTAATTAAGGGATTTAGGAAAGATGCAATATCTCGTTCAAGAAATACTTTATTAGGAAAACTTTGGGAACAAATTGTGCCTTATCTCCCCTCCTTTAAACATAACCCAGCAGATATGAGGTTTATAGGTTCTCCCATTGATTACATTGTCTTTGAAGGTATGGATAAAAAAGATATCCAAAAAGTGATTTTTCTTGAAGTTAAAACGAGAGGAAGTAAATTAAATCCTCAAGAGAAAAAACTCAGAGAAGCAATAGAGAAAAAAAGAGTCAAATGGGAAGAAATTAGATTTGATGAATTGACTCAAACTACTATTCCAGATGATGAGAAGATGGATAAAATTGTAGAAGATGAACTCCAAAATTTAAGAAAAGAATTGAATGAAGATAATAAAAACAATGAAGAAGAAATAATAACTTCTGTTAAGAAAACCATTAAACCTTTCCTTTGTGGAGTTTGTGGAAGACCAATAAAACACAAAGGAAACTGTATGGTATGTAATATTGAAGCTAAGAGAAAAATGAAATAATTATCCGTGATGTGAAAGAAGATGAAAATAAATAAAAGTTCGAGACACTCTAAGATAACTGGGAATTTTGCTGAACATTTAGTGTTATATTGGTTATCTAAATATGGCTTTGAATGTGCTAATGTAGATCATACAGGCATAGATATTATTGCAAGAAACCCCCATACAAATGAGCTTATGGGTATTTCCGTTAAGAGTAGAAGTAGAAATGAAGGAACGGAAGGAACTTATGTTTCAATACCTAATGATAACTTTGAGAAAGTCCAAAAAGCGTGTGTAGCATTTGATTGTGTGCCTTATTTTGCTATAGTTGTTGATGAGGAGGATAAGATAAGAGTATTTCTTTTACCTATGAAAGAGTTGCTAAAAATTCATCCATCAAAAAATAGGATCTCTGCTTGGACTATGGGAAAAAAGAAAATAGGAGAATATTATAGTAACCCAAATATCAAAATTTTTGAATTTAATTATAAGACTCATAGATGGTGGAATTAATTTCTGTGTAGCTTATTTTAAGGATTTCTCTCACACAAAGTCTCAAAAAAACCAAAAGTATAAATAGGTAAGACGAGTACTTAAAGGTATGAGGAGTAATACTAATCATACAAAAGATTATAAATCATACTTAACTAAATTAAGCTATGAAAAAAGAGGGGAGGAAAGAAAGAATAACTATCTCTCTGAATCCCCAGATTCTAAAAGACTTAGACGATTATTGCTCAAAAACAAAACCACTTCCAACCGACAAATCTCCCATAATAGAAATTGCAATAAAAGAATATCTGGGGAAGGTAAGGAAATGAGTAACGAAAGAAAGACTGAGAATTATGTTCGTAAAATACTAACAAATAATAAAGAAGATTATCCTTATGCAACTATTGAAGAACAAAAATCTGATAACCCCCGAATTAATAAGCTCTTAAAGAATGCTTCAAAATCTGGAGGCGGAGTTGGTAAACCAGAATTTATTGTTTCATTTGAAAATGAGCCAGAATTATTACTTGTAGTAGAATGCAAAGCAGATATTAATAAACACAAGAGTAAAATATTAGATCAATATAGAGACTATGCAGTGGATGGAGTCTTACTATATTCTTCTTTCTTATCAAAAGAGTTTAATGTAATTGCTATTGCCGTCTCTGGAGAGAAAGAAGAAGAAATAAAAATATCAACCTACTTACAATTCAAGAATAAAAAATATCAAGAAGATAAATTAAAAGAAATTGTAGGATTTAATGATTATGTTTCATTATTCCAGAACTCAGAAGAAGCGAGAATGTCACCGGGAGAATTAAAGGGATATTCTAAAGAGTTAAATAATAAATTAAGAGACGATTTTGAGCTTGAAGAAGGTCAGCGACCGCTTTTGGTGAGTGGTATCCTAATTGCATTAGAAAATGAAGCCTTTGAAACATCTTATCTTAAACATAAAAGTGCTAAACAATTATCTGAGGCACTTATAAGAGCTATATCCAATATTTTAGAGGATCATAAATTAGATACTAAAAAGAAAGAAGATATAATTAATACATATAGTTTTATTATAACTAACAATAATATTTCAGAAGATTTAAATGGGAAAAGAAACACAAAACTTAGAGATTTAATCACTGAAATAAAAGGAAAGGTTCAACCCTATATAAGGGGGTATCAATTTCATGATGTTTTAGGGCAATTTTATGGCGAATTTCTTAGATATGCAAATGGGGATAAGGGGCTTGGGATACTTCTAACTCCCAGGCACATTACCGAATTATTTTCAGATATTGCAGAAGTAAACAAAGACACTGTAGTGATTGATAATTGTTGTGGGACTGCAGGATTTTTAATAAGTGCTATGCGTAAAATGATTGATGATGCTGGCACGAATAGAAACAAAATTAATCACATTTACGATAAACAAATTATAGGCATTGAAAATAATGCAAAGATGTTTTGCCTTGCATGTTCTAATATGTTGCTGCGGGGAGATGGTAAATCAAACATACATTATAACGATTGTTTCACTATAGACAAAAATAAAATAATTTCTTTAAATCCCACCGTTGGGTTCCTGAACCCCCCCTATTCAAAGAAGAAGGAGGGCTCAGAGGAACTAAGTTATGTTCTTAATTGCCTTGACTTCTTAGAAAAAAACGGAATTTGTGTCGCAATTGTCCCAATGAGTTGTGCTACTTCTCCAAGCATATTCAAGCAGAAACTCTTAGAGAAACATACTCTTGAAGCAGTAATGAGTATGCCTAAGGATTTGTTTTATCCTCAAGGAACTGTAACTTGCATTATGGTATTCAAAGCAGGGGTTCCTCATGAACCAAAAAAAGAGAGTTGGTTTGGTTACTGGAAAGAAGATGGGTTTGAGAAAACTAAAAAGTATGGGAGAATAGACAAGAATGAGGTATGGGATAAAATAAAAAAGGAATGGGTAGAAATGTTCTTAAATAGAAAAGAAATAAATAGTAAAAGCATAAAAAAGAAAGTTACTGCAAATGATGAATGGTGTGCAGAGGCATATATGGAAACCGATTATTCTAATATTAAAGAAGAAGAATTTACCAAAGAGATTAAAAAATATGTTCTGTTCAACTTAAACAACGAGGGATAAATGGTAAGGCTAGATGAACTCTTTAATACAAGTTATGGTAATAAATTTGATTTAAACAAAATGAGCCTTGCTACGGATATAGATATTAATAAAATCAATTTTATATCCAGAAGTGCTAACAACTTGGGGGTATCTGCCATTGTAAAAAAGGTTGAAAACATAGAACCATTCAAGAAAGGTTCTATAACCATCGCATTGGGGGGATCAATTTTATCTTCATTTATTCAACAGAAACCGTTTTATACGGCTCAAAACATCATGGTCTTAATACCAAAGAAAGAAATGACTTTTCAAGAAAAACTTTTTTATTGCATCTGTATAGAAAGAAATAGATTTAGGTATAGCACTTTCGGTAGAGAAGCAAATAGAACTTTAAACCAACTAGAATTACCAGATAAAGTGCCCTCTTGGATTAGTAAGATACAAGAACCGGATTTTTCTGAATATAGTAAACCATTAATTGAGGATAAAAAAATAAAAATTAATCCTAAGACTTGGGAGAAGTTTAGACTGGGGGATTTGTTTAATATTTATACAGGGGGCGACAAGCCAAAAAAGACAGACTTAAAGCATAAAGATGGAGTTTTAGTTAATTCTGTAGAAAACCTAACTAAAAATAATGGGGTACGGGGTAAGATTAAGTATAATGGAAACAAAAGATTTAGAAATTTTATATCTGTAGTTTCTATTGGGGAGGGGGGTCATGCTTTCTATCAAGCGGAATTAGGAGCTATTTTCACGAGAGTTAAAGCATTAGTTCCAAAAGCGAAAACAAACTTAAATCCATATGTCGGAATGTTTATTATAACTTTATTAAACTTAGAGAAAGTAAGATACTCTTATGGCAGGGTTGTAGATAAAGAAAGATTAGAAAATAGTTTTATTAGTCTTCCTACGAAAAAAGAATTTGAGCCTGACTGGAATTTTATGGAAGATTATATTAAATCTTTAAAGTATTCTAAGGGGTTGGATAAAATATCTAATCTTCTATGTAAAAGGTAATATTATTTAAATTTTATACATTGAGGATCACAAAAAAATTGTCTCTCAACCAAAATCAACTACCTTTTCTCCTTTTTTATTGAGGACTACCACAAAGTTTATTCGGTTTACATTTTCTTGGGATATACTTCCTCCTACCTTTGCTCCAACAACACTAAATATCTCAGCAGCAACCTTACCATCTGTTGATTTTTTCAAAACTACAGCTAAATCAAAAGATATCCCTTGTCTCGCTCCCCAATCAAATCCACAATAATACCCACTCTCTTTATTTGTTTCTTCAACCGCTTCGGTAATCTCTTTTAGAGTATTTTTTACAAATTCTTTTAGTTCCATTTTTCCTCCTTAATCTCCTCCCTGACCTCTTCTTCTAAAATATCAATAATTGCTATTGTCCTGGTGTATCCCCCTTCAGGATAGCCTTTTTCTACCATCTCTTCAACTCTCTTGCTTACCTTTTCCATAAACTTCCTATGGCAGTCCTCACAAGGCTCTTCTAAACTTATCTCTCTATAAAACTCCTTCTGGCACTCGGTGCACTGCATCCTGAGTTTTATCCTGTCTTTTATCATGGTCCTGGGTAATCCAGGCATGCTTAAATAAATTTAGGAGTCTCAGAAAATACTTTTTGTGCAGATTGCCCTTTTTTGTGCAGATTGGTACTTTTTGTGCAAAGCCTCTGATAGAGTAAGATTTATAAACCCCTAATTTCAGCTAAATACAACTCGTTATACTACTTTCACAGTAGGAGAGCTAAAATGGATAAAACTCAAGTTTTAAGCGCAATTAAGAAGGTAAGGGAACAACCTAAAAAGAAGTTCAATCAAACCTTTGATTTAATTCTCAACCTTAGAAACTTAAACATAAAGGATCCTAACCAGAAAGTAGATCATTTTGTTGTTTTACCTAAAAAGCTTGGAAGAAAAAGAAAGGTCTATGGTTTAGTTGACAAGGATTTGCAGCAACAGGCAAGAGATACATTAGAGGGGTATAGCGAAAAAGACAGTTTTAAAAGTTTGGATGACAAAACTGTAAAAAAACTTGCAAAAACTTATGATGTTTTCTTAGCCCAGGCAACAATAATGGTAGATATTGCTAAGAAGTTTGGTAAAGTTCTTGGAATGAAGGGAAAAATGCCTAGCCCAAAGGCAGGCCAAGTTATTCCTCCTAACTCTAATCTAAAAGAAGTTTATGAAAAAATGCAGAATACAGTAAGACTGGTCACTAATAAGGATTTATCTGTCAAGGTTCCAATTGGAAAGGAAGACATGAAAGATGAGGATCTTATTGAAAATATTATGTTTATATATAATTTCATGGCACAGCACTTGCCTCAGGAAAAACACAACATAAAAAGCATCATGATTAAAACAACCATGGGGCAACCGGTTGTTATTGGAAAAGATGAGCAAATCTAAAATATCTGAAGGAAAGAGAAAGGAAGTAGAACTCCTGAAAAAAATGATTAAAGAGAATGCTATTTTTGGAGTTGCTGATCTTACTAATCTGCCATCATTGCAATTGCAAAGAATGAGAAAACAATTAAGAGGAAAGATGGATGTCAAGATGGGCAAGGGTAGGTTAATCAAGATTGCCATCGACCAGAGCAAAGATAAATTAAAAGAAACAGATACATTAAAATCAAAGATAAGGGGACAGCCTGCATTAATCGTAAGCAAGGAAAATCCATTCAAGTTATATAAACAACTGCAAAAAGAAAAATCAAGTGCACCTGCAAAGGCAGGACAGATTGCTCCTAATGATATTTATGTCAGGAAAGGAAAAACTCCTTTTGCACCAGGACCAATTATTGGGGAGCTTGGACAATTAGGAATTAAAACAGGGGTAGAGGAAGGAAAGGTTGCAATTACAGAGGATAAATTACTTGTAAAAGCTGGAGAAATTATTAAACCAAAGATTGCTGATGTTCTAGTAAAACTAAAGATTGAACCTATGGAAGTAGGAATTAACTTGATATTTGCTTATGAAAACGGAGTAATATATGAAAGAGATGTACTAGGAATTGATGAAGCTAAAGTAATAAAGGATATGCAGAACATTTACAGATGGGGAATTAATCTTGCTGTTTATGCAGGAATTTATGAAAAAGACGTTATGAAATTCATGATTAAAAAAGCAGAGCTAGAGGCAAAGGCCTTAGGAACTAAAGTTAATATTGAAGAAAGTGAAACGACCAAGGATAAAGAAGAGCCTAAGGAAGAAAAACCAGAAGAGGAAAAACCCGAAGAAGACAAGGTTAAGGAAGTAGAAGACCTTGCCAAGAAAGTAATGTGGGGAGAGGCTGGTGGAGAGATCGAACGATAATAATTATGGAGGTTTAAAATGGAGCTTATTTATATCGCAATGCTGCTGCACAAAGCAGGGAAAGGGATTACAGAAGAACATGTAAGAAAAGTAGCTGATGCAGTAGGCCTTAAGGTAGACGGAAGTCAAATCAAGGCATTAGTAGCTGCATTAGAAGGCGTTGACATTGATAAAGCAATTGAGGAAGCTGCCATACCAGTTGCAACAGCTGCACCTGCACATGGAGAAGCTAAAGAATCTCATAAGGAAGAAAAAGCAGAAGATCAAGAAAAGAAAGCTGAAGAAGCTGCAGCAGGGCTCGGAGCATTATTTGGCTAAACCCTTTTTTATTTTTTATTCGGATTTTTGTATTTCTTTAATTAATTAAGAACAACTATCAGTTATTGCACTATCCCCCGCCTTATACTTGCAGTTTCCAAAGTTACAAGGATCATCATTACATGTATTATCCCAGAAAGCAGGGAAATTTCCATCTTTTCCATCTCCACTTAATAAATTTGGATCCTGAATTAAGCTTAAGCCACCCCAGACTTTATTTGAAGGGGTATAAGCTTTACAGTTTCTATCCTCTCTTTTAACAGTTGCACAAGAATGACATGCCCCCTTATTGTTGGTAAGAATTGCTCCTATCCCAAAATAATTAGTATCATCATAATCATCAATAAATACACATCTAAATAATCCAGGTGAATCAATTAAACGATAGGCTTCACAATCATCCCTTGTTGCCTGTGGGTCTCCTCCATAGGCTTTCTTACATTCATCTTCAAAATGAAGCATAATGTATCGGTAGGTATTTTTTTCTGGGAAATTTGTATCCTTTAACAATTCTTCATAGGTTTTGTATGCTGAATCTAAGGCTCCCTTATTATACTGACAAAGGGCCTTATCAAATTTAAGCTGGTAATAAGAAGAAAGGTCTGGATCAAGTTTTACGTTAAGAACAGAATTCATTACTCCTTCAAATTTCTTATAATCAAGACTTCCTTCCATAAAGTATTGATCAAAGGTTTTCTCATCAAACAAGGAACCAATAGAAGTCTGATAAGCTGAACTTACTTTAATATTATTACAATCCTCTTGAGATAAAATAATTAATCTAGATTTTATAACTTCCAAAATAATTTCAATATTCTTTTTTGTCAATTGATTCTTTGAAGCTGCTTTGTTATACTGAACCTTTTCATCCTTTAATGATGTTGATAAAGACTCGATGTCTTTTAGTGCTCCAGCATAATCTTTCTTGATTACCTTTTGGATCATTTCTCTAAAGCTTGCAGCAAAGGCTTCTGTCTCCTTGCTTGTTTTTATGTCTGCAACATCAACGCAGTTTCCTAATTTTTTCTTAGCATTCTCTATTTCATTTTTTACATCTGTATTTAAATTTTTATTATTAAGGTCTCCGCACAGGCTATTCAGTGTAGCTAAATTATTTTCACACTGGGATTTTGTCAAGACCTTCTTAGATTCAGCAAGCTGTGAAAGTAAATCATTAAGGAGCGACATTCCCTGACCATTACATACTTTGTCTAACTCAAAACCATATTCTTTTGCTTTCTTAAATTCATTCAAAGCTATATAACAATCTTTTATTTCTTCCTTGTATTTATCTTCCAGTTCTGGGAGTTTTCTGTCCTTGACTTCGGCATAACCTTTAAGTAAAAGCTCTAAGGTTTTCCCATTTGATTCTTCAGAAGAATCTTTGTCACAACTTAACTGATCAACTGCAGATTCATAATCCTTGCCTTTTAAGCTGTCATCTATGCTCTCAAAAAAGTCCCCAAGATTTAAATCAACGCCTTCAATCTGTTCCTGAATTGAACCGGTTTTTCTCTTAGAACTTGAATATAAAAATAGAAAACCTATTATGACAACTATTAGAACAATTAAACCAATAATCCATTTTATTATTGTGCTTTGCGAAGTATCTTCCCCTTTTTTGTTAAATATCATCTTATAGTTTGAATATTTTAAGGATTATGTCTTTTAAATTTATTATGTTTTTTGCAAATAGTATCATCAAAACAACAACTAAAATAACTATAACAGCAGTTATGATTTCTCTTACAGCAATTCCTTTTTTGTTTATAGCATATCCTTGAATTTTTCAATCACCTCAACCATCTTATCTTTAAAGATTAAATAAACTAAAATCATTATAACTAGGACAACAAGAACTATTAAAATCTTGCCTATTGTGTCCCAATGAATTTCTGCTTTCTTACCCAACAAGTTCATCACAGACATTTGCTGCCTCCTCTGAATTTAAGTAAAGCAATCTGGCATTAAAATCTTTTGATGCAAAAACACTTGATCCAATGTCAACTATGGCTAAAGGCAAGAATACTTTGTTTGAGATAAACTTACTTGAGGTAGTTAATACTTTTTTAAAGATGAGTCTTTTTGCTCCTGTTGCTGCAACTTCTTCAACTGTCCCTTCAACAATTTTTGTTGCTACCTTAGCAGCTACCTTACTTTCACTAGTTAATTTTGTAATACCTGCAACTTCTGCAGCTTTTGCAAGTTTTGCTTTTTCAGCAGCTTCTGCTAATTTCCCCGCATTTGCAAGCTGTTTAGCTTCATAATCTAACTGACTAGAACCCTTCATTAATTCACTTGTAATATCCTCTACATTTTTACCCCCAGCAGTAATTGTTGGTGTTGTGGGTGTAGTTTTAGTTCCTCCTGATTTTGTTCTGAACAATCCATAAGTTATTGCAGCAATATCTTCATTTTCTAACCCAAATACTCTCCCAATCTTAGTTCCAATACCTTCACTTTTATCAACTGCAAACACAACGTAAAGTGGCTTTTCACTTGTTATGGAAATAGAGCTTGATTCTGACATTAAAGCTCCTGGCAAATCTCCCTGACCTCCTGCAAGATACTCAAGATAGGTTAATTTTTCTTTTGTATACTGTTCATTGGACAAATAGTCCATAAAATCTGAGGCAGGAATAATAGCATCATATTTTGAGGATTTAGGTTCTATCTTAGAACATATTACACATAAAACATCCCCCTGGTCCCATGGAAAACTAAGATCAGCATAGAAATCAACTTTTCCTTCCCCTAATTTTGCCCAGCAGTTTACAGATTCTTTTGCAACCAGGTTTAGTATTTTTTCATCATCTGTAGTGCTTATTTTCTTATTATGAACCGGGCAATTAAGATTAAATGCAGAACCGGTTTTTATATCTATTAAAGGAATTCCTCCCCTTGAGTAAGAAGCAAGATATAAACTAAATTTACATACTGCATCCTTGTAAGAATCATTCATTGTTGGGATCAATAAGAAACCAACAACAAAAAAAATAATAAGAAAAGAGATGATTGCAAGTATCATTTTGGATACAGTTTCCATCGCGATTCCTTTTTTGTTCATTTTAACAATGTACTCAATAAACCCTTAACAGCAAAAATAATTATAATTACCACAATAATGAAAAGTAACAGCCATATAACATTACTTATTGGAAAATCTCCCTTTTTCATGATTCACTCTTTCTGTCCTTGATAGCTTTTATTATAAACCAGATTAAAACAAACAAACTAATCCAGTGCGCGAAAAATAAGATATTATATAATCCCGGAGAATAAAATATTGCATTAAGCGGGTAGTTTGTAGCAAATCCTTCAAAGATATATTCTATCCATAATATCTTTCCATAGAGGATGAAATAGGCAAGAAGGATTATACTTGGAATTGCAATCTTAAATCCGCCCATAGATCCAGAAAATTTCTTGATTAAATAAATTATCAGAAGAATTATCAATATCCAGAAGATTATTCCTCCAAATTCTTCCAAAAGATAAAACTGGGTTTTATTTTCCCAGATTAATAATGCTAAAGCAAGTACTATTCCAACTGCAACGAAAACGATCTTGCTTGGGCCTGTAAATTTCTGTCCTAGTGTTAACTGCCCTATACCCAAAAAGATCATCAAGAATAAAATAAAATCAATCCAGTTGGCATAATCATAATAAATATCCAGGATATCTCCTCCTGAAGCAGCAGGGGTTGTACTTGGATAAACAACATAACCAAAGATTGTTTCACTCAATAAAAATAATAAAACCATTGCTACAAGACTAACAAAAATAAGTAACCTCTTTTTATCCATCAAACTAAGATAAAAATAAATTATTTAAAGTTTGTGGAACGGGCCCTGGAGGATTTGAACCCCCGACCTTCTGATTAAGAGTCAGTTGCTCTACCAAACTGAGCTAAGAGCCCACAGTGTTTCTTGATTTTTTGGGGTTTATAAACGTTTTTTATTTAAAGAAACTTCTCAAATCCCTTTCTTTTTTCTTCTGGAGTTTAACCTTTCTCCAGCCTATTGTCTCGAGGTTATCAGAACGGCAGTTTGGGCATTTGGTGGGTTTAGAACCAGAAGAGGTAATGTTTGACATCCACTCCCAGCCGCATTGTTTGCATATCATTGTAAATCTTAAACTTTGATTTTCTTCTTCTGATAATTCTTTTCTGAATGGAGATTTAAGTATTGTCACTATCACAGCCAAGACAAAAGCTATGATAATAGAAACTAATAGTCTATCTTTTACCTGTTCTATTAGGAAGAAAATGAGAAAGATTAGAACTAGGAGAACTAAAAAAACTACTCCAAAAAAGCCTAACCGCTTTAGGCTGTCTTTCATATGGTTTTATAGTACCTTTGCTTATATAAGGATTATTATAAACAAAAATAAGCAATTAATTTGGGTTTTAAACGAAGAATTTATATAGATTATTTAAAATAAAAAATAACATGATTTGCTTGGTTACCGGAGGAGCTGGATTTATTGGAAGCAACCTAGTTTTAGAACTTGAAAAAAAAGGACATGAGGTTATTGTTGCAGTAGATAATCTTTTTTCCGGGGCAATAGAGAACTTGAAAGACTTTAAGGGAAAATTCATTGAATGGGATGTTTCTGAAAAAAAGGATTTTCAAGGAGGGATTGATGTGATCTTTCATCAGGCGGCTATAACGGATCCAAGGTATGATGGTAAAGAAGATATTTTCAAGAAAAACGTTGATGGATTTAAGAATATGATTGAACTGGCATTGGAAAAAAATGCAAAATTGATTTATGCTTCTTCAGCCTCTGTGTATGGGAATGGTCCCTGCCCAATGAATGAAGACCAGGAAAAATTTCCTCAGAGCGATTATGCAAGATCTAAATTAGAGATGGATAATATTGCTAAAAATTATTTTAATAAAATAAATATAGTTGGGTTAAGATATTTTAATGTTTTTGGTCCAGGAGAAAGCCATAAAGGAAGACCTGCATCAATGGTTTATCATTTAAGAAAACAAATTCTAAAAGGGGAGAGACCAACTTTATTTTTTCCAGGAGACCAGGCAAGAGACAATATTTATGTAAAGGATGTTGTTAGGGCAAACTTACTTGCAATCGGAGCTAAATCCGGAGTTTACAATGTTGGAACAGGGATCAAGATAAGTTTTAATGAGATTGTAAAGGTTTTAAATGAAGTCCTTAACACAAATGCAAAACAAATTTATGTTAAAAATCCATACGAGGGGTATCAGGAACAAAGCCAGGCAGATACCTTTAAGGCTGAGAGATTTTTAAGGTTCAAAGCTGAATGGAAGTTCAAGGATGCTGTAAAGGATTATAATGAATGGTTAATAAAAAATGGAGAATAAGATCAAAACAAGGGAAGAAGTAATAAAGATTACAAAACAATTTCAAAGGGAGGGTAAAAGAGTTGGTTTTACCTCAGGAACTTTTGATTTTTTACATGCAGGGCATGTAGATTATTTATATGAAGCAAAGAAAAAATGTGATTTGTTAATTGTTGGGGTTAATACGGATGAGAGTGTCAAGAAATACAAGGATCCAAACAGGCCAATCAATAATGAAAAGCAAAGAACTAAAGTTATTTCTGGTTTGGAAATGGTTGATTATGTTTTTTTATTTAATGAGATTAATAACAATCTTAACATTGAACTTATAAAACCAGATTTTTACATCAAAGCAGGAGACTATAGTCTGGATAAATTAACTTCAAAACCTCTGGTTGAAAAATATGGCGGAAGCGTTATTCTAATTCCCATCAAAGAAGAAACATCAACTACAGCCATTTTTGAAAAAATAAAAAACCTGCCTTCTGAGGAAGATTATGTTTCAATAGAAAATAAAGACAAAGAAATGATTAAAGCTGTATTTCTAGATCGGGATGGGGTTATTAATGAAGGTATTTCTTATCTTTATGAACCAGAAAAATTTACGTTTACAAAGAATGCGTTGGAAGGACTAAAAGATATTCAGGATAAAGGATACAAAATAATCATAGCTACAGATCAGGCAGGGATTGGATTAGGTTATTTTTCAAAAGAAGATTTTTTTAAATTAAATGGATATATGTTTAAACTATTAGGGCCATATGGAATCAAGATAGACAAGATTTATTACTGCCCTCATTCTATTACAGAAGAATGTAATTGTAAGAAACCAAAAACGGGCTTGATCGAGAAAGCGGTTAATGATTATAACGGAAGGATTGACATTAAAAATTCCTACTTTATCGGTGACCAGACAAGTGATATTAAATGCGGGAAAGATTTTGGATTAAAAACAATATTGGTTAAAACAGGCAAAGCCGGAACCGATAAGAAGTTTGATATTAAAGCAGATGAGATTGTGGAAGATCTTTTAGATGCATCAAGGAGGATAAAATGATTGAATTGGAAAGAACTTATTTAGCTAAGAAGATTCCTGAAGGATTAAAAAATTGTAATTTTAAGGAAATTATTGATGTTTACGTACCTAAATCCAGAAGGCATCCAACATTAAGAATAAGAAAAAATGGAGATAAATATGAAATGACTAAGAAAGAGCCTATTGAGGACGATGCTTCAGAACAGAAAGAGCAAACCATAATTTTAACAGAGGGAGAGTTTAAGGATCTGAGTAAAATAGATGGTAAAAAAACCCACAAGATAAGATATTATTACAAATATGGGAACAGGATTGCTGAGATTGATGTTTTCCAGGGAGCTTTAAGTGGGCTTATTATTGTTGATTTTGAGTTTGAAGATATAGATGAAAAAGACTTTTTTGATATGCCGGATTTTTGCTTAGCAGATGTTACTCATGAAGAATTTTTGGCTGGCGGGATGCTTTGTGGGAAAAGTTTTGAAGAGATAGAGAAAGAACTTGAAAAATTTAATTATAAAAAACTGTTTTTAGATTAAAAATCAATCCTAAATTCCTTTCCGTGATCCTTAAACCCAAGTTTTTGATACAAAGAATGAACTTTTTCTCTGGAGTATCTGCTTGTGCAGATTAATTTATAACATACTTTACCTGCTTCTTTTATTATTTCCTGAGTTAGTTTAGTTCCTATGCCTTGGCCTCTTAAAGATTCTTCAACAAAAACATCTTCTAACAAACCAAAGGGTTTTTCATGCATATCATTATACATCAAATATAAATAAGCCCTAGCTATTTCTCTTCCATCTTTTTCTATAAAGAACTTTATTCCGTTTGCATCTATTCTCTTATTTTTAATTTGCATTTTTTAGATTAATTTTTAGTCATTTAAGTAGTTTTTGGGCTAATTTTTACGCCTAAAAGTTTTAAGCTTTGATTGAAATTTTTATTATTAAATTTTTATATATTGTTTGTCCTATATATAGGTTAACCTATCTATTTGATAACCTATAATTGTTTATCCAATATATTGTGTAACCGATAAGTTTATATACTAAAACTAATTTTGAATTATTATGAAAGAACCAAAATTTATTGATATGAGTGGGCTACTTAGTTTTAGGATACTCCACGAAATCAATAAGAATAAGCTCTGCGGGGACGATTTGGCCGAAATAATCGGAACCAAGAGGGGTGATAAATTAACGCCGGGTACTATCTATCCGGCGCTTAAATCTTTAAGAGAAAATAATTTAATAAAATTAAAACAAAAAGGAAGGAAAAAAATATATTCCTTAACAAAAAAAGGTCAAAAAGAGCTTGATTTAAGCTATAAACTCTTCAGTAAAATCTTTAAAGACCTAAAAACAAAGATAAAATAATTAGGCTTTGCTTAGAACTTTTAATCTCTAAACCGGAAAAATTCTGATAGGAAAAATAAATAAATAGGTAATACCCTATAATCTGAATCATATTCGGGGGTAAACATGGCCACAAAGAAGAAAGCTGCTAGAAAAACCGTAAAAAGAAAGACTACAAAAAAAGTTATAAAACCTGCAAAAAAGATTGAAACAAAAGCAAAAGAAACAAAAATATTCAAGGAGTATACTCCTATAAAACCACCAGAAAACCTTGTTTTAGTAACAATTGGGAAGGTTTTACAGTTGTTAGGGGTATTTGCTTTATTGTTTGGTTTGTTCAATATTCTATGGCCCTGGTGGGCAGGAATAATAATTCTAATAGCTTTAGTCATCATCGGCGGAGCAATCAAAAAAGCAGGAAGAGTTTAATACTCTTCTTTAAATTTTTTAATAGCTTCATTCTAGAATACATAAGTTTTTATTTGAAAAAAATTTACGGATTAAAATGGGTAAAAATTATGTAGAGGCTGATGGAAGCCCCTTCTTCACCAAGATAAGCTGGTTTGTAAAAAAATATGGATTATTTTGTTCATTCATGAAACTGTTTAGGAGGACTTTTGCCCCAATTATTTTGCCTTTTGTTCCTAATAGGATATTTAATTTTGACAATAAAACCTATAATTTTTTTCACAGAAAATATAATGAAACCTGGATAAATGAAAGGGCTGTAGAAATTCCCTTAGTGATGGATTATGTAAAAAAACATGAAGGAAAAAGCATATTGGAGTTTGGAAATGTGTTATCCCATTATTTCAATTCTGACTGGGACATCGTCGATAAATATGAGAAAGGAAAGAATGTAATAAACAAAGGGATATTTGACTATGAACCTGGAAAAAAATATGACTTAATAGTTTCCATTTCAACTTTGGAGCATTTAGGAATAGAAGGGGACATATTTCCTGACAAGTTTAATGGAATAGATTCTTACATAATTGATACATTTGCCAAACTTAAGAGTTTGTTAAACAAGAAAGGAGAATTAATTATTACCGTTCCTGTTGGTTATAATAGGTATCTTGACAGATTAATCAATGAAAATAAATTAGGAATTGAGATGAGATTCTTGAAAAGAATCAAGAAATACAGCTGGGGAGAGGTGGATAAGGGTGAGGCACTAAAAACAAGGTTTGGAAAGCCTTATCCTTATGGAAATTGTATAATGATCGGAAGATTTGTTAACTAAGATTATATTCTTTATATTATATTTTCAAAACAGAAAATGCTTTTTAAGAGATAAAAAAAATTAGATATATGATTGATCCTGAAAAAAGAAAAATTATTTATGATCAATATGGCCCCCCTATGATCTTTGCTTTAACTGCTACTAGGAAGTTTGGTGAGAGGGTGGTTAACTCTGATGGGGTTGAACTGGCTTCAATCAAAGATAAACCTTTCAACGACGGAGAACCCCTTATTAAATCAGAAGAAAATATAAGAGGGAGAAAGGTATTCCTCATACAATCTATCCATCAGATAACTGGAAGGGAGAATCTCCATAAAAGATTTAATGAATTACTTATATTGGCAGAGAGCATGGATAAAGCTGCGTATAGAGTGGCAGTTATCCCTTATCTTATGGGATCTAGACAGGACAGAAAAACAGAGCCAAGAGATCCTTGGACCTCAAGATGGGTAGCAAAGATGATCCAAGCTTCTGGACTAAATCATCTTATTTTTATGGAATTGCATAATGAAGCTATTTTAAATGCATACCACACCGTTTCTTCTGAAGTTTTAAATGCTACTGATTGTTTAGTGGATTATCTAATCCCTAAAATCAAGGAATATAATGAAATTGCCATAATTGCCCCAGATACTGGAGCATTAAGCACGAGAGTAAATCCGATAAAGAAAAAACTTGAGATAAAATATCCTGGATTAAAAGTAATTAAAGGGTATGTAGATAAAGAAAGAATAAGAGATGTTGGAATTAAGAGTCAGGCTCTTAATTGTAATGAATCTTTAGACAAAAAATTAGTATTAATTCCTGATGACGAGGCAGGAAGTACAAGAACAATCCTTAATACAGCCCATAAAGTCAGAGAGGACGGAGCAGGATATGTTATAGCCTTTGTGACTCACAACAAACTTGAGAAAGGGGTAAAGGAAATAATCGAGAAGGATCCTTCAATTGATGAGTTTGTAACAACAGATACTATCCTTAGACCCAAATCTTACTTTACTGGCAAATTACATGAGATTTCTGTAGCTTCTCTATTCTACAAGGCTATAGAAGCAGTCCATTATAACGAATCGGTTAGTGAATTTCTCTAAAAGGTTCGGATAAGAGGGATTATGCGAAACTAGATTTATTTTTAATTGCAGAATGTGGTTCCACAATAATTAGAATCTAACCTACAAGCCTGACAAAGTGAGTCTTTTGCCTTGGCCGAATCTCCTAAGTTAGTTAGTGTTATCCCTCGATGGTACCAAGCCATAGCATAGTTGGGATTTAATTGAAGGACTCTATCATAAGCTTCCAAGGCCTCTTCATAAAGTTCAAGTCTTTTAAGGGCTCCCCCTTTGTTTAACCAAGAATTTTCAAAAGAAGGATTTATTTTTAAAGATTCATCATAGGCCGTTACAGAAAGATTATATTCCCCCAAATAAAATAAACAAAGACCCTTGTGGTGCCAAGCTACCCCTTTATTCCACCCCTCACTAAATTCGATTGCTTTCTCATAACTTAAAAGAGCTTTTTCATAGTCTTTCATCAAAAAAAGGGCATTCCCTCGAGCATTCCACGCTATATTGTTTCTGGGATCTTTGTCTAGGACTTGATCTGCTAGTTCGAGTGCCCCTTGATAATCCCCTCCTTCCCTTAGGAGATTTGCCTTATCCAAAATTTCCATTTCTTTTTGTAAATCTAAATAATCTTGGTTTAATTCTTCTAATTCCTGTTTAACTGGAAAATATCCTGCCAGATATCCCAAAAGTAAAGAAACCAAAACCCCTACAAGACCTAGGAGGATGGTCCATCTTATTCCGTTCTTAGTTAATTTTTTTGATTCTTCTAAATCCTTTCTAATTTCCTCTAATTCCATAAGGAATTATAATAAAAGAGAAAATTAATAAAGATTTCTAATCATTTCGCATAAGCACCATTAAGCGAATGTATTGTATAAAATTGCTTATTTTTAATAAAAAAGTAGGGGAAATTAGACAAAAAAGTTAGTGTTTATGGAATCTGGATACATATCTATACATAAGAAATAAAAAGGAACCTCCTGTTAGAGGAGGTTCAATCCAATAAGGATAGAGAATCTTATTTATCCTTCTGGGGGTCCGCCTTCTGACTTGATGATTTCTTCATCAAGAGTCTGAGGGTTCAGACTTGGTTCGGAAGCAATTTTTTCAGTTAGAGCTTTTAGCCTTGCTTCTTTTTCTTCCTTTTTATTGGCATTCCTGCCAACAAAATAGATTATAACAATAAGAGCTAGAGCAAGCGCTGTTCCGGCAAGTCCTTCGGCGCTGGTGATATCCTTCTTGAGTCCTTCTATCCCCACATAGGCCATTATACCTGCGAGAAGGATCAAAACAAGGATTAAAAGTTTAGTTTTCATGTAAGTTCTCCTTAAGTAAATTGGATTTGTTGACTTATTCCACCCTAAATCCATTCAGGAATATAGAACTAACTATATATTTTTATTTAAGATTTGGCTGGAATAGCCTAGGGTTCATTGCTAATTAGAGTAATGAACTTCTTTATAAAATTATCATATTACTAAAATAACCAATATCCAGAAGATTAAGATGAGGGTTAGCTTGAACTCAAAGGCTTTAAACTTGTTAATTGCATCTGTGAGCTCTGGGCTTCCACTAAGGGTTGCCTTTCTCATAAATTCCTTCTCCTTAAAGTAAGACCTTAACCAGAATATCCAGGCTAAAACAAGGCCTATAAGGATCTTTATGGTTATCCAGTCTGAACCAAAGCTACCATTGCTTGCCTTCTGCTTTAGATTTAAAACTAAGAGGATTAACATTAAAGTCAATATTACAAATAATGGTGCTTTGATAAATGACCTTTTCATGAAGTTATTTAAATATAGAGAAAATATAAAAAGCTTTCTAGGAAGGCCTATCATTAAGGATATCAATAAATGAGGAATATTCATCCTCTTCCTCCTTTTGAGGCCTTGGCAAAGGAGTTGTACCTGATAAAGGAGGGAGGTTGTATAATTGATGTGCTTGAGGAGCAGATTCTAATACTTTTGGAGGTTCCATAGGATACTCCTTGCCAATCCATATCTGGGAGATATCACATAGGGCTTTGTCTATTGGTCCTTTAATCTTTAGCTCTAAACCTGATTTGAATAAAGGTTCATATAATTGACCTACATATTTTTCTTTTATTTCATAATCAAATATTAATTTTTGATTGGTAATATCTGGATGAGCTGGATTAAAAACATCTACTAAGACTCCTCTGTAAACATGTTTGGTCCTTTTATATTCATAATGCCTATCAAAAATTCCTTTTAATCTGTAGATATTACTTTTTACATAACACCCCTGAGAGATTACTCCGTGAATCCACTCCTCTTTATCTAGAAACTGAGTGTGAGATTTAGACTGAGCCTGAACAACTGTATCTGAGACATTAAACAAGAGTCCTTCTGAAAAAATACCTTTTAGGTAGACTTTATCTCCTTTCACAAATAAATTAGGATAGGTCTTTGATATTTCTGCGTCCTGAGAATGAATATTAAAAATAATCCTCGCTCCTTTATCAATTTTTCCTGTCGGAGAAATACAATTAACCAAAACACCGAAGTAATCAAGATGGATTGGATGCCCAAAACATCTAGGGGTGTTTTCAGTTATCTCATAAACTTCTTCAAGGTCTGGAGGATTTGGGTTTCTCCAATTAGAATAAGTACTTTCATTAGATCTACGATAGACTCGTATCTCTCCTTTTGCGTTTCTTGAATGTTGTTCAAACGTTCCAATCAAATCCCAAGTATCTTCTAAACCCATTTCTATACAATAAGACAAAAGATTAAATAAGATTTAGAGAATAATACTGGAAATATTACGGCCTTCTCCGAGGGATTATAATATTTTAGAGAAAACTAAAATTTTTAAGATAATAATAAACATAAATGTATTTAAGTTCGGGTTACTTAGAAGGATCATGCAAAATGAGGATCTGCCCCACCTCTTCTTGCCAGAAAAAAGGTCTAGTATTGATAGTAGAATAGAAGATATGGTCAGAAAAGCTATTGAACAAGGATTTAGATGTGAGATTGTCGATTCTTTTGATTCTACCCAGGCTGAATTTTATCCTCTGGGGCTTAATGTCGGAACTCCAACAATAAAGGATCCTGAGAGTATCAAGGCCTATTTGCTTGATAATATCCTTGGATCGAAGGAAAGTGATTACAAGTAGTTCGGATAAGACTAATTTTAAGCGAAATGCTTATTAAGGCTAATTTGTTATTTTAGTTTCTAAAAGGGTGATATATTGTTAGATAAACTTGAGATGGAATTAAAATTGAGGGGTTTTTCCAAGGAAACTCTCAGCTCTTACATAAGGCATAACAAATTATTTCTTGATTATATCAAAAAAGAACCAAAAGAGGTAGAAGAAGAGGATATCAAGAAGTATATGAGTTATTTAGTCTCTGATTTAAGCTTGAAGCCAAGAAGTGTTTCCTTGAAGAAGAGCGCATTGAAGTTTTTTTATGATGAAATTTTGGGAAAAAATATAGTTAATTTAAAAACTCCCAAGATTCCCAAGTCAAACCCGGAAGTTTTAAGCAGAGATGAAATTTTTTTGCTTATAAAAAATGCCAAGAACAATAAAACTAGGCTAATAATTGAATTGTTATATAGTACTGGACTCCGGGTTTCTGAACTTGTAAACCTAAAGACAGAACAAATTGATTTCAAGGAAAAAACAATAAGGGTTAAGTCTGGAAAAGGGAACAAAGACAGAATAACTATTGTTGCTGGAAAGATATTAAAGGACCTTGAAAAGTATATTCAAACACTTCCTGAAGCCTCTCCTTACCTATTCCCTGGAAAAGAAAAGAGGGGTTTGACGACGAGAAATATACAGAAAATCATACAGAATGTCGCATTTAAGGCAGGGATTAAGAAGAGGGTTACACCACATACCCTAAGGCATAGTTTTGCCACTCATTTGCTCGAGAATGGGACGGACATAAGGCTGATACAGGAGTTACTTGGGCATTCACAACTCAGTACAACGCAGATTTATACACATGTTTCACAGGAACAAATCAAAAAAATCAAGAGTCCTCTTGATTAGAAGAGAGAAAAGTTATTAAATAAGGAGGATATTTGATTATTATGCTGTTTGGTTTTTTTACCAGAAAAAAAGAGGAACACATTCACAAAAGAATTGATAATGTTCATTCTAATAGCAAACAATCCTTTGCAAAAGTAAGGGAGGATATGAGTAAGATTTCTGATTGGATAAATCATTTCAAAGAGAAGAATCATAAACATGAAAAAGAGTTCTTAAATATCCATGCAAGATTGGACGAGATTGAAAAGAAGCTTGCCTCCCTGTTTGAAAAACAAACAGCTGTCCAAACAACCCCCCAAAAACAAACAGGCACAAACAAACATGTGTCCAAACAGGCGTTTGAGGGTGTCCAAACAGCTGTCCAAACAGCCATCCAACTGAAAAATTTGACTATGATGGAGAGACTAGTGGTATGGACCTTACTAAATACTGAGATAAAACTTAGCTATGAAGACTTGGAGTCCTTACTAGGCAAGGATAAATCTACCATAAGAGGCCAGATTAACAATATAAAGCATAAAAGTGAGGGTTTAATAGAGGAGAGGGCTGAATCAGACGGTACAAAGAGGTTTTATATCAACGAAAAATACAAGAATGAGGTATTAAAGGGTCTAAATATACAGAAAAAACAGGCTAAAAAACAAAAAGTGAGAGTTCAGAACTGATCTGAAAGCTTTTTCTGGAGTGAGTCCTGGTGATAGTACATATCCAAAAGTTTGCTTTTGAGGTTTAGGCTCCTAAAATCTGGCAAAATATGCAAAAGTGAGAGTTTGTTATTGATTTTCTCTTTTGAGAGGGGAGCATTTTTAGCAATCAATCTGGAGATATATGATCTGATGCCGGATTCAGACATATTAAGATGAGTGGCCACGTCGGTATAGGTGACCTTTCCTTTCTCTTCTTCAAGCTGATATATGGTAAGAAAGACCTGAAAATCCTTTTGTGTAAATTTGGCGAAAAGCTGGTCTATTTCAATATTAAAGGCTGAAAAGGTGTTTTTAGGGGGTGTGAGTGTGATGTGAGTGCGTGCGTGCGTGCGTGCTTCTACCCCTTGAGTTCCTATGGAACTATTTTCGGAAGACCCTGGAAAAACCTCAAGTTTCTCTTTAATGGTTAAAATATCAATTTTTTCAATTAATTTGGTTATTTTCTTATTTTGTTCAGAAATTATTTGTTTTAATTTATTTATTTCTAATTCTAAGGAAGTTATATCATCTTTAGCCTTACTAAAGGATAATTTAACGTTTTCTATAAAATTAAGCCCATTTTCAGCCATTTTCCCCTCTATAGATAGGGATGTTTTAGAAATTTAAATAATTTTATGTGCTTCAAATGTGATTCTTATGTGAGTGCGTGCGTGTTTCAGCCTATGTAGTTGGATTTATCCATCTTTGGTGCAACTACGGGCAATTTAATGTGGGGGGGGAGGTTTACATCCTGAGTAAGTGTTAAAGCTTTAATATTACTTTTAGCTAAAGCAATATTTATGAGCCTTGTCTTAAGCTGTATCTCAATATCTTTTTTCTTCTTCCAATCGTCGAGGATTTTCTTTACTTTATCCTCTGAATCTGCATAAAGGATATGTCCTAGAATTTCAATGTCGGCTATGCCGGGTTCGTATTTAGAATTAAATTCAAATTCAAATCTAATTATTTTTTGTTTAAGCCCTAAATCCATTTCTTCTTCTTTTATGGATTTTATGTCCAGGTTATTCTTAACCTTAAGTTCTCCTTTCAGAGGTTTTTTCCTCTCTACAAGGATCTTATCAAAATTAAAACCAACTATAGCCATTTTAAGGTTTAAAAAGAAAGACTTTATTTAAAGATTTTGGTGATATTTACATTATTTCTAGAGCCTCAATTCCCAATAGATTAAGGCCATTCTTGATTAAATATGAGCTGGCAAGGATAAGGTTTAACCTGGCATTTTTAACATCTTTATCTGTTTTAAGTATAGGATATTTTACATAATAAGTATTTAGTTTCTGGCATAATTCGAACAGGTAGGTAGCTATTAAAGAGGGTTTATATTCCTCTGCAGCCTTCCTGATTATTTCCGGATAGTTTGAAATCTGTCTAATGATTTGTTTGTCAAAATCACTCTGTAATAACATAAAATTAATCTTGTCTTTAGGCTGCTCTTTCCTCAATATGCTCTTTAATCTTGCATAAGTATATTGGATATAGGGGCCTGTTTCTCCGTCGAAAGATATTGATTTTTTAGGGTCATAAGTAAAATCCTTCAAGGGGTCATACTTAAGAATAAAGAACTTAATTGAACCAATACCTATTTTCTCTGCCCTTTCATCTAGCTCCTTCTTAGAGATTTTTGGATCTCTCTTTCTCAGTTCATTTTTGGCAAGATTAACGGCTTCATCAATAAGGTTGTCTGCATCAACTATATTCCCTTCCCTCGATTTCATCTTGCCTTCTGGAAGATAAACCATCCCATAAGGAAGATGATATAAATTATCTGCAAACTCAAACTTAAGCTGCTTAAGAAGTTCAAACAAAACCTTAAAATGATGTATCTGCTCTGAAGCTACAATATAAATCAATTTATCATACTTAAATTCATCATATCTTTTCTTGGCGAGATAAACATCCTGGGTTATATATAAGGAAGTACCATCGGGTCTTAGCAATATCTTTTCCCCTAATCCCTGCTTTGATAAATCCACAATAACTGAACCTTCTTTGTCTTTCTTTGCTATCCCTTTCTTAAGAGCATCTAAAACAAGGTTCTTTCCTTTTTCATAATGCTCTGATTCTCTATAGGCTTTGTCAATTTCCAGGCCAAATCTTTTATATGTTTGCTGCATGCCTTTTAAGGCCCAGTTGGTCATTAAATTCCATAATTTAAGGGTTTCTGGGTCTTTTTGCTCCCATTTAATCAACAGGGACTTGGATTCATTATCTAACTCTGGATTTTCTTTCAGCTTCTGATTGTAAAGAACATAAAAGTTACCAACAAACAAATCTGATTTTACATCGGGAACTTTATTTTTCCCATATTTTTTATATGCTATCATTGACTGGCATATGTGGATGCCTCGGTCATTAATGATATCAATATTAACAACCTTATAACCGACTTTCTTAAGGATATTAGACAAGGAGATCCCCAAGGCCATGTTTCTTAAATGGCCAAGATGCAGGGGTTTGTTTGTATTTGGACCTGGAGACTCTATAAGGATTAATTGGTTTTGTTTTAAATTTCCATAGTTTTCTTTTTCCTTTAGAACTTTTTCTAATGTAAACTGATTCAGTTTTTCCTTGTTTATGAAAAAATTAATATATGGGCCAACAGCCTCGATTTTGTCTATTAAATCTGTTCTCTTTAGTTTTGAAGAAATCTCGTTTGCTAGGTCTACCGGAGACTTTTTCATTAGTTTAGACAAACTAAAACAGGGAAAAGAATAATCTCCAAACTCCGGGTTTTTGGGTATTTCTAATACTATCTGGATCTGTTTTATATGAGGATTAAGAAGTTTCTTTATTTCTTGTTCAAACATTTTTGTTTTGAAAAACAAGCATTATTTAAGTAGTTTTTTATTTTAATTTTGATTAGCCTTCTAACCGAATAACGCGTAAAACTTAAATATTTAAAGAAATTAAGGAAAGTTATGTCTCAGATTTCTAAGGAAAAGATTGAAAGGATTAAACAGGACATTCTGTATTTATTGTATGATTTAAACTTAAAGCCAATGTATACCAAAGACCTTGCCAATGAGATCATAAGGGATGATGAGTTTGTATTAAGATTACTTTTAGACATGGAGAAGAGAGGATTAGTCAGGCAGGTTAATAAAAATCATATAAGAAGAAAACAATGGATTATGACTAATGAAGCTTATGATCAATTCAGGAAGATGATCTAAATGGATAAAAATATTTCTGATTGGGTAATTGCTGCAGAAAAAGAAAGAATAGATTTAGGAAGATTTCACTCAGATAAGTTAGAAGACTGGAGGAGACTTAAAGGCTCAGGACTTCCTATCTATGATTTTATTATAGTCCATGTTGAGGATATTAAGGCGGGTGATCCCTTAGTCTCAAATTTTTTAAATAAATATCCAAGATTTGTTGTTTATGCTATCCCAAACACTAAAGAAATGCCCAGGAGGTATAAACTGAACCTTAAGTCTTTTGAAGAATGTAATAATTTCTTAAGAGAAACCATTAATCCAAGAGATTGTAAAAAATATACAATTATCTTAGAAGATTATGGAGTGGGAGATAAAATTGGAGGGGTAATAATCTCAAAAAATAGTGAGGTATTAATTGAAGCTGCTGAAGGTACTCTTGAAAAAATGTCTCATGGAGATATTCCATTATTCCTGAGCTGCAAGATAGACTTGGGGAAAGTAGGACATATTGAAAACAAAATGGAGTGGTTCATAGGAAAAAATAATCTAAATATGAAATTTGTAAGGTTCATAATAGATTATATAGACCTGGCAAAAGATATCTTTAATCCTCACCTGATGAAAGGCTATTTTGAGTTTATAATTACCAATAATGATGAGCTTAAATTTTTAGATTATAAAATAAATGAGATGTATTTGAAATAATTATTTAATCTTCTTAAGAATTGATTCTTTTCCTTTCCAGTCAATTGCATGTTCCAAAACTTCATAGATTGTCTCTACGGGAATTATTTCTATTTCTTTTAGTTTTTCCTTTGATAAGATTACATCCCCTTCATTTGATTTGGGAATTATAACTCTCCTAATCCCTGCTTCTATTGCTGCTTCTATCTTTGAGGTAACCCCCCCAATAGCAAGAACTTTTCCCCTAACAGACAAAGAGCCGGTCATTGCTGTATCCTGACGTACTGGAACATCTTTTAATGCGGATATTATTGCTGTTGCTACTGCAATTGATGCTGAATCTCCCTCAACCCCTTCATAGGTTTGCAGGAACTGAATATATATATCATATTTTTCTTTGATGTCCTCACCAAAGTATTTTAGAATAATTGCTGAAACATTTTTTACTGCTTCTTTTGCTATCTGCCCTAATTTTCCTGTTGCAATAAACTCAGATCTTTTTCCCCCAAGGGTAACTTCTGATTCTATTGGTAATACAATTCCTGAAGATGCTTCCTGACTTCCGATAACTGCTAAACCATTAACTCTTCCAACCTGTTTTCCAGTTGTAATTATAACTTCATATTTTTTCTTGTTCTCAATATACTTATCCGCCATCTGCTGCTCTAGTGTTCTTGCCAGTTTTTTCGCTTCTGTTACATGCTGTTTTGTTACAACCTTTGATTTTTTTTCTAAGGCTAAATCTCCTGCTGCTCTTACTAAACCTCCAAGTTCTCTTAACCTTAAAGTTAATTTATCTGCCATACCCGCTTTCTTTTTTGCTTCCTGCACAATTTCTTCTACAGCTTCCTTGTCAAAGTGAGGAATCTTTTTATCTTTCTCAACTTCCTGAGCAACAAAAAAAGCAATCTTATCCCTATTTTCCTTTGTATCTGGTATAGTTGTATTCATATAAACTTCATAACCATAACCTCTTATTCTTGATCTTAGAGCAGGATGCATATGCTGTATTGTTTCTACATTGCCTGCAGCAACCAAAATAAAATCACATGGAACTGGCTCTGATCTTGTCTGAGCTCCTGAAGATCTTTCTGACTGGCCTGTAATTGGATATTTTTTCTCCTGTAAGGCTGTAAGTAATTCCTGCTGGGACCTTGGAGATAAAGTTGATATTTCATCTATGAATAATACCCCTCCATTTGCCCTATGGATCATTCCAGATAATAATCTTTGATAACTAGGAGTTCCTAATCCTCCTGACTGCAAAGGATCGTGGAGAACATCTCCTAACAATGCTCCGGCCTGAGCTCCGGTTGCATCTATAAAAGGCGCTTTTTTCTGGTTTGAGTTATCAACTAATAGTTTAGGTATTTCTCCTCCTTGCTTTCCAAGGGCCATCCTCTTTCCTACATTAAGGAATAAGACTAAACCTATGATAAGAACCATGCTTGAGAGCATTGATGCAGCATATATTACATCTGAGATTTTTCCGGTTTTCCAGAAATAGTAAGGCATTAAGGATATTACAATTATAAAAATAAACATAATAATACTTTGATTCTTAAAAGAAGACGTTGCTTGCAGCTTTGCTTTTGTAATTAATAATTTACCCTGTCCTTTTGGGACAGTTCTTATTAAAGGCAGATTTTCATCTGAAGGATTTGGCAAAGCCAAGAGATCAACTAACTTTTCTTTTTGGGAAATTTCTGCTATTGCCTGACCCAACATGGATTTACCTGTACCAGGATCACCTATCAGCATAACATTCCTTCTTTGTATTGCTGCTTTCTTGATTATCTCTACAGCATGATCCTGGCCGATTATCTGGTCTACTAATCTTTCAGGTACCTTAATATCTTTAGTTGTTTTATAATCCATGTCCTTTAGTATATGGAAAAAATTTAAAAAGCTATTTGTTTTAAGATTTATGTGCCAAAACTTGAATCTTTTGAGGGAATAAAAAGCAAAGTAAAATGTATTGGGTGTGATATCCAGAAATGTAAAATTAAAACTTTAAAGGTTTATGAAACAAAAAATTTTATAGTAAGCCAGGATTTTCAAACTCCGATTCCTGGGTTTATGATTGTTGGTTCTAAAAAACATATTAAAGGGATAGAGAACTTTTCAAAAAAAGAAAGAGAGGAATTGATTGAGGTAATATACAAAACAAGAGTTGCATTAAACAAAGTCTTGGGAATAAAATACATAGATCTTATTCAGGAAGAAATTGGGATAGAGAGATGGACTCATTTTCACATATGGATGTTCCCAAGATATCCATGGACTAAAAAATTCGGAGAGAGTATTGATTGTATAATCCCCAGCATGATTTATGCCCAAACTAAATTAAAAACTAAAGGTAATCTTGAAAAAGTTATATCTAGTTATGAAAAAATTAAAAATTATTTTAATAAAATTAAATAATATCTTCTTCAGAAACTACTATAAAATCTCCGATGGCAATTACAGCCGAGTAAGGTATCAACAAATTACCTTTTTCATCTTCTTCCAATTCAAGACTGTCAGCAAAACTTGTTGGATTTCTAATAACTATCTGCATTAACTCTCCGGTTCTTGTCTCAAAAGTTATTGCACCAACTTCTCCAAATCTTTTTCCTGATTTTGTAACTATGGTTTTGCCTAAAAGTTGTTTAGAATATCTTTTATCTTCTTCTGCCATATGCTCACCTTCGAATATTTTTGGTTTAGTTCTTTATAAAGTTTTCTAGTTTATTAACGTTATATTTTAATCTTTGAATGATTTTGTCAGATTCTGATCATTAATATTTATTTTCTTAGATTCTCCGAAAGTATTGAGGATTTTGTCTGTTATTGCTGCTCCTGTAGTAATAACTTCACTATCATCTTTCTTAATTATATCACTATCAATCATCAACTTGCTTGTTCCTAAAAATAAAAGCAGAATTATCAACAAAGTTATAAATACTTTTGCAGTCTTTCTCAAGAAAAGATGTTTTAATAACTCTATTAATAACCAAAGAACAAGGATACCTATTAAAATCATCCACCAATTCATGTTATTGGTTAGGTTTTTTAATATTTAAAGGTTTTTGGAGGGAGGGGGATTATTTTTGGGACCCTCACACCTTGAATTCATATGGAACCTCTAAATATTTTGTTTTTGGGTTTTTTTTCATTTGGAAGCAAATGTAACCTCTATTACCTATGGAAACCTGGATTTAGCTTTTTTAATAAAGTGGGGGTATGGAACTTTAATTGGCTAAAATAGACTCCTAGGGGTTGTAGTATTAAAATATTAAAGAATTTAGATTTATAATTTATATATTTAATTTAAAAGATTTTCTATATTCTATCATATATATTTTATTATTTATTTGTTTGAATATTTTTCCATAAGAAGGGTTGGTGTTTAGTTAGAGTGGTAATGAAGTTTTTTATATTAAATCTTTCATGTATTTGTTCTATATGAAATAGGGGTGTTGGTGTTTATATTTTAACTATTAATTTTATAGACCAACAATCTTTAAATAAAAACTAAGAGGGAAGAATTAAAATGGCTGAAAAAGAGTTGATAAATTACTTTGAGAATTTCTTAAAAAAAGAACCCTTGTTTATTAACAAGAAAGCAATGCAGATGAATTACACCCCGGAAAACATTCCGCATAGGGATGATCAAATCAAAAATATTGCGGGAATATTGGCTCCTTCCTTAAGGATGGAAAAACCAAGCAATCTTTTTATTTATGGAAAAACCGGAACAGGGAAAACGGTTTCTATTACTAAAGTTAGCGATGATCTAATTAAAATTGCCAAGAAAAATAATTTACCCCTTAAAATTGTTTACCTTAACTGTAAATTAAAAAGAGTTGCTGATACAGAATATAGATTAATTGCCCAGATCACAAGGGAGTTAGGAGTAGAAGTTCCGGCAACGGGATTGCCAACAGATGAGGTTTATAAAATTTTTATCAAAGAGATTGACAAAGAAAAAATATTACTTATCTTAATCTTAGATGAAATTGATCAGCTAGTAAAAAAGATTGATGATGGAATCTTGTACAATTTAACAAGATTAAATCATGAATTAAAAAATACAGAAATCTCTCTGATAGGGATTTCCAATGATTTAACTTTTACGTCTGAATTGGATCCAAGAGTAAAAAGCAGTTTGGGGGAGGAAGAATTAGTATTTCCTCCATATAATGCTGTTCAGCTACAAAGCATCTTGAGGGAAAGGGTAAATATTGCGTTTAGGCCGAAAGCAATGGAAGAAGGGGTAATAGAAAAATGTGCGGCTTATGCTGCAAGAGAACACGGAGATGCAAGAAGGGCATTAGAGTTATTGAGAGTTGCGGGAGAAATTGCAGAGAGAGGTAATGAGATTCATATTTTAATGAAGCACATTGATGATGCCCAGGAAAAAATAGAGAGGGATAGAGTATTAGATACAATAAGTACACAACCAAAACAATTCAAATTGGCATTATATTCAATTTTTAGTATGACTTTCAGCGATGACAAACCAATCTTCACAGGGGATATCTATGAACTCTACAAGGATGCATGCATCAAGGTTGGGCTTAAACCATTAACACAAAGAAGAGTATCCGACATTATTGCGGAATTGGATATGTTAGGTATTATTAATGCTAAAGTAATTAGCAAGGGGAGGTATGGACGTACAAGGGAAATAAGGTTAGCAATTCCCAGTTCAACAGTACCTAAGGTAAAGGATTTATTGAAAACCGGATTGGGTTTATGAAAAATACAATTAATTATTTTTTAGAAAAAGGAATATTAGTCAGCCCAGAACTCAAAGATGTCCTTGAGGGATTAAATGAAAATTTAACTGAGATAATCAATATTTATTCTGATAAGGGAGTTCTGGTTCTGAATAAGGAGATTCTACCTCTAATCCAAAAAGGGGTTTTAATGGATGTGAGCTGGAAGGAGTTTGAAAGAGCAAAAACAATGCATGAAAAAGGAAGGAGTGAAGAAGATTACAAATTATTTATGGATATTTTTAATTATAATCTATCTGAAAAAACCAAGAAGGTAATGGATAAGGTTCTAGAAGAAATCAAGGAACCTGAAAAGGATGAGATTGAGAAAGAAAAAATTGGGAGCAGTGTTGTTGTCCTGAAATCCTATATGGAAGAAGCAAGTAAAAGAGAGGTTCAGGATTTTGTTTTGTATTTTAGAGCAAGGTATAATAAAATAAAAGAGATGTTGCAGTCAAGAAATGAACTACAGAATGTTATCTCAATTAACAGGACCTTGAATAAATCATTAAGAGAACCTGTTGCTTTAATTGGATTAGTCAATGATATACAAACAACCAAGGCGGGGCATCTTAAGATTGCAATGGAGGACAATACAGGTAATATAAATATACTTATCACAAAAACAAACGAATCCTTCATCAAAGCACAGGATATTGTCCTGGATGAGGTCATTGGAATTAATGGAACAATGGGGGATAAGGTTGTTTTTGTTTCTGATATATTTTTTCCTGATGTGCCTCACACAATGGAATTTAAGAAATCTGAAGATGAGGTTTATGCAGTTATAACTGGAGATATGCATGTGGGAAGCAATTTATTTATGGAAAAAGAATTTCTTAATTTTGTTTCATGGCTCAATGGGGAGTATGGAAATATAAAACAAAAGAGGATTGCAAGCAAGATAAAATATCTTTTTGTTATGGGGGATATTGTTGACGGACTTGGAATTTATCCAGGCCAGGAAGAGGAATTAACGTTAAGGGATATAAGGGAACAGTACAAAAGGGTTGCGGAATTATTAAACAAGATAAGGAAGGATATCAAGATAATAATTACTTCTGGGAATCACGATGCTTTAAGGATTGGGGAGCCACAACCTCCACAACCAAGACATTATGCTGAAGATCTCTACAACATGGAAAATGTTTTTATTGTAAGCAACCCTTCTGTTGTTAATATACATTCTTCTGAACACTTCATGGGATTTGATTTTTTATTATATCATGGATATAGTTATGATTATTATGCTGACAAGGTTGAGAGAATAAGGTTGATGAAACCAAATATATCTGAAAGAACAGACTTAGTTATGAAATTATTACTCCAAAAAAGACATTTGGCTCCAAGCCATACCTCTACATTGTATGTTCCATACAAAGATTTAGATCCATTAGTCATTGAGAAGGTTCCTGATTTTTTTATTTCGGGGCATATCCATAGGGCGGCGGTTTTAAATTATAATAATGTCACGATGATTGCTTCATCTGCATGGCAGAAACAGACCCCCTTCCAGGACAAGGTAGGACATATTGCAGAACCTGGAAGAGTTCCTGTTATTAATCTTAAAACAAGGGAGGTAAGCATAATTAATTTTTGGGAAGATGAATCAGGCAAGTGAAAATATGGAAATGTATTTTGATAAATTAAAGAATGAATTAGATATATTATATGATTTAGCAACTAAGGCAAGAAAAAAAGGATATGATCCTGCTGATGAAGTTGAAATAAACCTAGCTAAAAACATGGCTGCAAGGGTAGAAGGGTTAATTGGAACTGTTGCCCCCCAGGTTAAAGGTTCAGGAATTCTGCAAAGAATAGAGGAATTAGAAAAACAATATGGAAGCCAGGACTGGAGAATTGCATTTACCGTCGCATTGGAAGTTGCACAACAAAAATTCTGTAAGTTTAGCGACGAGAGGTTGGCCATGGAAGTAGGGTTAAGAGTTGGATTGGCTTATATTACTAATGGGGTTGTAGCTAGTCCCTTAGAGGGATTTACTAAACTAGCCTTGAAAAAAAGAAAAGATGGCAAGCCTTATTTTTCCCTATTTTTTTCAGGACCAATAAGAAGTGCTGGAACAACTGCTACATGTGTTTTTGTTGCTTTGGCAGATTATGTAAGACAAAAGATGGGTTATGAGGTTTATGATCCCACTGAAGAAGAAGTCAAGAGAATGATTACAGAAGTGATAGATTTCCATGAGAGAATAACTAATCTACAGTATTTTCCCTCAGAACCTGAAATAGAGTTTATGATAAAACATTTACCTGTGCAGATTGATGGAGAACCCTCTGAAAAAATTGAGGTTTCCAATTATAAAAACCTTGAAAGAATTGAAACAAACAGATTAAGGAATGGGATAGCTTTAGTTATAGGTGAGGGCTTAACACAAAAAGCTGCCAAGTTCTTTTCCAAATTTTCAAAATGGAAACAGGATTTTGGAATAACCAGCATGGATTTCCTTGAGGAGTTTGTTGAATTACAGAAAAAAATAAAAGCAAAATCAAAAGGAAAAACTGCTTCTGACCAGTTAGTTAAACCAGATTATACTTTTATAAAAGATTTAGTTGCTGGTAGGCCAATACTAACTTATCCATTAAGGAATGGAGGATTCAGATTAAGATATGGAAGAGCGAGAAATTCAGGATTCAGTTCTGATGCGGTACATCCTGCAACTATGAGAATATTAAATGACTATTTAGCTGTTGGAACACAGCTAAGAACGGAGAGACCTGGGAAGTCTACAGTCTTGGCTGTATGTGATACTCTTGAAGGGCCAATTGTAAAATTAAAGAATGGGGATGTTGTTTTAGTTGACACAGAGGAAAAAGCATTATTATTTAAAAATAAGATAGAAGAAATTTTATTTTTAGGAGATATTTTAATTAATTATGGAGACTTTCTTGACAGGGGGCACAGATTAATTCCATGCGGGTATAATGAGGAATGGCACAGGGCAATTCTTGAAAAATTAGAAAATAAAAATGAAGCTGTTAATGAACTAATAAAAAATCCGTACAAACAAATTTCTGGAGAAGATGCAATAAAAATGAGCACCTTATATAAAATTCCACTGCATCCAAGATATACATACCATTGGAAAAATATTTCCAAAAAACAACTGGAAAATTTTGTTGAATGGATTAAGCATGCAACTAAGACAGAGAATGAGATTATTCTCCCTTTAGAATATGACATCAAAGAAGTTATTGAGGGAGAAGATCCTAAAAGGACATTAGAATTATTAGGGGTACCGCATAGGGTAATAGAGAATCAAGTTTATATTTCCGGAGGGGATTGTTTTGTATTAAATTATATTTTTAAAGACCTTTCAAAACTGGATTTTAACAAAGAAGATTGTTTGAAGATTCTTAATATGTTTAATTTTGATATTAAGGATAAGAACGGTCATTTCATCGGTGCAAGGATGGGAAGACCTGAAAAAGCAAAGATAAGGAAATTAACAGGAAACCCCCATGTCTTATTTCCAGTAGGAGAGGAAGGCGGAAAAATGAGAAATCTGCAAAGTGCATTAGAAAAAGGAAAGGTTAATGCTGAATGGCCTTACTTTTACTGTATAAAATGCAACAAGGAAACAATTTATCCTACCTGCGAAGTTTGTGGGATAAGAACACAAAAGAGATATTATTGTTATGATGATGATAAAATTCTTGAAACCAAATGTGAAAAAACCAAGAAGGTAAAGGATAAGGAGGGGAAGGAACAAGAAGTGACTCATCTAAGCAGAACTTATACAAGCCGCGGAGTTGATGTTAATCATTATTTCAGGAATGCCTTAGCAAAGCTGAACATTACAGAATATAAGGATTTAATCAAAGGGGTTAAGGGGGTCTGGAGTGAGGATAAAATCCCTGAGAATTTAGTTAAGGGGATTCTGAGAAGCATATATAATATTCATGTAAATAAGGATGGAACTGTAAGATATGATATGACTGAGACTGCTTTAACTCATTTTAAGCTTAAGGAGATAGGAACTAATATTAAAAAAATAAAACAGTTGGGGTATGATAAAGATATTTATGGAAGGGATATTGTAGATGAAAATCAGGTTATAGAACTAAAGTGTCAAGATATTATCCTGCCTTCATGCGAGGGATCTTTAGAAGAAGGGGCTGATAAAATCTTATTCAGGGTTGGAAGATTTGTTGATGATCTATTAGAAAATTTATATGGATTATCAAGGTATTATAATTTTAAAAGCGAAGAAGATGTTACAGGAAGTTTGTTGGTTGCTTTAAGTCCACACACCTCTGCAGGAAACTTATGCAGAGTAATAGGCTTTTCAAAAACCCAGGGATTTTATGCACATCCATTATTGCATTGTATGATGAGGAGGGATGCGGATGGAGATGAAGCCTGTGTTGTATTACTCCTTGATGCTCTGCTTAATTTTTCAAAATTATATTTACCCGGGCATAGAGGGGCAAGGCAGGATGCTCCTTTAGTTTTAAACTTTAAATTAATCCCTGCAGAAGTTGATGATATGGTATTCAACATGGATACTGCATGGAAATATCCTTTAGAATTTTATGAATCTGCAGAGCAGTTTAAGTTCCCATGGGAGATAATGATTGAGACTTATAGAGGAAGATTAGGAACTGAGAAACAGTATGAGGGGATGGGATTTACCCATGATCCTTTTGACATAAACCAAGGGACTTTATGCAGTGCATACAAAACAATTCCTTCCATGCAAGATAAGGTAAAGGGACAAATGGATTTGGCTGAAAAAATAAGAGCTGTGGATGAGGGGGATGTTGCAAGATTAATAATTGAAAGGCATTTTCTAAGAGATATTAAAGGTAACCTAAGAAAATTTTCAATGCAGCAATTCAGATGCGTTGACTGCAATGAAAAATACAGAAGACCTCCATTGATGGGGAAGTGTTTAAGCTGTGGGGGAAGAATTATATTTACAATTGCTGAAGGTTCTATTATTAAATATCTTGAACCAAGTCTGGATTTAGCCAAGAAATATGATTTGCCTCCTTATTTACAACAAACTTTAGAATTATTACAGAAAAGAATAGAAAGTGTTTTTGGAAAAGAGTCTGAAAAGCAAGAAGGATTAAACAGGTGGTTTAGTTAATTTTATATAGGATAAATAGGTTTTAAATATTATGGGGAAAAGGGGGCAGGTTACTTTATTTATTATTATTGGGATTGTTATAGTTGTTGTCATTGCCTTATTCCTGATTGTTGGAAGAAGTTCTGGAAATGAAACTACATTGGGAGAAAAGATTTCAAGCGATACAGAGGCAATCTATGATTTTACGCAGGATTGTGTTGAACAGGTTGGAGAAGATTCATTGGTATTAATTGCAAAACAAGGAGGGAACTACAAGGAACATCAGGATGTTGTTAAAGTTGGTTCTTTGAACATTGCCAAGTTTTATAGTTCTTATGGTGGAGGACCTCCTTCTGATGGAAAAATCATTGATGAAATTAATCTTTATTTTAGGGATAATTTTCTGAATTGTGTAAATTATTTTCAGGAATTTAAAACTGAAGGGTATACTATAAACTACGGAGATATTTTTGTTAACGTTAATTATTATGAGGATAGCACTTTATTGAAGGTAGACTTTCCATTAAAAATCAAAAAAGGAAATGAAGAGGTTAATTATAATCAATTTGAGTATAAATCAGACATACCATTTTTAAATTTATACAACAAAGCGGTTGGGCAGGTCAGGGCTCTTTTGGATTCTGGAGTTGAATGGGGGTTAGATACTGGAATAGAAAATGGACCTGACAGATGTATGTTAGTTGATAGAGACAGAATGTGCAAGGTGACTGCAGGAGGTTATGAGTTTAATTATGCAATCTAAAAATAAAATTATTCTGGTTATGTTATTAACAATATTACTTTCAGTTTTTGTAATTGCAATAAGCAAAGATCCAAGCTATAATGATCCAGATAATCCTTCCACTCCAGGAAGTTGTGCTCATGTCGGGCAAAGCTGCAGTTCTGTTGATTGCTGTACAGGAACTTGTTGCAATGATATTTGCTGTGGGGCCTTGCAAACTTGTAGTAGTAATAAATGTGTAAGCAAGACTCCTGGAACCGGAAATGTTTGGGAGAATGAAATTGCTACAAAAATAACATATTCCCAAGCGGTTAAAGAAGGAGATTGTGCTTTTGTCTACAAAGGAGACAATACTTTATTTGAACCTGTTAAGATAGGAGATAGTGTTTATCAGAGTTATAATGAAGTTTTATTAGTGTGCAATAAATATGAAGGAAAAATTTCTTTTGAAAGCTCTAACTTAAATCATTTTTCAGAAGGAAGAACAAACTTAGAAAAAACAAAGAAAGATTGTTTGACAAAAGCAGCTGATGAAACCGCAAAGAAAAAATGTGAGGATGATTATAATTATGGTATTGGTGTTCTGGAAGGATTTTATAATTTTATAAATGAAAATGCCAAAAGGCTTGATATCACAGATGCTTCAGTTAATCTTAAAACTTCTGGAGTAAACGAGTTTGAATATTTCTATGGAGATGTTTTAAGTTCTAGATTAAAATTAGAGACTGGAGCAGATTTTAACGGGCAATTTAGTTTTGGAGATTTAGGGGGAGGTTATTTATTTAATGTTGTTGCTCACAACGGCAATGAATTGGGGGATAATGCAAAACTCAGGTATGGTTGTATTGATTTAAAATTATTTTCCAAGATTGAAACTGACAATAAAATATCCTCCAATTTTATCCGAGGATTTAATGATTTAAGTTGTAATACAAAACCATTGAATTTCAAATACAGTCTTTATAATTTATTGATACTTGAAGGAGTTGTTTATGATAAATGCCTTTATGTAAATCAATATGACAAGGATGGAAACAGCAAATCCTTATGCTTTGACGGAGCAACTGAAAAAACAATAACTAAAGCGTCTGACTGCTCGTGTTATACTTATTTTAATTCTGAGAATATTGGTACTGGAAGTTGTTATGATGGCATCGACAATGATAATGATGGAAAGATAGATTTACAACCAGGTAAAGAAGATGTGGCCTGCAAATGTGCTTATGCTAAATGGAAACAATCTAAATCTACCCAACCATGGGAAGAATGGTTTGATGAGAAGGAAATTAGTGAGCTAAAGAAACCTGCTTGTTCTGATGGTATTGACAATGACGGTGATGGGATGATCGACAATGATGATAATGGTTGCTGGGGGATTAAGGAAGGAGAGAGTTATGGATGTGCTGGAAAGAATATTGTTACACAATTTCCTATCTCGGTAGATAATGTTTATGATCCTAATAATTATGAACCTTGTAAGGAAAGTGAGGAAAGTTATCCTTCCTGGGTTCTTATCCCCGGAAGATGTACAATGGCAGGAAAGGGTTCTGATGAAGACGGTGATGGGATTTGTTCAAGTGAGGATTGTGATGATAAAAATCCATTAGTGAAAAAAGGATCTAAGGATATTTGCGGGGATGGTATTGACCAAGATTGTTCTGGAAGTGATTGCACTGCAGAATGTATATGGAATGAGTATCAAAAGTGCAGTACCACATGTACAAATTGTCAAGGGGTCTGGACAAGATTACCTGATTCAATGTTCCCACATATAGAAGGAGGTTCTGCAATTAACGAGGGAGGATTATATGCGATTGCGGGAAGAACTAATTTAGGAGAGAAATGGTGGGGGATAGATAAATACTGCTGGCTTGTTGCATGGGGTACAACTCCCAAACCTAAATCTACTTTTACAATTGTGGGGCAGATGGAGAAATATAATTTTACTACAGGATTATGGGAAACACATAACGAACCTGAAAAGAAATGGGTGGCCCCAGATCCAGATTATACAAATTGGTTAGTTGTTAAGTATGACCCTTCTCAAACAGGAGGGGGAGCAAATGAAGAAGGTAATAAACCCCTTGTTGGGAATAGTCTTGAAAATGTTGGGGATTGGCTATATCTTATTGCAGGGTTTGGATTGCCTGCTGTAAATGCCCATACTTTATTTGTAATTTATTCATTTAATCCTGAAATAGACTGGTGGGGGAGAGTTGCATCGATTGGAGTTGATTGCAGAACTGAAAACTGCGGAAGAGGGGTAAATTATGGTCAACAAAATACCATGTACCACGGAAGTACAGTTATTGGAAATAAAATTTATGTTTTTGGGGGGATTGCAAATGCAATGTATGGGAACGATGAACTTGATTTTAAAAATTATGATGAACTTGGATTAAAAGTAAATTGGCTTTCTGATTTATTTGTTATTGATACTTCAAAGATAACATACTATACTGAAAAACCATATACCCCAAAATTTCAAACTCTTGCTTCAAATGGAGGAAGAGCTAAATTACAATCTGCTCCTAACCCAAGAAAAAGTCCTGGTATGTTTAGCTATAATGATAAAGTTTATGTTGTTGGAGGGAGGATATTTAATATTAATGGGAGAAATTATGCTTCAAACCAAAAATTATTCCATATGTATGATCCTATAACAAATTCGTGGACCCAATTGCAGGATAGTATTTATGAGCATGGTTTGGATCCTGGGATAGTTGTTAAGGGGAATAAAGTTTATGTTATCGGAGGAGCTACTCTAAACAATAAAAAAGGAACTACTAATGTTGAATATTATGATTTTGATCAAAAGAAATGGATTGATGTTAAGACAATTAATCAGCCAGAATTCCCGATTGGAAATGGGGCAAGTGTTCAATATGAAGGAAAATTATATTATTTAAGTACTGTTGGCAGCGGGATTAGTACAGAATCCAATGACGGCAAATCTACTTTATTGGTATTTGATCCTGAATCCAAAGCAGAAGACTCAACCAAATTATATAAGGCCTGTAGTATGTTTAATACTTTTAGCGACAGTCCTTGCTATGAGATGGATACTACTTCAACAACAACTATTTGTTCTAATGGAGATACTAAAGTTTGTGGATCTGGAGTTTGCGCTAAAATAAATTCAACTTGTGTAAGTAATTCCTGGAGTACTTGTGTTTATAATAGTTCTATAAATTATGAATCAAGTGAAACTTTATGTGATGACCTGGACAATGACTGCGATGGGAGCATTGATGAAGGATGTGAATGTGATGAAGAAGGGGATGAACAGGATTGTAGTTTACAGGAAGGAGTCTGTGAGGATTCAACACAAGAATGCAATGAGGATTTAGAATGGGATGAGTGTGATTACGGAGATGATTATGAGGAGGATGAAGAGAGTTCATGCAGTGATGACTTAGACAATGACTGTGATGGAGATACTGATGAAGATGACGATGATTGTGATACTACATTAAGTTCTTCAAGTAGCAGTACATGCAGAGATGGAACAAAGAACGGGATATGTTCTTCATCAAAACCCATGAAATGTGAGAAAGGAATATTAGCTTTCAATTGCAAAGACTGCGGATGCCCCTCAGGTAAAATATGCAAGGAAGATAATACGTGCGGGACAGACCTCAGCAGAAGTGAATTTTATGGAGATGAAAACACAGAAGAAGAGGAAAATATTTATGAACCTACAGTCAATTATACTGAAGAAGAAAGTTCTGGGTTCCCTTGGCTTGTATTTATAATAATTTTCTTAATAATCTTTGCTGTTGCAGGATTTTATTATTTTAAATTAAAGAAAGGGAAAAAGATTGTTAAGGAGAAACCTAAAAAAGATTTAAGCAAGGTAATCAATTATATCAAAAATGCAAGATCAAAAGGGATTAAGGATAATGTCATTGAGGCAAATCTTTTGAAGGCTAGATGGAAAAAAGAAGACATTAAAGATTCATTTAATTCTTTGGATGGCAAGAAATTTCTTGGGATTTTTAAAATAATCAAAGGAAATAAAACAAAACAGGCAAAATAAGGCAACCCATCAAATGATTTTTTGGGGTATTTGCTAACTGGGGGATTACTCCTATCAAAGTTGACAATAAAAGAATGAGAAAACCAGGAATCCCACATAAAAAGATTGTTAAGATTAAGATAAATAATATTATTGAGAGACATAATTTTTGATAGTTTACTTTTGTTATTAAAAAAGAAAAAGCTTTTGAAAGTTTGACTGAGAGAAGAACGGCTATTGGCAAAACAATTAATGTTACTGAGACAAGGATAAGAAACTGTTTAAGATTTATTGTATTTACCAACTTAAGGACTATTGCTACTGCCCCATTTCTTGCTTTTTCCAATTTGTATAAGGAGATTAGGCTTAGGAAAAAATTAACTGCGCTTAGCCCCCCAACCAAAATCAAAAAATCTTTTTGCTGGATTTTTTTTATAAATTGGGAGCCTAATACAGCTCCCTGGGCTGGACCAAGACCTGGCATAAAAGAACACATTGCCCCTGTAATGAACGAAATAAATGAAACCTTGTAACTTGACTTGTCTAATTTTGGAAATGTTATCTTTTGTTTTGGTATTACTGGCTTGTCTTTTAAACTTATGATTAAAGTTGAGATTCCGAATAGTCCTGAAAGCAAAGGGAATAAGACATTTTTAATCCCCATGTTTAATGTTGCTATTCCTAAAACTCCGGCCATGAGAAAAATCATCAATGAAAATAGTTTTGATTTTTCCTTTAACAACAAAAAGCCAATTATAAACAAAAGGATAATTCCTATGTAAATTTTTATTTTTTCATAGACTAAGGGGAATAAGACTAAAGCCAATGGAATAAACAAAAAAGAAATTATTAATGCAGTTACTGTTCCGAATATTGTTAACATTACTGCTTCATAACCTTTTCCTTCCAATAACATTCTATGGCCTGGAAGAATTGAGATGGCTGTTTCCTCTGTTGGTGCTCCGAGAAAAATAGATGGAATTGCGTCAAGGAATGTATGGATAATGCCCATTGCAATTATCAATGAAGCTAAAGCCAATGGAGAAAAATAAATCAATAGGAATGGAGAAAAAGTTAAGATTAAAACTGAAATTAGATTAATATGAATTCCTGGAGTTATGCCTGAGATTATTCCGCAGACTATTCCTATAAGAATTGCGATTAGGATTTCCACTAACATGTTATTTTAATTTTTTAAGAGGTTTATATCTGATTTTAGAATTTTTCCGGAGGATTTTTATTATATATGTAAATACTTAGAGCGTAAAAATTTAGGCCCAACCTTTTGAGGGGAAGGGCCTTAGGATGGAAGTTTAATTTTTTGATACTGAATCTTCTTCCGTCTTCCGTTTCCATTCTTCCTTGTATTTTTTATAGACCGGTATTGCGGTGTCCATAAAATCCTTGAGGGGGATTAAAGAAGAGGTCCATTGGAGGACGTCATCATTAAGGAAGAGGCTTATATTCTCAATTCCTAAGATATTATCAAATCCTAAAAGTTCGCACCCCCGAGGTTGTCCGTTTTTTTGCTTTTTATTCTTATGGCATATGAGTAGTTGCCCTGCAACTTCACCAAAGTAAATGAAGATCATAGCTTCATCTGCTTTTTTGATTTTTGTTTTTTCCAACCTTTCTTTCCAAGTTTTCCATGAAGGACTGACCTCTTTGGGAGGTAAATCAAGGTTATTGTTGGTGAGAAAGAATGATAGGAAATCCATAAGTGATTGGATTAGGCTTTCACGTTTGATGTTCCAAAATAGAGCTTTAAGCATGGTTTCGAGAGAGACTGATTTTTTGACGAACGTTTGGATAAGCTGGGTTGTTTCAAATTCTTTTGTTTCTTCTCTTATTTTATCCATTTTTCTCCTTTTCCGGCTTCTCCAACCAAATCCAATTAGAATTCATAGAAGCAACTATTGCCTCTTTTTTGAATCTTGGCTAGAAAAAAGCCTATGGTTAAATTTACAATCTTTTTGAGTTATATTAACTTTAAAAAGCTTTCCGATATATTTATATTATTCTTTATTTGAGGGATTGGCATGAAATATGATGTTTATGGGATTGGAACTGCTTTGATAGACTTTCAAGTTAAAACTAAGGATGAAGATCTGTTAAGGTTTAATATTTCTAAAGGAATTTTCAAACAAATGACTAAACAAGAATTTGAGAAGATTTATGGAGAATTAAAAGAAAGTAAAATCCTGATGAAGGCAGGGGGGAGTTGCGCAAATACGATTTATGGATTTTCTTTATTGGGCGGAAAAGCTGCTTTAACCGGCAAGATTGGAGATGATAAATTAGGAGATTATTTTGAAAAAGAAATTGGTGTTAATGTAAAAAATAATTTGATTAGATGTAAGGGGGATATAACGGGAAATGTTATTCTTTTTAGCACTCCAGACAAGGAAAGAAGCTTTGCTGTTTATCTTGGAGCAGGAATCAAATTCAAAAAAGAAGATTTAATCCTGAATGAAATTAAAGAATCTAAGATATTACATGTAGAAGGTTATCAATTAGAACATAAGGAATTCAGGGAGGCAATCATCCATGCAATGGATTTTGCAAAGAAAAATAATGTTTTGGTTTCATTAGATGTTTCTGATGCGGGGGTAATCTCAAGAAACAAGGAATTAATGATAAATGTTCTTAAGAATTATGTTGATGTTGTTTTTGCAAACGAGGATGAAGCTAAAGCTCTTACTGGAAAGGAGAGAGAAGAGGCCTTGGATTTTTTAGGGAAACTATGTAATATTGCGGTTGTAAAAATCGGGAAAGAAGGTTGCTTGATCAAAAACAAAAACAAAATAATTAGGGTTCCTGGATACAAAGTAAAACTAATTGATAGTGCTGGAGCTGGAGATATGTATGCTGCTGGATTCTTGTATGGATTAAGTAAAAATTATGAGATGGAGACATGTGGCAGATTAGGGAATTATTTTGCTGCCAAGGTTGTTGAAAGAATCGGGGCAAGATTGGATAAAATCGAGAAAGAGGAAATTAATAGAATTTTATTTACGAAAAACATTTAAACGGTTTTTTGTTTAGGTTTAGGTGATCTATATGGACAAAAAAGAACATTATGAAGTTAAAGACATAAGCTTGGCTGAACAGGGAAGAAAAAAGATTGAGTTTGCTGAATCCAATATGGGGGCTTTGTTGAAAATAAAAGAGAGATTTGAAAGAGAAAAGCCATTAAGAGGACAAAGAATTGGGATGGCCTTACATGTTACTAAAGAAACTGCTGTTTTAGTTAGAACTTTAATCAAGGGAGGAGCTGAAGTTGCAATTACAGGATGTAATCCTTTATCTACACAGGATGATGTTGCTGCTGCTTTAGCTTCTGAAGATGTTAGAGTCTGGGCATATAAGGGAGAAACTAACGAAGATTATTACAGATATTTAGGTTATGTTATTAATTTTAAACCAACTATTACAATTGATGACGGATGTGATTTAGTCACAGAAATACATACTAAATATCCTGAACTAATTCATACAATTACTGGAGGTTGTGAAGAAACAACTACAGGAATCTTAAGATTAAAGGCAATGGAGAAAGAAGGAATCTTAAAATATCCGGTTATTGCTGTCAATGATAATAAGACTAAGCATTTATTAGATAATTATTATGGAACTGGACAGAGTACTGTTGATGGTTTTATAAGAGCAACAAACATTTTGTTTGCTGGAAAAACCATCGTTGTTGCTGGTTATGGTGATTGCGGAAAAGGATTTGCACTAAGAAGCAAAGGACTTGGTGGAAATGTAATTGTTACTGAGGTTGATTCTTTTTGTGCATTACAAGCTGCTTATGATGGGTTTAGAGTCATGAAAATGGAAGAGGCATGCAAGATTGGAGATATTTTTTGTACTTTAACAGGAGATCTTAATGTTATAACTGTAAGGCACTTTGAACACATGAAAGATGGGGCAATTGTTGCCAACAGCGGCCACTTTGATGTTGAGGTTGATGTAAAAGGCTTGAGAAAAATTGCTAGTCATAGAAGAGAGGTAAGGCCTTTCTTAGAAGAATATATTGTTAATGGAAAAAGAATTTATTTATGCGCAGAAGGAAGATTAGTTAACCTGGCTGCTGCTGAAGGTCATCCTAGCGAGGTTATGTCAACCAGTTTCTGTGGGCAGGCTCTTGCTTGTGAATATTTAGTTAAACATAGATTAGACAAGAAAGTAATTTACTTGCCTGAAGAATTAGACAACAAGATTGCTGAGTTGCAATTAGAAGCTATGAATATTGTTATTGATGAATTAACAGAAGAACAAATAAAATACTTAAACAGCTGGAAAGAAGGAACTTAGAATTTTTTTATGCTTAATGCGTTAATCTGGATTTGATTATAGTTATCTGAAACAATCCCTTCTACTTCAACTATATCCTGTTTTTGGAATTTATAACTAGGCTGAAAAGCTACTACAGAAATATTCCCTGTTAGGTCTTCTACTGTCAGGAATGAAACTGTATCTTTATTTGTTGCTTGTTTTATTACCCCTTTTATTTTTACTTTTTGTTCTAGCTGGGAAGAATTTATCAAAGAAATATTTGAATTATTTAGTGAAAGATTTTCTGAAACTATAACTAAAATAAACAAACCTATAACTGAACATAGGATTGAGATTTTTAACAAAGTGGATTGTTGCATAACCTTTTAAGATATATTTTTTTAAAAAAGATTATTTGGGATTTTTCGGAAAAGTTTTGGATATTATAAAATCAGATTAAATAAATAACCTGTAAAGATAATTCCTAGAGTAACTATTGCAAAATAAACTGCCAAGAGTTTTGGTTTTAAAACTTTTCTTAAGATAATTGCTTCTGGGATTGACAAGGCGGTTACCGCCATCATAAATGCCAAAGAGGTTCCTAAGGGAAGGCCTTTCTCTATTAATGAACTTACTATAGGGATTATTCCTGCTGCATTAGAATAAAGAGGAATTCCAATTAAAACTGCGATTGGAACAGCAAACAAATTACGTTTAGATGCGATTGTTGTTAAAAGATTTTCTGGGGCGTAGCCATGGATTAAGGAACCAATTCCAACTCCGATTAAAATATAGGGAAATACTTTTTTTACCAATGAAGATGTTTCAGCATAGGATTTATTAATCCTTTCCTTGAAGATCATATTCTTAACTTTAACTTGTTTGTTTTTTAGGTTCCAGACATAATTTTCAACAAGATGATTTATTTTTAATTTTCCTAAAATAAAACCTGCAACTACTGCAATAATAAATCCTGAAGCAACATAAAGCAAGGCAATTTTCCAACCAAATAAACCCAACAACAAGACTGCTGCAACTTCATTAATCATTGGAGCAGCAATTAAATAAGAAAAGGTAACCCCCAAAGGAACTCCTGATTCTACAAAACCAATAAACAACGGAACTGCGGAACAAGAACAGAATGGAGTAAATATCCCAATAAATGAAGCAATAAAATTTCCTGTTATCTTGAATTTCCCTGAAAGTATCTTCTTGATTTTTTCTGGGTGCAGATAGGTTCTGATAAACGCAAAGAAGAATATGATTATACAGAGAAGAATAAAAATCTTAATAACATCATAAATGAAGAAATTTAGAGAACTTCCAACTATATTTTCTTTTGAAAGATTAAATAAGGAATATGTTAACCAATCAGCAAACAATTTTAATGGGTAAAAGAGATCCATACTCGATTAATATCTTAACAGTTTTTATAACTTTCTTTTTAAATAATATTAATCTTTTCCGATATCTTTATATTATTCTTTGTTTGCTTTATTGACATGGATACTGATAAAAAGCTTGAATTAATAAAAAGAAACACTGAAGAGATTGTAACAGAGCAGGAACTAAAAGAGTTATTGAAGAAAAAGAAAAATCCTGTTGTTTATCTTGGAGTTTCTATAACAGGAAGACCGCATGTAGGTTATTTTGTATGGGTTTTAAAACTTGCAGATTTTCTAAAGGCAGGATTTAAGGTAAAGTTATTACTGGCAGATCTGCATGGAGCAATGGATAACTGCCCATGGGAGGTTTTAGAAAAGAGATATGATTATTATTCAAAATTAATCCCTTTAATGTTTGAAGCAATTAATGTTAATATCAAGAACTTTGAGATTGTGAAGGGCTCTGACTACCAACTTAAGAAAGAATATATGTTTGATGTTTTAAGAGTTTCAACTTTTGCTTCAATAAATGACTGCAAGAGGGCTGCTTCTGAAGTAGTTAAGTTTGGAGATAATCCAAAATTATCAGGATTAATCTACCCAATAATGCAGATGCTTGATGAAGAATATCTTAAAGTTGATGTCCAGTATGGGGGGGTTGATCAAAGAAAGATATTCATGTTTGCAAGAGAAAATCACCCAAAAATAGGATATAAACCCAGAATAGAGGTAATGACTCCATTAATTCCTGGATTGATTGGAAAGAAAATGAGTTCCTCTGATGTTAAATCCAAAATAGATTTAGTGGATACAGAGGAGGAGGTAATTAACAAGATTAAGGAAGCTGAATGTGTTTCAGGCGAAATTGATAATGGGTTATTGGCTTTTTTGAAAAATGTTGTTATGGTTATAAAAGAAGATAAAAATGAGAAGTTTATTGTTGAAAGGCCTGCAAAATATGGAGGCAATTTGGAGTATGAAGATTACAAAGGCATTGAAAAAGACTTTAAAGAAAAGAAGTTACATCCTTTAGATTTGAAGAATTCTGTTGCAAGAGAGATAAATTTATTACTAAAGCCAATGAAAAGGGAGAGGGAAAAACTTTTAAAGTTGATAAAAGCAGCTTATTAGCTATGAAATCTAGCCCAAAGGAAGAGGACAGACTTGGAACTTTAAATTTTGCAGAAAGTATAGATCTAAACAGTGAGAACAGGGTTTTGAGAGCTACTGTTACATACCTTAGGGAGGAAATCAATAAGTTCAAGAAAAGACCTTTAGTTGTATGCGATATAAAAAAGATGGTTGACGAAAAGGCGATGATAAGGCTGCCTAATGGAAATTATTTCTTGGTAGAGGTTGCAGGACATCTTAAAAAAGACCTGAAACCTGGAGACAGTGTTATTGTTGAGCAAAGGAGTTTTACTGTCATAGATAAACTAAATGAGAAAGACAAAACTTTCAGCGTTGAGGATTTTGTTATTGTTGAAAAACCAAAGGTTTCGTGGGAAGACATCGGTGGATTAAAGGAGCAAACAAAGGAGATACATGAGGTATTAGAGTTACCTTTAAAACAGCCTGAGTTGTTTAAAGAGATTGGAATTAAACCTCCCAAAGGAATTTTACTGTTTGGACCTTCTGGAACTGGAAAAACTTTATTGGCTAAAGCTGTTGCTGCTTCAACAAATGCTACTTTCATAGAGGTTATTGCTTCTGAACTAAACCAGAAATTTATTGGGGATGGAGCAAGACTAGTCAAGGAAATATTCCAGCTAGCAAGAGAAAAATCCCCTTCAATTATCTTTATTGATGAACTTGATGCTATTGCTTCACAAAGAATTGATATTGGAACTTCCGGGGAGAGAGAAGTCCAAAGGACTTTTATGCAATTACTCGCTGAGATTGATGGGTTTAAAGATTTAGAGAATGTAAAAATTGTTGGAGCTACAAACAGAGTCGATATCTTAGACGAGGCTGTTTTAAGGCCTGGAAGATTTGACAGATTGATTGAAGTTGGTTTGCCTTTATTAGACGAACGTAAAGAAATATTTAGGGTACATACTAAAGAAATGAATAAAAATAAAATTGATTTTGATTTGCTTGCTGAGAAAACAGAAGGATTAAGCGGAGCAGAGATATATGCAATCTGCACTGAAGCAGGATATTTTGCTATAAGAGACAAGAGAAATAAAGTAAACCAGAGTGATTTTCTTCTTGCTATTGACAAGATAAAAAGTGTTGAAGAAAACGAAGTCAATATGTTTGGATAATGAAATTTTATAAAATTAAATCTAGTCAGGGAAGTTTACGGAAGAATAATGGGTGTGAGAAAGCTCCAGATTTAATACTAGAGGGAAAAGAATCTGTTAATATCAAGATTAATCCCAATAACATTGAAGAAACCAATGAAAATATTTTTAATTCTGTTGACGAGGGTTTTATTGTGGGGGGGGACCATTCAATAACTTTTTCCTGTTTCAGGAAACTATCTAAAAAATACAAAAACCCCGGTCTGGTTATTTTTGATGCTCATCCTGACTGCGAGAATGATTTTAGACCTCCTAGCCATGAAGATTTTGTCAAAGTTTTAATCAGAGATGGAATTATTAAAAAAGAGAATGTTATTTTGGTTGGAATTAGAACTATGGATATTAAAGAGAAACAATTTTTGCAGCAGGAAAAGATAATTTATTTTGATGACAAGAAATTATTTAATAATATTGAGGAGATATGCGATGTTGTTATGGAGAACTGTATGAAGTTTGATGCTTTATACTTAAGTATTGATATTGATGTTTTGGATCCTGCTTTTGCTCCAGGAACTGGATATTTAGAACCAGGAGGTCTTAGCTCTAAAGAATTATTTTATTTCTTAAGGAGATTAAAATTACTAAATAACCTAAAGATGATTGACCTTGTTGAAGTAAATCCTGACAAAGATGTTAATGGAATGACTGTCAAAATTGCCAAAAAGATTGTGGATGAGTTAAGTTTAAAAGGTTAAAATAGTTTCTTTTTATATGAGAGTTTTTGTTGCTGTAGAGGTTCCTGAAGAAATTAAACAACAGGTTTATGATTTACAAAGAACTATCAATTCTAAGGAAGCAAAGGTGAGATGGGTTTCCAAAAAGAATCTTCATTTAACACTCGCATTTTTAGGAGAATTATCTGAGAAAAAAGTTGAAGAAGTCAAGGAGATTTTAAAAAATATTAAGCATAAACCATTTAAGATTTCTGCTACTGAGATTGGTTTTTTTCCTGACAAACATAAACCGAGAGTTGTTTGGATTGGGTTAGAGCCTGAGAAGGAAATATTAGATCTACAGGGCAAGGTTGATGGGGAATTATTAAATTATAGTATGGATAAGGATCAAAAGTTTAAGGCTCATGTTACTATTGGAAGAATCAATGAAGTCAATGATAAAACAAAATTCTTTGAAAAAATGAATGTTAAGATTAAGGGAGAGTTTATTGTTGAGGAGTTTATTTTATTTTCAAGTACTTTGACTAAGGACGGGCCAAAGTATAGAATTATTGAGAGATATTTACTTTAATTTTTTCTGCAACTCTGTTTCTTTTTTATTTTCTCTTAAAGCCATGTTTTTTATCAAAGAAGCAGTCTCCTTTGAATCTTTTGTATAAAGGATTGGAATGTTAAAATCAAGAGCAATAGAAGATAATGCGCCCTGGATTGCATTCTTATGAACATTTCTGACTTCGTAGATGTTTTCTGTCCCTTCTATTATCAAGAGAGGTTTTTCAAACTTGTCTTTTAATGAAACCATCTGCTTCATCAGTCTCTGGTCTACAATAGAATCAACAAAATCCTTTACTGTTTTTCTCTCTATACCTATCTTGTTTGACAAAATATAATCTGCAACCTCAAGCTGTTTTAATTCTATCTCTGCATTTTCCTCTATTAAGTTTTTTAATACAGGAGAATTTTTTTCCCTATGATCTGCAACTATAACAAATTCCTTTTTCTGGAAACTTGTCAATGGCAACTGTGATTTTAATTTTATTTTATCTTTTAAGTCCTTTAGGGTCTTGTACATTTTCTTTTCCTTGTTAAAAGAAGACCAATGATAGGCTTCGTCGCTTGTTCCTTTTGTTATTAAAATCAAGACTTTGCCTTCTTTTAATCTTGCAGTTCTACCTCTCCTCTGGATAGAACGAATTGCAGAAGGGACAGGTTCATAAAAGATTACCAAATCCACTTGAGGGATATCCAATCCCTCTTCGCCTATCGAAGTTGAGATCAAGACATTGTAATCAAGATGAGAAAATTTTCCTATAATTTCCATCTGTTCTTTTTGGGATAATCCTGTTCCTGATTTTTTTGTCTGCCCAACAAATAACTTTGCATTAACATCCTTAATCTTATTCAATTCTTTCTCAAGTAATGAAGCTGATTCCCTGTAATGATTAAATATTAAGATCTTGGAGTTTTTATTTTCGTTTAACTGCTCCAAAACAAGCTCTTTTATCTTTTTTATTTTTGGATGTTCAAACTCATTTTCAATAAGCGAATTAGTCTGAATCAAAGCAGACTTAAAATTAACATCTTTAGCGAGATTCTTGTTTGCCTTTACTTTTGATGATTTTGAAATAATTTCATTTAGATAGTTATGAAGTGATCTTAGATTTTGTGTTCCAAGTAATTCCTGAGCATGCTGAACTTTCATTAACTGGGCTGCAAGGGAAATTCCCTGCCAGAGCCTTATGTCTTTTTCTCCTTGGGATAACTTGCCCTGGATTCTTCTTTGGATGTCAAGTGTTTGAGTTTTTGAAATGTATTCCTGGTTTGGACCAATTAAACCTAGGTTTTTTAATTTTAGGATTATTGATTTATAACATAGATCTAGGTAATCTTTTACTTTTTTGAATTCTTCCGGAAGATCAACGTTTAACCATAAAATATTCATATCTTGAACATATTTTTTTACATCTTCATCTTCCCTATGCCTTATTTCAATTGAATCTATAAACAAATTATTACAAATCTCTTTTATTTTTTTATTGTCTGAGCCTGGAGATGCAGTTAAAGCTAATATTCTTGGCATCTTTGCTTTTTTATTATATTGGGAAGCAATCCAGACATAATCATAATCTCCAATAGAACGGTGAGCCTCATCAATAACAAGAAGAGAGATATCTTCCAAGGAAATCTTTTCATTCATCAAGTCATTTGTAAGTCCTTGCGGAGTTGAGACTATAACAATGGATTTTTTCCATAACTCTTTTCTTTGTTCAGGAGGAATTAATCCTGTAAGAACCTCAATGTTTTTTATATTGCTAGAATTTTTAATTTCAAGTCCTATCTGCTCTGCTAAAGGTTTTGTGGGTGTTAGTATTAATATCTTAGAATTATTAATAAGATTAAGGCGGTTTACAGCAAGCATTATTGCTATTTTTGTTTTTCCTAGTCCTGTTGGTAGTATTACTAGGGTATTGTTTATCTTACAGGTTTCTAAAATATTTAATTGATAGTCCCTTGGCTGGAAATTAGAAACTGCATACATAGTTAAAATGTTATTCAAAAGCTTTATATATATTTTTATGGGGTAAAATTCATGCTAGTTAAACTATTTGGAGCATTTGACATACTTTCGGCCGTATTGCTACTTTTAATTAAAACTGATTCTATCCCAGCCAGAATGGCCTGGGCTGCAGCCATTTATTTAATATTCAAGGCATTTATGTTTTTCCCTGACTTTGGGAGCACAGTAGATGGATTAGTAGGAATAGTGGTTATATTTGCTATTTTTGGAATATTTGGATGGATATCTTATTTAGCTTTTGCATGGCTAATCATCAAAGGAGTTATTTCCATATTTTCCTGAGTTTATTTTCTTCCAAGTGCTGCAAATAACAACCAGCCACCCAGGATTAAGGCAATTACCAAAGCAACTATAACGGACTGTATTGGTGAAAGGAACTGAGCAAGAATAACACAACCAATAACCAATATTACTATAAAGACATACAATAATCTTGCACCCATGAACAAATGGGTTCCGTTTAAATCTGAAAATGGGATTAGATGATAAATTGCAAGCAAATAGTTCATTGTTATCAACCTGTCAAATAATACTGGATTGATTACATTAAGCAATAAACCAAGGGCTAATAATGTTAATGGACCTAGCGCATGCACCTTTGCAATTTCGGTTTCATAAATATTTTTGAATAATCTTCCTGTTCTTGCAACCTTGTCAGAAACTACCTCTGGCGAGTGGATTGCCAATAAAAATAATTTACCGTTTGAAAACAATGTAAATAAAAATCCTATTATTGCTCCGATAGGAATAGGAGGTTCAAACCTCATCTGCTGCCTTATGAATATCTGCTTTATTGTCCACATCCTGTAGGTTGCTTTTCCTCCGTAATGTATTGCCCCCAATTTGATTACAAACGTATAAATGAATGTGCTTAATACTGCTCCAAGAAAGATAAACAAGAAATTAAGAATCCAGTGCTGGATTTCAAATAAATCAGATCCATCATTAAAACCGAACACAAGTGCAATTAAGAATGATGCAATTAAAATTGCTTTTACCTCTTTTTTTGTTATTTCCATTTTTTTATTATGTCTATGATTTCTTTCTCGTGACCTGCTCCAACAATTGCAACTATCTTATTATGGTGTTGCATTAGTTTATATAAATTTTTTGCCATGTAATTATTTCTCTCTGTTATTAAAACTCTGTAAACAGAAGGATAATTTTTCTGGGTCTCCTTCAATAACTCTTCAATTATTTTTTCATCAGGAACTTTATTTAAATCAAACTTAAGGGTTGGTTTTTTGAAAATAGATTTGATTATTTCTTTTACAAAAGTCATTTTTTCTTTGAATGTGATTGATTTTGAAAGTCTTTTTAATGTAATCTGAATTGGCTGATCAATCAGAGCTATCCTAATCTTAAATTTTCTAGCTAGCTGATAGGCCTTTTTCATTTCAGAGCCAGGCTTTACATTCACAATTTCCCCCAATTTCTTTTCTGCATATGCCCCAATCAGATTAAACAACAACCCCTTCACTCCAATCTTAAATATATCAGAAAATTTTATCTTTCTTTTTTGGTTTGAGGTTAAAACAGGAAGTCTTTGTGAGTCCAGTTCCAGGCAAATTAGGTCTGGAAATTCAGCTTTTATTGTGGATTCTACCTCGTTGATTGACTCTCTTGATATATGAGATGTCCCTATGATTATTAAATTCTTATATATCTTCATCTTAGTACAGAAATCTTTAAATACTTAAAAAGGTTTTCCAAGAAAATAAAAGGAGGTTGACCCTGATGTTAAAGCTTAGGCAGATTAATGAATTGTATAATATGCCTGTTTATACTGATACAGGTGAATATTTTGGTGATGTTGAGGAAGCAATTCTTACAATGACTAAAATCTTTGGGTGGAGAGTTAAGGCAACTAAAAATTCCTTCTTGACAAAAGTATTGGGAGGAGCCAAAGGAGTAATAGTCCCACATCAACTTGTTAAGGCAGTTGGCGATGTTATGATAATTTCTAAAGCTGCTATTCCATCTTATGAAGAAAAAGGAGAGAACATAATAGAGGAATAATAACCTTTTTATACTAGTTTATTTTTTTATTCTTTATGGTATCTCCGTTAGCCAAGTCGATATACTTTCTAGAAGACTTAGGCTTTTTTGATGTAGTACTGCCATTCTTACTTACTTTTGTAATTGTTTATGCTGTTTTGGAGAAAACAAAGATACTTGGAAAAACCAAAGACGAAAAGCCAAAAACAAATGTTAATGCTATGTTGGCCTTTGTTGTTGCCTTGTTTGTTGTAGCTACAAAACAAATCACTGATGCGTTCAAGATCTCATTGCCTTGGGTTGTTTTAGTATTATTGGCTATCTTAATGTTCATGCTATTGGCTGGAACTGCCTTTGGTGATACAGAATTCAAGTTTGATGAACACAAGGGATGGAGAACTTTTTTAATGGTTATTGCATTCATTGCAATCATTGCAATATTCCTTCACGGATTTGGATGGCTAACCCCCCTTGTAGGATTTATTATGTATAAGTGGGCCGATACACTTATAATGGGGATTGTTTTAGTATTAATCATTGTTGGAACAATTTTACTGGTAGTTACTGGAGGTAAAAAGGAAAAAAAAGAGGGGTGATGGGGTCTGGCAGAGAGTCTTAATTTTGTGAAATGGTTAACCACTTGGGAGAATATAGGGGTATATAATGTTTTATTGCCTTTCTTATTAGTATTTACTTTAACCTTTGCAGTTCTGCAAAAAATCAAGTTATTCGGCAAGGAAGAAAAAAACGTAAGAGGGATTAATGTTGTTGTTTCATTTGTAATTGCTTTGTTATTTGTAAGAAACCAGTATCTTGTCGAACTTGTTAACAGATTTTTGCCGAACATCTCAATGTTCTTGGTTGTTATATTAATGTTCCTTCTTCTAATTGGATTATTTGGGGGAGGTTCCCAATGGAAGGGGTGGATGCTTGGACTAGCTACAATTGTTTCGTTAGTATTTGTAATTTGGGCATTGACTGCTGATAAATTATTTGTCAATGGTCCAAGCTGGTTGAGCAATATTGATCCACAAACAAAATCAACCATATTATTTGTAGCTGTATTTGTTATAGTTATCTACATAGTTGTAAGAGAACCAAAGAGTGGTGGTGAGGACGAAGGAAACTGGGCCAAAAAAGCCTTAGAAGGAATTGCAAAACATACTGAGAGGAAGGACTAATGGCATCTTTACTTGACTTTTCATTTTTTTCATTCCTGAAACCTTTGTTTACTTTCTTATTTGTATTTATATTGCTTTATGCAATTGCATATAAAACAAACTTTTTTGGTAATGCTTTCTTAAATCTGGCTGCTGCCTTTGTTGTTGCATTCTTATTCATCGTAATGCCTGGAGTTAGTGATTTAATTAGCATTGCTGCTCCATGGTATGTTATCTTGATTGTGGTTATATCACTTATACTTGTTATATTCATGTTTGTTGGGGTAGGTGGAGAGGCAATCTCTGGAGTATTTCAACAGTCCTGGATGATATGGTTAATTGTAATCATTGTTATTGTAGGAATCTTTGGATATGCTGCGACTAAGACCTTTGGGAGTGATGTTCAGGGCTTAACCCAGGAGCAAGGGGGGGAGGATGTAACAAAGAGCATTGGGCAAATATTATTCAGCCCTAAACTACTTGGGGCACTATTTATCTTAGTTGTAGCTGCACAGGCAATAAGATTGATAAGCGGCGGAAAATAGTTTATTTGTGATAACCTTTTTTAAGATCTTCTGTTATCCTATTTAATTCCTTGATGTTCGTTGTCAATGGTTCTATGATTTTTTCCATGACCTTTTCCAATGCTTTTATTTCGGTTCCTACTTCAGACAAATTTGAAGAATATTCATTTACTTTTGAAAGGACTGCTGCCTGTAAATTATCTACTCTGCTGCTTATCCTCAGAATTTCCTGTTTTACTGAAAGAAGATCGTCTTTTACTCTCGCCTTCCATACATCCATATCACCTACACTTTGAATAACCTGCTGCCACTTTTCCTCTATCAAGGATTCAATTAATTCTTCATTCGAGGTATCTATTACCGGGGATGGTTGCTGAGGTATTGAGTAATTAAAATCTTGTGCTGATGGTTGTGTCTGAAATTGCTGCATATCCTGCTGAGATGAAGCTTCAGGCGTTGGTACTGGAACATCTTCATCGATCATCGAGGATTGCATTCCCGGATTTGTATTTGATTTTTGCATTTTGAATATTCCTAACTTTTGTAGTGGACTTTTCTTCTCTTCTTTTGAAGGATACTTCTGGTCTTCAACCCCTATTTTAATATCCATTTGGTTTATTGCTTCACCAATCTGAGACATGGGAAAGCCCTCTTCTGCTAATGTTTTTCTAATTAAATCTTCATCTAATCCCTGTTTTTTTAATTCTAGAGCTCGTTCGAATGGGGGCTCGTTATTAATTTTAGTTCACCTCTTAGTATTTTTCTTACATCCTCTTCAGTTATAAACTTCATAGGGTTCCAAAGGTTAATATACTTTTCTAAAACCTTTACTGAGTCTTTTTTTGCGAAAATATTCATTTCTCTTATGATTTTTTCTGTTGTTTCCTTTAATTCCTGCAGATTTCTTTTTAAATCTATTATTTCTTCATTCATATTCTTTATTTCTTTTGATAATTTTTGATATTCTGTGATCATATTCTGATTCATGAGGAGCATCCTTTCCCCATAGGTATTGTATTTTGATTCTAGGATTCTTATCCTGGCAGTCAGATCACTAAGTGTATAAGAGATATCTTGTTGTTGTGTAACTTCTAATCCACTCATCTTAATCGAAAACTATTTAATGTAAGTATACATTACTTATTTTTAAAAGTTTATTAAATGTTATGTTAACCTTAAAAAGTGGTGATTATGGTTTCTGCCAAAGAAAGAGGCTATGAAGTTGTAAAAGAAGGCCAGGAGCAAGCGCTTAGAGTAAACGCTGAGAACTGGGCATTTTCCCCTTCTATCGAGGGTAATGCCCTGACTATGTCAAGAACGATTGACTTTTTGGTGGAAGTTCCCAATGTTTCAAGGATTATTTTTGTTCAAAGGAGAATCTATAGTTATGATTTTGATCAAACACAAATGTTGATAGAAATCTCTAATTTATACAAGAGATGGGTCAGGCAGAAAAATATAATTAGTTTGACTAATGTTTTAGTTTATCCGGGAGTAAATCCCTTTATTGAGGGATGGAGACAAAGAGTACAATATATTATTCTTAATCTTATCAAGAGCGATCCTATTGGAGCTTATGTTGAATTAATCAGGGCAATAAGGGAGGAAAATGTAAGAACAAGCAGGATTCCTCTTAATGCAATTGAGGGCCAGAAAAAATTTATTGAATTATTAGAAGAAATGAAAAACATGATAGAAAATACAAAGTTGATTAACCTTGTTAAAAATAATTTGGCTGGGTATCATATCGGGGATAGGATGTTATATTCCCTAATCTTCAGACCTGCAATATCCCCTGATTTTATTTTTACCCAGTTAATGGCAAGGATTCCTCTGGATTCTGAACAGCTTGATGTTTATACAGTCAATGGCGCAGAAGTTAATATCTATAGAATTGAAAAAGACATTAAATATTTGTATCATTTAACCCCTCCTGAATTTAAATTAACAGAAGATAAGTATGAACTACTTGATCTAGCGAGGATGGTCTTGGCTGAACACAAACCAAGGGAAGAAGAATTCTTAGATCCTGAAAAAATGAGAATCACTTTTTTTAATATTGGAAGGGATTTATTACAGGAGTTATCCCAAACAAAAGGAATTGAGGTAAGTTATAATGAATTAATTGATTTGGCAAATATTTTAGTAAGATATACAGTTGGATTTGGCCTAATAGAAATCTTGCTCAGCGACGAGAAAGTGCAGGATGTTACAATAAACAGCCCGATTGGGGAAAATCCTGTATTTTTAGTGCATCAGGATTTTGATGAATGCGTTACAAATATTATTCCAAGCCGGGAGGATGCTGAGGGCTGGGCATCCAAGTTCAGAATCTTAAGCGGCAGGCCATTGGACGAGGCAAATCCTATTTTGGATACAGAATTAATACTCCCGGATTCAAGATCAAGAGTAGCAATTGTGCAAAAACCATTAAATCCGTTTGGATTAGCTTATGCCTTCAGAAGACACAGAGATAAACCATGGACCTTGGCTTTATTTATTGAAAACAGAATGTTAAACCCCCTGGCAGCAGGATTAATCTCTTTCCTTATTGATGGAGCGAGAACATTATTATTTGCAGGAACAAGAAGTTCGGGTAAGACTTCCTTGCTTGGGTCTGCTCTTGTCGAGGTTATGAGAAAATACAGGATTATTACTGTTGAGGATACTTTAGAATTACCAACCGAATCATTAAGAAAATTAGGATATAACATACAGCCAATGAAAGTAAGAAGTGCCTTGACTAAAGGCGGATCTGAAATAGCTGCTGATGAAGGAATAAGGACTACGCTAAGAATGGGAGACTCCAGTTTAATAGTTGGAGAAATAAGATCAAGCGAGGCTTTTGCATTGTATGAGGCCATGAGAATTGGTGCTTTGGCAAATGTTGTCGCCGGAACAATACATGGAGACAGTGCTTATGGTGTATTTGACAGAGTTGTAAATGACTTAAAAGTTCCTGCTACAAGTTTCAAGGCTACTGACATCATTATTATTTCAAATCCTGTCAAGAGTCCTGATGGATTGCATAAATGGAGAAGGGTGATAAGCATCACAGAGGTCAGGAAACACTGGGAAAGAGATCCAATCACTGAAAAAGGTTTTGTTGAATTAATGAAATATAATCCAGGTACAGATAGTTTAGAACCTACTGCTGATTTATTAAACGGAGATTCTGAAATTATTAAAGGTATAGCAGGAAACGTAAGAGAGTGGGTTGGTAACTGGGATTTGGTATGGGATAATATATTGTTAAGAGCGAAAATGAAGGAAACATTAGTCAGGTATGCAAAAGAAACAAAGGATCATGATTTACTTGAGGCTAAATTTACAATAAATTCAAATGATATGTTCCACAGAATTTCGGACAAGGTATTGGATGAGGCGGGAAAATTAGACAGCAGAAGAATATTCTTTGAATGGGAAGAATGGCTGAAGAGAAAGGTCAAAGAGAGGAAAGAATTATAATGGATCAGGATAAGATTAAGGAAATTTTAGAGAAATATGACAAGAGATTGAAGGGGAGCATAGAGTTTGAATTAAATGATCTTCCTGATAACCAGGCTTTTTCAAAAGAATATGAAATATTTAAGGAAGAAACCTTAGGAAAAACTGAAACATTTTATGAAAAGACCTGCAAAAAAATTGGAAGAATAATAAAAGTAGATCCAAAAGAAGAGGAAAGAAAAAAATTACAGGAGAGCATCAATGCTGCACATTTAACAATAACTCCGTCTGAGGCATATAGTTTTGGGGTTTTTGCAGGATTATTTATAATATTTCTTGCTTTAGTTATTGCAATATTTCCATTTATTTTTGATATAATAGTTTCTGGCGGAGCAGACACTGCAAAACTAAAAATTTTTTTCCCGTTTGTTTTGATGATTATTGGAGCTTTTTTAATTAAACCTGCTGCAGGTTTTCCCCATTATTTAGCCAATAAATGGAGAATTGAAGCAGGCAATCAAATGGTTTTATGTATTTTGTATGTTGTTATGTATATGAGACATACTTCTAATCTAGAACATGCAATCAAGTTTGCAGGACAGCATGTAGGATATCCTTTATCTCTTGACTTAAGAAAAATATTCTGGGACGTTGAATCCGGGAATTATTCTAACATTAAGGAAAGTCTGGATTCTTATCTTGAAAGCTGGAAAGAACATAATCTTGAATTTGTCCAGAGCTTTCATTTAATTGAATCAAGTTTATATGAATCCAGCGAGGAGAGAAGACTTGAGTTACTGGACAAATCCCTGGAAGTTATACTTGAGGGAAGCTATAACAGGATGCTGAGCTTTGCCCAGAACCTTAAATCTCCAATTACAATGCTGCACATGCTGGGGATTATTCTTCCAATACTGGGTTTAGTTGTATTACCTTTAGTTGCTGCATTCTTGCAGGGAGCATTGAAATGGTATCACCTAATGATATTTTATAATATTTTACTGCCTGTTATCGTATTCTTTGTAGGAATTAATCTAATGTCTAGAAGACCGACAGGACAAACAAATACAGATATTTTAAAACAGAATCCAAATCTTAGAATTTATCAGAAATTAAATCTTGGGAGTGTAGATAAACCGATTTATGTTGATCCTAAAACAATCACGTTTTTTATAATCGGGATTTTTGTTTTGATTGGGTTTTTGCCAATAATATTGCATTACACAAGTCCAGATTTGGATAGCAAAGTGATAGGCAAGGGTGCATTTGTTGTTGGAATTTTAGATTATAAATGCAGTACCTATGGTTCAGCCACAACATGCAAAGGGCCTTATGGTTTAGTTGCTTTGTTGTTAAGTTTGCTAATTCCCCTAGGAATTGCAATCGGGCTATGGTTCTATTACAAGACAATAACAAAGAAATTAATGAAAATAAAAAAAGAGACTGAGACTCTTGAACAGGAATTTTCAGGGAGTTTATTCCAGCTTGGAAATTCAATCGAGGATGGATTGCCAGCAGAGTTAGCTTTTGAAAAAGTTGCAAATAATCTTGCTGGAACAAGGACCGGAGATTTTTTCAAATTAGTTGCACTAAACATAAGAAAACTTGGAATGGGAATCAAAGATGCAATTTTCCATAAACAATATGGCGCTATGTTAAGATATCCTTCTGGATTGATTCAAAGCAGCATGATGGTCTTAATTGAAGGAGCAAGAAAAGGTCCAAAAATTGTTGCCAAGAGTTTAATAAGCATAAGCCAATACGTTGACAGAATTGAAAAAGTAAATAACAGACTAAAAGATTTATTGTCTGATATTATATCAAGCATGAAAAGCCAAATTACTTTTTTAACTCCAGTTATTGCAGGAATTGTGGTTGGGGTTGCAACAATGGTTACAACAATAATAAATAAACTAAGCGGGACTTTGGCTGCTGGAACCCAAGTTGCTGATCAGGAAGTTAGCGGGTTAGCTGGGATGGCAGACATACTTAACATAACAAACGTTATTCCAAGTTTCTATTTCCAGCTTGTTGTTGGATTATTTGTTGTTGAGATGGTTTATGTTTTAACAATATTAAGCAATTCTATCGAGAAAGGGGTTGACAAGTTAAGTGAACAACACAGCATGAGCAGAAATATGCTGATAGGTGTTGGACTTTATGTTATAATCTCATTAGTTGGGATAATTGTCTTTACAATACTGGCTGGAGGAATTAATATTGTTGCAGGATAAAACTAACCAACATAATCCATATCTAAATCCTTGGATTCCTGAGCTTCTTTCCCTATCTGCTCAAGCTCCTTGTTCTTTGTTATCATTGTTTTCAATTTTGCTTCGAATTCCTCTGCAGCTTTTAACAAAGGTTTGTAGTCAACTTTCAATCCTAAATATTTGTCAAGAACCTCTATAATCTTTGCTGCACCTTTTGAGTCAGCTAAACCGATTTGTGATTCCACAAATATTGAAGTTAATTCTTTTTCTTTTAATAATAGAGCTCCGGTTACGCCCATTACTATTCCTTCATTCAATGGTTTTAATCCAATGGATTCAAACTTGTCTTTTCTTTGTTTGTTGCTGCTATAGAAATAAGTTGTAAGATTTGGATTTGTTGCTCCAATTCCTTCCAAGGAAATAATTTCCTTTGCTTCAAGGACTTTTGCAAGTTCTTTGATTGCTTCTGCAACATCCCATTCTTTGTTTTTAATATTACTTAGTGCATGAATTAGAATAATATTGCTTTTTTTATCATAGAAAATTCCGATTGGCTCCATCACCTTTGATTCGTGGATTGCTGCGATTGGCAACATGTCTTCTGACCACATCTTTCCTATTGGTTTTGCGCTAAGATGTTTTACCAGAAATTCTGTTGCAATTGTGCTTACAAGGCCGAAGCCAGGAAATCCTTCTATTATGATTGGATTTTTTGGATGGTCTGTTAAAGAAACTTTCATAGAGTCATTTAAACTTTAATCATTTATATACTTTACTTTTTATTTCAGAAAAGATTGGGGTTTTCTATATGGATTAGTGCCATTTGGATTGCTTGTTTTGTGTATTCTTTTCTGGGGAGTCTCCCTTTTGTTAAAAATCCAATTGTTCCTTCTTCTGAACCTATCTTTGGGTTATCTATTAGACCGGTTCTTAAAAATGCCTCAGTAATTTCAATATTGTCTTGAAGAACTAGGTTGGTAACTTTTTTTGGATGCTCAAATGCAGAACCAAGCCCTAGATGATAGTTTTGACCATCATAAATTGCGCAGACACAGATATTCATATAATTACTTTTGGTATTTGGGACTTCTATTAATCCATCTTCAATACCAAAACTGTAATCGCAATCTTTGAAGGAATTTTTTGCTCTGTTCATTGCGCCTTTGATTGTTTCTTCCATAGAGACTGGTTGAGCTGAAATTTCAGAATTAGCGTTAATCCCTTCTATCTGGACATTTGAAAAAATTTTGTAATTGCTAATACTTTCTTTAACTGCAAGAATTTTTACTTCGTTTTTTGATCCGACATTAATTTTCATCTTAGAAATTAACTTTTTGATTCTTCAGACTATGATACTTATCAAGATAATTTGTTGCTGTTTTTGTCTTTTCAAAGTTTTTTAACTGCTCTTTGAACCTTGAGAGAAATCCAATTAACTTTGCTTCAACGTCTTCCTGATTGTCGAAAGAAATTAAAGTTATATTAGACAGGATATCATCACTAAGATCAATAGAATTTCTATCTTCTGTTTCTCTTATTCTTTTGAATATTTCTTCAGACATTAATTCTGCATCTTTTAGTTTTGTGTTATGATTAATTAACTTTTCTCTGTTTTCAACTTTATATCTTATAGAAAGAGTCATAGCCTTGCTTATTTTATCTACGTTAATTATTTCAACCTCTTTCAGAGCTATGTTTAGTTTATTCATAGGGAAAAAATATAATTAATTAATTTATAAGTTTATTTATGATTGAACTTATCTTTTGCTTTGTTTTCCTTCCAATAAATCTGGTGAGAGGCCTGTTTCTCGAAAAGAGAAATTGCCAATTTTACTATGTCACTTTGATAGGCTTTAAGATTATTTTCCTGGATGATTTGCTTTGCATCATCTAGGCATTGCTTAAGGATCTTTATGTTTTCTTTCCTTGCCAGCTCTTCCTGTTGTTTTTCTTCTTCTTTTGTAAGTTCTACTTCTTCCCAAACTGGATACTTTTCCCCTGTTCTTGGAAATGATTTGCTGAATGCCATACATAGAATAACCATGAGGATTTTATAAATGTTGGGTAATTAAACCCGAAAAAAAGAAAGAGGGAAAGAGGAGTTTATAGGAATCCTCTTATCTTTTCAATATGTTCGGCTACTTTAGTACCGTTTTCAGTTAGATTAATAACCTTTATACGGCCTTTCTTTTCAAAATTGACAAGATTTGCCTTCTGCATCTCCTGTAAGATTTTAACAGCATGAGAATAAGTACAGTCTACTTCTTTGGCTAGAACACTTCCATACCTATTTTTAGTGCTTTTCATTAGTGCTACGAGAATCATAGCTGGTTTTTTTCTGAAGAATACTTCAAAAATATCTTTTTTTCTTGCCATTATTTCCCCCTATCATCCTCTCTTATGCTAATATTTATCGTCTTCTTCTCTTTTAATTTTTAAACATTATGTTTGAAACTAAATATCATAACTCTAGGGCTTATATATAAAGTTTTTGATGGTTTTTTTATTTTAATGTTGAGTGAAAACTATGGTTATTATGCGAAATATTTTTAAAAGGTTAATTCTGTTGTATTTGTTATGAATCCAAGTTTAAATAATGTTCCTAAGCATGTTGGCATTATTTTAGATGGAAATAGAAGGTTTGCAAAGAAATTAATGCTTAAACCATGGAAAGGACATGAGTATGGGGCTGAGAAAATCGAGAAACTTTTGAATTGGGCTTCTGAGCTTGGAATTAAAGAACTAACTCTTTATGCATTCTCTATTGAGAATTTTGGAAGGCCAAAAGAGGAATTTGATATGCTTATGAGGATTTTTAGTGAATCTTTTGATAATGTACTAGAAAGAATTGATGAATTAAATAAAAATAAGATAAGGATCAGGTTTATTGGAAGGATTGAGATGTTCCCAAAAGAAGTTTATACTAAAATGAAAAAATTGATGGAACTGACAAAGAATAATGATAAATATTTTGTAAACTTTGCAATGGCTTATGGTGGGAGAGCCGAGATTGTTGATGCTACTAAAAGGATTGCTGAACAGGTTAAAAATGGAAAGTTAAAATTAGAGGAGATAAACGAAAAGTTATTCGGAGAAAATCTTTATCTTAATTCAGATCCTGATTTGGTAATAAGAACCTCTGGAGAGAAAAGAATATCTGGATTCTTGTTATGGCAGGGAAGCTATGCAGAATTTTACTTTACAGATAAATTATGGCCTGAGTTTGAAAAAGAGGATTTAGTTAAAGCGATTGAGGATTACTGCAAAAGAGATAGAAGATTTGGCAAAAATTAATACAGGTTCTTGATATAATCTGCCAGTTCTAATAAAAAGGTTTTACCTTCCTGTCTTAACTCTAGGTTTTTTATTGAGGATTTTCCTTTTTCTATTAAACTAATTACTTTTTCATTGCAATATGATAAAGCGCCTGAACTTTTTATTATTTCCTTTATTTTTTCTAATTCTTTCTGAGAGATATTTTCTGTTCCCCATTTTTCAAGTATAAACTCTTTTTCTTTTTTATTGCAGAGTTCAAGAGTCTTTATAATTAACAAAGTTTTTTTACCTTCTTTTGCATCTGAATTAGTTTTACCTGTTTCTTTAACATCATTAAAAATTCCGTTGATATCATCCTGCAACTGGAAGGCAACTCCGATATTATAAGCATAGGCCTGCAGTTTTTTTATCTTTTCTTCAGGAGCATTTGCCAATACTGCCCCTAAGTAGATAGGCCCCTGCATCGTGTACGTTGCTGTTTTTAATTCATAAATATTCCAGATATCTCTTTCCTTTAATTCCTTAAAGTTAGGAATAACGTCTAGGCTTTGGCCAAGACATTCTCTTTCAAGTATCCAGGAAATATAATTTATTGCCTTAATTTTTTCTTCTGGATTGAATCCTGAATTTAGAACTGGATAATAAATATAACTTGAACAAATATCTCCTGCAAGTATTGCTGCAGGGTTTCCAAGACTTTTGTCTTTTTTTTCATATATCTTATGGATTGTTGGCAGGCCCCTTCTCAAATCTGATTTATCCATAATATCATCATGAATCAACAAATAGGACTGGATTAATTCCAAGGAGAGTGAAGGAAGTATTATTTTATCATCATCCTTGAAACATTTATAGGCAAAAATTGCTGTCAAAGGCCTTATCCTTTTGCCTTTTCTCATAGTGTATTCTGTAATGTTTTCTATTATTTCCTTTACTGAAGGATGAATCTTTTTATTTTCCTCGAGTTTTTTATTAAGAAAAGAAATTAATTCTTTGTTTACTTTTTCTTTATAAATTTCTATATCTTTCATTTTAAACTTTTTATTTTGGTTACTATTTCATCGATTAGATAGGGGGGAGTTGATGCTCCTGCTGTTACCCCAATCGTTTTTTTATTGTCAAACCAGGATTTGTCTATTTCTCCTATGGATTCTATGTGTTTTGTTTCAATAATACTTGAACAAACGTCTTTTAATTTTAGAGTATTATTGCTGTTTTTTCCCCCAATGACTATCATTAGGTCAACTTCCTTTGCAAGCTGTTTTGCTGATTCCTGCCTGTCTCTTGTTGCCTTGCAGATTGTATCATAAAACTCAACATTCTTTATTTTTTCTTTTATTCTTTTCAAAAGAAATTCTGCTTTTTCAGTATCCTGGGTTGTCTGGCAAAATACAGCGGTTTTTTTATCTGGGATATTCTTAATCTCTGATTCATCATCAATCACAATTTTATTCTTTAAGTCCTTAACAACGCCTTTAACTTCAATATGATTCTTTTCGCCTATCAAAACTATAAAATAACCATTTTTTTCTTTTTCTTTTGTCTGTTTGTGTATTTTTTCAACAAAGGGGCAGGTTGTATCTATAATCTCATAACCTTTATTTTTTATTTCTTTTTTTACTGATTCAGCAAGACCGTGAGCGGTTATTACTATTACATTGGAGTTTGCTTCTTCAATTGAACTGATAAAACTAATCTCTTTTTTTTTCAGATTTTCAATAACTATTTTATTATGGACTAGATCACCTAAAACATTTAACTTCTTGTTTTGTTTTTCAACTATGTCTATCGCTCTTCTTACCCCAGAACAAAAACCAAGTTCTTTTGCGAGCTTTATTATTTTTTGCATCTTCTAATCTAGGTACAAAATCTTTAAAAGGTTTGTTACACTTCTTATTTGCATGAAAATACTTGCTGCGGGGGATATTCATGGAGATTCCAAACTGGCTGAGAAATTAGCTAAGATGGCTGAGAAAGAAAAAGTTGAATTAGTTGTTTTATGCGGAGATTTGACACAGGCAGAGTTATCTACAGAGGGAATTTTAGGGCCTTTTGTCAAAAGAAAACAAAGAATTATTCTAATTCCTGGGAATCATGAAAGTGTTGCTACTGCAGATTTTATGGCTGAATTGTATGGGGTAAAGAATTTGCATGGATACAGTGTAAAGTATAAGGATGTTGGTTTTTTTGGGGCAAGTGCAACTAATATTGGAGTCCATCAAATAAGCAATGATGAAACCTTTAAATTATTAAAACAGGGATTTGATCATCTTAAAGATGTCAAGACCAAGATAATGGTAACACATACTCATCCAAAAGGAAGCAAGATGGAAAAACTTTCTGATTTTGTTTTTGGAAGTGAGGCTGTAACAAAAGCTATCAAAAAATTCAAACCAAACATTTTGTTATGCAGTCATGTTCATGAAGCAGAAGGACTTGAAGAAAAAATTGGAGATACTAAAGTTATTAATGTTGGGAGAGTAGGGAAGATTTTAGATATTTAGCAAGGTTTTTATATTTCCTTATGTTTTCTATTTGTATTAACAGAGAGGTGATATGATGGAAAAAATTAGTAAAGATCTCCTATTTGTTTCAATTTTTGCTGTTGTAGCCATAGCAGGGATGACTATTTTCTTCAGCGTGAATGAGAATAATGGTGAGAATATCATAGGCGAAGTCTCTAAGGATATTAGTTCTGATCCAAATCTTCTTTCATGCAAAGATAGCGATGGGGGAAGAAATTATGAGATTAAAGGGATTGTGACCCAGTTTTACATTAATGGAACAGTAACCTACGAGGATATATGTTACTCTGATAAATGGCCTTCACTTTACAATACTTCCAGCCGTTTGCTAGAATATTCTTGCGGAAGTGGCTTTACTGTAAAAGAAACCACAAGGAGCTGTTCAAAAGGATGCAGTAATGGGGCCTGTCGTTTGACAAAGCTGACTAGAACAGGAAATTGGTTTTAATAATTTCTTTTTTATTTTTTAAAAACCTTTAAATATTTCTTTATTTTTTAATTTATATTAACAAAGAGGTGTTTGAATGGAAAAAAGTAATTTTTGGGTTGTTTCTATAGTAGCTGTTGTTGCAATAGTTGCTATGGCTGCATTCTCTATTGTAAATTCAGCCTCGGAAAAAGTTTCAGGATTGGCTACAAAAGAGGTCTGTATAGAAACTGACGGCGGAGAAGACTTTTTTGAAGCAGGCAGGACTGCTGGACAGTGGAGCGGTGGAAAATATTCTGATATACAAGATACTTGTTTGAAAGATATGGCTGACCCCGGATATTTTGAGGGAGATCAATTTACAGTAGATAACCTAGTTTATGAATACTGGTGCGACAACGATGGTTATTTGAAAGTAGAATCTTATGTATGTCCAAATGGATGTGAAAATGGAGCCTGCATAAGAGAAAACATCAGAGTTTGATTTTTTTATTTTTTAATTTATTGTAAAGATTTAAATAGTTTGAGTCTTTTATTCTTTTTAATTATTTTTACTAAAAAGAGGTGGAGATTGATGGAAAAAGAGATTGATGCTAACTTCTGGGTTGTATTTGTTGTAGCAGTAGTTGCAATTGTATCAATGATAATCTTTGGAATTAATACAAACACAGAAGTAAGTGATTTGTCTGGAGAAGCAACGAAATTCCTACAGGGAACCTATGAATTGAAAGTAGGAGAAAGCGTTGTGGTTGGCGGCAGGACAATTACTCTGGAAGATGTTGGAAGGAGCAAAGTTATTACTGTAGACGTTGATGGTATTGGAGATATGATCCCTTCTAGAAAAATAAGAACTGTAAACGAAGTGGAAATATATAACAGACTTGCTGTTTATAGCAATAAAGAAGATCAAAAATCAGCTCAGATTTCAGTATTATTCAGAGAAGGTGAATCCTGTAGCGACAATGACGGCGGAAAAAATTATTATCTTAGAGGAGAGATTAAGGGATATGACACTTACGGAAATTATCAGAGAACCGATACATGCGCTCAAACCTTGGGTGGAATTTACAAAGATAATAAATACAAAGACCTGCTTATAGAGTATTATTGCAATGCTGGAAAAATTGCTTCTGTAGAAATCATATGTCCAAATGGATGTAAGGATGGGGTTTGTTTAAAACCCTAATTTTTTCTTTTCTTTTTTAAAACACAAGGTTTAAAAGATTTTAGTATAGTTTAATTCTATGACTACGCAGGTAATTATTGCTGAAAAGCCAAGCGCTTCATTAAAGATAGCTACTGCTTTAGCAGAAGGAAAGGTAAAAACAAACAAGGTTGGTAAGGTTTCCTATTACGAAATAATTAGGGATAAAAATAAAATTTTAATTGGGGCTGCAGTAGGTCATTTATTTATTGTGGGTGAAGAAAAGAAAAATCTGTATAAATACCCTGTTTTTGACATTACCTGGAAGCCAAGTTTTGAAAACAAGAAAACAAATTTTACTAAAGTTTATGCTGATGTTCTTAAGAGATTATGCAAGGAAGCAGATGAATTAATAATTGCTACAGATTTTGATGTTGAAGGGGAGGTTATCGGACTTAATATTACTAGATTTATTGCCAATAAAAAAGACGCTGAAAGAATGAAGTTCAGCACATTAACAAAAGATGAATTAATTGACAGCTATGAACACAGGATGAAAACCTTGTCCTGGGGCCAGGCTCATGCTGGTGAAGCAAGGCATATGCTGGACTGGATTTACGGAATGAATCTATCGAGAGCATTAACAAGTTCGATAAGGGCAAGTTCTGGAATGTTCAAGATTTTAAGTTCTGGCAGGGTTCAGGGGCCTGCTTTAAAGATTTTAGCTGAGAGAGAAAGAGAAATTATAAAATTCAAGCCTGTTCCTTACTGGGAATTATGGTTAAAAGCTAAAGAATTAGAAGCAATACATGAGAAAGATAAGTTCTGGAATGAAAGTGAAGCTAAGAAAATATATGAAAAAGTTAAGGGAAAAAACGGAAAGATAAAAGATATTGAAACAAAACAATTTGACCAGCTGCCTCCAAATCCATTTGATTTGACTTCTTTGCAGATGGAGGCTTACAGAGTTTTCAGGATAAGCCCTAAAGAAACATTGGATATTGCACAGGAACTTTACACTAATTCATATATTTCTTATCCAAGAACTTCAAGCAATCAGTTGCCTCCTTCAATTGGATATAAGAAAATAATCCAATTACTTGGAAAACAAAAAGAATATTCCAAAATATGCGAGGAGTTATTAAAGAAAAGCAAATTATTTCCAAATAATGGAAGTAAAATAGACCCGGCTCATCCGGCAATTTATCCTACTGGAGAAATTCCAGGTAATCTGAAAGAAAGGTCATTCAAGATTTATGATTTGATTGTCAAGAGAACATTATCTAGTTTTGGAGAAAAAGCAATCAGAGAGACTGTTACATTAAAAATTGATGTTGATAATGAAATATTTATTACAAGCGGAACAAGAACTATTGAGAAAGGATGGCATGAAATTTATGGAAGATATATTTTATTGAAAGATGTTGAACTACCTCACTTTAAGAAAAATGATTTAATTGATGTTAAGAAATTTGAAATTTTAAGCAAAGAAACACAGCCTCCTAAAAGATATACCCCTGCTTCCATAATCAAAGAACTTGAGAAGAAAGGTTTGGGAACTAAATCAACAAGAGCTGGAATCGTTGATAACCTCTATGAACGAGGATATTTAAAAGAAAAGTCAATAATGGTAACTACTTTAGGTTTAAGGGTTGTTGATGCTTTGGAAAAATATGCTCCATCGATTCTTGATGAGAAATTAACAAGACACTTTGAGGAAGAGATGGAAGAGATAAGGGAAAACAAGAAAGATGTTAAAAGTGTATTTAACGAGGCTAAAAGAGTTTTAACTGAGATACTAGAGGATTTTAAGAAAAAAGAAAAAGAAATTGGAAAAGAATTAAGCGAGGCTCATATTGAAACTAGAGATGAAAGTTCTATAATCGGCAAGTGTAATTTATGTAATGGGGATCTAAGAATTATGTATTCAAAGAAAAACAAAAGTTACTTTATCGCTTGTAGTAATTATCCTAAGTGTACAAATACTTTTTCTTTGCCTAAATATTGTTTAGTTAAACCTGCTGGTAAAATCTGCGAGAGTTGTAGGTTTCCGGTTGTTAAACTAATCAGGAAAGGTAAAAGGCCATGGGAATTTTGTATTAATCAGAAATGCCCTAAAAAAGATGAAGATAAAGTTACTGGGAATAGTTATGAGATTTGAAGAAAAGGTTTATATACTGTTTTTTTGTTTGTTTTTGCATGGTTAATGATAAAAACATAATCACTGTCAAAGATCTTGTCAAGAAGTTTGGAGACTTTACAGCTGTAGATAATATTTCTTTTAGTGTAGAAGAGGGAGAGGTTTTTGCATTTTTAGGGCCGAACGGTGCTGGGAAAACTACAACAATAAAAATGCTTACAACATTGTTGCATCCTACATCAGGAACTTTAGATATAAATGGATATTCTCCTGTCAAGGATACAGATGAGGTTAGAAAATCATTTGGAATTGTTTTTCAGGATCCAAGTTTAGATGATGAACTTACCGCTTATGAAAATATGGAGTTTCATGCTGTTTTTTATAAGGTAGATAAAAAAACAAGAGAGGAAAGGATAAAAGAATTATTGAAACTTGTTGAACTTGAGGACAGGAAAAATGATCTTGTTAAAACCTTTTCTGGAGGGATGAAAAGAAGATTAGAGATTGCAAGAGGATTGATACATCATCCTAAAATTTTATTTTTAGATGAACCTTCAATTGGATTAGATCCTCAAACGAGAAGTTTCTTGTGGAAATACATTGGAGAGATGAATAAAAAAGAAAGAATGACTGTATTTCTTACAACCCATTACATGGAAGAGGCTGAAAAGATAGCTAATAGGGTTGCAATCATCGACCATGGAAAATTAATTACTATTGGGACTCCAGCAGAAATAAAGAAAAATACAAGTTCTAGTTCTCTTGAAGAAGCTTTTCTTAAACTAACTGGAAAAACAATAAGGGAAGAAACAGCTTCTGCCAAAGATCATTTAAGATTAAGAAGAAAAATGTTCCATGGAGGGAGAAGATGAATAGTCCTGTTTACATAATGTGGTTAAGACAGATCAAGAGATACTGGAGATCAAAAGCAAGAGTTATAGGCTCTTTGGCTCAGCCACTTTTATTTTTGGTTGCTTTAGGGTTTGGATTTGGTCCGATTTTTGAGAAAGCAGGAGGAGGGAATTATATTGAGTTCTTAGCTCCTGGGATTATTGCAATGAGTATCTTATTTACTGCAATGTTCAATGGAATAGAAGTTATATGGGATAGGCAGTTTGGTTTTTTGAAAGAAACCTTGGTTGCTCCGGTTTCAAGATATAAGATAATGCTTGGAAGAACACTTGGAGGTGCAACTGTTGCGATGATACAAGGATTTTTAGTTCTTATTATTTCATTATTCATAGGATTTAGAATATCTAATATTCCTTTGATGTTTGTATCATTCATCTTTATGTTTATAACTGCGATATTATTTACTGCATTAGGAACTGCAATTGCATCTAAACTGGAAGACATGCAGGGATTCCAGTTGATTATGAACTTTATTATTATGCCATTATTTTTCTTGTCTGGAGCACTTTTTCCAATAGATAGTCTGCCTGGGGCATTGGCTTTTGTTACTAAACTAAATCCTTTGTCTTATGGAGTTGATGGTATCAGAGGAGCATTGATCGGAACATTCCATTTAGGTATTTTTAATGATTTCTTGATTCTTATAATTATAACCGGGATTATTACTTTAATTGGAACTTATTTATTTTCTAAGGTAGAAGTCTAGTTTTCAAAAATACCTTCGTTCTCAATTCTAAAATAAATATGATTACGTTCTGGTTTTAACAATAGAGCTTTTCTAGGTTCCTTGACTAATTTAATTAGATTATCAACTTCTTTAATTAAAAGACCCCCCCCAACCGGTTTTTGAACATTATTATTTATGTCCTGATAAACCTGAGATGTAATCAAAACAGGAATCTTTTCTGAAATTTTTTTAAGCATTCTTAACTGAGATAATAACATTACTCTGGCCAATTCTGGTTTTTTTCTTATTAGATTTCTGTAGTGATGGGTTAGAGTATCAATAACTATCAATGAAACTTTTGAAGACAATAAACTTAAGTTTTTAATTTGGTCTTGTTGTTCTCTAAAGTTTTTTATGTTCATTAATAAAATATTATCCAAACAATCCTTTCCATTCATTTGTTTTATCCTTTCAACTGAGAAAGAGCCTTCTGTATCAAGAAAAACAACCTTGTTATTTTTCCTTGCTTCTTTTATTGAAGACATCAAGCAAAAAGTGGATTTTCCTGTTGCAGACTCGCCAAATATGCAAGTTAATCCTTTGTCTTCTTTTACCAGTTTTTTTAGTATATCTATATCATTTTCTATCATTTTTTTACCACAAAATTTATTAATTGTTAAAGTAAAGGTCTTATTATAATTTATGGTAAAAAATGGCGATTCAGGAAGTTAAACTAAAAGTTATGGAAGCTCTGCAGGAAGAGGCCTATAAAGGCATTGTAAGGATTGATTCTGAGACTATGAGGGATTTAGGAGTCAGAGTTGGGGATATCATAGAGATAGAAGGACAAAAATTAACTGTTGGGATTGTAGACCGAGCTTATCCTACTGATGTTGGCTTGGCTGTAATAAGGATGGATGGAATTATGAGGAAAAATGCCAAGACAGGCATTGGTGAGGTTGTCAAGGTAAGAAAAGCTAACGTTAAAGAAGCTAAGGAAGTTACCATTGCTCCTGCTCAAAAAAATGTTTCTGTTCAGGGAGATCCATTAATCTTCAAGAGAGGATTATTAGGAAGAGCTTTGATTAAAGGAGATTTAGTTGTTTTAGGCGGAGCAAAAAGAAGACAAAGAACTTTTACAGGAAGCCAGTTTGAAGATATTTTTGAGGACTTTTTTGAGAAAGGTTTTGGTTTGAATTTTAATTTAGCAGATTTAAGATTTGTGGTTGCCAACACTAATCCAAAAGGAGCTATAATTGTAACTGAAAATACCAGTGTTAATCTAAGTTCTAAAGCTATGGAGATAACTGAAGAAAAAATTCCTGAAGTAACCTATGAGGATATTGGGGGTTTGGAAGAAGAGATAAGAAAAATAAGAGAAATGGTAGAAATTCCAATAAAACATCCAGAGTTATTTTCAAGATTAGGAATAGACCCCCCAAGGGGAGTTTTATTACATGGTCCTCCTGGAACTGGAAAAACTTTATTGGCTAAGGCTGTAGCAAATGAATCTGAGGCTAACTTTATGTTATTGAATGGACCTGAAATTATGAATAAATTCTATGGAGAATCTGAGAAAAAAGTAAGGGAAATATTTGAGGAAGCTGAAGCTAAAGCCCCATCTATTATTTTCATTGATGAGATTGATGCAATCGCACCACAAAGAGAGGAAGTTCATGGCGAAGTTGAAAGAAGAGTTGTTTCACAATTATTGGCTATGATGGATGGACTGAAAGGAAGAGGAAAGGTAATTGTTATTGGTGCAACTAATAGACCAAATGCAATAGATCCTGCATTAAGAAGACCTGGAAGATTTGACAGAGAATTAATTATCGGAGTTCCTGACCGGAAAGGGAGAGAACAGGTATTAAAGATACATACAAGAAATATGCCTTTGGCAAAAGATGTTGACATCAACAGGATTGCTGAGGTAACTCATGGTTTTGTTGGTGCAGATTTGAATGCCTTAAGCAAGGAAGCTGCAATGAATGTTCTAAGAAGAATCTTACCTGATTTAAGCTTAAGAGGAAAGAATGGAAAACAGGAAGAGATTCCAGATGATATATTAAAAAAACTTGTTGTCAATGCAGATGATTTCAGAGAGGCAATGAAAACTGTAAGACCTTCTGGATTAAGAGAGGTATTTATTGAAACTCCTGATGTTAGGTATGAAGAGATTGGTGGATTAGAGGATGTAAAACAGGAGTTAAGAGAAAGCATTGAATGGCCATTGAAACATCCTGATGCATTTAATAGACTTGGAGTAAGACCTCCTAAGGGAGTTTTGATGTATGGTCCTCCTGGAACTGGAAAAACATTATTAGCTAAAGCTGTAGCAAATGAATCTGAGGCCAATTTTATTTTGGTTAAAGGTCCTTCGTTGTTAAATAAATTCGTCGGTGAATCTGAAAAGGGGGTTAGGAAGGTATTTGAAAAAGCAAGACAGGCTGCTCCTACAATAATATTCTTTGATGAGATTGATGCTTTAGCACCAAGAAGAGGGCTTGATAATTCTGGATCAAGGGTTATGGAAACTGTTGTAAATACTATTTTAGCTGAGATGGATGGTTTAGAAGAATTAACTGATATTGTTGTTATAGCTGCAACTAACAGACCCGATATTATTGATCCTGCTTTACTTAGACCTGGAAGATTTGACAGGATTGTATTTGTCAAGCCTCCTGAAATTGAAGGTAGAGAAAAAATATTCAATGTTCATACCAAGAAGATGCCTCTTGGGAAAGATGTTAATGTTAAAAAACTGGCTGAAGAAACTGAAGGGTATACCGGAGCTGATATCGAGGCTGTTTGTCGTGAGGCTGCAATGCTTGCTCTAAGAGAGGACATTAATGTAAAAGAAATCAAGAAGAAACATTTTGACAAGGCTATGAAAAAGATAACTGGTTCTTTGACTAAAGAGACAATTGAGAGATATGAAAGCATTGAGCAGGATTATTTGAGAAATGCCAAGGCCGCACTGAATGAGAAACCAAATTATATGGGTTGATTATTTCAAACTTTCATTAACAAGAATTCTTTCTCCAACTAAAATCGTTGTTTCATGTTGAGAAACTAAACCTTTCTGCTTTTCAATTAAATTTCCGTAATTTGCAAGGATTTCTTCCTTGACCAATATATTAAAATAAGTATTTGAATTTGGAAATCTTTCAAGAATCCAGCGCTTTGCAAACGGCAAGGTTTTATATTCTTCCTTAATAAATTCTAAAATTTCCTTGGCTTTTGAATTTCTGAGAGGTTTTAGTTTTTTTAGAGTATAGACATCTGAAGGTTTTCCTTCCTCTATGAGACCAAAGCCATCTGTTGCAAAAGGTTCTATTGCTATTAGCTGACCTTTTTCTAATTTAGTTTTATCTCCATTGTCGTAATTAGGAACTTTTAAGCCACCATGGATATTGTATTTTTCAATGCTATGGCCATAAAGATTTCTTACTGGTTTTAGATTATAACCTTCAATTACTTCATTTATTTTTTTACCTATTTCCCTTAGTTCTGTTCCCGGAACTGCCAGTTTTAATGCCTCTTTCAATGCTTGTTTTGAAGCAAGAACTAAATCATTATTATTTCCCAAGTCTATTGTAATTGCACAGTCAACAATGTTTCCGTCGATATGGACTCCTAGATCTAATTTAACCAGGTCATTTTTCTTAAATATCAAATTATCCTCAAAACTAAGAGCTTCGTGAGCTGCTACTTCATTAATTGAAATATTTGTTGGAAAAGCAAGTTTTGCATTGTTTTTTTCCACTAAAGATTCTATCTTTCTTAAGACATCCAATGCTTTATTGCCTATTCTTATCTCTCTTCTTCCTAACTTTAGACATTCATCTGCGATTTTCCCTGCCCGAACTAATTTTTCTGTTTCCATCTAAAACTCTCCAAGTGTTTTCTGCGATTTTTGTTTAATTAGAATATTTTTGTCTTTTTTAAGTGCTTCGAAAATCATTTCCACAGCAGGAACTATCTGATTATTAATATAATATTCAGAATCATAACTGCCTTCCTCAACTTCCTCTGGTATTTTTGACCTGTTTGACATTAAACCTAAACCTTCTGCGACAATGAATCTTATTGTTGTTCCGACTGAGACTGGAATCCCCATCTTTTGCATATGTTTTGCCACAACAACATGGGCTTCAAGATTCTTATAGGATTCAATCGGTTTCTTTAATGAAGTTCTTATGACCATCTTTTCGTTTGGTATTTGTTTTTTCCTTATTTTTTCAATTATATCCTGGACATATTTGACTGCTTTTTCTGAAGAACCATCTTTCAAGATTATCTCCAATATTTTTCTCTGGGTTTCTTTTGCTAAATAACTCCAATCACGTCTTACTGTTTCAAAACCCTTAACAGAAATGTTCCCTTTTTCATCAATCAATGCATACTTTTTCTTTGCTCCTGTTTCTTCGGTTTTTTTAGAAACAAAAATTCCACGTTTAGAAACCCCTTCAAGATCAAGTTCCATCAGTTTTGGAAGTTTTTTGTTTATTTTTTCTATTAATTCTTCTGCTTCTGATATTTTTTTCTTTCCTAATAATAAGAAGATTGAATCTGTATCCCCATATAGAACCTTAAATCCATTTTCTTCTGCTTCTTTTACAACCTTAAGGATATGTTCTCTTGCAAATGCAGTAATTGACGACGCTGCTTCCTTGCAGTACCACCTTGCACCAAAGAAACCTTCATATCCATACATTGAATTTGCAAGAGTCTTAAGAGCATAATATTCCCCTTTAAGTGCATTATTTGTTTTATCTTTTTTCATAATCTCCTTTGTCTTGTTTCTTAGATAAACAATTTCTTCCAGGACTTCCGGGATAAAACCTTTTGGAGATTTTTTAAAGTAATAATGCTTTCCATTAATTTCAGGACTTTCAAAAGAATTTTTTTTGTCTTTAGTCAAAGTTGTTATATCTGTATTATAGGTAACTATAATGCTTGGATAAAATCCCTTGAAGTCAGCTATTAGAATATTTTCATATAAACCTGGAACTGGTTTAATTACGATTGCACCTTCATAACTGGATTGCATCCTATCGGAAATATCTTCGTTAGAGGGTTTGTTTGGAATTATCTCATTTAAGTCCCTTGTTTTTTTCATTAAATGATGTTCTACCATTGAGCCATACATCATTCTTATTACATCGTATGGAGGCTGATTTACCAATTTAGTAAGAGCATTGATATTTGGAATAATTTTTTCTGCTACTTTATAGGTTAGTTTTGCATCCTGAAGGTTATATTCTAGGATTGTTTCTATCTCCTTTGAGTTTTTATCCCAAACCAAATGAACTTTATTAAAATCTATCTCGTCTTTCTGTTCTCCGATTAAACTTTTTGAAACTTCATTTAATGTATATGAATCCAACATTAATGTTCCTGCCATTAATCTGCTTATGAAAATGTAAATGTCAATGTGCTGGATTCCTGCCAACTTACATGAACCCCTGTTTGTTCTTGTTAATCTTATTCCTTTTTCAAGGAAGTTTAAGTTAACATTAAGAACTTCAGCTCTTTTCTTAATATAAGGTAGGTCAAAATTATCTGAGTTATATCCTATCAAATAATCTGGTTTGTAATCAAGGATTAATTTTTCTATTTCTTTGAGAAAATCTCTTTCGTCTTTGGCAAAAATCACATCTAGATCTGTTGTTATCTTTTTCCAGGTTATTATTTTCTTGAAGTTTCTGCCATAAAATGCTATGCTTATTATTGGATCTCTTTCAGGATTAGAATAAACAGTCCCTTTAGTGTAGGTTTCTATATCGAAGGCAAGGAGCTTTGGCTCTACAAATTCCTCTGTTGGTTTTAATGAATTTAATTTTAGGATTATATCTGTATTGATTCCTTCATAATCTATTGGAGTGGCCTCTATTCTTAGGGTATTTAATGGAGTTATTTTCTTGTCAATAAGGTATTTTTTTGTTACTGGGATGTCTTTTTCTTCTATCCTTATCTCCTTGTCAAAGGATCTTAGCCTGTCTTTTAGCTCATCTACATTCTTTTGTGATATGAAGTTGATCTTGAATGAGTCTACTTTTTGTCTTAGGAAGAATTTGGTTTCTTCTTTGAAATCTGTTATTAGTTTTTCTTTTTTTAGTTTCTCAAGAAAAGAGTTAATATTCTTTTTTGAGATTACATAAACATAATTTTCGAAATTATCTATCAAGCAGGCGTATTTGTTGTTTATTTTTCCAAATAGTAAAATATCAATATTATCTTCAGTTGTTTTATGGTCTATGTCTAATAGATAAAAGTCGTAGTTTTGCATAATAAGGAAAGATGGGATAAAATATTAAGGTTTTCGGTTCTTTAGAAGAACTTCTTCTTCCAGAATATGAATATTGCTGCCAGGACACCAACTAGAGACATCATTATTACAATCAAAAATGCCTGTGGGCTACCCTGGAAGGGCAAACCTATATTCATCCCATAAACGCTTGCAATTAAGGTTGGAATTGCTATGATAATTGTGACTGCTGCAAGGAATTTCATCACTATGTTTAAATTATTTGATATAACTGAAGCGAATGCATCTAATGTATTAACTAAGATGCTTGAATAGGTTTTAGTCATCTCGATAGCTTGTTTGTTTTCATCTATAACTTTTTCTATCATTTTTTTATCCTCATAGGTTTTAATTAAAATCTTTTCTTTTTCTATCCTTTCAACAAGGATTTCGTTTGATTTAAGTGATGTACTAAAATAAACAAGGGATTTTTCTATATCTAATAATCTCATAATGGCTTCATTTTTCTGTGATTTCTCCAAGGCTTTCTCTATTGCATAGATTTTTTGATTTATTTCATTAAGATAAGAAAGATATAATCTTGCAGAGGTCAATAACAACCTGAAGATTAGTTGGGTTTTTCTGAAAGGGAATCTCTGTTTTTTTAATTTTGGAATAACATCATTTTCGTGATAATATAAGGTTAAAACCAAATTGTCTGTAAGGAATATTCCGACTGGAACTGTGTAATACTCATAATCATCCCTTAGATTATTATAGGGGCTTCTTATTATTATGAATGTAAATTTTGGATATTCCTCTATTGTAGGGATTTCTGCTATATCCTTCAAGGAAGTTAATAGTTCTTCTGGAATATCAATTATCTTCTTTAATTTCTGGATCTCCTCTTCAGTGGGACTAAACACGTTTATCCAGCAGTTTTTCTTTGTTTTGTTTAAAATTATTAGTTCATTTTCTGATATTTCAAGTATCTCTATCATGTTTGGTTTTGAGAAAGTTAGAGTATTTAAATTTAATTATATCTCTGGCAGTTTTGAGAGTAGGGTATCAACATAGACTTTTGAGAATTCGTCTAGAAGATCATTTTCTCCTTTTAGGCAGGGAATCCTTTTTGTTTGTGTTATATGATAATCTAAAACTATTTCTGGATCTGGAAGATGATGGATTAGGATCCTTTCTTCAGGAGGATGTTCCTTTAATAATTCATCTAAAACATATTCTTTTAATCCGTTCCCATTACCAAAACTATAGAAAAATTTTTCATCCTGATCACACCAATCCTTTCCAAGATTTAATGTAAGAATATTTCCTAAGGTGCTAGAGTAGGAAAAACAGATAAATTTTTCAGCTGAATTATCACAATGGGGCGTTATCATTAGTATATGAGGAAACTCGAGATTAACTTCTTTTTTTAGATTTTCCTTAATATCTTGAGAGCTAAATCTGTAAAGGCTTATACTCCCTTTCTGGTCTACGATTACTAAAGGATAATGTGGCATCTATATTCCTAAAACCCCCAATTTATAATGTTTTTGAGTATATAAAACCACAATTGCAAAATTAAGTCTCAGGGGAAAGCTTTTATACCATTAATACATTTCTTTTTTATTAATGAATATTCTTATGGTTTATCCCTGGTATCCAGACACATTCTGGAGTTTTAGGTATGCATTAAAGTTTGTTTCCAAAAAGGCGGTTTTTCCTCCTTTGGGACTATTAACGGTTGCTTCCTTACTTCCTAAAAGATGGAACAAAAGAGTTATTGATTTAAATGTAAGAAGTTTGAAAGACGAGGATATTTTATGGGCGGATTATGTTTTTATCAGTGCAATGATGGTTCAGGAGAAAAGTGCAAAGGAAGTTATTAACCGGGTTAAGTCATTTAACAAGAAAATTGTTGCTGGAGGCCCCGCCTTTACAACAAGTCCTGAAATCTTTAAAGATGTTGATTATTTTGTTTTGAATGAGGCAGAGATTACCTTGCCTTTATTTCTAAAAGATTTGGAGAATGGAACCTTGAAGAAGACTTATATCTCTGAAGAAAGACCTGATATAACTAAAACTCCAGTACCTTCATGGAACTTGATTAACTTTAAGGATTATCTAACTATGCCTATCCAGTATTCAAGAGGATGTCCGTATAACTGCGAGTTTTGTGATATAATAATTCTGAATGGAAGAATCCCAAGAACTAAAACTCCAGAACAGATCATCAATGAGTTTCAGATTTTGTATGATTTGGGATGGAGAGATTCTATCTTTGTTGTTGATGATAATTTTATTGGGAATAAAGAGAATGTAAAAAAATTACTGCCTTATCTTGGGAGATGGCAGAGAAAACACAACTATCCGTTTAAGTTATTTACTGAGGCAAGTGTTAATTTAGCTGATGATCAGGAATTGATGAGGTTAATGAGCCTTGCTAATTTTAACAAGGTTTTTCTGGGGATTGAAACTCCAAACATGGAGAGTTTAAGAGAATGCGACAAAATGTTGAATGTGAATAAAGACTTGGGGGAGTCTGTAAGGAAAATACAGAGGAATGGGATGCAGGTCATGGGAGGGTTTATTGTTGGTTTTGATAACGATAACGAGAGTATTTTTGATTCTCAGATAAGATTTATTCAGCAGATAGGAGTTGCTACTGCAATGGTTGGACTGTTGACTGCAATGCCGCAGACAAGATTATGGCACAGATTAAAGAAAGAAGGAAGATTAACCAAAATGACTACTGGGGAAAATACTGATGGCAGTTTAAACTTTATTCCCAAGATGGGGAAAGAGAAATTGATTAATGGATATAAACAAATCATAAAAACAATCTACAGCAACAAAAACTATTACAAAAGAGTCTGGACATTTATAAAAAATTATAAACCTACGGTTAAAAGCAAGGTTAGACTTTGTGATGTAAGGTCTTTTTTGAAAAGCATCTGGTTTATAGGAATTTTTTCTAAGGCTAGATTTTATTACTGGAACTTATTGATTAAAACAGGAATTAGAAGGCCTAAGGCTTTTTCTATTGCAGTTGAGTTGGCTATAGAGGGCTCTCATTATGAGAAAGTTGCTAGAAGAGTTTTATTAGTTTAATCAAATTGTACTTCACAATTATCTGTGCATTCACAAAGTTTAGTTCCATCGTCATGAGCTTCACCAAGATCATTGCATTTATATCTTACTCCGGGAAATCTGTTTTTACATACATTTTCTGTCAAACAGGATTTTTTAATTTTGAAAACATCTTCCTGGAGAAGATTTAAAGATTCTTTTAATCCGTTTGTTTCAAGTCTGCAATCCTCTCTTTCTTTTAACAATTGTTCTCTTTCTGACAGAAGGTTTTGATTGCTTTCTGACAAAATAGAAATTTCGTTATTCAGTTGTTTGTATTTACAAAATCCAAATATTATTCCAATAAATAAAATTACGATAAGAACTATAATAATAATTTTCTCTGATTTCATAAATTTAAGAAGAAGATTTAATTTAAATAGGTTGTGGGGGTCGAGTAATTTCATTAGGGTCTTCCCATCTTAACCTCCAATCTTTAATAAGATTTTTTGCTTCTTGTTCTAAAATAATCTTTGTTTTTATTCCTGCATTCTCTAAAGTTTTTATTCCTCTTCCACTAATGATTGGGTGAGGATCTATACATCCAATTATTACCTCTGAAATCCCAGATTTAATTATCTCTCTGCAGCAAGATGGAAAGTTATAAGCATCTATACATGGCTCTAATGTTGTATAAAGCGTGCTGTTTTTTGCTTTTTCTCCAGCATTAAGGATTGCCATGATTTCCGCATGTAAATGAGTTCCTTGTATCCCATAACCTTCTCCAACAACTTCTCCATTGTTTACAACTATTGCTCCAACTAAAGGCTTATCTTTTACTTTTCCTTTTTCTTTGGCAATAAAGAGAGTATATTTCATGAATTCCTCTTCGATTTTTGGGGGAGAAATTTTAGTTTCAAAATTGTAGTCATAAAGGTGTCCTAGTTTTTCTTTTTTTGTTTTTAATTCATTAAAATTATATTTATGCAGAGGTCCTTGCAGAGGAATCCTTTTTACCTTTATTCCATTTTCTTCAAGTTTTTTAATTCTATTAGGATTATTTGTTAATAATCTAACTGATTTAATTTTAAAATAATTTAATATTTGGATAATTGAATTATAATCTCTTGCATCATCTGGGAAATTAAGGTAACGATGGGCTTCGATAGTATCTAGATTTTTTTCTTGTTCTGCTTGGTAGGACAATACATGATTTACAATTCCAGTTCCACGTCCATGCTGGTCTAGGCAATAAATATAAATCCCTTCTCCCTCTTTAGATATATTTTGTAGAGCCTCATCTTTTTGGTAAAGACAGTCACATAATTGAGATCCATATAAATGAGCATAAGTACATGCTGATTCAATTCTTATTAGCACATTGGATTTTCCTTGAATATCTCCTAAGGTTATCACATGGAAATGTTCCTCTGGACCTAGAAATTTATTATTGGTTGGAAAACTAAACAAATGAAGAATAAATTTTTCTTCTATATCTCCATTTTTTAATTTACAAGGCATCATAAATTTTCCATCCAGTCTATATTTTGGGTTCATTTTTTATTATTTTTCCTATTTTATTTAGTGCAGATTTTGCATTACAAACATAACAAACTTTTTTATAACCTGGATTTAGGTCTTGAAATATTTTTTTTAATTTATCTGCACAGCCTCCAGTCCCTTCAATTACTACAATGTGTTTCTCTTCTCCCTCTGCAATTGTCACTTCATCCAGTGTGCCCATACCCCCATTGATTACAATAACTGCATCACAACTTCTAATCATAAGTAAATTTCTACCTTTGTAACCCATTCCAGAAAAAATAATTATGTCATGATTTTTGTATTTTAGATCCTTATTGAAAGAGGTTCTGTGGGACTCAGGAGAAAAACCTATAACTATCCCTCCAGACTCTTTTGCTCCTTGGGCTGCAGATTCTGCAATACCGGTACATCCCCCAGTTAGAAGTATGTATCCTTTTTTAGCAATCATACTCCCTATCTCTGAGGAAATTTTATAGAGTTTTTTATCTAATCTTTCACTATGCGACCCGATTATGGCAATTTGATGTTTCATGTTGTTATTTTTAACTATTCTAGGGTTGCTATGGTTGGATTAATAAGTAATTGCTGTCCCATAATTGGAGAGTAATAGATAGACTTAAATATGGGATATTTTGTTTAATGTTATGGAAAAGGAATTGATTAAACTAGGGTTGACTGAATCTGAGATTAAAGTATATCCGATTTTATTAGAGCTTGGTTCGTCTGCAAGTGGAGCAATAATAAAGAAGTCTGGACTTCAGAGTTCTACGGTTTACCATGCCTTAGATTTTTTAGTGAGGAAAGGACTTGTAGGTTATGTTATGAAAAATAATCGAAAATACTTTGAGGCTACGGCCCCTAGTTTTTTGATACAGCTTATTAGAGAGAAAAAAAAGAATTTGTTAGAGCAGGAGAAAGATATTCGAAAGATATTACCAGAACTTATTGGAAAGCAGAAGAAATTAGAAAATCCTACGGGAGCGGCAATTTATGAAGGTTATGGGGGGATCAAAGCTGCCTTTAATGATATATTAAAAACCCTTAAGACTGGAGATGAATATTGTGTATTTGGAGCAAGAGGAGGATTGCCTTTGAAATGGACAAGAACTTTTTTTATTCAATTTAATAGGCAAAGAATCCAGAAAAGAATTAAAAAGAAAATAATTTTTAATGAGGATGTTAAAAATTCTACAGGGAAAGATGAAGAAAAATTGTCCTTGACAAGCGTAAAATATATTTCTCAGATTACCCCTTCAGCGGTTAATGTGTATGGCAATAAGGTTTTAATTGCATTGTGGGTAGATCCTCCAGTTGCTTTTTTAATTGAAAATGAAGAAGTAGCTAAAAGTTATAGACAATATTTTGATGCTCTTTGGAAGATTGCTAAAAAATAAGATATAAAACCAATAATTATTTAAGAAATCGATTTTTATTTATTCTATGGGCCTTAAGATAACTGACTTAGTTCATAAAAAAGAACTAAAATGGGAGGATCTGAAAAACAAAAAAATCGCTGTAGATTCTTCTCAGATGTTATATCAATTTGCAACTACGATAAGGCAGTCAGATGGAACTCCATTGATGGATCATAAAGGAAGAATAACAAGCCATTTAATGGGTTTGATGAACAGAATGCCAAACTTAATGGAGAAACAGATAAAACTTGTTTTTGTTTTTGATGGAAAACCGCCGATATTAAAACTAACTGAAACAGAAGACAGAGAACACAGGAAAAGATTAGCTGAAGAAAAACTAAAACAGGCAAAGGAAGAGGAAGACATAGAAGGGATGTATAAATATTCAAGACAGACTGTAAGAATTACAAAAGAAATGACCGAAGATGCAAAAGAACTGATAAAAGCATTTGGATTGCCTATTGTTCAAGCACCTTCTGAAGCTGAAGCTCAGGCAAGTTTCATGGCTGAGAAAGGCGATGTTTATGCTGTCTCAAGTTCTGATTATGATTGTTTAGTATATGGAACCCCAAGATTAATTTATAATCTGACTGCTGCCACAAAGAAAAAACTCAAGGATGGAGGTTATGTCAATGTTTACCCTGAGATGATTGAACTTAAGGAAGTTTTGAGTGATTTAGAGATTACTCAGGATCAATTACTTGTTTTAGCTATCTTAACTGGAACTGATTACAACAAAGGAGGAGTTAGGGGGATTGGACCTAAGACTGCTTTGAAATTAGTCAAGCAGCATAAAAACTTTGATGAAATCTTTAAGGAAGTCAAGGCGGACTTTAACTGGAAGGAAATTTATGCTGTTTTCAAGTCAATGCCTATAATGAAAAATTATCAGATAAAATGGAGTGATCCTGATTCTGAGAAGATTAAAAAAATTCTTGTTGACAAGCATGAGTTTAGTGAGGAAAGAGTTGACAATGTTTTAGAGAGATTAGAAAAAAGAGAGAAGGGACAGAAAGGACTGTTTGAATTTGGAAAATGAGCTTAAAAGAATATTTAAAAAACAAATTAACTAAGAAAGAACTTGATTTAGTTCCAAGATCTTTTGATCAAATAGGACATATAGCTATTTTTTCTGAGTTTCCTAAAGAATTAAAGAAAAAAGAAAAAATAATTGGAAATACCCTAATTAAAACCAATAATCAAATAAAGACTGTTGCAATCAAAACTGAAAAACATTCTGGAAGATTTAGAACCAAAAAAGTAAGGATAATTGCAGGAGAAAAAACAAAAGAAACAGTACATAGAGAAAACGGAGTTATTCTAAAATTGGATGTTGAGAAGTGTTATTTTTCTCCAAGAACCGGAAGCGAAAGATTAAGGATAGCTAAATTAGTAAAGAAAGGTGAGAGCGTTCTCGTGTTATTTAGTGGTATAGCACCATTTGTTCTAACTATAGCTAAAAATTCAAAAGCCAAGGAGATTTATGGTATTGAAATAAATCCAACTGCACATAAATATGCGGAAGAAAATGTTAAATTAAACAAAGTTAAGAATGTTTTTTTGTATAAAGGCGATGTCAGGAAAATATTACCTAAACTAAAGAAATTTGACAGGATTTTAATGCCACATCCTACTGATGCAGTCAGTTATTTGAATTTAGCTCTTAAACACTTAAAGAAAAATGGAATCTTGCATTTCTATGATTTTCAGGAAGAAGATGATTTTAAGAATGCTGTTGAGAAAATAAAGAAAAAAGCAAAAGGAAAGGTTCTAAGGATTGTAAAATGCGGGGATTATGGTCCTAGGATATTTAGAATATGTGTTGATTTTAGATTTGAGAAATTTATTTAGTTTTTTTAGGTATAAAATAAATAAACCATACAAACCATAATATCCAAACTGCTTCTGAATAATTTTTATTAATAAGGGCATTTATTCCCCTAATGCCTAAAAATCCAAGAAAACCCAACATCCAGTCTTTACGTAACATATTAATAATAAAAACAGAAACCTATTTAAATTTTTTTGTTTTAGTCTTCTCTACCCGGTAGTTAGATAATAATATATATTTTCTAGTGTTTACATTCAATAGCTGGTGGACAATTCGGTTGTCCTGAAAAGGATGTATCCATACAAGCCTCTGTCAGATGCTCAGCTATTAATATGATGTCTGGACTATAACTCATCATACGAAACCTGCATTTGTTAAGCTTCCTTATGGTGCGAATGAGATAACCTTTAAAACGAATCAATAGGTTAAGATTGATATTGATAATTGTTTAAGGAACTCCTTCACCGAGTCCAGCTCCAGCTTATTGAAAAATGTTTAAAATAAAATTCAAGAAAAAGATTTCCAGAAAGAAGAAATTAAATAAAGGAAGAAGTGCCAGTAATAAAAATAAGAGTTCTAAGGTCAAGAAATTAATCAAACTTTCCAAATCTAGTGTTAAAAAGAAAAAAAGATAGAATTTATTTTAGGATTTTCTATACTTGGATCTGATTTTAAAAAACCCCTTGTGGATTGCAAGATTTAATTTCGAGAGGAATTGGAGCTTCTAATATATAGTCTTCCTTTAATTTATCTATTCTTGTTGTCAAATCTTTTAGACTTTGTGTAGGAATATTATCCCAGAGGAGAGATAATTCTGAGTCTTCTTCTGGAAGATAATTTAAATTCCCAAATTCTGTAATTCTTTTTAGGATAGACCAATAATTTTCTTTTTTTTGTTGAAGCTCTGAAAATTTCCATCTAAGATTTCCTTCAAATTTATCCAGAATATTTCCTAAAGGGGTATAGACTAAAAGTTTGCAACCCGATTTTAAGCTAAGATATCTATAAGGTTTATTTGTATTATGTTGTAGAATCTGATACTCGCTAGGGGTTCCTCCAATTACATATTCTAACTTTGATTCTGGTAGATTCTCTTGTGTAAGGGGAGGTAGCCTGTTTGGGGGAGGAAGACTTTTGAATAATTCATTCAATTTATTATTAAGTTCAGCAACGCGGGTACTTAGGAGATTTCTAAATTCAATAAAATCTAGACTAATCCAAGATCTGTAGTCATTAATTAAGGCCTCTACATTTCCCTTAAAATTATCCCAAAATTTTTCATTTTTAAGATGGCGTTTTAATATTGGTATTAAGAGTGAGCTTATGGAATGTTCATCGTCATTCTTGCCGGATTCTGATTCTGCTTTCTTTTCTGCTTCATAGATGTGCCCTGCCCAACTCCCTCTTAGGATTCTAAGTTCGTCTGAATCTTTATGATGGTTCACCCTTTTTCTGAACCCAGGTCCATACTGGTTGTCTGAAATTGTGTTTATTAATATCCTCTCTTCTAACTCTATTTGGAATTTTTCTATTTGTTTGGTTTCATACAAACTAGTCTTAGTTTCTTCTTTATTGAGTAAGAATGTATTTCTATAAAGAATCTCATGTTTAAGATCTTCAAGTCTATTTGGATCATATGTAGTAGGAATTTTTCTTAATTGTGGCTTAAATTTTTTCATTTTTTCTAACTTATCCTGATGGGGTGGTAACCTGTCTGCTTATGAATCTTTGTGGTTGCTTATTTCCCACAAATCGGAAGATTTATATGCTTATACAAGATAATCATGTACATGAATATCAAAATACTTGAGAGGTTGGGTTTGAGTAATACTGAAGCAAAAGTATATTTAGCTTTGCTTGGACTTGGAAGTGCCTTAGCTAATAAGATTGCGGAACAATCAGGGGTACATAGAAGAACTGTTTATGATACATTAGAGATTTTAATGGAAAAAGGCCTTGTTAATTTTGTTATAGAATCTAATAGAAAATGGTATCAGGCTGAGAGTCCAGAAAGATTGATGGATATGCTAAAAAATAGAGAGGAAGAATTAAAAGAGGTATTGCCAGAACTTCTAGATATAAGAAAATTGAGTATATCATTACAGGAAGCGACAATTTATAGAGGTAAAAAAGGTTTAAAGAATGTTTTTGATGATATATTAAAAACAAAAAAATCAGTTTTTTTATTTGGTTCTTCTGGCAAATTTCAGGAAATCTTTGGGAAAACCTATATGGAGAACTGGCTTAGAAAACTAGAAAAATCAAAAATAAAGATGAAAATTATATTAAGTGAGAAGGCGAGAGATCTAATCAAATCTCAAAGCGTTGAAAGTAGATATATTGGAGAAGATTATATCCTCCCGTCCTCTACAACAATTTATGGGGATTATACCTTAATTACTATATTTAGCTTACAACCTTTTGGAATGTTGGTGAGAAGTAAGGAAACTTCGGAATCTTATCTGAAATATTTTGAATTGTTATGGAAAATAGCTAAGAAATAACTAAGAGATTAATTAAAATCTCCTAATTGAGAGTCAAAGAGAGAAAAAGATAGTTTAATAAATTTTTTCTACTTATTTAGGATATGGTTTTTAAGAAGAAAGTCGGTGCTGGAATAGGAGTTATGATAATTAAAGACAATAAGATCTTACTGGGAAAAAGACACGATGATTCTAAAAAAGCTGATTCTCAATTACATGGAGAGGGAACTTGGACAATGCCTGGAGGAAAGATAGAATTTGGAGAAAGCTTTGAGGAAGCAGCTAAAAGAGAGGTTTTTGAGGAAACAGGGATTAAGTTAAACAAGATTGATGTAATCTGTGTCAATAATGACAAGGTAAAGGATGCTCATTTTGTTACTGTAGGATTATTTTCAGAGGATTTTGAAAATGAACCAAAAGTCATGGAACCAAATGAGATAACTGAATGGCAATGGTTTGAATTAGGAAGTTTGCCAGAGAAAGTATTTTTTCCAAGCGAGAAAATTCTGGAAAATTATGAAAGGAAAAAGTTTTATTTAGATTGAAAATTTTTTGGTTATAATTTAATAACTTTACTTTTAGATAATATAAAATCTTATAAAGTTTGGACTTTTAAGTTATTTATAAAAATGAGCAATAAAATAGATGGATCGTATGCACATATTCCTTCTGAAGAAGTTGCTGAATCTGGTAAGATTTATCCATTAAAGGCTGCTCTTATGATGTATGCTAATAATGTGTTAGATGAAGCAGAAGCTCAGGCAACTGGACAGAAAAAAAGAGAACCTTCTTTTCATAGATCTGGATGGAAAATCACTCTTCATAACGGTTCCGCAGAAAATGCTGTTGGGTTGGAGTCTTGTTGGTTAGAGGATAGGTTCTATTTGGGTTATCCAAATGCTGCTGAAGTTCCAGATGATATTATTATAAAAACATTAGGTGTAGAATATGCGAACGCAGTTCCACAGGTTTCTGCTATTAGTGTGAATGATCCAAACTATAAAGGAGAATATAAAGATCCAGACAAACCGCTTGAAAAAAATGAATTCGGGCAAATCATAGCCTATCGAGATGAGGGTAAAAAAAGGTTGTGGGCCAAGTTTTTTGGACCTAGGGAGGAGAAAGGAGGACGAGTTTGGATAGAAAAATCTGGCTATGATTTTCTAGGGTATCATATGCCTATTATTATTAATACTAATGAACTGTTTGAAGTATATTTTGGACATGGAAACTCAAATGGGATAAGCACAGCTCCATTCAGTTATTATAACAAATATTCTCCAGAATCACCTACTGCAAAATCGGAGGCAATTCAAAAATACAGAAATAAATTTATGGATTTATTCGTTGAGGTTGCTTTGTTGATTGATCGACCATCGAAAGTTACATTTGATTATGGTTTTGTTATGGTTCCTGAAGATTTAGAAAAAGAAGGTTATGGAAAAGTTGAATGGTTGAAAGGGAGCGCAGGGACAAGAAAGGGATGGAAACATGAATTAGTAAGAGCAGAAAAGGAAGGAGAGATTGTTATGCTGGAAAGCGGAAATAGTCTTGTTCCATGGTCAACGATAAGACAATTAGATATCCCTGAAACTTCAAGAAATAGAGAAGGACTTGTTAAGATTATTAATGATTCGTTAACGTTTTAGAACTTTTTGTTATTAAGATTAGAATTACCAAAAATAACTGCAACCTTCCTTGGTATTATGTTTATTTATTAAGCTAGACTCTCCTTTTAATTTTCTTTCTTTTTACTTTGAGAACTATGAAAGAAAGAAGTTCTATGTTATGCCAAAAGATTAATTTTAGTTACTTAAATTTATAATAACCACAAACTATTTAATTATTACCAAATCATAAGGAGTATGATAGCTAAGTCAGGCAAAGATTTTGATGTAATAATCATAACTGCAGAATACTATGAAGATCATCCTTATTCTCCTGCAGGAGTTATTGCCAAAGTTCTTGAAGCTAAAGGTTTTAGTGTTGGAATAATTGAGAAGCCTGAAAAAAAAGAAGACTATACTCAACTTGGCAGGCCAAAATTATGTTTTTGCATAACTTCAGGGAGTATTGACAGCATGCTAAATAACTATACCCCATTAAAAAGGAACAGGTTAGATGACAAATATTCTTCTGTTGTCAAGATGCCGGATAGGGCTGTGATTTTTTATTGCAATAAGATAAAGGAAAATTTCAAAGGAGTTAAGATTGTTATAGGCGGGATAGAAGCATCACTTAGGAGATTTGCACACTATGATTACTGGGCTAATGATGTCAGGAGGAGCATAATCCTTGACAGCAGAGCTGACATTTTGGTTTATGGCAATGGTGAAAAACAGATTATCGAGATTGCTACAAGAATAAAAGAAGGCAAGGATCTTAGGGGAATATTAGGGACATGCATACTTTCAAAAGAGATTGATTCTTCTTTTGAGAAATTACCTTCGTTTTCTGAAGTTAAAGCTGATAAGGTTAAGTTTTGCAAGATGCAGGTTGCATTTTCTAATAATAAAAATCTGGCTCAGGAATACAATAATAATTATGTAATCCAGTATAAATTTCCTAAATATACTCCAGAAGATCTTGACTGGATATATTCACTTGATTTTTCAAGAAACTTAAGAAAAAATTCATTGCTTACCCTGGCTAAATTTTCTGTTGTAACACACAGGGGATGCATAGGAAACTGCAATTTTTGTTCAATATCCTTGCATCAGGGAGACAAAATAATTTCCAGAAGCGAAAAAAGTATAATAGATGAAATAACAAGGATAACAAAACATCCTGAATTTAAAGGATATATTGATGATCTTGGAGGTCCTTCAGCAAACATGTATGGGATGGATTGTGTTACAAATTGTGGTTTAAGCTGTATGGACTGCAAGAAATTAGATAAGAGCCATTCAAAAATTATTTCTTTGTTAAGGAAAGCCAGAAAGGTGAAAGGGGTAAAGAAGGTGTTTATCAGGTCAGGAATAAGGTATGATCTTGCGATGAGCAGCAAGGAATACATTAAAGAGATTTCAGAAAATCATATTTCTGGTTGTCTTAAAATTGCACCTGAACATTTCTCAGATAAAGTATTAAAACTTATGAATAAAGATAATTTCTTGTTTGACAAGTTCATGGAATATTTCAAATCTATAAATAAGAATACTGGTCAATCCCTGAAATATTATTTTATGATATGCCATCCAGGAGACGATGAGGTAGAAATCAAGATTCTTCTTGATAGGGTTGGGAAGTTAAAAAACATAGAAGCTTTTCAGATTTTTACTCCAACCCCGATGTCTGTATCCAGCTGTATGTATTATACCGGGATGAATCCATTTACAATGCAGCCTATAAAGATTGTTTATGATTATCATACAAAAAAGAAAATGAAAACTATGATGCTAAAACTGGTTGGTGGCAGGAAAGATTATGTTGTTAAGAAGAAAGCGGGGAGATGACATGAGGAGTAATTTCCTTTAATCTTCCAAGAAGACACCAATGATCTCCTTTATCTTTATGCAAAGATAATACCTGAAAATTCTTGAAATCTTTTCTCATTAAAGTTTTTGTATAGATGAAATGAGGTAATCCTTTCTCGTCGCCATCTAATGGAACATAGGTTCGTGGTTCTGGCATTTCAAATTTTGATGCTCTTCTTTTGTATTTATTTGCACTTACAGTTATGAACACAACTCCATTCGGTTTCAATACTCTTTCAATTTCTGAAATGCAAAATTTGACTTTATTGTGAAAATTGTGATGAATTACTTGGGTTGAAATCACAGCATCAAAAGCATCATCTTTGAATGGAAATGTTTCATAGCAAGAATGTTCTTTTAATTTTGCAGAAAGATTTTCTTTTTTTAACCATTTCCGAGTTATTTTCAACCCTGATTTCGAAACATCGGTCGCGGTTACATCAAAACCTTGTTTTGTAAGTAGAACTGTATGCCTGCCAGAACCACAACCCAAATCAAGAATTTTCTTTGCCTTATTTTTCTTGAGAAGAGATATTACTCTTCTCATGTCTTCTTGGATTTTCAAGAAAACTTTACCACTTTTTTTGAATATAGATTCCCAATCTCCCATATGATTCTATCAAAGGTAAATAGTTAATAAAGTTTTGGAAATTGCACCTTTCACATTTTAGGACTTCAGATTTATTTCACTTAATCGGTGTTATATTCTCCAGATAGGGATTGAGTTTTAGTGCAACGTCCCGAAGGGAAAACTCAAAGTCGTCGTGTCTATTGTTTTTTCTGGGAGTTGCCGCCGCCTTTTTTGTTTCTTTTTTTCTAAAAAAGAAAATAATATTTTTGGGGGGGAAGTGCCTGCTATAGAAAGTTATTTATACTAAAACCTCATATTTAAGGTATATGTGGATTACCAGAATAAAAATCAAGCATGATTGTGTGATTGGAAATAGATGTGAAAAATTTGGAGTTACTACAACGGGGACACCATTTAATGTTTTTGTAGAAAAAGGAGTAACTAATTCTCCTCAAGTTCAAACATTACACGGAGATGAAAAAAATATTAAAAGTTTCATCAAAGATTTGAAGAAAGATAAAAGAATTACTCATCTTGAAGTTGAAGGAAATACTGTATTTTTTATTGAAGTAAGAAAAGAAAAAATTCCTGCATCATTTCATCATACAAAATTGATATTTGTAAAGCCTGTTTTTGTAGATAAACAAGGTTATGAATATTGGGAAGTTGCCTCTTGGAAAAAGTCTATTCTTACAGATTTTATTGCGAATATGGAAAAGGAAGTTGGAAAAGTTGAAGTTCTTAAAATTGAAGAGACTAAATTGACAGATATTTATTTTGCTCATCTTCTTCCAAAATTGACTTCTAATCAAAAGAGGGCTATTGAATTGGCGTTTGAAAATGGGTTTTATGCTTGGCCTAAAAGAACAGATCTGGGTGAATTGGCTAATATGATGAAAGTATCTGTTCCAACATATAGAGAACATTTGAAAAGAGCAGAAGAAAAATTAATGCCTGATTTGATTAAATCTATCCAGTAAAACCTCATATTTGAGGGTAAAATTAGTTATATTAATTCTGTAAACTACTTTATAGTGGTTAAAATGCAAATAACAAAATCTGAAAATATGAGAATAGGAGTTGTGCCAGGACCAAAGTTAGTAACTCTTGTATCCTATGGCACTATGGAAAATCCAAATATTGTTACTGTAAGTTATGCAGGGCAAATTACTGATAGATTGATGTATGTTTCTTTAAGGCCATCAAGAAATAGTAATCAAAGTATAAGAGGTTGTAAGCGATTTGCTATTAACTACATTGGATCAGATTTGGTAAAAGAAGCAGACTTCTGTGGGATTTATTCAAGCAGAGACACTGATAAATTCAAAGAAACTGGATTGAATTTAGATTTTGATCAAGAAATACCAATGATTGTTGAATCACCCCTTAGTTTAGAATGTGTGTTAAAAAATATAACTAGAATGGGAGAACATGATGTTTTCTTTGGAGAAGTCAATAAAGCCATCAGAAGAAATGAAGAATCTAGCTGGCTCTATCACGATAATTTTGAGTATTTTGGAAATGGCAATCAACTAGGAAGTTTATTTCAAATAGGAAAATGACAAGTATAGAAGAGATTACAAGAAAATTTGGAACTCCTCTTTATGTTTATGAGGAAGATAGAATTAGTGATAACCATAAATTAATTGATGGCTCAATTCCATACCAAAATAAAGAAATCCATTATGCTGTTATGTGCAACAGCAACAGAGCAATTCTTGAGATAATGAAGCAATTAGGGGCTTCTGTTCAAATAAATTCTTTACATGAATTAGATTTGGTTAAAGAAGCAGGTTTTGATAGTAGCCAAATATCTTTTACTTCAACAGGTTTAGACACTGAAAGTTTAGAAAGATTAGTGCAGGAAGGAGTGCAGGTAAATCTTGATTCTGTTGAAGAAGTTGAAAAATATTACAGACTAAATCCTAATGGAAATTTTGGAGTTAGAGTTAAGATGAAAGAAGATATTAAACTTCCAGAAGGGCATACTAATTCTCCTAAAGATTCTGACATTGGAATTTGTGAAAAAGATTTTGAAAGAGTGAAAGAAATTGCTAAACAGAATGGATGTAGGGTTAATGGTATTCATGGATATCTGGCATCAAATATTTTAGCATCAGAACCATTTTTACACTCTTCTGATTATCTTGTTCAATGTGCAAGGCAGTTTCCAGATTTGGAATATGTTAATTTTGGAAGTGGTTTTGGAGTTCCAAATAAACCAGAAGAACAAAGATTTGATTTTGAAGGAATTGGACAACATTATTCAAGATTAACACAAGAATTAGCTAATTATTTTGGAAGAAGTATTCAGTTAAAGGTTGAGCCAGGCAGATCATTAATTGCCACGGCAGGAACACTTTATGCAAGAGTTATGAACGTAAAGCAATTAGAGGGAAAAAAGCAGATTGCAATTAATGCGGGATTTGGAGAATTTGCAAGACCAAGAATTTATGGAGCATATCACTATATTGAAGTCGTTGGAAAATCTGGAGAAACTGAATTGTATGATGTTAGAGGAAATACCGTTTTACAATCTGACTTTTTAGGAAGAAATAGGCAACTTCCCAAAGTAGAAGAAGGAGATATTTTAGCGATAAAAAATACTGGGGCTTATGGAATAGTTATGGCTTCAGGATTTCCCGGTAAAGAATTGCCAAAAGAGGTTTTAGTAACTTCAGCTAAGCAGGCACGTTTGATTTAAGGGCGGGAAAAAATATTATTCTATAAATTTCAAAACTGAAGGTTTTGACTATCTATCCGAAGGACTAAGGTGGCAACCCCATTTTAATAAATCTACACGACGATTGAATATAATCCTTGTTAAACGACCGAGTTCTTTTTTGAACGAGGCAAGCCTTTTTTGGCGCAGAGTTCCGCAAGAGTTTTTTTTGTTTTCAGTCTAATGAATGCGGAATTTTGTTTAATGCCTGTTCAACGCACCAAGCCTACGAAGTGGGGCGAGGGAAGTTAAGGCGGAGGGGTGTGCCAGTCTCTATTTTTTGTTAAAGAATTTCTGCCATACCAGATGTATAATTAATATGCCTAGTATCGCTCCAACGATGATCCCAAACCAAAAACCAAATATCCCACAGGATTCATAACCACGAGAATTAAACATGTGGCAACAGAAGCAATCGCAAGTCATTGATGGTGGTTGGTCACAATTATTTCCACCATACCCTACAAAATAAACAAAACTAATTAATCCAATAACAATGGCCCCAATAAATCCAGTAATAATCCGATATTTGGTTTTTCTTTCCATAAAATTTATTGATTTGATGTTAACTTAATAAAACTTTCGTCAAGGCACACCCCGAGCATTAATTGCGTTGAATTCCTGTTAGTTTCGTCTGACCAACGGGAAGACCTAAAATTTAGTGCAACGATGCCAAAGGCAAATTTTAGAGTTGAGTTTGAGTTTTATTCTATTAATCTCTGCGAAGCAGACTATCTTTTAGGGGTGCCCGTTTATTATTTAATAGTAACTGATAAGTAGTAAAAGAATAGGAAGATTTATAAACTATATAGTAATTCTATGATTATGACAGAAAATCAAGATTTGGTAGATAGAATTGATCCTCAATTAGTCTTTAGAAAGAATTTGATGCGATATGCACCGAGACCTGTTTATCAAGTAGAAAAAGAAGGTGTACTCTATATTTTAAAACCATTTGATAGGAATGATGATTGGCAAAGACGGCATATTGAAAGAGAGAGCCTGGTTCTTCAAGGAGCACATGATATTGAAGGAATTACGCATCTTGTACATGATTATGGAGAAATTAATAGATATATTGCGATATTAAAAGAGTTTGCTGAAGGTGAAGACCTAGATCAACTGGGCGGTCAATTGAACAATACTCAACTACAATCCCAAGTTGAAGAAACAGTTAGAGGATTACATGATCTTGGATATGCAAGTATGGACATAAGGCCAACAAATATTGTTATTGGTCCAAATGAATCATACGCAAAAATTATTGATTTGGGATATTGTGGATTACGAAATGATGTTTCAGGGAATGAATTTGAAAGAATGAAGAGTAATGATTTTCATTCTCTTGAAAGATTGGCATAATAATCTATATTGTGGGCACCCCTTTTGGTTCTTTTTCTAAAAGAACATTAAAACTCAAACTCAATTGAAACTAATCGATGTTAAACGACCGAACGAAGTGAGGCAAGGATTGTTTTTAATCCGCAGAGTTCTGTCAAGTTTTTTGGTTTTTTAAGCCTAATGAAGACAGAATTTTGTTTAATCAATGTTATGTGTTTTTTCTGCAAGAAAAAATGCTGAAGCGAAGCGTAGGCACAGTATGACGCAGGCACCGAATTTACTTTCTGCCAAAGAACACAGCATAATTCATATGTTCCCAAATACACTTAACTTCTTTAAATCCAGCTTGTCTCAGCCATTCGAGTTGATTAGAAACAGAACTGGGCAAGTCTTCTTCTTGATAATTTTCAAACCAATATTGCCCTTCTTTTTCTCCAAGATTTTTTATTAAAAAATTTCTCCATTCTTCTTCTTTTTCTTTTGTTACTTTTTCTGAATCAAATTTAATAATATCTCCAATCGCAAAAACACCATTTTCATTAAGATTATCAAAGATTTTTCTAAATAATTCTGGTTTTTGTTTTTCATTGAGATGATGAATTGAAAGAACTGCGACACAAGCATCGTATGATCTAGAAATCTGCAAATCTTTGATATCTTGTTCAGAAAAAGTAATTCTATTTAAGAAATTTTTTAATCTTATTTTCGCTTGTTCAATCATCTTTGGAGAAATATCAATTCCATCTAAAATAGCGTTTGGGAATTTTTGAAGCAATGATAATGCGGTCTGCCCAGTTCCAACACCCAAATCAAGAATGGATAATTTATTCTCTTTGGGAAAATCAACAAGCTCGACAACCAAATTATGCATTTCTGTGTATTTGGGAATTAAATTTTGAATTAGTTTATCATAATCATTATATTTCATTTCGAAATGTTCTTTAACTAATTCGCTGTGTTCTTTGGTCATAATAATATGAAACTATTAGTTAAATATAAACTTTATTATAAATTCGGTGCCGAGTAATATTGCACATAATAACATATAAACGAAAACTTTGAATTTTGGGGTTTATTGACTTTCTAACTTTAAAATTAGTGCAGATCAAATCTGAAAAAGTGATATAACCTGCTAGTCAGTAATTTTTTTATTTGTTTAAGATATCTAAACCTCAAAACCAAATGGTTTCTTTGTTTTTATTGCGTGAGGCGCTTCTCCACCATGCCATGTAAATCTTGGTCTTATCCTTATGGGATATAATCTTTCTGAATTATCATCAAGTAATATGGCTGAACCTGCTAATCTTGGCAGATTATTGAGACTTTTCTGCAGATCTGAAATTAAGTAGGACTGCATCATAGAATTCAAAGCTTCAATGTCTGGTTTTGCTGTTAATCTGTGACTGATTACAATATCTGCCTGAGTTATAACATCCTTATGGATTTCTCCTGGCTGCTGTGTTGCAAGTATCATTGAGATTCCTGGCTGTCTGCCCTCTCTTATTAACTGAACTAATGAATCTGTTGCAGGAGTTTTTCCTCTTCTAGGTAAAAATTCATGGGCTTCATCAATTAAAACCCAGACTAAAGGCATCTCCAGTTTTCTTTCTTCTTCAAATAATTTTGATCTTGTCTGGATATCTGCAAGTTCCTCTTCTTTCCTGAAGGTCATTCTTTCTTCAAGAAGTTTTTTTGATATTAAACCAATAACTAAAGACTTAATACCCCAGCTTCCTGAAATTTCTTTGTAACAGGAAATATCTATAATAGAAACCTTTCCTTTTCCAACTATTTTTTTTATTGGGACACTATCTTTGTCAAATAACCCCCAAGTTAGTGCTGCCCTAAACCTGTTTTCTGCTGCGTCTCTTGCAGTCTGGTCTGAACGCTTGTCTGATTGTATGTTAGAAATAATATCTTCGATTGAATATTCTTTTTCTAAATCTTTAAGTTGCTCAATAATTCTTTCAATAAGGACTCCAATCACAGATGTAATTTCTACATTAAAGACATTGCACCAATCTCCTGCTGTAAGTTCAGAGGGCTTTAATGCAAATGAATAATCTGTTGGAATTCCCTTGTCTATGTATTCATTGAAGTAACCTTTTGGAGTGTAAATATCTACATTTAAACCTCTTGGAGATATGTTCCATTTTTTTAACAAATCCTCTTCTTTTTGGTTTGGATATTTCATTGTCCAGAATATCCCCATTGTGTCAAATATCAAGACAGAAAGTCTCTCTTTTATTTCAGGAGGTAAATTTGATATTTCTTCTGCAATAACCCCAAGAGTAAAAGATTTTCCTGAACCTCTTTTTCCAGAAATTAAAATTGTGTGGGCATTATTTACATCAAGATAAACATTATTTGACAATGAAGTTATCTCCCCCATTTTTACATATTGTTTTCCGATTGAGATTGTTGCTTTTTTTCCCAGTTCTTTTATTTCTGATTCAGTCCTCCCTATTATAATGTCCTGGGTCATTTATGAGAAATCCTCCTCTTATAAAGTCTGTAGCCTATCAAGAGAACAATTATTAATGCAACTATCTCAAGAAGGAACAATGGGAGATTTTCTCCTGACAATGAAGATGGTTTTTGTTTTTCCTGTTCTTTTAAGGAAGCTACCAAATCCTTGCAGCCCTGCATACCTAGTCTTGTTAATTCCAATGCCTGGGAGAATCTTCCTGTTGCCATCTCTGTTTCTGCTTTGTCCATAAATTCGGTTAGCTCTAAACATTCTGGATTTTCATTAATCATATCCTTAAGATATTTTAGTTTTTCCTTTACCAATTGCTTGTCTTCTATTCCAAATTCCAATAAGTTTACAAAGAATTTTATTGAATCTGTTACTGAAGGACTGCCAACCACTGCACTTACCGTTATATCCCTCTTCCCTTCTTTTGTGTCTGCTCCAGTTATTATTTCAAGATTTACCTCTTCTTCTTTACCTGGAGCTAATGAAGGTATATCTATTTTATCAAGGTTAAGTATTAAATCTGAAGTTGAAGCTTTTGCCTCTAATTTTATGTTTGATAAAATTGTTGTTCCTGAATTCCTTACAATTATTGGAGTAATTATTTTTTCTCCTGAGTATAAGGATACATCTCCCGGATGCAAAATATCTATTGTTGTGTATTGGGTTGCTCCACCTCCGCCCCCGCCGCCTCCACCGCCACCAGGGACTTCAACTACTGGGAGTTCTGCAGGTGTTATGTTTATACTGAAGTTATTACTTACTGCCTCAAATTCTTCGTCTATAAGGAAAAATTCCAATATCTCATAGCCTGTCCAGCTTGATCTTGGGGTTATTGTGACTATATTTGTATTGTTACTTATGCTTATATTTATGTCTGTATTAGATGTACCATTTATCTCTGATAATGTTTCATTGTATCTTATGAAACTAAAGTTCATTGTCTGATTATATCTTGAATCTTCTGAGTCATAGTCAAGGAAATTATTATCTAAATCCAGTAAACTATAACTAGTATCCTGATTGAATGAGATATTTTCTATGTCCTTGTAAAACTCAGGAGGAGCATTTGTATTATTTATAGTAAGATTCCAATAATAAGTTGCTTCGTACACTCCATCTGAAACGACTACAGACATATTATGCTCTCCTTCATCTGTATAATTTGCATAGAATGTAAATGCATTTGACTGCGTTGCTGTTGAAACTGTTGAGTTTAATACTAAATCTAGGTACCAGTTATATGTCAGGATTTGTCCTGTATCTGGATCGTTTACATAAATTGTAAAGGTCTGGGAATTATTTTCTATAATGTCTGCTCTGTTTGAGCCTGGGGTTCCTAATGTAACTGTTACTGGATCATTTACATCTGAAACATTTACAACTACAATTCTGGAACCTTCTAGTCCCTGGGTGTCATTTACTGTAATATTCAAATAATTCTCTCCTACCTGACTGGAATTTGGAGTGAAGGAAATAATTCCTGTGGTGGGATCTATAACAAAATTTGCCCAGGTTGTGTTTGTTCTAAAGGTTAAACTTCCATTTTTAATTCCTGTTGGATCCTCTTCCTCGTCTGTTGCATTTACCTCATAACTTATTGGTGAGTCCTGATACCCAGTTATTGAATCTGTAGATGTTATATTTGGATTATCATTAACTCTTAAGATTGTTAGATTAAGTATCCACTCATCTGTTAATCCTGTTGTGTCCCTTACTGTTATGTTTATTGAATAGTTTCCTTCCAAAGATTCATTTTCCGGAGTGAATGAAACTAAACCTGTTGATGAATCTATATCAAATAGTGAAGTATCATCTTCCCAGGTTAAACTTTCCCAGGTACTTGGAATTTCCAAATCCTCGTCTGTTGCATTAAACTGATAATAAAATAAGTTATTTTCATATATTGTTTCATTGTCTCTCGTGGTTATGTTTGGATTATCATTTACATTAATAACTGTAAAGTTTATTATTCCAGAAACATAGTAGCCTGGAGTGTCTTTTATTGAAATATTTACCCAATTTTCCCCTACTGCAGAATCATTTAATGTAATGTTTATCGTTCCAAGGGTTTCATTTATGTCAAACAAGGAATTATTTGAATAGAAAAATAAAATATCATTATCCGGATCTGTCACATTATCTGTAAAGTTGAAATAAAATTCTATGTCTTCTGTCAAGAAGAACTCTGAATTTGGAGTAAATGCAGGAATGTTATTTGATTTTATTGTTATGTTTATGATTACAGAATCCATATTGCCAATGCTGTCATTTACTGAGATATTCACCCAGTTTTCCCCCACCTGGGTTGTGTTTGGGGTAAAGGAAGCTATTCCAGTCAATGAATTAATATTAAGGAAGGTTTCATTTGCATTCCAAGTTAGTATTTCTGTAGTGCCTGGAATATCTAAGTCCCCATCTGTTGCATTAAAATCATAATACCATGTGATATTTTCATAACCTGAAATGTTTTCTGCAGTTGTAATTACAGGAAGATCCTCTACGTTAATAATGCTCCAGTTTATTATTGCTGAGTCTATTAAGGATGCATCACTTACACTTATGTTTAACCAATGTTCTCCAACATTTTCATCTGAAGGAGTTAGGTTCATATATCCTGTTGAGTTAATTGAAAGCCAGGTTTCATTCACTGAAAAAGTTAATGCATTCTCATCAGGATCTGAAGCATTTATCGTACAGTTAAATGGAATGTCTTCTGTCAATGTCTGATTGTCACATATAACATCAAATATAGGTGCATCATTTACATTTAATACTGTGAAATTTACAATTTCTGAATAACATCCTAGTGAATCATTTATTGAGATATTTACCCAGTGTTCTCCCACTTCTGCGTTTGTTGGTGTGAATGAGATTAGACCTGTTGCTGTATTAATATCAAATAAAGTTGTGTTGTCTTCATAACTAAATATATCATCTTCCTCATCTGAACCTGATACTGTGTAAGAATAAAGAACATCTTCTGTTAATACCTGAGTCCCAATTGTTGTAAATACCGGAGTATCATTGACCGGATAGACTGTTATGTTTAATGTTGCTGAGTCTGTTGCTGAGTCTGAATCAGAGACAATAAGAATCGTGTCTACACTCCCCGTTTCTGATTCTATTTTACAATTTAATGTCATATTTCCTGTATCGAAATCAATATTGAAACAACTTAATATTGTTCCTGCTGCATAAGAATAGTTTAATAAATCATTTGTATCAGGATCTGTTATGTTTTCTGATAGATTGTAATTGCAAACTGAGTTTTCATAGCATTCCCATGGCGGGGTTATAAAGCCCCCGGTATTTTGAGTAATTACTGGGGCGGTATTAGAAACTACAAAGGTATCATTTGTCTCTTCTGCACTATAGACTGTATCTGAACAGCTTATATTAAATACATAAGAACCTTTTGTGTTAAATGTTCTATTGTATTCGTATAACAATGAAGCATTGTTAAAGTCCATCTTTATTGGAGTATCATAGGTTCCTGTTAAATTGAAACTTATCTCGCAATATGAATTTGTAAAGTTTATTGTTAGTTCTCCTGTTGAGTTTGTATAATTAGAAAAGAAGAATGTGTTTGTTCCTGAGTATATTGTAATTGTATCATTTTCCGGATCTGAAGAATCCCAGATTGTTACATTTGAGGACGAAGGAAGTCCTCCTCCATAAGCGGTAAAGCCATATACAATAAACTCTATCTCATCTCCTTTTTGAGTAAATGGAATATCTGTTTGTATCCATTCATCACATGTTTCTTTGTTATAATTATAATCTGGACAATGGTAGATTGCATTTACATTGCCAAAGGTTTTTAATGAAACTGTTGCGTTTTCAAGTTCTATCTCCCTGTTTAATGCAATTACCTCTGTCTTGATTAGATCTTCTTTTGGGTTGCTTAATTTTATTTTAAGGTCAGGAGGAGTATTTTTTACTCCCCTGATCTCTATTTTTTTTGTTGTACTACTTGGAGAAATATCTTCTCCGTTAGAGGCTGAAAAAATATCTATGGTTTCCCCTTCTATGTTTTTGTCTATTGTGTAGCTTAAGGAAGAAGATTCAAGCTGTATTGGTTCCTGGATTATTGAAAATCCGGTATAGGTTTTAAGAAAAAAGAATCCAAGCAAGAATATCAAAAGGATAAAGAAAACTTCTGGGTGGAAATTACTTTTTTGTTGTACTACGTTTTCTTCTGGTTTACTAAGATAGATATTTTTTACCTTTCCATCAGGCCCTCTTATTGATTTATAGAGATAGGGGCCATAGATTTTACCACCTTTTTTAATGTACCTCTTATGAACCATAACTATCCTCTTTTTTGTAGTACAACTATCAGATTAAATGAAGAAGGGAGGTTTTTAAATATTTCTAAAGTTTTGAATATTAAATAATCTGTTTTATTATAGAACTTCCTCAACAAAAAAGAATGGGGGGTTAAGCGAAAGGTTTAAATAGTGTTATGAATATATATTCATAATGATATGGAGGTAAAACAAAATGCCGAGACAAGATGGAACAGGACCTGAGGGATTAGGCTCTTTGACAGGGAGAGGATTAGGCCCTTGTGGATGTGGTATGCAAAGAAGATACGTTAGGGGTTTTGGAAGAGGATTTAAAGCTAGATCTAGGGCCCCAGCAGTCTTAACCAAAGAAGAAGAAAAAAAGATTCTTGAAGCAGACCTTAAGGAAATTGACCTAGAAAAGCAAGAGATAGAAAAAAGATTAAAGGAAATGAAATAAGTTTTCCAATCTTTTTTCGTAAAATTTAAATAGGGATATGAATAAGTATTCATTATGGTACGTCCAAGGTTATGCAGAAGGATTAGATTTAGCCCAAATATAACCTATTTTAAACCAAGAGGTATTTCGTTGAGAGATCTGAAAGAAATAGTACTTGCTGCAGATGAGTTTGAATCAATAAGGCTTAAGGACCTTGAAGGGTTGGAACAGGAAGAATGTGCTAAAAAAATGAATATTTCCCAACCGACGTTTCACAGACTGATTTTAGCTGCAAGGAAAAAGATTGCAGATGCAATAATAAATGGGAAGGCTATAAGAATAGAAGGAGGGAATTATAAATTATGAAAAATCATAAAATAAGCCATAGGTTAATTATAATCCTTATAGTTCTCATCATTCTTGGAGGGATTATTATTTCTTCATTTATTTTAGTCAATCGACGGATACCCAAATCCCAAGGAATAATGATTCTTATAGAGTCGACTGATAAACCCACCGGCTTGCTGGAGATGATTAGCCAGATGAAAGAAAGAAATATTTCAGGGCTTTTAATGGTTACTCCTGAATTTGTCAATGCTAATTGTGAAGACATTAAAAAAAGTTTAAGCTATGGAAATATAGAAATAGTTGCATCTAATGTTGGACTTCCTTTTTGGAATATTCCTTATGAAGAGCAGAAATCAAGAATTATTGAAATGCTTAATGGAATTGAAAACTGCACTGATGTCAGACCTAGAATAATTTCATCGCGTTATATGGCTTCTGATATGAACACGATAAAGGTTGCTGAAGAGCTTGGAATACCTTATGTTACTGCAAGAGGGACAACCGAAACAAAAGCAACTGTTTATCAACCAGAAGGTTATACTGTCAAGATATTATCTATCTCAAACATTCCATTAGTACCTTTTGAGTATGGAAGTTTATGCGATTATTCTTTTTATGAAAGAGCAGGAACCCCCCAAGACATGGAAGAGGAACTGATGAGGGCTATAGAACCATTAACCGACAAAGAAAAAGCTAGGTTTGGGCAATATCCAAGAGTAACTCCTGTCTCTCATACCTATATTGGTGGATACCTAAAGAAGTGGAATGATATGTGGCTTAATTTTTGGGATACTTCTAAAGTTCAGTGGGTAACATTAGATGAATTTATGGCAAAGCCAGATTGGACAATTCCATTATGGCAAGTTCCTATAAACCAAAATAACCCATATACTGAAGAAAAAATCAGACCGCTCATCCCTTATGAAGAAGAAGAGAAAATAAATAATATTTGTGCTGTTTAGATTTTTATGCAGAAAAGTATACTAGCTGGTTTAATAATATTTATCTTAGGCTTATTAGTCCCTCATGGTTTTGTATAATCTTTTAATTTTTATTTACTATCCTATTCAGCGTCTTGTTCAGTCTTTTTATCTTCCTCAGGGATTTTCTCCTGAACCTGCTTGAGGGATCAATTCCTGCATAAATCATTTCTATCCTGCTGCAGGTCATTTTGGCCTGAGAATGGTTCTTTGCTCTTGCTGATTCTAATGCAAGTTTATATAATTCTTTTATCTTCTGATATCTTTCTTTTTCTGATTTTTTCTTTGCTACTGATAATGGAGTTTGTTTCTTTTTCTCTTTGACATAATATAGTATTGTTATTATTAATGTCAATAATATGAGCAATATCCACCAGCTGTCCTTTGGACAGATAAAGATTTCAATTAAACTTATTTTTCCATCTCCGCAGCTTGTCAATGATTTTGGTTTTTGGATTTCATAACATGGCCTGCATGGACCTCCACAATCTACTTCTTCTTCGTTTTGGTTTTTAATTTGGTCATCACAAGTGGGGCAGGCCTTACAAATTCCTCCACAATCAGGCATGATTTCATTTTGGTTTTTAATTCCATCAAAACAGGTTTCTATTGGGGTATAGATACATTCCTGTTCTTCTTTTGGTTTAAACAAAGCGGTTCCGCAGTTTTTCCAATCTATACATCTTCTTGTCTGGAACCCTTTATAGTAATTTTCCTTAAGATATAATCCTGAGTTTTGGCAGCTAGACCAATCTGAACAGGTCCAGGTTTCTGCACATCTTGCTCCTCCTCCACCTCCGCCGCCACCTCCACCGCCTGTGCCGCCTGAAGGAGCAGCGATTGTTACATCGTTTACAGTTACTGTCCAGGTTTTATTTGCAGTTAGCAAACCATCACTTACCATTGCCATTATTGTATGAATCCCCTGAGAATTATAATTCGGAGAATAGGAATATTGATTATCAATTTCTCCTGCCTGAACAGAATTATCTAAATACCACTGGACTGAGGGGGTATTGCCGTCAGGGTCATGGAAACTTATATTAAACAGCTGAGTTGAACCTTCATCAATTGAAAATGCCAAGTTTGGAGGATAATAAGTATCTATTTCAGGAGCATTATTTAATCCAACTACGCTAAAGCTGATTATCTCTGAGCTTTCCAATCCTGTTGAGTCATTGACTGTTATGTTTATCGAATAGTTTGCAGCTTCTGAATATGTAGTATTTACAAATGCGGAGGTATCATTATAGGCTGTTAAATTCATTATAGTATCATTACTCAGGAAAGTTAATGGGTAATTTCCTTCTTCATCTGTAGCGTATATGAAAAATTCCAATCTTGAGCTGACTTCTACTGTTTTAGTTCCAATTGCATCTAAAATTGGAGGGTCATTTACTTCAATTATTTCAAACAAAACTGTCTGGGAGTCTAATGATGTTCCATCTACTGCAAATATTTCTACAGTATGATTCCCTACATCATTTTGAGTTGGAGTAAATAAAATCAAACCAGAATCTTCACCTATTACAAACAAGGAAGTATCATCATAATATTTTATTTCATCTCCATCTATGTCTGTTGCATTTACATCATATTCAAAAATAAGATCTTCATATAATTCTGTTCCTTCTGCAACAGTAAAGTTTGGGATTAGATCCAGAACCGGAGCGTCATTAACATTATAGATTGTAAAGTTTACAATTTCAGAGTCATATAAACCAAGACTATTTGTTACATTAAATAAAATGGAATGAGAACCTACATCACTATTCGAGGGGGTAAAGTTAATTTCTCCTGTTGATGGATTTATTGTAAAAATTGAGGTGTTTGTTGCAAACGTCAATGTTAAACCTAATGGATCTGTTGCATCAACATCATAGTAAAATTCTGTATCTTCTGTTCCTTCCAATGTTCCTATAGAGTCAAGGATGGGGGAGGCATCTATTATTTCCATCAAAAACTCATCTGTATCTGAGGGATTATTTTTATTACAGATTGTGTTGTTTACATAAATTGTTATAGAATGATTGCCTATCTGTTCTGTTGCTGGAGTAAATGAAATTAAGCCTGTTGATGAATCTATATCAAATAGTGAAGTATTGTCTTCATAGAAAAGAGTTGGGCTGCCTGTTGCGCTTGCATTTATGTCATATTCAAATAAATAACCAACATAAGATGTTTGATTATCCAAAGTATGGCTGAATGAAGGGGTGGTTGCTACACATATTCCAACAGTTCCTACCGGTTTTCCGGTTATCTGCTGGATAAACAAAGGGCTTTCATTGATAATTGTTATTGTGGATAATATACTGGCAATTATTAGAGTAATATATATAAAAATAAATGTTTTATCCGAGTTCCACCTCATTTTTATTTATAAATTATGGATTTAGATTTATATAACTTTCTAGAATCTAGTAGTCATGATTATTAATCTAGATTGATAGGTGGTTTTTTCTGTATCTTTAGGGACTAATATTTTTAGTTCTATTTCCTTTGATTCACCCTCTCTAAGTTTAAAGTTATTTTCACTAACATAAATCCAGTCTTTTAAATCGCCTTTTATTTTTATGCTTACTATTGCATTTTTGTGTTTAAGGTTGCTTATCACAAAGCTTTTGGACCCGATGTTTCCTGGAGGAATTGTTCCGAAATTAAGATAGGTAGAATCTATATCAAAACCCAAATTATCAGCTACTTTAATCTGGAGGGGTATTTCTTCATAATCAAGGATAACATAGTAATTGTAAAGAATCGTGACTATTAAAACTGTAATCGGGATGACTGCGATACAGAGGGGGATTAAATTACTTCTTTTCATTTTTGTTCTTTCTTTTTTTGAAATTTATGAGCAATAAGACAATCAGGAAGATTATGACAAGAATTAAAATTACAGTTAGGATGTTAAATCCTTTTTCTTCGACTTCAAGAACTATATCTTTTTCAGAAGTTTTATCTTCGTAATAAACAATAATTTTTCCTGCGTAAATTTTTGGTTCATAACCTGTTGTGTCAAAAAATAATTCTGTTGTTTTTTCCTCCCAGGCCTGAAACACTGCAGAGGGACTTTGTGAAACTTCAATAAACTTATCATCTTTTTTTATAAATAATCTTGAATAAACATCTTCTATTTTGTCATTCCACTGATTTTTTAATAGAACCTCCACTCTTGCTATTGTGTCTTTTTTTATTTTATTGGACAAAACATCAAGGATATCTATCCTTGGAGCTCCGACCCTAAATTCCTTTTCAATAGGTTTGTGATTCTGATCAAAATAAACTAGAGCTGTTGCTTTATAGGTTCCTGGAGTGGAAGTTTGCCAGCTTGTTTCCAGTATTTTTTCCTCCCCTAATGCTAATGATGTTGATTGTGTTTTAAGATTAGCAACTTCCTCCTGATTATTTTGTATGGAAATGGAGGATTCTAAATTGGTTATGGGTTCTTTCCCCCTATTAATTACTTTTATTTTTATTGGAATATTTTCATCTATGTGGGCATCATTTATCAGTAATTCTCCCTCAATATATTTTCCCGGATAAGGAACATATGCATATATTATTAATTCAATCCCACCGACAGCCCCAACAACTGCCTGCCCCTCTTTTGATTCAAGAATTACTATAGAGCTTTCATGAGTTCCTGGAGGCAGATTTAGGTTGGAATTTATTTTACAGGGGATGGTTTTCCAGACGTCAGGTTCTAATTTAATTTCTTTTTCTAATGTTATGGATTCGTTTAAAATCCCTTTTGTTGTTAAAGAATAGGTTTTTAATGTATTTTCATTGTTAAGAATGCTAAAACCACAGGAATATTCCTGCTTGGGATTATAATTAATTTCAAGTTTTGGAGGTTGTATCACTAAGGCAAAAACAGAATCTAGTAGGATAATAAATAATAAACTAAAGATTATACCTCTTTTCATACATAAAATAAACTATAGAATATTTATAAATCTTGTTTAGGCTGCTTTTGCCAGAAAAGTTATTGTTGCTAGTTTTTCCCCTGAAGGTTCGTCAACAGGAACTGTTACATTTAAGTCAATCATTACAGAATCTGATCCGTCTGTATAATTTAAGAAACATATCCCATCTTCTGCTGCTGCACTTGGCAATGCTCTCCAATCTCCTGCTCCTAAACCACCAGGATAACCAACAGAACAACCACTGCCTGGAGCTGCTGCAGGATAACCTGCTTCTGCATGGGTTACATTATACAAGAGATGCTTGGCTGCGCTAAAGCTTGCTGAATCAAATAAACTTTCTGTCTCCTGGATTGAAATATTAATTAAAACAGAACCGTCATTTGTTATGTTAAATCCACATTCATAATTTGCCAAACAGGATTCTCCTTCAAGATCGTCTGTAAGGTAAGATACTTTGTTGTCTCCTGGATTTGATGATGTAAAGTTTATGTCTGCATTCACCATTGTTATTCCTAAGCTGGCATTAACTGAGATATTAACTGAGCCGGTTGCCCCTCCTGTCACCAAAGAAGATTGAGGAGCGGTTAAACTTATGAAAATTCCTGTTAAGGAAATTATTACTGCTATTACTGATAAAGCTACTAATGATTTATTTGATACTTCTGTCATCTGTGTCCTCTTTTTCTATTTGATTAACATAAATTCCAACTTTTCCAGTTGCTGGCATCTCTATCTCCTCGAAAGTTTTGACATTATCTTTATTTTTGATAGCCATAATCGTGCCTACTGAAGATATAATAATTATAAGAATAAGCAATATAGCCAAAGTATTTTTTGAAATCCCTCTTTTTTCCTTCATCTTATTTATTTTAAAATCTTATTTTAAATAGTTTTCTCTTCTTTATTCCTTCTTTTGAAGTAAACAAACCATGCAATGTTTATTATTATTAAGATTAAGACTAAAACAGTTAAGATAGTATTTTTGCCTAATCCTGTGGATGCAACTGCCTGTCCTGTTCCTAAATTGGAAAACCTTATTGAACCTAATGTAATATAAGCTTTGAGATTTTTTTCTGTTGTTTTTCCTTGATAATTTAAGATTACTTTTGCATCATAGGTTCCTTCTTTTACAAATTCTGTGTCCCAGTAAGCAGTCAGTTCCTGTTTTGACAATGATTCAAAGTTTACGTTTGCACTCTTGAAATTTCCTGCCTCGTTTCCATTCTCATCTGTAATTACTACCTGAGCATAAACATCATTTACTTTGTCATTCCACTTGTTTTCTGCTGTTATCGTGAACTTAGCTATCTGGCCCAGTTGGAAATTTGTTGATTCTATATTAATGATATCTATGAAAAGATTTCCAACATAGAATGTTTTTTCTGCTCTTGCATACTTGTCATCATAGGTAAGAGTCGCTACAGCATGATAGGCTCCTGGATTTACATCTGCCTTCCACTGGGCTGTAACCTCTCTTTTGTCTTTTGAGTCTATTGCTATCTCATTTGTTGTTATCGTTGCTATCTTTTCATTTGTAGGTCCAAGGATATCTATCGAGGCCTTTGCCCTGTTTATCTTTTCTGTTCCGAAATTAGAAATTGGAATTATGAAATTTACATAATCACCTACCTGGGCGTCTGAAACTTCTAAATTTATTTTTGCATATTTCCCGGGATAGGGTACTCTTATCTCCAAGATTGATGCTACTGCTGCTGTTGCCCCGACAAATGCTTCTCCCTGTGATGTTGAAGGAATCTCCAAGGCTATTATTTTTATCTGGTGAGTTCCTGGTTCTTCTATTTGTGCTGGTAAGTTTACATCAAACTTAAAGTCTTTTGAGTCTTCTGATGAACTAAGTGAAACAAGAGAATCATACATTGTTACAATATCACTTAAATCTGATTTTTCTACATACAAAACAACCTGCATATCTTTTTTTTCGTTGTTTAATACTTTGAAATTAACTGTTTCTTTTTTGTTTGATTCAAAATCTATTGTTGATTTACCAGGAGTTATCCCTATGGCCTTAACCTGGATTGAGAAGATAAATATGATTATTAAAATCATTGCAATCTTTTTTGGTATTGATTTATTCATGTTGTTCTGCCTTTACCCTTGAATCTTTTTTTAGAGTAAGAGATTCATCTATATCCAAAATTGCCTGGCCTGTTACAGATACTTTATTCTCGATCTGTTCTTCAACTGAGATGTTAAGTTGGGAGTTACCGTCGTTGGTTATTGTATAATTTTCCTCATCTTTTTTTAGTTTTAATGATACTTTGCTTTGGATGTTAAACTTTGAAGTTTTTGATGAAAAAATTCCCTTTACTTTCCAATAAATTGTTTCTAAATCCAGATTTTCATCAGGGATATAGGAACAACATGGAACTTTTTTTTCTATTGGAGATGAAAATCCAGGATTATTATCAATCAGAATTGTATAGGTTATTGGCAAGCCTGTCCATCTTAATTCCGGGGTTCTTTCAAATATTATTTCATCGTTCTTTGGATAGTTCAGGGATGGGAATAATAAAGTTAGGATTATAATTAATAAAATTAAGTTTACAATTATTATTTTTGTTATTGTTTTCATGCGGAAACCCACCCTGTAAAGATTAGATAAGCTGTTTTGTCTCCTGAAGGTTCATCCAATGGAACTTCTACTGAGAAATCTATCTCTGCTTCATCTGTGGTATCTGTATAATTTAATTGGGTTATTGCTGTTTCATTTGACAATGGAACCTGCTGCCAGGCTAACTGAGAGGTAGCCTCATTGAATGAGTATTCTTCTCCGGTTTTATTATCTATTTTATATTTGAAATAATCTGAAGGAGAGGATTTTGAGGACCACAATCCGGTTGAACCTTCTCCTAATGAAATATTTACATCTGTAAGTACATTACCGTCGTTTCTTATCACTAATGGTTCTGGATTATTATCTGAGGTGTCTTCTGTGTCTCCAACGTTTAATGTTCCAAAATTAGTGGAAGAGGTTGGCAAAGATAAAATTACCTGAGAGGGGATCATAAAGGTCCTGTTGTCTGACCACTCTCCAGACTGAGTTCCATCATTTGCTCTTACATGCCAGGTATAATTTACATCAACATCAAGTTCTGTTGTTGTTGTGTACTTTGTTGTGTTTGCAGTTTCTGCAATATTTGTTATGTTTATTACAGGACTTTGATAATCTGATGAGACTTCATCGATTTCAATATGATAGGTTATCGGATCTCCATCTGCATCTGTTGTATTTGACCAGTCAAAAGTTATTATTTTATCTACTATTGTTACATTTCCATCTTCTGGAAGATGCAAATCAACTTTTTCAGGAACTGTGTTTCCTGTATTAAATGAGCCTGATTCAAAATCGATTAAGTTTAATGAATCTCTTGCTGTAATATTCCAGGTATAGGTCCCTGAAACCTCTGCTTTTATAATTGTTGAGTTCCAGGTTATTCCGTCGAATGAAGCATTTACATTATCTATTGCTGTTCCGTTTGGCATTACTACTGACATGTTGACTTCTAACAAATCATTGTCAACGTCTCTTACTGTTGCAGTTAAATAAAAGTCCTGGTTTTTTACTGCTGGATCTGGGATTGTTTTATTGTCTGTTATTTCTGGTGCTGAATTTGATTGTGCCCAGAAAAATCCAAAGTAGTTAAGATAATTATCTGATGAGGAGTTTCCTGTTATTGTTCCAATTACTAAATTATTCTGATAATTATCTGATGAGGTATTTGTTCCTCCTGAAGAAATTATTGTTGTGTTGGAATTATAATTAGCTGAACCAATATCTCCTGAGCTTACTAAATTAATAAGTATTAAACCTATTATGGTCCAATAGATGAGGTTTCGTTTAATCTTATTTCGCCTCCTTTTTGGATTGTTATGTTTTGGTTTGTATTGGTGAAGTTTAATGATGAATGTGTTAGATATAATTTTCCTGAATCCTGGATTAATATATCATAATTAAAATCGTAGGACTTAAAGATCCAATGGCAGGTTTCATTTAATAACCAGTTTGAAACTGGGGGAATACAAAGATCAATATTTATGGATTCAACTTCTGTGGAGTTTAGGTAGATGCTATTGTAAAGTATTTCTATGAACAAATCTTTTAGTCCTGATGTCTGAATGTTTGGAACTGTTATGTTTGCCTCCCAAGAAGTACCATTATATGCGATTTGTTCTTCTGTGAGATTTGAGCAGTTTCCTGCTGAGCAGGCATCACAATTTTGTCCGTAGCCGCATCCTGCACATGTTCCTATTGCATCACATGAGGGGAGAGTTTCATCGCATCCACATGTAGGAGAGCATGTTCCTGTTTGACAAACATAGCTTGTTGTTCCATAACAATCTGCTGGGTCCCAAGAACATCCACATGTAGCACAATCTCCCTGGCTTTGTCCAGTACAAGAAGCTGGAGATCCGTCGCATCCAGACCAGGTGCAACCCTGAGCTGTACATGTTGATGAATCTGTTTTTGTGTTACATGCATCGGGGGTTCCGGTACAGGCATATACAGCAGTACAATAATCACAGCTATCACAATTGGCTTCTGAAGAACCTGCACAGAGTATAGTACCCCCTATACATCCTCCTGGGAACGGTTCCAGAGTACAGCCCTGAGCACTACAATCTCCACATGTTCCTCTTGTGAGACTTTCACATTCTCCTTCACCAGTACAACTTGAAAATGTCCAGTCACATCCAAAGCTTGTACATACAGATTGACCTGCCCCAGTATGAGTTGAACAGGCAGCAGGAGCTCCTTCACACCCGTCCCAAGTACATCCGCAGGTCTCACAATTTGTTTGACTTGAATCATGGGTATCACATACAGCTGGGTCTCCTGCACCAGCATCATAACAGTTTGCTGTATCCCAGGAGCATCCACAAGAAACACAACTACCTATGCCATAAGTGGCACATGCAGATGCTGAACCACCACAATTATAGGCTGTATAATTACATTGACTACATCCATTACAATCTTTGGTTTCGTTTAATGCAGTACAATTTAAAGTTCCTGTACATGTATTTGCTTCTGCTATTATTGCATCTATTCCATCAATGGTTATATTTGTTAAATTTACTCCAGAGGTTATTTCTGTTAAATTATAAACATTAAAGAATATTGAAATAACTTCATAGCTTGTTGCATTTCTTACAAGTTCTGTTGTTGGGTCTATTATTGTCATATTAGGTTTTTCATAAACTGTGAATGTAACGGAGTTTAAGCCTTCTAGCCCATCGGTTCCGTTGCTGTAAACAAAATAAGTCTGGCTTCCTATTCCAGGAGATAGATCTGTTATGTTTGTTCCACATTCAACTGTTGAATTAGTCTCTCCGAGATCCAAAGAATACCAACAAACATCTATGGCTGCTGTGGTGTTTGTAATTGTATAATTTAAATTAGTAACATCCCCTTCAACATAGGAAATATCCTCTGGATAGGTTATTGTTATGACCGGAGGAACATTAGCATTTGTTGCACATATTCCATCCCATAAAGTACCATTAAAATCATATAATTCAAACCAACCAGTACTAGAGTTCATTTGTGTGATAATCAAACTATCTTGGCATAAAACTCCAAATTCTCCAAGATCTTGTCTTCTGTTAAAACTTGCCATATCAATAGTTCCCTGAAATGGAAGTGTGAGATTATACAGATTATTTAGATTGTTATCGTAAAAGTGAATTGTCTGGTTTGTGGGTGCAACAGCAAATAAAGTATCATTTAATCTTACAATTGAAATAGTATAGGCAGATGCTCTCAGATTTATTTCTACAGGAATTGCTGTCAGGCTTTTTAGGGCAGCACCTTCTTCACTTACCAGCTCAAGATTATAGGTTGTGGTTGAAGCTAAATCAAACCACAAAACCACATAAGCTGTTTCATTTATTACAGCAACTCTTGTATCTCCAGAAGCACCGGCATTTGCGTCCTGAGTTCTTGTTCCTGAACCTGCTCCAAGATAGGATCTTGTATAGGATCTTACATCATCTGTGGCTGTGTCAAATACTGTGATAGAAATGTTTTCATTTGTAGGACTTAAACAACAATCCCCGAAAATTCCCCCCTGCTCCTCTCCTGCTACCCCATTTAAAACACTTTGGTTTACTGTTAAAGCAGTTCCTGTAGATAAATAAGATCTATAGGAATAGATATCATCTGAATCATCTCTCCATAATGCAATGAAGTTTGTTGAGTTTAAAACTGCTAAATCTTGTTCGTAACCATAGGTTCCGGCTGTTGTGTCTACATCTGTTGTTGAAACTATCGTATTTCCGAAAATATCATAAATGATAAATGAAGAATCTTTTTCGGTGTTGTCAAATCCGTAGAAGATAAATGCGGTTTCATTTAAACCAGCGATTGAACTTGGATGAAATTGACAAGTTGCTGCTGCAACGAATGAAGCATTCCATGTTCCGGGACTGACCATAGTCCCGTTAATGTCCCATACTCCCATTTCATATTGATTGTTGGCTTCTGCACACCAGGAAATTACAACATAGGTATTGTTTAAGATGGTAACTGAAGCTTGGGTATCTGTATCTGGAGTTGTTGTAAACTCCATTGTTCCAAAACCAATCAAAACCTTTTGTTCAGGCATTATCTCCTCAACATGGACTTCTATGGAATTTTCTTCCAGGAAGTTTATTTGAGAGATATTTGTAGATATTTTATCTCCCTCAATTCTCACCGGAAGCTTATCAAGATTATCAAAATCAGAAATTACTTCTTCAAGTGATTTTTTTGTGAATAAATAATTGTCCTTTAGATCTGATATGCATTTTATTTTTTCTTCATCAGTCTTAGACTTGCAATTTTCTATTTCTTTTTTTATTATTTCTTTTGGCTTTAGGTTTATTATGAATGATTTACTATCTTTTTTAAGTATATTATAAGCAAGATATTGCTCAAAATAATCCTGTTTTTCAATTCTCATATTTATAACTTTTGATACAGATTCTCTAAATATAGCAGAAGGGGTTATTGCTTTTGAAGTCACTGTTTCTTTGGGTTTTACTAAAAAAAATATTATTAAGATAGCAAAGATAATCAGGATTATTAGGAGTAATTTTCTTTTTTTAACTAAAGGGTTTTTAATCATTTTAATTTACCTTTATTATCAAGTTAGTTCCGTCAAAGTAGATCGTTGCATTGCCTTCATCGCCAAGGTAAATTTTGTCATTAGTCTTCATAGTAATCCCTTCAGCAGTAATGTTGTTGGTTACATTTAGGTTAGCAGGGAATACATAATCATCTGTAGAACCAAAGGTCCCATTTACGATCTTAGAAGGATCTATTGCTGCTGAATTACTTATATCTACGTTTGTTATTGTTCCATCTTCAATATGGGTGGTGTTTACAACCGAGTTTGGTCCAATACTATCATCTGTTCCACAAACTAAATTACCTACTGAATCTGTATCAATGCTATCACATGAAGTTAGATTATTGAATACTGGAGAATAGCTGAATAATATTGTCTGGTTCTGGAATTGTATTGACTCTGTAAGATTTAATGAATTATTTACAAAAGCTACATTTGTTAGATCGTCAGAGTTAGCATCTGTTCCACATACTAGATTACCTACTGAATCTGTATCTATAGTATCACATGAAGTTAGATTGTAAAATACTGGAGATTTATCAAACAAGATTGTTTCATTTGTGAATTCAATTAATCCAGTAAAATTAGCAGTATCATTTGTCATTGCTATGTTTGCATAATCCATTGAACCACCAGAAGCATCTGTTCCACAAACTAAATTTCCAGAAGCATCTGTGTCTATTGTATCACAGCTTGTTAAATTACTAAATACTGGACTTAAGGTAAATGTATTATCTGTCTTTAATCTTGCATAAGAATTGTTTAAATCTGAACTAAGAACTACTTTAGGAATTATGTCTGCTAATGAATTATTGTTTGCTGTTACCAGATTATTTATAGAAGTGTTATCTGCGGATTGTGCAGCAATTATTAAAGTCAATGAGGCATTGTTTTGGCTAATAGTATCATTTACCCCCGCAATAGTCTCATTAATTGCTGTATCATCAAATCCGCCTGAAGCATCTGTTCCACATACTAAATTACCAGTTGCATCTGTATCGATTGTGTCACATTCTGTTAGGTTTTGGAATACAGGTGATTTCTGGAATCTTACATCGCTTGTAAACTGCTGACTATTATTGAGGAATGCTACATTAGTCAAATCATCTCCGGCTCCTGAGTCTGTACCACATACTAGATTTCCTGATGCGTCTGTATCAATGCTATCACAGCTTGTTAGATTGTAAAATACGGGAGATTTATCAAACAAGATTGTTTCATTTGTGAATTCAATTAATCCAGTGAAGTTAGCTGTATTATTTACAAATGCTACATTAGTCAAATCATCTCCGGCTCCAGTTGCATCTGTTCCACAAACAAGATTTCCCACAGAATCTGTATCAATGCTATCACATGAAGTTAGGTTATGCAATACTGGACTGTTTGTAAATAAGATTGTTTCATTCTGGAACTGGATTATTCCTGTGAAATTGGCTGTATCATTTAACATTGCTATGTTTGTGTAAACCATTTCTCCACCTAAATCAGCCCCACAGACCAAATTACCATTTGCATCTGTATCTATAGAATCACAGCTTGTTAGATTGTTGAATACTGGACTGTTTGTAAATAATATTGTTTCATTCTGGAACTGGATTATTCCTGTGAAATTGGCTGTATCATTTAACATTGCTATGTTTGCATAATCCATTGAACCACCAGAAGAGTCAGTTCCACAAACTAAATTACCTACTGAATCTGTATCAATGCTATCACATGAAGTTAGGTTATTGAATACTGGAGAATAGCTGAATAATATTGTCTGGTTCTGGAATTGTATTGACTCTGTAAGATTTAATGAATTATTTACAAATGCTACATTAGTCAAATCATCTCCTCCACTTCCACCGTCTGTTCCACATACTAGATTACCAACAGAATCTGTGTCTATTGTATCACAATTTGTTAAATTATATAAAACAGGGCTGTATTCAAATAATATTGTCTGGTTCTGGAAATGAACAACGCCTGTGAAATTAACTGTGTCATTTGTCATTGCTAGATTTGAATAATCTGAAACTCCTGCTGTATCATCAATTCCGTCTGCAAATCCTGCAGGAATATTTGCAATTTCTGAATTCCAATCCACACACCCAGTACAAGATAAATTATAGGCAAGATCTGCTGTGAATGAATATGGAGATGATGTTAGATTTACTCTTGGACTCATTTCAGAGTCTCCAGAAACTGCAACACCCAAATAATATCCTTTATCAAATGGAAGAGTCATCGGAGTTCCTAATCCTAATACTGTGGAGTAAATTCCATTTGAAACAGGAACTGTTATTGTTTCTGACCATAATTCAGAGCCTCCGGAAGCTATGTCATATATTTTGAATATTAAATCTGTATCTCCATTAATGTTTGCTCCTGAGGAATCTGTAAGTTTACCATGTACGTTTAATGTTTGCGGGGAGTCTGAGGCATAGTTATATGCTTTTGCTGATTCTGTGCCAAATGTAATCTGCAAAACATGCTGGCCGGTTGATATTACTTTGGAAGATTCTTTTGACTGTTCTGAGCATTGGTAGTTTGGAATGTAAACTTTTCCATCTGTTAATGAACTTGTTATTACATTACTTCCGCATGTTAATTCAATAAAGTTTAGATCATTTCCAAAGGAAGTTCCATCTACAGCCTCGATTGTTAAATCTGCCTGCCCAACTGTTTCAAAGTTTACTTCCCAGTTGTCTCCAACCATCGGATATGATTTTATGTTAAGAACTGTTAGGTTGCTTCCTACATAACCAGAGAATGAATTTACCTTGAATGTAATTGTATCTCCATTATCTGTAAATGGGATTGAAGTTCTCTCCCATAATGGACAGTATCCTGAGTCTGTGTTGAAGTTTGGGCATTTTAATATTAAAGTTACCTTGTCATATTTTGGAAGTGTTATTGTTGCTTCCTCTATTGTCAATGAAGGAAGAGCAAATACATCTGTTGTGAATCTTGGATCATTTACCTTATCTAAGAATGAAGTTATGTTTTCATTTATTTTTGCTCCCTTGATATCTATGTTTGTGTTTTTTGCTTCATTTCCCAAAGATTCAGCTGCTATTGCTGAAGATGTTAAGTAAATATCATAGTTATCTCCTCTTTTTGTTATTGATTCTTCAATATGTTTTCCTTTTTTTGTTAAATAAAATTCAGATTCTATTTTCTTTTCCTCAGTTTTATTTTCAGGAAGTTCAATTATTTCCGGAGGTGTTATTTCAAGAGTTATATTAGATTCTTCTGGGACTGTGATTGTTATGTTTTCCTCTGTCTGGTTTATTTCAATTATTTCCGGAATTGTTATGTTTTCCTCTGGTAAACTTAAATCTGTTTCTAATATTGTTATTTTTTTACTGTCTACAGTAATTCCATTTACAATTAAGTCTACATATGCATCTCCTGTCTGGTTTATGTTATAATCATTTAGGTTTAACACTATCTTATTATTTTGCAGAACTTCTTCTACAGGAACATCTTTTATATAGTCGTTTAGACTAAATCTTACAATCAAAGGCTGACCCTGGTATTCTTCCTTGTAATCAAATTCGACTAGGCCAATTGCATTTCCGATGTATTCAAACATATTAAAATAACCGAGTAAAACAACTGCAATGATTATTAGAGGAACTATCAAAATCCTGTAGTTTCTTTTATTTTTGTAGTTAATTTGATCTATCATTTCTTAGATTCCTCCAGAACTTTTTGTTTTATTAGAAACTCTAAACCATGGCTCCTGTTTGCGAAAATTTTTTGAGAGATTTTTTTATCTAGCCAATCCAGAAGATCTTTGTCTAAAGTAACTGTAATCCTCTCTTTCATTAACTACATACTCCGTAATACTTTATATTATGGTTGTTTATAAATACATATTAGGTATGTAGTATATAAATATTATGGGTTGTTGTTATTTACTTTACAGTAGTAAGATTTAAATAATGCTAGAGAAAATAAAAATTATGAAACTTGCCTTTGATTTGGATGGAACTTTGTATGACTCATTGCCCTTTGTTTTTGAGGCTGATTCAGAAACCAGGATCGAGTTAGGTTATCCTTCTATTTCATTAGAATTTTATAAAAAGAACTTTCAAATGAAGGATTTAAAGGCTTTCTACAGAAGTTTAGGAATAAAAGAAGAACATTTGGAAATTGTTAATGATATGTTTTTTAAGAACTTTGAAAGCAAGGGGCCTTTTTATTTAGTAGAAGGCGCTAAGAAAGCATTACAAAAAGCTGTTAAAAACATTGGAAAGGAAAATATAATAATTCTCACAAACAGGCCATCCAACACACTAGATAAACTTCTAGGTTATAATGAAATTATAAATCTTGTAAATGGAATATATCGTGCTCCTGAAAGCAAATCTGATTTAATCTTTGAGCTGGCTGACTCTGGTTTTGTTTATATTGGAGATTTGGTTTCTGATGGCCAGGCTTGTTTAGATGCAAGGAATAAAGGAACTAAGGAAATTAGATTTTATGGAGTATTACATGAAGCTGCTTTTAATCCAAGGCAAGATATGATTTCTTTTATCGAAAATCATAGAGATTTTGCATATCCTCTGGAAAGTTTAAATGATATTGATGTTGTATTGAGAGAGATTAAATCTGGATGAGTTATTAATATAGAAAATATTAAAAGCAATAAAACTTTATTTTTTCTATGAAAAGAGAATACTTGTTTGTGATTATCACAGGAATTCTCTCTGGTTTTATTGTTTTTGGTGGGCAGATTTTTTCTAACTTAGGACTTTCCCTATTTGAGATTTCAATAATACCTCAATTAGTGGTTTTTTTGTTGCTCATCCCATTTATTATTTTAAATAAAAACCTAAGGGTTTTGAAAGGGAAAAAATGGTTATGGGTTTTGTATGGATTTGCTACTGCCGGATGTGTTTTATCACAATTTGGGGGGGTAGTATTAGGAGCTCCGGTAGCTATTGTTGTACTTTTACTTTATACCCAACCCTTATGGACTATGTTAATAACTTATCTTTTTTTAAAAGAAAAAATAACAAAATGGAATATTCTCACTTGTTTACTGGTTATTGTTGGGATGATTATCCTAATAAATCCTTTTAATGTTGCTGAAATTAAAAATTTGGGGGGAGTTATTGTTTCTTTATTTGGAGGAATATGTTTGTCTGGTTGGGTTGTTATTGGAAGTTTTGTCAGCAAAAATCAATCTCCACCAATTACTACCAAATTTACAAATGCAGTTTTAACAATATTTTTCTTGCTGTTAGCTTATCCTTTAATAAGTTTAATTAAAATTCCTTCAATTAGCTCGGTTTCTTTTAATTTCTCTGCTTCAATCTGGATATGGATTATAATCTTTGCCTTGTTTACTGAAATAATAAGTCATATATTTTACTTTAAGGGAATGAAAGAAGTTTCAACTATGGATGCAGGAATAATTTTATTATTAGAACCCATCGTTGGTTCACTCTTAGCTGTAGTATTCTTAGGTCAGTTATTGACAATAAATATTATTATTGGTGGGATATTAATTTTAGTTGCTAATTACCTGGCCATAAGATATAATTAAGATTTATAATCCAAAATCCTCTATAAAAGAAGTTATGTTCTTGTATTTTTCAAGATAATAAAATCCTTTATCAGTCAAGCAAAAATACTTGTCGTTTTTATTCTCAAGCTCTTTTATAAAACCCTTTTCAAGCAATTCAGCAACATATCCAGAGAATCTTTTTGTGGAAAGGTTTGATTTTCTAAGTAAAGGGGTATATTTTATCCTATTCTGGTTTTTATTGATAACATCCAGTATATCATAGATTATTTCTAATCTTCCTCTTTTTTTCTCCATCTTTTAACCAGTCCTTTTTATAACAGCATAGAAAATTGACAAAAATGTTGCTATTGAAATTAAATAAATTAAAATCTTAAACATGCCCAGGAATGCTGGAATAAATAATTGTATAGTATTAACTGTCCAGAATATGAAAAGCAGGGCATAAATTATCAGATTATTCCTTAGGTGTTTGTTCTTCTTTGATTTAAGATATCTTAGATATGAAATACCTAATGCGATTAAGCTTAAACCAAGCTGGAAAATTAAAAGTATAAATCCGTTCCTGGTTGAAATTACAATAAACGTAATTATTAATGTAACTAAATAGATTAACCATACTAGTTTTGAGTCTGGATCCCATTTTTTCCAGGTTAGACTGTATAATAAATAGAATATTGCAATTGTGCTTATGTACACGAAGAAAATTGAGCTGATTAATCCTACTGCCCTTGGTGAAAAGTCAAATACTCTTGAAATACCAAATAGATTAAATAAAAATAAAATAATCATTCTTGAAAAAAAAGCTATTGCAAAAAACAAGAATGCCTGTCTGAAATATTTTATACCTTTGTCTGCTGTTAAATTATAGATTTCTTTTGTTTTTGCGTATATCATCAAACTTGAGACTATAAGAATGAAGGAATAGATTATTTCCATTTCCATTTCCGGCATTAAAAACAGTTTTGGTGACATTATCTTGGAATATTATGATATTTTACTATTTAAATTTTTATAAATAACTGTGCAGATTCTTTTTCAAGAACCTGCAGCAGTTTTCCTAAAGGTGGTTGGATGGAGTATTAATGTAATAATTTTTTAGTGTTTTCCTTTATCCATTTGAAATGTAAGGTTAAATGGATCAAAACAAGAATTGTGAAAATTATTCCTGTTAAATCGTGCAATAAATTCAGGTTTGCTGAATGAAATTTTATTAGCTTTAGTACTCCGGTAATGATCATTATCACTCCGGAAACTAAGCAGCTAATGTCAATCCAATAATTTAGTTTTGACCTATCCATCTACAATTTTTGTTTTTGGTTATTTATAATTAATGTGGATTAGAGGTCCATCTTGTTTATAAACTATTTTTTTGGATAAAAGAGAGATGACAAAAACATTGATTGAATTAAAAAATGTAAAAAAAACCTACAGGATGGGGGATGTTGAGCTAAATGCATTAGATGGAATTAGTCTAAAAATTGAGAAAGGTGAATTTGTTGCGATTACTGGAGCCAGTGGAAGCGGTAAAAGCACGATGATGCATCTTGTTGGATGCTTGGATACACCATCTCAGGGAAATATTTTTTTAGAAGACACAGATATTTCATTAATAAGCGAGTCAAGGCTTGCTGAAATAAGAGGAAAGAAGATAGGATTTATTTTTCAGAAATTTAATTTAATATCTACTTTAACTGCCTTGGATAATGTTATACTTCCAATGGATTTTCAGAATAATAATGGAAATGGTTCTGAGATTAGAGCAAAAAAATTATTAGAAAGTGTTGGACTTGGGGACAGAGTCCATCATAAGCCTGGGGAATTAAGCGGGGGCCAGGCCCAAAGAGTTGCTATTGCGAGAGCATTGGCAAACAATCCAGAGGTTATTCTGGCTGATGAGCCGACAGGAAATTTAGATTCTAAAACAGGAGAGACTGTAATGGATTTTTTATGTGACTTGCATGAAAAAGAAGGAAAAACAGTTATTTTGGTAACGCATGATCTTAATTTAGTAAAATTTGCAAAAAGAGTTGTAAAACTCAAAGATGGAAAAATCGAAAGTGATACTAACGCTCATAAACATAGGAGGAATTCAAAATGATTAAGAGAAATCTATTATTGGGATTGGGAATTTTTATATTAAGTCTTACTGTTGTAAGTGCTTCAGTAGAAATTTCTGCCAACAGTTACTACCCAAGTCCTGCAGAAGCCGGAGGATATGTAACTGTTGAACTAAAAGTTATGAATAAGGGAAATCTGCCAACAGATGCGGTAGTTAAATTTGAGGAATCTTATCCATTCTATATGGATCCAGGAGAACAAACTGAATTTACACTAGAGGATATTGATGAAAACTCTGTTGCTCTGCAGAAATTCAAGGTAAGAATTGATTCTGCAGCAAAAGACGGAGAAAACTCGGTAGTTTTCAAATATAAGGATTGTGCGGGATGTGAATGGAAGGAAAAAGGAATTCCAATTACAGTCATAGAAGCACAGACAACCTTTGATGTTGTTTTGCAGGAATTGAATACTGAAGGAGTTTATATTGCGATTGCAAACATAGGGAAGAATACTGCTAATGCTGTTACAGTAAGAATCCCTGAACAGGATTATTTTACAACTGATTTAATCTCTGCTTCAATAGTTGGAAATCTTGAAAGTGGGGATTATACCCTCGTAAGTTTTCAGATAGTTCCAAAATCACAAGCTATTGTTCCTCCTATAAGCGAAGACGAAACTACTAAAACTCCGAAACAGACTTCAACTGAGAAACAAGACTTAAAAATCCAGATAGATTACACAGATCCTTTAGGAATAAGAAGAACGGTTTATGAGAGTATACCTATGTCGGTTTCTTCATTGAAAAGTACGTCTGCATCTGCTTTAGGTACAGCTTCAATGGGGGTTGCTAAATCAAGTAGTGGTTTTTTTAGTGGGTTTTGGTTCTGGGCATTTATTGTATTAGTGTTAGGAATATTTGGTAAAAAGTTTTATCCAAAACTAAAATTAAAACTAAAGAAAAAATAAGGTAAACAAATGAGGCTCATTAAATCAATTAAGCTAGCATTTAATATGCTGGTTCATAGTAAGCTAAGAAGTTGGCTTTCTGTAATCGGAATTGTTATTGGTGTAGCCTCAGTTATAACTATCCTTGCTTTAAGCAATGGCATGAAGCAGGACATGGAAGAAAGACTGGGAGGGTTGGGAGCTGATATAATCACTATCTCAAAAGGATTTAGTAGAGCATCAGGAGCAGGTGGAAGTTTTCAGGGTGGTCCTCCAGGACTTAGTGGATCTTCTTCAGGTGAACAAAAAGAACAAAATTTAACTAATAAAGATATTCAGGCTCTGAAATTAATCCCAAATATTAAATACCTACAGGGAAAGGTTTCTGGCAAAGCTGATATTACTTATCTAGCTGAAACAATGTCTGTTACAGTTACTGGTGTTGACCCAAAAGTATGGAAAGATATTGAGACTACAGAATTAGATTCTGGAAGGTATTTATCTCAGGGAGATACAAATGTTGTTGTTCTTAGTTATGGTTTAGCCAAAGAAAGATTCAAGAATGAAATTCAGATTAATAGTCAGGTAATCATAGAAGGAGTTACATTTAGAGTTGTTGGAATCTTAGAGGAATCTTCTACGTCGGGAATGGGTGGGGGAGGTGGCGGTGCTTCTCTTTATATGCCTATTCAGACTGCAAGAACTGTTTTGGAAGACGTTGGAGAAAAAGAATTTAATTCAATTGAGATAAAAGTGGAAAATGTTAATCTACTTGATGATACTGTATCAGAGATAGAGGAAAGATTAAGATTAACCAGAGCGGTTACTGAGAAAACCCAGGACTTTTCAGTCAGTTCTGTCAAGGCCATGCAGGAGACTATTTCAGAAACAATTGAATCTGTAACTTTATTTTTAACAGGCATTGCTGCTATTTCTTTATTGGTTGGAGCAGTAGGAATTGCAAACACAATGTTTACAACCGTGTTGGAAAAAATCAAGGACATTGGGATCATGAAATCAATTGGTGCGAAAAACAGGGAAATACTTTCAATATTCTTGTTCAATTCAAGCATGATTGGTTTGGCTGGAGGAATTTTAGGAGGAATTTTAGGAGTTATCATCTCAAAAACAATCATGTCTGTTGTCGGCCTTAGTATAGGTGGAGGACCCAGAGGGATGAGTCTAAGCTCTGTTGTTTCTCCTCAGATTGTATTGGCTGTATTTGGAATCTCTGTTTTAATTGGAATCTTGGCTGGAATCATTCCTGCTTATCAGGCTTCCAAGATGAATCCTGTAGATGCTCTAAGATATGAGTAATAATTCAAAAGGTATATAAAAACCTATAATTTTTAAAAAGATATGAAGAGGTGGATTTTAAGTTTAATTTTTATCTTATTAATAACTAGCTTTGTTTATGGAGCCACAGACAGATTAGTGGTGAGATTCCAGTCTACTTCACAGAAGCAGGATATCAACCTAAAAAAATATCTGGGAGACTCGCCGTTTTATTATTATAACATAACAAATCACAATGTCCTTATTAATATTGATCAGGACGGGATTGCGCATATTACTGCCAAGCCAGGATTTAAAGGAGTTGAAACAATAATATTCTCAACTAACTCAAGCAGGATTTATGAAAAAGCTCCTGATAAACAGGATCTAACCTTATTGGAAAATTTGACTGAAACCATAATAGAAAAATATCCAACATTAATAACAGACCAAGAATTGGAAAAGGCTTTTGCAGGCACTGTTGTTGACAGTTTGTTGTTGAAAAGTATCAAGAAAGAAGAAATAGAAAAAATAACCTCTGAAATCAAGGAAGATGAATTAATGGTAAATGTCAATGATGAAGCTTTAATGGTCGTTGCTTTTGAAAATGAATCAAGGCCTAAGCTAACTGTTGTTTTGTTTGATGAAAGTGCAAAAGTTGATGAAGATGCGCTTAAACCAAATTACTCATCCTATTTTATTATAGGGCTTATAATTATCTTTATTGGAGGGCTTGTCATCTATAGAGACCATATTTTCATGTTTATCAGAAGAAGCGGCCATCAGATTATTGCCAAGAAACAAACCTTAAACAAAAGATTAAATGATTCAAAAACTGCCCATGACATAAAGCTGCTGACAGAGGAAATTTTAAGGAACAAGTTTGGGCTGACAAGGTACTCAACGCCTTATGAGGTGGAAGTTATTCTTAAAAAATACAAAATAACCGGGAATTTAAAACAGGAGATATTATTTTTATACAGAAAATCCGGGGAGGAGCATCTTTCCAAATATGAGATTGAGTTAATCAAGAGGTATCTTAAGGATATAAACAAAAGATTTTAATATTAAGGGTATATGTTTTTATTTATGATAAAGAGGGGAACAGCTATTTTTTTGTTGATTATGCCTTTTGTTAGTGCTCAAGAAGTTACTATTGGAGGGAAGAGCTATTCTTTGTTGTTTATTTCTCCTTTAGTTATAATTGCTTTGGTTATTTTATTCTTACTTTTTTCATTCATTGTCAAAAAAATGGGTAAGTTTAAACTGCCTAAATTTAATCTAAAGAAAAAAGAAAAAGAGGTAAAAGTAAAAAGTGAAGGTCCGGAAATTAAATTTGAGGTTGACAAGGAACTTGACGAATTTAAGAAAAGGGTGAACAAACTTGAGGTCAAGGAGGGTTTAAACCAGTTTATTGGATTGTTCAGGGATTATTTTGCAATAAAGTTTGGGATAAGCAAACAGTTTACTTTTGAAGAACTTGAGATAATATTACAAAAAAAAGCAAAGAGATATGTGAATATCTCAAATGAAATTGCCCATCTTAAGTATAGCGGGAAAACACTAGACAGGGAGAACCTGAATAAATTAATAGGTTCTTTTAGCAGACTAGTCAGTAGTGAGAAAACCGAAAAACCCAAAGAAGAAGTTGTTAAAAAAATAAGTTTATTTAACAAGATTGACATCAAGGATTTTGGATTCAAGAACCTCAAGATTTCTATGAAAAATCTTTTTAAAAGGACTAAGGAAAAAGAAAGACCCGTTGTTTTAGGATTTAAGATTAAGGGCGTGGATATCCAGGTTACGAGAAAACACAGCAAGTTTAATCCTGTCAGCTGGTATTATAGTATTAAGGATTATATAGAGGTAAGGAAAAACAAGGATAATAAAAATATTGTTGAAAGATTAATAAGAAAAGGAAGAAGGATAGCAAGAAAAGACTGGAAGGAGGCTACAAGAGATTATAACAAAGCTTTATCTGTTTATTATAAACTGCCTGTTAATGATGAAGAAAAGGTTGCCAGTTCCTTGATTGATTTGTATGGAGACATAGAGAGATCAAAGCTTGATGAGGAAAGCAGGCATATGGCAGAAGTTTCTGAAAAGATACAGAATATTCTAAAAGATCAGGGTATAGTTGAAAAAGAGCCTGAGAGAGAAATTGTTAAGCATAGTCGTGACTCATTAAAGCATATCAGAGAAACTGTTTTGGGCTGGAAAAGTAATGTGAATGAGCGGGTCGAAAACATTAAGGGGCATCTTAACAATAAGTTCAAGGATGTAGAAACTGATGTTAAGGAAGATGTTCATACTTTATTCATTAAACCTAAACTAAGGAATGAAAGTCTTAGCATCCATAAACTGAGAGGGCTTAAGTCTGTAAGAGTTAGATTGCCTAAAAGACATAGGGAAAAATTATTTGATTTTAATATCCCAAACAATGAAGTTAAAGAAGTATCAAACAAACTTGTTCAGCAAAAAATAAATTCGCTTAAGGGAGATTCTATAAGACTTCCTATACTAGAGGCGGAGAATCCTGTTCTGGCAAAACTGAAAGATCTTGCATATCATGTTAAGGCTGTTGAGGCAGAAGGATTAATGGAATTAAAATTGAGGGAGAGAGAAATAGCCAAACATTTAAGGGGATTATTGCATTTCCATAAAAAAAGACATGAACGTTATGAAAAGCCTGTTGAATATATGCTAAATAAAGATTTGCAGCGGGTTTATGATGATGTCCCTGATCTTAGTGTTGACAGGAAAAAAGTTGATGCCTTGCTTATGCAAAAACAGAAATTAATTAATAAATATAAAAGGGCACAGATTGATGCTAAAAAAGATTACATACAGCACTTACTGCAGAGAATTGATGACTATGAGAAAAGAAGACTTGATATAATAAGGACCGAAATAAAAAAGCCAATGGTCCGGATAAGAGCCAAGAATGTTGATGAATTAAAAAAACAGGAACAGGATATTGTTAATAGATTATCTAACTTTGAGAAGGGTAAATTAGAGGAAATCAAGGAAAACATAAGGGAATCCATTGATGACTTTGAGGAAGAAGAACATAATATTGGAAAAAGAGCATGGGAGGCTGATGCTGAAAAAATAAGATTAAGGAATCCAAGGAATGTCAATGTTCTCAGCAAACAGGAAAAAGAATTATTTAACAAATTAACGGACCTTAAGAAAGAGGTTAATCTGAAAGATCCTGACTGGGTTGAAAAGGTTGATAAATTAAAAGAAAAATCCTCTAAAGAGGTAGCTAAACTAAGCAAGGAGCAGGTTAAATTATTCAAGAAACTAAATAAGATTTAACTCATTATTTCTTGCAGAACCTCAAATGCTTTTATTGAATCATTCTTTTCTATAATAACTGATAATTCATTATGGGAGGAAATCATCTCTACTATGTTTATATTATTCCATGCAAGCCTTCTTGTTACTTCAAAAATCACTCCAGGAGTGTAAAGATAACCTTCTGAGAAGATAATGTTCAATGCAACAAGATTTTTCTGCTTTCTGAGGACTTTTTCTCCTTTTAGATTGTTTAAGATATCTTCCAGATATTTTTCGTTTGAGATTATCGATATTTTCTTGTTTCCATGGGAGATATTTAACAAATCTTCCTTGTTGTAGATTGCATTGTAGATCTTTTCAAGTTTTTTGAAGAGAGGAGGGGATTTTCTTACATCAATGACACAAACACCTGATTTTACTATAAACTCTGAAGTTATCTTTAACTTCTTTTTTGTGTGAAATTTCTCTTCCAATGTTTCAGAATATCTCCTTAGGGCCATGATTATTGCCGGGAGCTTTATCTTTCTTTTTAATTCTTTTTCAAGTCTTGGCTGAAGCTCTTCTGCCAATCCTGGATTGCTGATTATATCTCTCTGCATGGCTTCTGCCACAAAAGGAGTTTCTTCAATGTACTTTTTTATTAGGTGGCTTATTGTTACCATTTCTATAAAAATATTCCTGGATTTTATAAATGTTATTATTGTAACATTAAGTTATTATATTTCCTTGTTTTTATTTTCCTATTTAAGTTTGGAGGTTGTTGACTATGGGAGAAAGCACTGGAGAGAGCCAGATTGTAGGGAATTATTCAGGATTCTTGATAGATAATCTAACAAATTTAGGAGCTGAATTTAAAAAAAAGAGTCTGGACCTTGAAAAAATAAAAAATCTTCAAGAAAAGGTAGATTCTAACTTTAAAATTTTAATTGTAAATACTCAAGAAGAGACCCAGTCTACAAGGAGAGTTCTTTTTATAAACTATCCCGTTGTTGGGTCTAGGAGTCCTTTTGAAGTTATCAAGCAAGAATATCAGGACCTGAATGGCGGTCCTTATGATAAAGTAATAGAAAAGGTCAAGACTTATGCAGGGAACTAGATTAAAGTTCCTTAATTTTGTTTTAATTTTCTGAATACGTAATTAACTGGGTTTTTAATTCCTCTGCATAATTGTTCTGAGCATTTAATCCCTAAATCCTTGTAATAGGATTCATTATCGCAGTTAGGAGGCAATATATTCTGGTTTGTTTTCTGGTTCCAGCTTATCTGGGCTCTTATATAACCTTCTCTTAAAGGTTCATAATTATTGTTGTTCCATTCATGGAGTCTTTTTTCTATATCACTAAGAGACCAACCCATTTGTTTAAGAAAATTAATCAGAATAAATACCGCCCTTTTCCTTCCGTCTTTTTCTATACCTTTAAGTATTTGTATAATACAAGGAGGGAAATATTCTTCCTTTATGGCAATCTTTGGGATTTCATAATCTCTTCTTATGTTTTCCTTTGTTTCCTTTGTCAAAATCTCAGTCATATAGACTTTATTTGACCTAACCTTAAAATCCATTGCCTGAATTATCAATGATCTTGCTTCTTCTGGTTCTGACTCTCCTAAGAAAATTATTTCCGGCTCTACATTTTTTATCTGTGCATTTGTTATATTAAAATGCTTTGGGGAGCTTACAGGAATGCTAACTAAATTTGTTTTTTCATTTAAGGAATAAGCTGACCTGAATAAATGCCTTGGAGAGATTAAAATAGAATCAATCCCTATTATTGAAAAGGGATCAAATACACTATTTTTTATTAGATCCTTTTCTTCTTTCTTGGTTGCTTTTTTTATTTCTTCTACTGTATTTAAGGATAATATTGATTCTGACAACGGTTTTCTTATCATTTCCTTAAGATACTCAGAGATCGCCCTTATCCCATCAGGAAATAATAATTTTGTTTCTTTTACATCAACCTGTCTTGGAAATGAATTGGAGGAAATGCCAATATGGAATCCTGAGCCTCCTGAGAATTTTGTGTAAACATTCTTTACATCATGGAATTTTATTGCTTCTACTAGTAAAGAGGCACAGGTTTTTGAGTATTCTATAAATTTTGTATCTATGTCAAGAATGCAGTCCCAACCAATCCTTAAATTGTCTAGCTGCCTCTGGGTCATACCTGGTTTAAGATCCAAGGGATTGCTCCAGGTTTCTTCTGAGAGGTGAAAGGAAGTAACGCCCTGTTTTGCAAACTCTAAAATATCTGATTCAAACTGCAAGACATCAGGACGCTTGCCAAAGCCCTTGTCTGAGTATTTAACTCCTACTTCCTTGTTTTTTGCATTTAATAAAATCTGTTTCTGGATTTCTCTCCTAGAGTAGTATTTCAGAATTGGATCCATGATATTTTCTTGGAAAGTTCTTTTATAATCATTTGTGTTTTCTGGGATATTATTTTAGAAAGTTATATAAATTTTAGATAGACTTCTTTTAGTAATGTTTGAAGAGAATATCAAAAATCTGGTGATGGGTTTTATCAAATTAGTCCTGGCTGTATTGTTTACTTTTTCAGTAAATGGAGCAATTAAAACCAGGGCAGGTATAGGTTTTTTAATAGACCTAATCGGGTCTAATCTTGTTTTGATATTTTTAGGGATTTTATTCTGGGTTGGAGTGTTCTTTAGTATATTTTACTTTATATCATTAATTTCCTTATTGTATAAGGAGTTTAGAAAACAATTTAAAAATGAGGAGGAAACGGTAGAGGAAAAAATAAAGACTCCGGCCCCTGACTAAATGGACTTATTTTTAATATTTGAGAGAGTATGGGATTTAGTAAAAGCTCCAATTGATTTTCCACAGATGTTCTGGATATTAACTCCTTTATTGCTTAACCTCTTACTTATGGAATTTTATTTTGCAAGATATAAACGTGAAGAACTCGGATGGAATACAGCGTTTGGGAATAGTTTAGTTTTGGTATTTGTAAGCATAGACCTAATAAGACACCAGGTCTCTTCACTCACATTTAATTTTTTTGATTTAAGATTCTTGCTTTTAGTCTCTGTAATTTTTATAGGGGCATTACTAACCTTGCTGGACTTTTTTCACATACTCCCAAAAAGCCTCGCGTTTGTTGTTTCTTCCAAATTTCCAATAAATTCAATTATGTTATTACTAATAATACTTACCTACAGCTTAATTCCTCTTGATTCAACTACATTAATTGCTTCATTAATATTCTTAATCTTGTTTTATTTCTTATTAGAGGTAGTTTGGATTTTAATTCCTGAATCTGAAGATTCAGATGAGAATTAGTATTGTTTTAATCCTTCAAGGCTATGCTCTATTTCATGCTTAAATAATTCTGCCAATGATCTTGTTTCTTCAATCTGCTTTTCTATAAGTTCTTTTGCTTCCTGGATTGTTTTTCTGACCATAATTTCTGATCCTACATTGACAAGAACTTTATCTGTATCCTTCAGTTCTGCTTCAGCAAAGATCCCAGGACCTAATGGAATTAAACTATTTTTGCCCTTTGATTCCTTAACTTCATCCAAAGCAGAACTTAAAATTGACAATTCTGTAAACTGGTTTTCTATTATCTGCAATTGCTCCTGTAACTGTTGTATCTGGTAGGAAAGTGTTTGTAGATCCAATAAACCTTCTTCGTTCATTTTTTAGACTCTTTTTTTGGTTTTTCAGCTGTTTTTTTCTTTGAGGTTCTTTTTAGTTTTGATTCCTTGATTTTTATCCCTAACTCTGAAATCGCTTTTTTTGCTTCTGTGGTTGAGGCGCCTTTCTTTATTTTTAAAACCTTATCAATAGGCTCCAGGTGTTTTATGTTGCATTTCTTTCTTCTTACATTACCGTCAATCATTACATTATTTTCATCAATTACATCAATTATGACACAGTAATTTCCTGAGTCCCTACCAGCAATCTTTACACATAATCTTCCGATTTCAAACATTTTTACTCCTAATCTCTTCTTTTATTTTTTGTCTGGCACATCTAGAGCATAAAACTCCACCATATTTTCTTTCAGGCCTCTTCTTTGTTCTTGCTGAATTTTTTTGTTTTACTGTCTTTAAATTCAGAGTTCCTTTTAGTTTTTTCCTGCAAGCACTGCATACTGGTGCTCTTGGTTTTCTAGATTTTATTTTAATCTTTACTCCTTTTGTTGTTTTTATTCTTAGTTTTCTGTCTTTCATTTTATGCTAGCCTCATTATTTTTCTGAGTATCATGCTGAATGCCATGGAGAATATAATATATATCCATATCCAGCTTGTGATTCCTATGAAGCTTATTGTTGTTGCTTCATAGACTGTTCTTAACCAACTCCACATAATGATTACGGGAATGAATGTGAATAGCATCGGCTTGAAGCTTTGCATCATGTATTTCATGTTTGCTTCCATAGCCTCTTTCTGTATAGCCATTAGTTTTTGAGGATCATTTTTAAATGTTTTCATTTCTGCCTGATGGCTTTTCAGCTTGGCTTTAAGCTCCTTCATAAGCGTTTGATTTGTTGTAAACTTGTATATTAAGGTTACAATCAATGTGAATATTAAACAAATGATTATCAAACCCAAAAGGGGTTGCCATTGTATTAACTTTCCGAATATTGCATTGAAAAAACCATCAAACATTACTTACCCCCCATTAATTTTCTCATTGCTGGATTCATATCCATCATGTGCTGTTTTGCTATTTCCTCATATATTCTGTAAATGATCATAACTGTTAATAATATTCCTGTTCCCCTGCTTAATGCTCCTAATAAATCTGCGGATGCTGCAAGGAATCCTACTGCTGCTCCACCCATTATTGTCAATGGGAAAATATACCTTTTAAGCAATTGTTCAACTACTCTTGGATCTCTTCTAAATCCTGGAATTTGCAAACCAGAACTCATAATCTGATTTGCCTGGGATCTAGCATCCATTCCTGATGTCTGAACCCAGAATATTGAAAATAAAATTGCACCCCCAATCATAAAGAACATATAAGTTAGAGTATGACTTAAGATACTCCAGTCAAATGTTCCAATCCTGAATGCATCAAAGATTCCCTGAACAAGGTTTGGAGAATTTAACCATGCAACTAAACCTGTAACTGGTTGATTCCCTGAAAAAGTTCCAAGTATTGGATGGCCTGCTCTCGCAAGCAAACTTCCCCATAACTGCATGTTAGCCATTAATGCAGCAACTAAAATAACTGGAATGTTTGAAGTATACATAAAGTGCAATGGCCATCTTATCCCGTGACCTCTTATTCTGCCGAATGAAAGTGGAATCTCTACTTTCATTGCCTGAGCAAATACTGATACTACAAATATAATCAAGGTTGCAAGGATTGCACTTAGTGCTAATCCAGCTCCGAATGGGTTTCCAGACACTAATGAATTAATCAATACCCAGACCTGACCTACAGGGGGCTGACCTGAACCAAATGCCCATGCTCCTGCAGTTGTTAAAGGTGAAAATGCTCTGATAAATATCTGGGATGCTACACCTGCAGCTATGAATAAACTTATACCGGAGGTTATTCCCCATTTCTGCAATAGATCATCCATTAGTAATACTAAGAAACCACCAACACATAACTGTAAGATTAATATGAATTGCATGAATGCAAACTGTGATGGAGAAAGAATTGCTTCTGGTGCAAGCCCCCCCATTAATACGTAAATCATTGCTTCAAATATTATAAAAAATATTGAAAATACCCTCTGGATTCCATGGAATTTTGCTCTTCCTTCTTTAGTGGTTGTATCGAATTTCCAGATTCCTGATCCATTTAATAACTGCAAAACAATAGATGCTGTTACTATTGGGCCTATACCTAATGACATTAATGAACCGAAGCTGGCTCCTAAAATAATTGATAATTGTTCAAACTGGGATAATTGGTTTGCTCCTAATCCAAACAATGGAATTGAAGAAAGAATGAAAAATGCAGCTAAAGAAAGGACTGTCCACTTCATCTTTTGTTTGAAGTCTAATCTACCCTCAGGTTTTTTTACTTCTGGCAGAACCTTTAATATTGCATCTAGGAATGACATCTTACTCTTCTGAATCCTCTCCAGATTCTTCTGATATTGGAAGTATCACCTTTCCTCCTTTTTTCTCTATCTTCTCTATTGCTTTCTTTGAAGCCATCTCTACTTCCACAGTTATTTTCTTTGTTATATTACCCTTACCAAGTATTTTATTATAACCAAATTCTTTAAGATTTATGGTTGTTTTGTTTGTCTTGTCTACTAATTTTTGCAAATCACTCAAATTAATAAATATGATTTCCGGTTTATTGTAAGTTTTAAATCCATACCTCCCAAAGTATTTGTTTCCATACAACTTCAGGATAGCGGTTTTTTTCTGGTCAGCTCTCTTACCTGTCCCCGCCATTCCTCTTCCACCCCTGTTACCAGCCCCCCTCCATTTCTTGGCTGCTCCGTGGAAATGAGTCCTCTTACCATAACTCTTCCTGTGTTTTTTTCTTCTGTTTATCATCTTACAACATCCTTAATATCAAATCATTAATTTTTTCTTTTCTATATCCAAGGACACCACCCTGCACAAAGGTCTTTTTGATTCCGGCTCTTTCAAACCCTTTCTGAGGAGGATTCAGCCTGAAGAATGTTTTAAGTCCTGGAATTTCCCTAAGGTCTTTTCTAAGGTCCATGAAATTGTTTACAAATTCATCGGCGCTTATTTTTGTTTTTTCTTTTATGTAATTATCAGTGACTGGTTTGTTGGCAGCAAGTCTACCCCTCTTCAATAATAATTCCTTCATAGTTTGGGTATCTATCTCACCCCAAGTAACATAATCCTTTACCTTGGCAATCATTCCATTTACTTCAGGAGTATTCTTTACAATTACGCAAGTATTTGTTTTATACAAACGAAGCATCTTCATAGTGTCATTTACGTCTTTTCTTGTTTCGACGCTGCTTCTTACCCTGACGATTGCAATTCTTTTATACATTTCTTCCTTCCTTTACATTTAGTCTTTTCTCAAGATCTGCTGTCACTTTTGTTGTGCTTAATTTCTTAAGAGCATAATATAAAGCCTGAATAAGGTTTATTGTTGTTCTTGTCTGCCCCTTTGTTTTTGATCTTATGTCTTTTATTCCTGCCAATCTTAATACTTTCTGGCATTCTTTTGCTACCTTGAGATCTGTACCTTTTGGAGCAGGAAGTAATGTTATTTTTGCACTTCCACATCTTCCAGCTACTCTGAATGGGATTGAGTGTGGGTCTTGGGATCTTCCTTCCCATGAACCTGATCCTCTCTTAATCTTGATAATATTAAGTTTAGCTTGTCTTGTTGCTTTTTCTCTTGCAGGGACAGTTTCCTTGGATTTTCCTTTTCCAATCCCAATGTAACCGTCGTGGTTTCCAACAACAGCAAGTGCTGAAAACTTGGGTTTGTTTCCTTCCTTTGTTTTTTTCTGGGTTTGTTTCCAGATGGATCTTTTTCCTCCACCAAACTTACCTTTTGACTGTCCGAAAAATAACAAATCAGATTCAAGATTTGGAAGTAAAATATCAACTATTTCTGGTTCCCTTATTTTTATTCCCCTATCAAGGATTTCATCTATGTCGGTAATTTGTCCTAACTTTACCATCTTTCCTAGTTTTGTTTTTGGATTCCAACCTTCCATAGGATCTTTCTTTTCCTTTTCGGGTTTTTCTTTTATTGTTTCTGGAACTTGTTCTTCTTTCATTTTTTAAGTATCTTATTTTTTATTTCATTAACCTCTTTCTCTGTTTCACTTGGATTTTTTGTGTGTTTCCCTATAAGCCTTTCTGTTGAAGGAAATGCTTCTGGGTTATGAGGAATATCAAATCCTGCGTCTACTAATCCTTTTACAGTTGCGTACAATCTTGACTTCTGGATTGGCTCGTAAAGGCCGATGTCAAGTATCCCTTCCTTGATATTTTTTTCCTTTGCTTTTTTGCCTGCGAGCATTCCAAGAAGGTATGCAGCTGGAATATTTGATCTTGATTGTTTATATCCTAATTTCATAAGCTGTCTTGTACTTACTGTAAGTATTATTTTATCACCATCTTCATGATAGTTTACAAACTGGATGATAAGGTTTTTAGAGGATTTTCTAACTACTATCCTTGTTTTCCCTGATTTTAATAGTTTTAATCTTTTCAGGTAGTTAGTCCTATCTTGTTTTCTTCTTTTTAACTGTGGCATTTTTTTCTATTAAATTTTTCTCCTCCATATACATCCTAAGGTGTCTTTTACTTCTGAAAAATCCACCCTTAACCTTTAAGTATAACATTCTATAATCTTTGTTTGAAATTTGTTTCTTTTCCCTCAATAATTTGATTATATCCCTCTGAGATCTTACTTTGTTCATCCAGGTTTCTTTTCTATTTATTCTTGCTCCGAACTTTCCTTTTCTACTACCCTGGCCTTTCCTCCTCCCTTTTCTTTTTTGGCTGAGGATTTTTCTTGCTCTTGATCTTGAATGTGAACTTTTTTTATCTTTGGTTATTGCTTTTTCCCTTATCAACCCCCTTAAGTCTTCTTTAGTTATAGCTTCTTTGATTTCTTCTAGTTTATCCTGGTTAAACCTTATTCTATGTTTCCCAATCCCCAACAGATTTGCTGATAACCTTCTTTGTGGACCCAGTCTCATTGGAATTCTCCTTCTTTACCTGATCTTGGTTTTTCTAATGTCTTTTTCTTTTCTTTTTCAAGTTTCTCTTCAGCAGATTTTTCTTCTTTTTTAGCTTCTGCTTTTTTCTTTGTTTCCTCTCTTGTCTTTTTTCTCTCCTGAAGTTTTGTTCTTTTTGTTTCTCTTTTTTTATTAAATATTTCTTCAGCTTTTTGAATGTAATCATCAACGTTTTTAATATTTGATATTTTTAGGTTCTTCTCCTTTATTTTTTTTAATATTTCTATTCTGTTTTTTGATCCGATAGTTGAACTAAGGATTATAATATTATTTTCCTTGATTGATTCAAGGTCTCTTAGGTTTTTTACAACAATACCCTTCAAACCATCTTTGTTTAATCCATAGGTTTTTCTTGGGGTGCTGAAACCAATTCTTGCGGATCTCCTGTAACCTCTAAGGCCCCTTCTCATCTTTGAGTCAAGTCCTTTTGGTTTTCTCCAGTTCTTTTTCAGTTTCTTTAATTTGTGAGCATCTTGTCTAAGGAAATCTGGTTTTCTTTTTTTCATTTCCTTCTTTAATTGCAATAATCTTTTCATATTACTTTTCCTGCCTTGTTTGTTATGTAAATCCCGTCCTGGAATACTCTTATATCCCTCTTCTTTATCCTGCAGGCCTGTTCTATATTTGCTGCAGTCTGTCCGGTTTTATCTCTGTCAACCCCAATAACGGTTATTTTATCAGCATTAACCTTGACTTCGACTCCATTTAGTATCTTTGCTTTTCTTGGAACTTTCTCCCCAAGGAAATTTTTGATTATAACTTCATTCTTGTCTGTGGTTACAGTAACTGGGAAATGGCTTGAACATATTCTTAATGTATATTCATACTGTTCTGATACCCCAAGCAACATATTTCTTATGTGAGCTTTAAATGTCCCAATCATTCTTTTTTCTCTTTTTGTTGCTTTTTTTGAATTTAACATAATCTTGTTTTCCTGTTTCTTTATTATAACATTTGGATAGTGGAATTCTTTTGACAGATCTCCCTTAGGTCCTTTTACTTTTACTAGGTTTTCATGTATCTCAACTTCCACTCCTTCGGGAATTACAAGTTCTGCTTTCACTTCAGGTATCATCTTAGTAACAGTATGCTAATAGTTTTCCTCCAAGATTTTTTTCTTTGCATTGGTAATGGGTAATTATTCCTTTTGGTGTTGAAATTATTATTAATCCAAAGTCCTTTGCCGGGAGATATCTTTTCTCGAATTTTTCAATAGTATTTACTTTTACCGAGAACCTTGGTTTTATTGCCCCGGTTTTGTTTATGCTTCCATTAAGGTTTATCTCAATTAGGCCACCTTTGTTGTCCTCTTCTACCCTGAAATTATCAATGTATTTGTTTTCCTTTAATATCTTTAGCACTTCAACTATGACTTTTGAGCTTGGTTTTACCTGACATGAGGTTTTACCAACTTTCTCTGCGTTGTTTATCTTGCATAGTGTGTTTGCCAGTGGGTCGTTTAACATTGTTCCTCCTAGTGATATTTTTTGAATCCTAGTTTTTTAGCATTTAATCTAAAGCATCTCCTGCAGTAGTTGATTCCGTATTGAGTTACCATTCCTTTTGTTGAGCCGCAAACTCTGCATCTGTTTGCTCCCTTTCCAAATTCCCTTTTTAGGGGAGCGTTATGTTTAATGTATTTCTTCATTTTTGCAGGTTTGTTCTTAAGCTGCTTGAAAACTTTTTTGTAGCTTTTTACAGTCATATTATCTCAACTCCGAATTTTTCTTTTATGAAATCCATTGCGTCTTTCTTTGTTATCTTCGTTCTTGTTGGGATCTTTGCTTTGTGAACCTTACGTTTCTTGATTCTAAATCCCGGTCTTTCTAATGTTACTGCTGCTTCCAATCCAATGATTCCTACTTTAGGATCGTATTCCATTCCAGGAATGTCAATATATTCTGCAACACCGAATGAAAAGTTTCCATTATTATCGAATTTCTTGGATGATAACTTCTTCTCTGATGCAATAAATAATCTTTTTAATAATTCTTCTGCTTCTTTTTTTCTTATTGTTACCTTGCATCCAATAACAAGTCCTGGACGTACACCCCAGGTTGGAATTCTTTTCTTGCTTGCGCATTCAACCGGCTGGGCATTTGTTATTTTCTTAAGCAAATATATAGCATTTTCTAGCTTAAGGCCTGGTTCGCCTGTTCCAATATTCAATGTTACTTTTTCTATTTTTATATTTCTCATTTTTTAGGTATGATTGATTTGTCTACTACATAAACAAAATCCTTTCTTGTTTCTGCTTTGTCTTTATCAATTGTAAATATTACCCTTGGAGGTAATGACCCTTCTTGAATTTTTATTTCATCCAAGATTCCGAATTTTCCAAGTGATCCTCCATCTATTAAAAAGATGGATGCGCCCTTTTCCAGTTTGATGTGTTTTACTACTTTATTTTTTTCCAGATCAATTATGACTGAATCCCCCACCTTATACTCATCCTTATCTATCAGAATATTTTTTCCGTCGTAAAGGTTTAGCTGGATTTTCTTTTTCTTCAGATAGGTTTTTCCTATTATCTTGCAGGTCTTGTGGTTAGCTTCCTGCTTTGTTATTTTGTTAAGCATCAATGTTCCTTTTTGGTCTATAAGAACCCTGTAATATTCATTTATTTCTGGGAATTCTATTATGTCCATTAATCCTATGGGGAAATTAGGATCCTTCCTGAATTTTTTATCAATTAGTAATTTTTTATCGCTGAGTATTTTCTTTACTTCTCTTGTTGTTTTTGCATATTTCAATACATTTTTTAATAATAAGCTAAGAGGGATGCATTCTCTTAATTTGTGAGGGCCAGGCCTAGGTCTAGCTACATATCTGTTTTCCTTTTTCTTAATTGGCCATGATTTAGGGGTATTAAGCCTTTTGAGGTGCCTTCTGTTTGACATTTTCTGCTCCTTTCTTTTTTATTCTTCTTTTATCATCCAAATTTAACTCTGTTATCTGAAGGTTTGATGGTGTTATTGGGATCTGAACCTTGTTTCCATCTTTCTTTATCATTTCAATTCCTTCAACGTAAACTCTTGATCTTTTAATGTCTACTTTTGTAATTTTTCCTGTTCTTTTCCTGAACTGTCCCCTCAGGATTTTTATTGTATCATTTTTTCTTATCTGGATATTTCTTATTCCGTACTTTTTTCTTAGATCTTTTGAAATATTAACATCCAGGAATTTTTTTTGTACATGCAACGGAGCGTTATATTTATATTTACGCTGTTTTCCCGGATCTTTACTTGCTTTCCAATGTTTTGACCATTCTTTCATTTTATACAATCATGCTAGCGATCTTTGCTAGGGTTGGCCATCTTTCGACTGCTTCTTTTGCAATTGGCCCTTTAAATAAGGTTCCTTTTGGGTTTCCTTTTTCATCCTTGAAAACAATCATCGCATTGTCTTCAAATTTTATTCTTGTACCATCTGCTCTTTTGTATTCTTTTTTTTGTCTTACTATTACACCCATTACGACTTTTTTTCTCATGTCTGGACGTCCGCTTACTACAGAGCCCATTACAAAATCTCCGACTCCGCCCTTTGGTAAACCGCCTTTAATAGTAGTGTATCTTCTTACATTGAAGACCTTTACTTTTTTGGCTCCGGAGTTGTCACAAACATCTATGTTTGCTCCTGCCGGTATAGACCTTGTTATCTTAGCAGACATTGCTTTCATTTTAATACCTCAATAACTATGAAATTCTTTGTTTTACTTATTGGCTTTGACTCAGCCACCTTTACGAAATCTCCTTCCTTGACATCTATGCAGTCTGGCTTGTGAACTTTTAATCTTGATTCCCTTTTCTCATATCTTTCATATTTGTGAAGGAAATTCTGTCTTGGAATCTGTATTGTTATTGTTTTATGAATATTCATTTTAAGGACTTTTCCTACTAAGATTCTTCCTCTAAGACTTACCGGACTATGAAAAGGACAATGCTTGTCTTTACATTCTTTCTTTGGCTGTTCAATGTTAAAACCTATCTTTCTCATCTTAAACTCCTTATTTTTTTAATTCTATCTTCCGGTCTGTTGACTAGTAATTTCCCGTCGATTTCTATTGTTTTGTTTTCATATGTTGTTTTCATCTTGACCTGTGATTTTATGATTTTGATCTTTTTGTTTTTTTCTTCAAGGGTTAATATGTTCTTTGTCTCGTCGATTATTTTGCCTTTTTTTCCTATTAATGCCTTGTTTTTTGCGTCGGTTACCTCAACTTTTAAACCGATTATTTCTTTTTTTAGTATATCTTTGATGCTCATTTTATTGAGCTTTCGTCAAAGCCTAGCTTGACAAGCTCTTTCTTGACCCTTTGGAGGTGGTTCCCCTGAAGTTCGATTGCATCTCCTTTTGCGGTCCCTCCGCAGGCAAGGGCTGACTTGAGTTTTTTTGTCAATTCTTTTGTGTCGATTGACTTATTGTCAAGCCCCTTGATTAAAGTTATTATCTTCCCGAACTTTCTTTTTTCAAGGATGACTTTTATCTCTTGGTCTTCTTTTGCGATTGTTTCACAAACGCAAAGAGCTTTTGGTAGGCCGCACTTTGGGCAAATTTCACTCATATCTTTTGCTTAACCTCCTGATTTTTCTTTTGATTATGAATTTTTGAAATTAATTTTGCGATTGTTTTTCTTATCTGCTTTACCTTTCCAGGATTTTCGGGTGTTGTTTTTGTTGCTCTCTGAGCATTTATTTTAAGCAGATCTTTTTTTAGTTCTTCGATCTTTTTTTCCATCTGATCTTTACTCATATGTTTAAGTTCATTCTTTTTTATCAGTGCCATCTTCTATAATCTCTTCTGTTTTTCCCTCAACAGGTTTTTCTTTTTTTACATTTGTTCTTTTTTTTGTTTCTTTTTTCCTTGGTTGTTTAACTTTGGTTTCTTTTGGTTCTTCTATGATTTCTTCAACATGAATTTCCTTTAGATCAATCATCTTGATTTTATCCGGCAACTTCAAATCCGGGGGCAAAATGCTTAGTTTAATTCCTATGCATCCTCTTTTCAAGTTAGCTCTTCCCTGCGCCTTTAGTACCTGTGAGTCTGAAACATCCCCTGATTTTTTTAAATAACCTGAGAAGAATCTCCAAGACTTTGCTCTTGCTCCCGGGATTCCTACTCCACCTATTACTATCTCTGCTCCGATTGCCCCTGCTCCTATTATTCTTTTTAATGTTTCATAGCCGAGGAACTTGAATCTTTTTGGACCGAATTTTTCCAGAGATGAAACCATATCATCCAAAACAGTATTAGGATCAAGATAGGGAATTTTTATTTCTCCTATTTCTATCTGGGGATTTTCCATCTGATATTTTGTTTTTAGTATCTGAGTTAATTTTTTTACATTTTCCCCTTTTCTTCCGACGATTAATCCCGGACGTGATGTGTAAATTATGATTTTTTCACCCAAAGGAGTTCTTTTTATTTCAACTCTGTTATTTCCTGAGTTTGCAAGTTGCTGAATTACAAAGTTTTCAACTTCCTGAACTTTTACTTTTCTTGCTATAAACTTTCTTTCTATCATTTTTTAGTTGCTTTTTTCTCCTCTTTTGTTTTCTTAGGTTCTTTTTCTTCTAATATAATATCAACATGAGTTCTTTTTGCGCTTATTCTTCTCTGACGGCCGTGCCTCATTGGTGAGGATGCCCTATTTGCCAGGATATTTTTAATGTACAAGGATTCTGTGTTTAATCCAATATTATTGGCATTACTCTCTGCTGATTTTATTAGTTTTAATATTGCTGCTGAAGCTTTCTGCGGATAGGCTCCAGATGCAATCTCCCCTTTTTTATGTCCTCTGTCTTTGTTGAATCTCTTAAGAGGGATTGCTGTTTTTTTCATCAATACTTCTTCAAGGATTTGCTTGGCCTGCTTGACAGACTTACCTTTAATATAATTGCATATTTCTATGCTGAACTTGGTTGAAATCCCCAAGTCAAGTCCTTTTGCAGTTGCTATATGGTTATCTTTCATTTTACTTAACTGATGCAGACTTACTGGACTTTGTTGCTCCGATTCCAGCTGCAGAGTGTGATACCCTCTTTCTTGTTAATGTAAATTCACCTAATCTATGACCTATCATTAATTCATTAATGACAACCGGCTCGAATGATTTACCCTGATGAACATGAACTGTTGCTCCAATCATTTCTGGAATGATAACCGTATCCCTTAGATGGGTTTTTACTGGTTTTTTTCTTTTGCCAGATTTAGAGTCTTTTATTTTTTTAAGCAATATTTTTTCCTTGTCTTTTATTCCGTTTCTTAGGGCCCTTCTCTGTCTTGACTTCATTAATTTCATAGCATCTTCTAATGTCATCTTCTCTAACTCTTCTATTGATTTTCCCTTGAATAGTCTTTCTTTTGCCATTTTACTTATTTCTTCCTACCAGTTCTCCTTGCTCTTATTAAACCTACGTTTCTTCCTGGAGGAGCGAATCTTGGTGCGTTCTTTGGTTTACCTACATTTTTACCTCTTCCAGATCCGAATGGATGATCGACAGCGTTCATTTTTAATCCTGAGGTCCTTGGATATAATTTACCTTTTGCTCTCATCAGGAAGTGTTTCTTTCCTGCTTTTACAAATGGTTTTTCTTTTCTTCCTGATGCAGCGATTGTTCCGATTGTTGCCTTGCATTCAGGATTTAATTTTTTCTGTTTTTTTGAGGGCAATTGAATTATGATTTTATCTGGGAATTTGGCAATGATTCTTGCGCATGATCCTGAGGATCTGCAGAATGAAATTTTTCCAGGACTTGTTTCAATATTACATATTGGGATTCCTTCTGGAATATCCTTTAATGCCAAGGTATTTCCTATTTCTACTGGAGATCTTTCCCCATAACTTATTTCTTGTCCTACTCTAATGTTGTTTGGAGCAGCAATCAATGCTATTTCCTTATTATCATATCTTAACTCTGCCAATGGTCCGCCGTGCTGGGCGCAGTGTATCAAATCTGTTACTCTCCCTCTAATATATTTTTCATTTGTGTTCTTTAATGGATTATTAATAATTTTTCCTTTTGATTTATGAGAGTGTGCTCTATATGTAAAGGTTCCACGTCCTCTTCTCTGTTGGATTAATCTCTTTCCCATTTTACATCAAACCTAACTGAGTTGCCACGTCGATAGCCGGGCTATCTGGAGCTAACTGAACATAAGCTTTTTTCTTCATGCTTGGAAGAATAGTTGTTTTAACATTAATTACTTTTACTTTAAATATTCTTTCTACTTCTTCTTTTATTTCATGTTTTTTTGCCTTTAATTCAACTATGAATACCAATTTGTTTTCTGACTCCATCAATCTTATTGATTTTTCTGTTGTTAATGGATATAATATAATTGTATTCATTTCTTACTCCTTTTTTTCATGAACAAGTCTTCCTTTTCCATTTTTTCTATTGCCTTATCTGTATAGATTGTCAATCTTCCAGGCATTGTTCCTGGTGCAAGCAATTCTGTGTTTATCTCATTTATCCTTACTACGTTAACACCCTGAATATTAATTGCTGAGTGTTCAAGTTTACATTTTTCTGATACAACTATCAATGGGCCGATCTTTTTTCTGTATCTTCTCCCTCTGTTTTTTCCTCTACCGGCTCTTACTTTCTTAATCTTAATTCTGTCTATTTCTTCTTCTAATCCTAATTTCTTGAGAATTTCTATAACATCCTTTGTCTTGTCTATTCCCTGTATCTTTGAATCAACTATTAAAGGTATTTCCTTAAATTTATGTCCTCTTGCCTTTACCAATATTTTGTCTATTGTAGCTGCCAAGGCAGACCTTATCGCCTTTCTTCTTTCTGTTATGTTTATTTTAGTATCCCATATTTTTTCTGCCTTTGGTGGATGAGCCCTTCTACCTCCGACGGTATGAGGGGATTTTGCTCCAACCCAGAACATATGCCTTCCTCTTCTTGTCATAATCTTTCTTGGTGCTCTTGAAATTCCCTGACCATATGCTCCTCTGTAAGCTCTTCTTCTTCTGGATAATTTAGCAACATATCTTTTTCCAGCCTCTGGATGAGCTCCATATGGCTGTCTTTTATTTGACTGAACAACTAGAACTGCTCTTTTTATCAAATCAGGTCTTACTTCTTCTTCAAACTGCTTGGGCAAATTAATTTCCTTTGTTTTTTTACCTTGTAAGTCTAGTACTGAAGCTTTCATTGTTTACTCTCCTGACTTATATAATTAATATCGATTGGATGTAATAATTGTTTGTTTGCCCTTATTGTATCTGTCAATAGAACAAGTCTTTTTCTTGGTCCTGGCAATGAACCTCTAAGTAATATATATGGATTTTTTACCAAACCATAGAACATAAAACCGCCTTTTGGATTAATCGCTTCTGGCTTAGAATTTATTCTATAGATTCTTTTATTATATTCTGTTCTTAGGTGATAACCCATTTTTCCTGACTGAGGTGTTCTGAATGAAACTCTTTTTGGAGTCCATGGTCCTAAATTTCCTGCTCCCCTCTTTGTTTTTTCTGCTTTGTGGGATCTTATTGCAACACCGAATTTCTTTACTGTTCCCTGGAATCCTTTTCCTTTTGTAACTCCATGAGCATCAACATACTGAGCTTCCTTAAAGACATCATTAATTGTAATTTCTTTTTCTAGAAGTGATTTTGCAAATTCTAATTTATTTTCTTTCTTCCCTGAAATTCCTATCTCAAATACTTCTGGTTTTTTCTTTCCAATCCCTGTTAGATGAGGTTGAGTATAAACAACTAACCTTAGATCATCAAATTCCTTTGGTTCAGATGATTTTTTTGGAATCGGTATAGATCTCCTAAGTTCCTTATTGATTTTTTTTGATAGAAGCTGAGAAATAGGAATTAAACCATCAATGGTTTTTTTATAGAATCTTATTGACAATGCTTTTATTGGTGGACATTCAATAATTGTAATTGCTTCCTGGATTTTTGCTTCTTTTCTATGTGATTTTGGATTTGTCTCTGTTCTTATGACGTGAGTCATTCCAGCCTTGTAACCAGGAAATCCTAATAGTTTAGTTTCTTTTAAATCATGAGACCAATTTCTAATTCTAGCGAATGGTTTTTTAGACCTTGCTCTAGGCCAAAACTGCAAACTTCCTCTTCTAGGTGAATGTTTTTTTCCCATTTTTCTTTATAGCTATCCCTTCTCAGGGTTCAGGCTTAAGACATCAGCCTGTGTCGCCTCTAGAATCAGCGGCTATTGTATTAGTAAACATGAGTTTACTTAATTTCAGTAGGGTTAGGATTGTTGGATTTTTAGTGGTATATAAAGGTTTTGGTTAAATATTTTTGAAGTAACATTTTTAAACCCGTTTTATTTCGGGTTTTTTATGTGGATAACAAAATTGCAATTGAGACATGAAGATTGTCCTATTGTTAATAGGTGTCAAAAATTTGGAATTATTGTTTTGTCTTACCCGAGTGCTTGGTATGAGAAAAAAGGAGAAAAATTTTCTACTACAACTTGTTTTTTTCAGAGTGAAGACGAAAATAAGAAGAAAGATTTTTTGATTAATCTAAGAAAAGATAAAAGAATCGTTAATCTTGATATTTCTGGGGATATTTTTACTTATGAAATAAACTTAGGAAAAAAAGGAGAGCATGTGATGTTGTATCATATGCGTCAAATTTTGTTTGTCAAACCTGTTGTGAATCATCCAGATGGTTATGAGTATTGGGAAGTTGCCTCATGGAAGAAAGAACAATTACAAAGATTTATTGAATTATTGAGGGAACATATGGATGTTTGTAATATTTTAAAAATGCAGCAATCTCCTCTTAGTGATATATATTTTCCTAATGTTATGCCTAAACTTTCTAAATCTCAAAAAAAAGCTATAGAATTAGCTTATTTAAATGGATATTATTCTTATCCAAGGGGAGTTTCTTTGGCGGATTTGGCAAAAATCGCGGGATTAGGAATTTCTACCTTTCAGGAGCATTTGAGAAAAGCAGAAATTAAATTATTACCGGTTATCATTGAATATCAAATGAAAAAATAACTGAGTTATTTTAGTTTTTTAATTATTATTTAACCGAATAGTTTCGGTAAAAATTTATTATCTAGGTCTTGGGTTGTTTTCTATTATTAAATATCTTTCGGGGTTAACCCTTATCTAGAAATACTTTTTGTTAGTTTTTGTTTCTGGAATTTTTTCTGGATTAGAGGAATACCCAAATAAACTGAAAGGAGTTTATTATGAGAAAAAATTTAGCAAAAAAATTATGGGAAGAATTTCTCGAGAAAAATCCATCTAAGGCTAAGCTTTTGGAAGTTGTTGAAAAATGTCCTTCTTTTAAAATTACAGCTGCACAAGAGCTTCTTAAGCGAGAAAACTTATTGAAAAAAGACCTTTTTCTTATTCTTGAGAATATTGGGATTTGTGCTAGGGCGTCGACAAAGAGTAGAAAAAAGCTTGTTTATCAAATTCTTAATCTATTCTTGGATAAGTTTAGGCTTAGCCGGGCGAATCTCAAGGAATTGGTTGAAGTTGAATCGTATTTATGGTGTTTGTCGGAGGAAAAGAATAAGATTGAACAAAGGTTTTTTGATGAGTTCATCACGCAAAATCCATCAAAACAGGATGCTTTATGGGCGTTTGATATTCTAAAAAGGCCGCGATATCTTGCTCCGATACTGTTTGAGAAATTCGAATTGGATTGTGAAGAAATGATTAAGCTCTTGCCTTTTCTTAATATGGATTCTCGGAAAAGAATTCCTAAGCTGGTTTTTGAAAGAGGGAATTACAAGCCAAGGCATCTTATTGAGTTGATTTGCCGTACTCCGTCTCATGAAGAAGACTGTTGGCAGCTGTTTATTGAAAGAGCTACTTTAAATGATTTGAAGTGGGCAATTATTAGGATGAGTGGCGGGAGGGATAATCTAATTTTTCTTTCTAAAATAGAACATGCCCTGATCCTTTTAGAAAAAAAAGCGCGAAACTCGAGGGTAAAAAAGGGAATTGTGAGGGATTTGTTGATTTATCCTCAACGCATTTGTCCTGAGCGGATGGGATCGGGAAGTGAAAAAGTAAAGAAATGCGTCCTAGATTTTATATCTAAGATGGTATTATCCTTACTTGATGAGGGCGCCTTTAAAAATTCTACTGAACTGAGACAGATTTTAGAAAGGATTCCGGAATTAGGGAAGGAAATTATTCCTCATATCCCACGGGATATTGAAGAAGTTCTTCGGGATATGAACATGAAAGAGTCCTAAGGGACTCTTTTTTAACAATATGGTATATATTTGTATTTTTAGAAATCTTCGTTGTTATTATACTTATATATACTTAAGAGGGAAAAAATTGACCAGAGTTTAAGGTCTCTGGTCTGATAAGTAAATTTCTAGGATCTGGGTCAGGGATTGTTAGTATGAGCGACTCTTTACAGTATATTTTTTCATCTTCTCGCGTATTGGAGAGTTGTATAGGAGGTTGGCTGCTTTTTTCATAACTGTTATGACATTTAGTACTTCAAGTTGTATCTTAGATTCTTTGTAGCATCTGAATGGGCTAGAGAGCTCTAGACAGACAACTGGTTTAAAGTTTCTTCTTTGAAGAAACACTCGTTCTTCTTGTAATAAGAATGTTTCTGGTTCGTTACCAATTATCAAACGAGTTATTCTTTTTGAACTCTGGTCGGTAATTGGGAGACGGAGGGGTTGAAGTGCTTTTTTGAGTTCTGAGGGAGATATCCTGCTTCCATATTTGAGTGGGATTCTTATTATGTTATACCGTGTTGTTCCGGGATTTTTTGTTGCTGTTAGATCATATAGGATTGAGTCTGGGTGTATTATGGAAAGATAGCCTCTGTGTTCTCCGTTGTATTTCTGGGCTTGGTCGATCAGATTTAAGAGACCTGATTCTATCCCTCCCCTCCCCTTGAGATCAATTTGTGGGGGTTTAGGAAACACCCTCTTCTTAATTTCAAGGAATATTATCCTAAATTCAAGGAGCACTATCCCGCTAGCAATTAGGATAAGAAGAGTGTTGTTTCTCCAGTTAATAACTTCAAACGCCTTTAGGAAAATCGGAACCAGCATAATTAAGATTCCGATAACGTCAAAGATACTTATTCTTTCTTCCTTCATCTTAAACCTCTTTTCTTAAGTTGTTGTTAGAATAATTCCGAACCCCGGAGTCCATCTTTGTCATATTACTTAGGAGGTAATTATGAAAAAAGGCGGACTATCGGGGTTAAAGGGTTAATTATAATTTTGCGAGTTCGTCTTCTAATTCCCTTAATTCTTTCTTGGTCCATGGCGGGGAAACTGCCCATTGTTTAACAAGAATTTTCGCTTTGAATAACCATCTCAGGTAAACCTCATTCATCCTGTTTTCTTTGTATGGGTATTTGGCCTTATCAAAGTAATTTCTTATGATCCGGCTTTTTATGCGTAAATCCTGATCAGGCGCCAAGGGATACTGAAGATTCCAGTCTTTTATGAGAAGTATTGTTTTTGCAAAAAGGTTATGGTTAATTTCAGGAGAGATATTTGAAGACGGATCTAATTTTTTTCCGGCTTGTTGGAGAAGTCCTTTTACTATCTCTTGTTGTATGTTTCGTAGTGCTTTATCAGTCCAAACTTCTGTAAGACCCCACATTACTTTTAATTCCATCGCCCTTTTTAGATTTTCTAGAGCTGTCTCGGACCAATGATACTCTTTTTCTGTTGCACAAATAAGCTTTACTGCATGAGTAAAGTGACGGCGCGCTTCGAGATATACTTCAGTAGCGAAGTGATTTCTCGCTTCTTCTTCAAACTTTTTCTTCTTTGTGTTAAATAGATTGAACATTTCATGTTCCCCTTTCTTTTTTAAATTTTATTTGTTAAGAAATCTTATCTTCAAGGTTAAAACACATCTTCCTGATTCTTCCTTAAAATTTGGTTTTAAAGAAAAATGTCTTAATAAGACAAAAGAAAAATAGAATGAGGATATTTCCCCTTTTTCTAAGTCCTTTACAGGAAAATTGTGTTTTTATGATGTCTTTTCTAACGGCTTTTGAATTTATAAATCTTTTGTTTTGTTGTTACTTCATAGTAATTATCTTATTTTATATGGAAATCTTTAAATATCTGCCTTATTCTTCAAAATAAGAGAAAAATAGGGGGTTTTTTAATATGAAAAAGAATATTTTGCCTTTGGCTGCTATGGAGAACCTGTTAAAGATCAAGGCTAATGCTCCAAGAGTAAGCAATACTGCCAAAGAAGAATTAAGAAATGTGTTAGAGGATTATGCTGAAAAATTGGGAGAAATGGCAGTTAGATTAGCTTTACATTCTAAAAGGAAGACTGTAACTGGGGAAGATATTAAACTGGCTGCTAAGAGTTAATTACTTCATCTTCTGAGTAACTAACATCTTGTTTTTACATTTAGCACATTCAAAAGGAAGAGCCTTGACAGATTCTCTTTTTCCTGTCTCTTCATTTAACCTAGAAACAGATTTTCTCTTGAATGGAACTTCAATCTCTCCAGAATAATTACATTTAGGACAAACATATTTTATGCTTGCAATCAAGGTTTCTGCATACTCATCTTTATTTACGGTATACCCGCATTCAGGGCAGACATATTCTTCAGATCTTATTTTGAAATTTCCTGTTTTAGGATCTCTTGGTTTTTCCATTAAACCTTTTCCGCACTTAGGGCATTTATTCCTGAGAACCCAGCATTTTATAGAGCCTTTTTCTCCTACAATTCTATTTGTAAAATAAACACACTCGTCCATTGATTCTGGTTCTTTTAACATTTTAGTCTTTTTACCTCAATGCTTACTGCATTTTCCCTTACTCTTATGTATCTTGGGCATAAGGTAAACTCGTAATTATTTTTTCTGCAGTAATTTTCTATCTCTTGTTTTTCTTTCTCATTATTAAATTTTACTATTACATTGATTCCTTTTATATTTTTGTGGATTATACCATAATTTTTCAAATCTGTTTTTATTTTTTTATGAATATTTTCAAGAAAAGAGATTCTTTTTTTGATGTTCTTTAGTTTTTCATACAATAAGCCCAGTTTTTCCTTTTCAAATTCTTCTTTAATTTCTAAATCTAAATTTGTTGCAATAAATCCTCCATAACCCAGATCAATTATCTTGTCTTCGCCAAAACTTCCAAAAATAATCTCTCCTTTTTTTGATTGAGGATATCCTATTGAACCAGAAGCATCATTGATTATTAATCCTTTGAAGTTTGTTTTTATATCCTGAAGGGCAAAGTATCCAGGATTAGAATTTATTAATAAAACGTATTTTTCCCTGTCAAAGTTTATATCATTTTTTAATAAACCATAATCTGTCTGATAATAAATGAAATGTTTTGGATATTGGTAATAAGTTATCCAGCCTCCCTGGTCTGGAATTAAAAATATTTTATCCTTAAATAAATTTGTAAGTTGTTTGATTGCATTGTTTCCTCTTTTCACTAGGTAGATATTTTTCTTATCTGTCAGTTTTCCTAAGAGAGTTTTTATTTCCTGTTCCATTTAGAAAGTTAGATTAGTCTAATTTATAAAGAGTATGCCCCTTCAGGATAAGACTATAAAAATAAGAATAAACTTTATCGGAGAAGGCCAGAATCCTTCAACCATGAAATTAATTTAGCCCTTCTTTGAGGGTCCCAGTTATCTAATTCATCTTCCTCTTTAGGGGAGTTGTATATCCTTCCAAAAAACGCTATTTCAGGCATAGTTATAATTCGTAGAGTCTGGTAAGGGGATTGGTTAGAGTTTTCTTTAGCTCTGGGTTTTAGGAGATATTCTGTATAACCTTTCTGAACCATTTCATCACAGGCAAGTTCTAGTTTAAATGTTGGGAATGGATACTTTGAAAACTCAAAGGAATCTTCTAGACTAATAATCTTAGAGATTGGGTTGTCTGTTGGACTTATCCCAAGGTACCAACCGTTTATGTTTGATGTAACTAAAAACCTGCCCTCCTTGGGGGCGTCTAAACCTTCTGTGTATATGTCTAGGTGAGGGAGCCCTAAGATTATTTTTATCGGTTCAATATAATCTACAATATTATTTCCTGAACCGGTACAGCTCCCGCCCATATGACTGAAAAAACATTGCTCGATTCTCATTTTTTATCCTTTTTGTGTCTTTGTTAGAGTATAGTCCTTATAATAAACTTTCTATCATTTTTTAATCTAAAATGGAAAAATTTATAAACTATATTTAATTATGGATTAAATGAAAGAGTTAAAATTAGATAAAAAAGATTTAGATATCTTAGCTGAATTAGACCTTAATTCTCGTAATTCAATAAACCAGATAGCTAAAAAACTAAAATTAAGTAAGGATGGTGTGAATTATAGGATAAAGAAATTAATCGATAATAAAATTATTACTAGATTTTTTATTGATATAGATATTTCAAAATTAGGGTTGATTTTAAATAAAGTTACCTTTCAATTTCAAAATATAACTAAAGACAAAGGAGAAGAAATTTTCAATTTTTTGAAAGAACATCCAAAGGTTGGATGGGTAGTTTTTTGTAGTGGAAGGTGGGATGCATTAGTTGTTATTTATGTAAAAAATCTATATGAATATGAATCAGTAATAAAAGAAATAAATGAAAAATATGGACATTTTATTCATGCAAAAGAATTTATTTCTCATCCAAGGTACTATGTTTGTAGTAGGAAATGGTTATCTAAGAATCCTCGACCTAAAATCAGTGAGATAGGGGGTAAGAAAGAAGTGGAGAAAGTAGATAATGTTGATATAAATATTATAAAACTTCTTGCTGAGAATGCTAGAATTCCTATAATTGATATCGCTGCTAAAACCAAGATTTCTCCTAGTTTGGTTATAAGGAGAATAGGTAACTTAGAAAAAAAAGGGATAATATTAAATTATCGAATTGGGTTAAACCTGCCTAAGTTAGGAAAAGAATTTTGTAAATCTTTTATTTATCTGCAGAATATTACCAGGCGGGTAGAAAAGGAAATAATCGGATATTGTCTTAATCACCCAAAGGTTACAGCTGTAACCACTTCTATTGGGGCTTGGGAATTGGAACTTGAGATGGAAGTAAAAAACTTTGAAGAATTTTTTCAGGTAATGACTGAAATTAAAACTAAGTTTAAAGATTATATTAAGAATTATGAAGCCATTGTTATAACAAAGGAATATGGTATTGATTATGGATCTATTTTATCTGAGATAAGTCCAGGTATCTGATAAAATATACAAATAGCTTTTAGTGTGGATTTTTTTAATATTTTTCCAATTGTTTAAGTTCATAATCAACCATTATTCTTACCAGTTCATTGAAAGATACTTTTGGTTTCCAGTTAAGTTTTATTTTTGCTTTTGAATAATCTCCTAACAAGATGTCTACGTCGGCTGGTCTGAAATATTTTTCATTTATCGAAATTATTTTTTTGTTGTTCCAATAACCTTTTTCGTTCAGACCATAATCTTCCCATCTGAATGGAGTCAGGTTTAAATGTTTGCATGCTTCTTCAACAAATTCTCTTATTGTGTGGGTTTCATTTGTTGCTATGACATAATCGTCTGGAGAGTCCTGCTGCAACATAAGGTACATTGCTTCTACATAATCTTTTGAATAGCCCCAGTCTCTTTTTGCATCTAAATTCCCTAGCTGCATCTCTTCTCTAATCCCTTTCTTGATTTCTGCTAGCTGTTTTGCTATTTTCTTTGTTACAAATTCTTCTCCACGTCGCTCACTTTCGTGATTGAACAAAATTCCATTACAGCAAAACATACCATGGGCTTCCCTATACATCTTTGTTGTAAAGTAACCATATAATTTTGAAATACCATAAGGGCTTCTTGGATTAAAGGGAGTAGTTTCTTTCTGGGGAGTTTCCAAAACCTTTCCAAACATTTCTGAGCTAGATGCCTGATAGAATTTAATCTTTTTTTCCTTGTCAAATTCTTTTATTGCTGTTAAAATATTTAAAACTCCTAATGCAGTAACTAATGAGCTAAAGTAAGGCTGGGTAAAAGATGCCTGTACAAATGACTGAGATGCTAAATTATAGACTTCATTTGGATTTGATATTTCTAAAGCCCTTTTTAATGAGGAACTATCTATTAAATCCCCGTCTATTAATGTAATTTTATCAAGAATATGCTTAATCCTTTCTGTGTTGTTTGTGCTTGATCTTCTCACTAAACCATAGACTTTGTAGTTTTTTTCCAATAGTAATTCTGCCAGGTAAGAACCATCTTGGCCAGTAATTCCTGTGATAAGGGCAGATTTCATACAATAGTTAATATTAAAAAGATTTATAATGTTTTTTATAGTAGAAAAGTATGTTTTACGCTCTGGTAGTGTAGCTGGTCAATCACACGAGGTTCTCGACCTTGTAACCCGGGTCCGAATCCCGGCCAGAGCATCTAGTTTTATAATAACGTAAATTTTTTAATAAATGCGTTTATCTGATTTCCTAATCCTTTATCAGAATTTATTATAAAGTGATTCTTCCATTTTACAGGTTTCCAGTTCTTTTTCATTTTCTTATAGGTAAGCCATCTACTGGCAGGAGTTCCTGGATTTCTTGGACTATGCGCCATTCTTAATATCCTTTTTTTAATGGTTTTTTCTGAACAGATTACTTCCAAAACGATAATATCTCGGGAGGGTGATTTAATAGCATAATACATCTTTCTTGCTTCGGGGATATCAAAACAGGTGTCTAAGATTATGATGTTTTTTTTATGAAATAATTGTTTGATTTTAATAATTTTCTGCCTCTGCGATTCGGTTCTTAGTCGTTTAATCTGTTTGTCTGATAATACATCATACTGCACGTTTTTCATTGATTTTTCTTTTGCGAACTTATCAGAATCAAAATAATAACTACCTCTAATCTTACTTTCTAAGATTTTGGAGATATAACTTTTTCCAACGCCCGGGAATCCTGCAAGCAGAATCAACCTCTTCATGCTATCACTTAAGCGATAAGGTTTAATAAATTTACGATTTATGCCTTAACCTATTACCTTTTGTGATTTGAAAGGAAGGAACAGCAAGATATTCCTATAAAATCATAATTTGAGCATTATATTCGGATATATAGCTAATATTATAATTAAGTATTTAAAATAGGATTTATATGAATTAAGTTAATGGATGATAATTTCGATCTTCAGAGAAAAAAAGAGGAAATATTAAAGAGGGATTCTAGTCTAGGTGGAAAAGAAACCCAAATCCGAAATCTAGAAGGTTATGTTCCTGACTTAATTAAGGATGATTTTAAGATAAAACAAACAAATCTTAGCCAGTTTAGAAAAATAGTTCCTGCTTTGATTGAGAAAGGAGTTGAGAACTTAGACTTGAGTATGTTCAGCCAGGAAATGAGGAATGAAGTTCTCAATGCTGTAGGTGAGGAGCATCTATTGAAAGGAAGACTGCCTGAAGCTGTAAAGGTTTTCTTGTTGACTAAAAATCTCCAGAGATTAAGGGACATTGCAAAGAACTATGAAGACATAGGTTTGTTTGGATCTGCTGTCGACATCTTAAAGGCTATTGATGATTCAGAAGGGTTAATCAGATTAGGGGACAGATGTTTAGATGCTGGCAGATTGGGCGATGCTGTTCGGGCAATAAAACACGTGGGCGATAAGGAAAAGTTAGTCAAAATTGGGTATTTCTGTTTGGAAAGAGAGAAATTAGATTTTGCTATTGAGGTTTTCAAAGGTGCAGGAAGAGATGACTTATTGACTGATTTAGGGGAGAAATGGATTAGAGAGGGCAAGTTTGAATATGCTTTCAAGGCCCTAGAATTAGTCGGGGACAAGGAAAGAATAAATCATTTAGGCGATGTTTTGCTTAAGGAAGGATTATTCAGGGCTGCATATAAAGCTTATAGTTTAGCTGGAAACTTTATCATGGCTGATTTTATCAAGCAGAACTTTTCAGAAAAGAATTCTTTGATTGATTAAATTAATTCTTTTAGAAGCGTTTTTTTCATTTCTTCCAGTTCTTTTTGATTTGGTTTTGTTTCTGGAGCGTATCTTACTTTTTTATCTATAATCCAAACCGGATTTTTTGGATTTGGGTCATTTAGATGTCTTGGAAAGATGTGCCAGTGTAAATGAGATTCTGAATTTCCCAGTAATTCATAGTTTAGCTTTAGAGGTTTAAATGCCTTGAAGACTGCTTCGGACACCAGGCTCATTTCGTTTAAGAATTTTGACTTAAATTCTGGATTTAGTTCATGTAATTCCTGTACATGTTTTTTACATAAAAATAGAGTATAGCCCTTGTAAAACTGAAAGTCTCCCAAAACAACATAACCTGTTTCTAATTCTTTTACAAAACAGGGGTTTTTATTTTCTTTTATAGCAGAAATCCTTTCACAGATTAGACATTTAGATTTCATGTTATTATTAGACTATTTTGGTATTTAAATTTAGTTGAATAAGGATAGAAAGGAATAAAAAGAAGCAAGGAACTAAGATTAAACATGAAAGAGAAATATTATATCACAACAGCAATAGATTATGTAAATGCTAAACCTCACATAGGGCATGCTTATGAGAAAATTATAGCTGATGTTCTTGCCAGGTGGAACAGGATTAAAGGAAAGGATGTTTTTTATCTGACTGGAACTGATGAGAATGCACAAAAGAATGCACAGGCTGCGGAAGAAGCAAAAAAAGATGTAAAAAAATTTGTTGATGAAAACGTAAAATATTTTATTGATTTATGCAAGAAATTAAACTTAAGCAATGATTATTTCATAAGAACAACTGAAAAAAGACACATTAAGATCTCCCAGGAAATCTTCAGCAAGGTTTTGAAGAAGGGAGACATCTATAAAGGAACTTATGAAGGACTTTATTGTCAGGGATGCGAGGCATTTATTACAGAAAAGGAATTAGTCAATGGAAAATGCCCTGAACACAACAAGGAACCCAGGTATATCAAAGAAGAAAATTATTTTTTCAAGATGTCTAAGTATGAAAATCAAATGTTAGACTTACTTTCCAAACCCGGATTTGTTTTTCCTGATTACAGAGGAAAGGAAATGTATAATCGGGTGAAAGAAGAAGGATTAAAGGATTTATGCGTAAGCAGAAAAGGAACTAATTGGGGGATTGAGTTACCTAATGATAAAGGTTATAGTATTTATGTCTGGTTTGATGCTTTGATAAATTATATATCTGCCTTGGATTATCCTGATGGAGAATTGTATAAAAAATTCTGGCCTGCAGATGCTCATTTAATTGGGAAAGGAATTAACTGGTTCCATTCTGTTATTTGGCCAACTATGTTGATGTCTGCTGGAATTAAACTGCCCAAACAAATCGTTGTTCATGGTTATTTAACCGTTGATGGACAAAAGATCAGCAAGAGTTTAGGAAATACGATAGATCCTATTAAATTGGTAAATAAGTATGGAGCTGATCCAATAAGGTATGTTTTAATCAGAGATATTCCTTCTGGTGAGGATGGGGATTTTTCTGAAAAAATATTAACTGAAAAAATAAATTCTGAATTAGCTAATGGTTTGGGGAATTTGATTAGTAGAAGTCTCGGAATGACTGAAAAGTATTTTGAAGGAAGAGTTCCTAAGGGAAAAAATTTAATTAAGTTTGACTTAGATAAATTGAATGAACATTTTGATAAGATAGAATTACATTTAGCTCTAGCAGAGACCTGGAAATACATTGATGAATGTAATAAATTTGTGGAAGATAAGAAACCATGGGTACTAGCCAAGGAAAATGACAAAGAATTAAGTGATGTTATTTATTCTTTACTAGATTCAATAAGAATAATTTCTATCTTGATTAATCCGTTTATTCCAGAGACTTCTGAAAAGATAAATAAAAAACTGGGAATAAAATTAGGAAATTATAAGGATGTTAAACCTAATTTATTAAAACAAGGAATTAAGGTGGAGAAAGGAGAAAGCTTGTTCAATAAAGTGGAGGCTGAAAAATGATTAGTTTTGAACAGTTCAAGGAAATTAATCTAAGGGTTGGTGAGATTAAGGAAGCCAAGGAGCATCCTAATGCAGATAAATTGGTTGTTCTAAAAGTTGATATTGGAGAAGAGGAGAGACAGATTGTAGCTGGCATCAGGAAATATTATGATATTAAGGATTTAGTCGGAAAGAAAATAGTCATTGTTGCTAACCTAGAACCTGCAATGTTAAGAGGAATTAAAAGCGAGGGGATGTTGTTGGCTGCTGTTGACGAGGATAAAGTTATTTTGGTTACACCTGAAGATGAAATAGATAATGGGGCAAGAGTTCAGTAATTCTCTGAAAAAAACTTGATGAGCCCACCGCGATTCGAACGCGGGACCTCTCGATTTCAGACTATTGACTAGCTATCAGTTTCACCAGATTTTTTATCTTCGAGTGCTATAGCCAGGCTAAGCCATGGGCTCATGTTTTAGTTTTCCTACCTGTTTCTTTATAAATGTTTCTGTGCTATTTTTGTTTTAAGTATTTTTTGAGTTTAATCAAATGTTTTGGGTTGAAAGGTTGGATTATATTAAAGAATTTATCCATCATTTTTTCGCCTCTAATTGAGATTGTATGAAGATTATTCCAATTTTTCTCTTTTCTAATTTGGGTATATTTTGTTGTTCTGATATCTAACTGGTTGAGTGATTTTTTAAGTTGTTCTGCAAGTAAGTTAGAAACTGTGTTTATTTGTATTCTTGGGTATAATTTATTGTATTTCTTTTCAAGATACAAAGTTCCATCAGTATCATAGACTCCTCTTATGATAGAAGGAATATATTCTTTGTGTTTGTATATAAACTGAGGAATTTTGATGTTTTCTTTTTTCCCTAAGGGTAGCTTAAGTAGTTGATGTTTAAAGTTTGTCAGGCCATTTGACCATATTTGAAATCCTATAACCCCTGTTGAAGGCATTTCTCTTATTCTGGGTTTTAAATTGTATAACCTTTGATATAATGGAGCTATCCTACTTAGATAATGATGTTTATCATCTTGAATGTGTCCTCTTAAAGAATAAGAACCTAACATTCTTTTTTTATTTTGGTAAAAATTCATACTCCCATCCCCGATATGTAACCCAATTTCTTCTGCCAGCTCGAGAGTCATTTTTTCAGGTAAAATTAGACCCTTTTCTTTATCTATCTTATCTAATTTTATTCTTGTTATATCTAAGAGCATACTTTTGTTAATCATTTTAGACTTATATCTTTTACTTTGATTTTTCCGAAAATTTTTTAATTAAAAAAACGTCCCGAGCAGGACTTGAACCTGCAACCGCACGATTACAACCTTCTCCAATTTCTCAGAGGGTAGGACTATACCTTCACCATAGCTTTGCTTTAGGTGGCAAGTGTCTAGTCTCTGCACCTTCCCTTTTGGGCTTGGCTCAGGATTGCCCTTCTATGAAAGATTAGGGTTTCCCTGAATTTACTTGCTTTTCATCCAGAAGTTTCCTACTGGAGCTGCTATTTATGTCTACAGTCGTGTGCTCTACCGGTTGAGCTATCGGGACCTAAGCTAAAAACACCTAGAATTACTTTAAAAAGGTTTCTGATTGACCTTAGGTGTTACATTTATATAATTATTATTTTTAGTTTTTTTATGAGATCAAGGGACCGTGCTAAAACTATTACTTCTCCAGATGGTATTAAATTATTCTATTGGATTAATCAAAAATCCAAGGAATGGATTGTCTTATGGGGCGGTTCTAGTTGTAATCATACTTCTTTGGAAAAGCTTGAATCTTTTTTTAGTAAAGAAGGATACTCTACTTTAATATTTGACCCAAGAGGTACTGGATTCTCAGATAAACCGATAAATTATAATTCTTATTCTTTGAAAAAACATTCTGATGATTTAAGAGCGATTCTGGCTAAAGAGTCTATTAAAAATCCAATTTTCATAGGGTACAGTTATAGTTTCCTACCAATTATAGATTATGTTTATCAGACAGGAAATGCTAGGAAGGTAATCGGTTTGTGTAGCTCTTATAATTTTTTAGATTCATCTGTAAATAAATTTTTATTTTATTTTTGGGATAATTTTTTGAGGTATTTTGATTTTTTTGCTATTACGATAAATAAGGTTATGAATATCTTTAAGAAGGAATCTCAAGTTTGTTTTGATTTATCTAAAGAATTCATTAATTCCGATTTTAGAGCTTATCTTGAAATTAATAATGTTTCTTATAAAGAGGGGTTGGCACATGTTCGGATGGGAAAAAATGTATTGAAATGGGATGTTTCAAAACAACTTAAAAATTTTAAAAAACCTCTTCTAATGATTTATGCGGATAAAGATATACATGTTAGGCCAATATCAAAGGAAAAATTCTTTGAAAGGTTTGGTTTTAACCCTAAAGTTGAAATTGTAAGGGGATCTCACTCAGTTGGTTTGTTTTATCCTGAAAGAATTTTTAAAGTTATAAAAACGTTTTTAAGGTAACCAGGATTTAGGATTTTTTAATTTTTCAGGAAGATATCTTTCCATTACATAATTTAGCCCCCATTTTGCCAGTGCCTGCTGCTCTGCTCTCACCCCCATCTTAAGCAACAAGTCCATTGCCTTCTGCCATTCTTTATGCTCCTGAACAAAGGGGTCATTTTTTATTGCATCCTTTGCTCTTTTAATGTCAACGTCTTTTAGTTTATGCGTTGGTAATTTATAATCAACAATATCCTGGGGAGTTACTCCAAGGAATTTTGCCTTTGGAACACAGAAATATTTATTGATGTGAGCGGCATTACCTGAACCAACTTTTAGTGTTCTGTAGATATTAAATGCTCCATAGGGATCACAATCTACAAATGCATAAACAGGAATATTTTTTTCATCACTAAGTCTTCTTATGAATCTCCTGCATGCTCTTGTTGGGACCCCTCCCATTGAAACTAAGATGCATTTTGCTTTTTTGTAATAGCCATGCTTAACTAGTCTTTGAAACATACCGGCTGTCTCTATTGCCAAGACAAATTTTGCATCGGTTTCAAATTTAAGATGCTCAATTGAGATTGGAATTGAGTAAGCTCCGGAGCCAAATTTAGTGCAGTCAACTTTTATATCCTTGCCTGTGTTTGGATCCTTGTCAATTACAATTAGTTCACCTGCCACCTCTCCGCCTTTTTCTTCAGGAATAAAACCAAGCTGCTCTCTGTTTACTTCGAACATTGCTTCAATATCATCCATTACTGTATCAGATTCAACCTGTTCATCAAATTTAGCTTCACCCCAGTTCTTACTTACATAATATGTTTCTCTTTTTGTTGCAATATCATCATTCTCCACAACCTCTTTTGAGAAAGCCATCATCCTTAAGGTTTGGGCAAAAGTCTTTACTGTATTAACTGTCAATGTTCTTTGTTTTTTTGCTCCCTTAAGTTCAAAATAACCATTTTTAGGGTCATACTTTACATTCTGTAGCGACCTAAGAGGAACATTGATACTAGGTTTTTGCTTCTTCATTATTTTTTCATATATATTTGACGCTGTTGCTTTAATTTGAGAGACTACCTTCATCTTTATCTCGACTCCTTTCAAGTGTATCTTTTAATATTTCCAACATTTTCTTTTCTTCTGGTTCTTTAAGATCCAAGATTTCTTTTAATCCAATACCAATATGCGGAAGATATTTTTCAATATAGGATTTCTTTTTGGATTCATGTTCTGCCAGTCTTTTCTTTCTTACATAGGTTGCAAGTTTTCTTCCTACTTCCTGCAAGGCTAGTTTTAATTCTTTTATTATTTCTGGATAATGAGCGATTGCTTCTTTTGATTCTGATGTAAACGGAACCCATACAGATGCTATATGGACCATCAGAACTGCTGGGCCAGAAGGTAAAGCTCCTTTTGACTGGGGTATTCCATAATTCTTCCATGCAGTTGACATTATTGATTTTGTTGTACCACATGCTCCCTGTTGGTATAATAATGGAACTCTGTTAGCAAATCTTATGACTCTTATTAGTTCATCTCCTGGAATTTCCCCGCCATAGGCAATTCCAACTTCAACAAGAAATGGGTTTCCTCTGTATACTGCCGGAGGTCTTGTAACTGCTGCATAAAAATCTGCATTGATTTCTTTTTTAAGACCTTTTAATATTAAATCTTCTCCTATAGGAGATAAACAATTTGTTGGAGGAGCCATTATTTTTGTTTCTTTTATTGCATTCCATAAGTTATCTGCTTCCTGAGCGGCTATCCTGCCTGGCCTTGATTTTTCATACACCTTTGCTTTCTCACAAATTTCCTTTGCTACTTTTGGAGAAACTCTTGAAAAATCATTTGTTAAAAATGATTGAAGAGTAGAAGCCTTTGTTCCTCTTAACATTTTCATTAGGATCCCTAATTCAATTCCGTGAGGATGGGGTTTAATTTCCTTTGGTTCTATCGGCAAATCTTTTGTTACCCTTGGAAATTCCATTGTCTGGTTTTCTGGGTCCTTGTAAACAATTTTTACATGAGGATTTGCTATCGCTGTTTGTTTTAAATATTCGTCTACTCCCTGCCTGCCTTTCTGGTATTTTGCTTCTAATTCTATTTCTACCTTTGTTCCATGATCAGGAAACCATTCTATCTCTGTATCCTTGTTTATTTCTGGTTCATTTTTCTGAGTATCTAAATGAAGTTCGTAATAATTAGCTGGTCTTTTAGGTCCGATTTTTGAAGTTATCTTTACAGATTTTCCTGTTGTTAACTGGCCATACATCGCGGCTGCACTTATCCCAATTCCTTGTTGTCCTCTTGACTGCTTCATTGTATGGAACTTAGAACCATAAAGAAGTTTTGCAAATATTCTTGGGATTTGTTCTTTTACAATTCCAGGCCCATTATCCTGGACTGTAACATGGAAACGGTCTTCGCCTTTTTGGTTTATTTCAATGTAAATATCTGGCAGGATTTTGGCTTCTTCGCACGCATCCAATGCATTGTCCACAGCTTCCTTGATTGTTGTTAGAAGAGCTTTTCTTGGGTTATCAAACCCAAGCAGATGCCTATTCTTGGTGAAAAACTCTGAAACAGAAATTTCTCTTTGGTTTTTAGCCAGTTCTTCTGCTTTGGTTACCTCTTTTTTATGTGTCTCTGCCATTAAAACTTAAAAATACGAGATGTATTAATAAACATTTTCCTTTTTGACAATATAGAATATTTCGTTTTTTGTATTGAATTTGATGGGTTGTTTAACTAATTTATTGAACCAGGCAAGTCTTTTTATATTTAACCTCTTCTTGTATAGTGTTTTTGTTGGGAAACTTATCACAAAATATTTTGTAGGAATTGATTTTAATAAATGTCTTGTAATATTTGTCCTTAGTGTTTCCAGATTGTCTAATGCTTTGAAGATAAAACAAACATCTGATTCTGGAAAATTGTTTTTTTCTATGAGATTTTTTTGCAGTGCCTTTCCGTTTACATTGTATTTATCTTTTATGATTGAGAAATATTCTTCGAGAAATTTTATATCTTCTCTGTTTATCTCAACTGCAATATATTCTATCTTATCTAGATTCATAAATGGAATTGAGACTGGGTTTATTCCAGAAGCAATGTCTAAAATTATTTTTGGTTTTCCAGTTGTCTCAAATATTCTTTTATATATCTCTGGATACTCAGCAAGCCTCTCTCTGGAAGATAAGTGAGTCGATAAAATTCTTTTATGCAGTTCAATATTCATTGAGTCTTTTTTTAATAACCTAAGGATTTTATTTCTCTTTTTTATCTCTGGGTTAAATGCTCCGTAAACGCCCTCAAGATTTTTTCTTATTTCCTTTATTGTTTTAGTATATTCTTTTTTTGAATTTAGGTTTGGCTTGATTTCTTTCAGATATGATTCTATGATGGGGGTTAAGGTTTTATTGTCAAGACTTTGTATAATCCTATTAGAAACATTTGAGTAGGATTTTTCTCTTTTGATATCAAGGATTATTTTGTTGAACATCTTTTCTTCTGTTAATTATGTGCCTGAATGCATTTGAGTGGGGTGCACCCTTTAACAAATCTTCTACTCCTTCTTTTGCAACTTCAACATTGTAATATTTTCCGATGATCGCTACTGTTTTTCCATATACACTAATTCTGGTGTGGGTTAATTCTTCGATATATTTTCTGGCCTTGCCTTCTTTTCCTATTAACCTGGATCTCATCCTTGCAACATGATTTTTTGCTTTTCCAACATAGTCCTCTATGTTTATTATTTCCAGAACAACATCCTCGTCTTTTAGTGCTTCTGCAACCCTTGGATTAAAACCTCTGGCGATTGCTTTTATTGCAGGAGCTGCTTCGTATATGCTTAAGCTGTCATCTGATTCTATAGAAGCAAGACCGGTTTCTGAATCTACTCTTATCATTACATTAAATATTCTTTCAAGGTTCCTTTTTATTGAGCCCTTCTTCCCTATCAAAACTGCTACCCTTTCTCTTGGGATTTTTAAGATTTCCTTGTACATTTTAGAATTCTTCTACACTGGATAATTTGTCTAAAAACCCTCTTTTCTTTAACCAGTCTATTTGTGTTGGGCTGTATTTGTAGATTATGTCTCCTTTCTCGTCTCCGCCGTATTCCCATTTTTCGACTAAAACGATGTTACCTTCTCTTACCCACAATTTTCTTTTTAATCTGCCTGGAATTCTGCATACTCTTGTTTTTCCGTCTAAACAAGCTACCCTGATCATTGATGCACCAAGTCTTTGTTGTACTATTCCTAGTGCTTCATTTGGCCTTGGGGTTTTTACTCTTATGATTTCTCCTTCTGCCCCTTCTTCACTAAATCTATTATGTTGAAAATAAGGTTTTTTATCCATCTTATTGATGAAAAATCGTGGTTTATAAAGGTATTGCAAAGAATATATTTAGTTTAATCTTATCAATATAGTTGACCTGTAAATCTCTTTTCCGCTCATCCTGTGCCTTGAATATAATGACTTGGTGGATTTTATTTCTGAATTTCTATATCTGTCTTTTAGTTTCTTAGCTAATATGTTTCTTGTGAATCTCTGTGAGGTAATGTAAACATCGTAACCAAATTTTTTTTCAATTTCTTTTGTAATAAACACATCTTTTCTCTTTTCTACCTCACTTCTTACAAAGTCCAGGACTTCATCATTTCTTGGCCTAATCTGGACTATTGCTTCATAATAGTTCGAACGGCTCAGGGTTTTAGAAGATTTGGATGTGGGGGATTCCATTTATCCTCATTATATCTTCTGGTTTAACTATTTTGTGTTTTATCAAAATGTTTATTGTTTCTTCTCCGACAAAATTAGCAGAATCACAATCCTGCAATAAATTTATCAGTTCTTTTTCTGAGACTTCCTTCCCTTTATAGAATTTTTCTGAGACCTCTAATTCCAGATTATTTTCTTTTAATTTTTTTCCTAATAAAACAGAATCACAGGCAGCAAGAATTATTATTTTTTGATGTTCTCTTATTATTTCATGAAGTTTTATGGATATCATATTTTTGATTTTACCGGATGTTTTGCACCACAAGCACTGCATTTTATTATCAAAACATTGTCCTGTTTTATTAATTGAGTATCCGGTTTGCCACATTCCTTGCATAAAACAAAAGTTTTTGTGAATTTTTCTATTTTTTCGTTTATCATTGGAGAACTTATTTTCCTCCCTAATATTAATCTTTTGTTATCTAATTGAGCTGGAGTTGCAAGTTCTCTCTGGAGGTATTTCAAAACATAATTACAATCCCTGTTAAGAATATCACATACTAACCCAAAATTTGTCACTATTGTTTTGTTTCCTTCTATATGGCCCGTTACCTTAGGTATCTCAAACCTTTCTCCGGTATTCTTTGTTTCAGGAAGTTCTCTTTTTGCCTTTTTCAGTAATTCTGCATAGTCCATTTTGTTAATTCTTTGGCTATGTTTAAAAAGGTTTTGGAAAGGTTTAAATATTTGGATTAGAAAGGAAAACTCTTAAGATCTGCCTTTACGGCTTTTTGTATTTGATTTTTTCTACTTATGGTAAGCATCTTGTTTACAATTAGCTTGGAAGGGCTGAAATAAGTTTTATTTTGAAAGGAGACCTATTATGCTAACTACTACTCTTACTTTTGTTGGATTCTCAAATAATCCTTATGCTATCCGTTTCTTTAATGGGGGAAAGTTGTTTACTGAGGTTAGAGCGGACCAGCGGAATGTTGATTTTCTTTGGAATTGGGAAGCTTCGGCTATGAATAAGCTGCTCGAGATTATCCGAAGATGTTTAAGAGGCGATGATGGGCTTTGGTTTAATGGGTCCGAGGAGAATGCTACTGTTATTTATGAAAGAGTAAAGAAACAATTCACCCTCGTTAATGAATTTTCAAATCTTACCCGGATGGATGATATTGAAAACTTAATTCTAAAAATATCCAAGCAAAAAACCCCAAAGTAACAATTATTTTGTTACTGTCCCGCCCCTCATCTGTAGGGGCATTTTTTATTTTTGTACTGTATATGGATGTATTATAGGAATAGTCCCGCCAGGATTCGAACCTGGGTTTCAAGGCCCAGAACCTCACGTGCTTGGCCGCTACACTACGGGACTTTAAGAAAATCTTTATTCTATCAGCTTAATAAATGTTGGCTTTGGCTGGAAGATTTCACCTTCTTTTAAAAGCTCTTCTATTATCTTTTCTGTTTCCTGCTCAGGCAGGCTAGAACTAATGATTATATCATCTATTCTTACCCCTTCCTCTGTGCTCTTCTTTTCAATGAGGTTTATTATTTCCATCCTTGAAAAGTCTGACCCTGTGTTTGTTATTTTTTCTTCCTTGACTTCATCTATTTGAGGGATCTCTTTTGTTTTAGTGATCTCTGGTTTGCCATATTTTTTAAAAATTTCTGCCTTATACATTAATTCTAAATTTGGATCGTCAACTTTTTTTACTATTGCAGGAATTAAATATAATTCTTGATTATATTCACGAGGTTTGGCTATAATATTTAAAGTATCCCCAACCTCAAATTCAATTATTTTTTTTGCATCTTCGTTCCAACCTTTAATCCTTATTATTCCTGAGTTATCGTCTATTGTCAAGGAAACATAATTATTATCCCCGCTCTGGAATTTATTAATAACTGTTGCAATCAAACCTATCTTGAAAATAGTTTCATTCTTAACCTGAACATAATTTGGCTCAAATTCTCCTGTTTGCTTTACATAAATTCCATTAAGCAAATTTGATATCCAAATCTTTGTTGATGGTTTTATTCCGTCTGGCATTTTAGATCTTGGCTAGGAAGCCACGTTTTGGCTCGAAGATTTCTCCATCTCTTTTTAATTTTTCTATTATCTCCTCTATTTGTTTATCGTCAATCCCTTTTTCTGCTGCATAATTAATCAAGTCCTCAACAGGAATTGTTTTTCCTACTTTTTCTGAAAGTTCTGATATCAATTCCTTAACAACCAAGATTTTTGATCTTTGAGAAGCTGGTATTCCTGTTGAAATCCTGTCAATATCTATCTGGCCGGTTTCATAGTCATAGCCCACCTGCATCAAACAATATTTTAAGAGGGTTATTGCACGCCTTGCATCATCTCTTGTTGCTTTTTTTGATAGCCTAACTTTAGCAGAGGCCTCTGTCAATCTTACCAATGCTTCTAGTTGTCTTGCTGATATAGGAATTGGTTTGATTTCATCCCCTCCGGTTTGACTTGTGTTTCTTAATCCAACATAGAAACTTTTTATTTCATCAACCGCCTGGTCTGTCAGTTTTGGATTTACTCTCTGCCTTGCATATGCAATGTATTTTCTTAACAAGGGGAGAGGAACTTCATACTTGAGCAATTCAGGACTTTGCTGAATGTTAAGCATATGACTTGCTATCTTTGAATCAACATCCTTGTTTGGGATATCTCTCATAGCGAAGATTAAATCAAATCTGTTAATTAGGGTGGGGGGCATGTTTATCTGGGATGCGATTGGCTTGAATGGATCAAACCTTGAAAGTTTTGGGTTTGCTGCTGCCAGTATTGTTGTTTCTGATTTTAATGTAGCTTGGATGTTTGCTTTTGCTATGCTTATTGTCTGCTGCTCCATTGCTTCATGCAGTGCAGAAGTATCTTCTACTGATACCTTATCCAACTCATCCAGACAGGCAATGCCATTATTTGCTAGAACTAAGGCTCCTGCTTCCAATGCCCAGCCTTTTATGAACTCATCCCTCACTACCGAGGCTGTTAAACCTGCGGCTGATGCGCCCTTTCCAGAAATATATTTTGCCTTTGGAGCACATTTTGAAATAAACTGCAATATCTGAGATTTTCCTGACCCTGGATCTCCTACAAGCAATATATGGAGATCCCCTCTTGTTCTTGTTCCATCCTCTCTTATTTTTTTAGAACCGCCTAATAATTGTAGTATTAATGCTTCTTTGATTTCAGAATAACCATAAATCGAAGGAGCAATTGTTTTTGATAATTTTTCATAAATATTCTTGTCTTTTGACAATAAATTAATTTCCTCTTCGTCTTTTTCATTTATTTCAACATCTTCATAGGTTTGCTGGACTGGCTCTATGTTGTTTGTTTCTCCAACCAAATCATATCTTATTGACTGGGCTCCTGTATTTAACATAACCGGAATTTCTTTTATTAATCCTGTGAACCTTATTTTACTACCTGGAGTTGTTTTCTTCTCCATCTTTGGTTCAACTAAATCTTCCTTAAGAAATATTGCAAGTCTTTTTGGCTGTTCTCCACCTTCCAACATCTCTGATGATTCTTCTATTACTAATCTTTGGGCATCAACAAGTTCTTTGTTAATTAACCTGAACTTACCTTTTCTTCCGCATGAGCATCTGAAGGGCTCTCTGAATTTTGATTCTAACTGAAGTATTGTTATTGTATTACCACAAGAAGGACACTCGAACTTTGCAGAAACCACTTGGGGGCGGACATCTGAAGATTGTCTTACAATTCCTTCAAAACTAATTAACCTGCCTAAATGAATTGACCTAATATCCCTTATCGCCACTTTTTGGGAGTCTGGGAGATTAATTAATCTGACCCTTATTAATTTTTTTGTTAGATCAAGATTTTGGATTGCTATTTCTCCAGCTTTTAAAATTTCTTCTGGTTCTTCAAGCAATTGATCTGACAGCTCTGGGCTGAATAAAGCTAATTTGTTAAAGTCAATAACCAAAGCATACAAACCTTTCTTAATTATTTTATGGAGTTCTGTTTCATATTCTTCTCTAAAGAATTCCTGAAACTTTTCAATCTGTTCTTGAACATCCATTTCTACCTCTTTTAAAACTGGTACAGGGGATTATAAGTATTTATATAAAAAAGAATTTATTTTTTATTGTGTTTTTTTAGGACCCCTATAAGTTTGATAACAGCGTCTTTTAGATCTTTTTCGGATTTTGTTCCTGTACATACAATTTTTCCATTACTGAACAAAAGGAATGTTGCCCTTGTTCCAGGAAGCTTATATACTAATCCGGGGAACTGTTCTGGTTCATAATCTGTGTTTTCAAGAGTCATGGTTAAATTATTCAAGTTTAAGTCTAAACCTACAGACCCAGAACCAACCATGTTTTGAACCTTGATTGGAGTATGTTCCTTGATTTTGATTTTTATTTTCTCTATGTTTTTTATTATTGCATCTATTGATTCCTTTACTTTAGCCATGGACTTAGCTCCAGTACAGACTATTCTACCAGAACTGAAGACTAAAGCAGAGGTTTTTGGCTCCTTAATCCTCATGACAAGTCCTGGAAATTGCTCTGGATTATATTCTGTATTTGGCAAGGTTTCAGCCAGTCTTATCAAAGGAATGTCTCTCTCTAGAGAGGTGGTTGCGACAATATTAACAATTTTTATGTCTAGTTTTTGAGTTGTAATTTTAATCCCCCCATTAAAATAATGTTTATAAATAGAATAGAAAAATATTTAAAGGTATTTATAAAGGTTTTTGAGTTCTAAGTTTATTATTTTAGGCTTAAAATTGGATTTTTGGGCTATTGATGTTGAAACTAATCTTGAATTCCTTACCTTTGATGTTTTCCTTAGAACTAACTTTTCCTGCTCCCTTAAATGAAACAGAAACAGCTCCTACAGTTTCCTGTAATTCTGTTAAATCCCCTAACTTGTAGCTTGTTTCAATGAATAATTCAATCCTATCTTCTTTCACTAATTTATTTTTCTTTCTTAGATCTTGGATTCTTCTTGTTAATTCTCTCCTGAATCCTTCTTGTTCTAATTCAGGGGTGAATGAGGTATCTAAAACTATTTCAAATTTAGATTCAGTATCTTTTTTCTCTATTCTCATTTCCTTGATATTTGTCTGAGTTAAGACTAAATCTTTAGTTATGTCCATTGAATCAAGGATTTCTTTCTGATTTGTTTTTATTATTACTAGACTTAATGGCCATCTTACCCCAATCTGGTATTTTTCCCTTTGGGCTAAAATTTCCTGGATAACTTCTGACATATAAACAAATGAATTTTCAAGTTCTTCATTGATTAATTTTTTATCATACTTAGGCCAGGAATAATGATGGATTGATTCTCCCTTAAGATTAAATTTTTCTTTCAATTTTAAGTATAGGTGTTCTGTGATGAATGGGGCTGTAATTGAGAACATCTTCAAAATATTCATCAATGAGTCATAGATTGTTTTTAATACCTCTACTGATTCTGACCTGTCTCTTGTTAATTTTATGTAAGTTCTTGATAAATCTAAATATAATTCTTCAACTAATAATGGGGCTTTATCAAGTTCATAATTTTCCATTGCTTCTGTCACTTTCTTGATTATTGAATTTGTTTTTGAGATTATGTATTTATCTTCTATCTCTAGTTTTTTTGTTTTTTTATTTATTAAATCTGAAGGGGCATAACCTAAAAGATAATTAGTTATGTTAATCAATATTGCAAGATTCCTGAACTTAAGCAAAATTTCTTCTTTTGTATAGTTCATGTCTTCTCCTGCTTTATTTGAAATTGTATAGCATCTTAAAGTATCAATTCCATACTGGTCAACAATGTCGTAAGGAGAGATTATGTTGCCTATGGACTTTGACATTTTTTCTCCCTCAACGTCTCTTAACATTCCATGAGTGTAAACATTTTTATAACAGGGTTTGTTAAAGACTAGTCTTGAAAGTAGATGCAGCATGTAGAACCATAATCTTGTTTGTTCTGTTCCTTCTAAAACTAAATCGGCAGGCCATAATTCCTTGAAGTTTTTTTCTGTGTTAGGATAATCAAGGCATGCCCATGATGCAACTCCAGAATCAATCCATACGTCCAATATATCTGGAACTCTTTTCATTAAACCATTACATTTTTTACATTTAAAAGTAATTTCATCAATCCAGGGTTTATGCAAGTCTTCTGGTATTTTTCCAGCTAGAGTTTTTAGTTCTTTAATGCTTTCAATAACATAAGTACTTTCACATTTATCACAGGTCCATATTGGTGCAGGAGTCCCCCAGTATCTTTGTCTTGTTATCGCATTGTCTTTTAGATTTTTAATCCAGTTCTTATACCGTTCTTTTGATTCTTCAGGAACAAATTTTATCTTTTCTGCGTCTTCAAGCATTTTTGGAACTAAATCTTCAATTTTTAGGAACCATTGCCCTGTCAACTTGAAGACTACTGGATGTTTGCATCTCCAGCAGTGAGGATATTCATGGGAAACTTTTGTTGTTGCAACCAAGGCATTTCTTTTTTCCAATGCATCTATGAATTTTTGATTATCTTTTTTAGCATTTAAACCTGAGAATTCTCCCATGTCTTTTGGATAGTCTCCTTTTTCTGTTAAATTATTAAATGCAGGAATTTTATTTTCCTTTCCAACTTCGAAGTCTTCAGGGCCACAGCCCGGGGCCATATGAACTAAGCCCGTTCCTGCTGATAGATCCACATATTTTTCTGACAGGACAACTGAAAAAATATCCTTGCTTTGTTTTTTCAATTCATCATAGTGTTTTTTTAGAGTATCATAGAACGGATGAACATAATGCATTCCTTTTAATTTATCTCCTTTAAACTCTTCTACTATATTTAATTTTTTTTCATCTGTAAAATTAAGGATAACTATGTTTGCAAGTCCTTTTGCGAGAACCCATAGTTCGCTTCCAACTCTTACCTTAACATAATCAAGCTCTGGATTTACCATGACTCCTAGATTAAATGGAATTGTCCATGGTGTTGTTGTCCATACTACTAAAAATTCGTTCTTTTTGTTTTCTATCTGGAATTTGACAAAAATAGAATCATCTTCAACATCATAATATTCAAGTTCATGTTTAGCCAATCCTGTTTCGCATGAAGGACACCAAGTCATTACTTTGTTTCCTTTGTACAAACGTTTTTTTTCGTGAGCTTGTTTGATTAGCCACCATTCTGATTCCATATATTCATTCTTAATCGGTTGATAGGCATTATCAAAATCTAGCCATGCACCAAATCTTTTTTGGTCTAAACTCATCTGCTGCATGTTTTTGACTGCAAATTCCCTGCATTTCTTTACAAATTTATCAACACCATAATCTTCAATTTCTTTTTTATCCTTGAAGTTTAATTGTTTTTGTACTTTATTCTCTGTTGGCAAACCGTGCATATCATAACCTGCCCTGTCCCATACATCTAGATTATTCATTCTTTTGTATCTTAGAATCTGATCTTTTAATGAATAGTTCCAGGCATGACCTATATGAAGTCTTCCTGATGTGTAAGGTGGACCGTCTAAAAAGTAGAATTTTTTATTTCCCTTTAGTTTTTTCTTTAAATTTTCATAGATATGATTATCCTGCCAGTACTTTAATATTGATTCTTCTACTTTCTTATGGTCGTACATGATATTTTTTAAGAGGAGGTTTGTTTATAAATGTTTTTAAGATTGGAGGAAAGATTTATATATGATTAATAAGGTTTGTTTTTTGTGAATTATTTTGTTTTGCCTTTAAGGCATGTTAATTAAAAGAGGTAGTTAATTAGAACTATCTTATTTTTATTTTCATGTCTGGAAAAAGGTGGATTAACTTTAACACTGAGAGGTTTTTATGCCTAGCAATCAAGAAGATTTTGGAAAAAGTTTTGAAGAGGCCACCCAAGAGGCTATCCAAAAACTCAAAGACGAAGCGAATCAGCAAAGGGATGTTATCCATCAGCTTACCCAGCAAGGGATTGAGCGGGATGAGAAAATTGAAAGTCTGCAAAAACAGATAAAAGAATCATTTATTCTTAAAACGGAGGTGGATTTAATGAAGAAATTCTTGGCGGATTCCTGTCCAGAGTTTAAGCTCAGGAACGATCCTACCTAGCTGAGTTTTTTCAGCAAAAATTATTTTTGAACGAAGCTTAACGGCTTCGTTTTTTCTTTCCATAGTATATATTTGTATTTTAAGAAATACAACCTAAATTTATATAAATAGACTTGTTTGTTTTTCTCCTATGCTTTGGACAGAAAAATACAGGCCAAAAACTTTTGGAGATATTAAGGGGCAGGACAAGATAGTTGAAAGAATAAAGGCCATGGTTGAAAATAAAAACATACCTCATTTATTGTTTTCTGGACCTGCAGGTATTGGGAAAACATCTTTGGCTTTGGTTGTTGCAAGAGAATTATATAAAGGAGAAAACTGGAGAGAAAATTTACTTGAGTTAAATGCTTCAGATGAAAGGGGAATTGATGTTATAAGAAATACAATAAAAGATTTTGCAAGAACAAAAGCACTTGGAAATGTTCCTTTCAAACTTATTTATCTGGATGAATCAGATTCTTTGACTAAAGAGGCTCAGCACGCATTGAGAAGAACAATGGAAAATTTTACAAACAATGCAAGATTTATTTTAAGCTGCAATTATGCTAGTAAGTTAATTGATCCAATACATTCAAGATGCAGTGTTTTCCACTTTAAACCTCTCTTAAGAAAAGACATTGAAAATTATGTCAAGTTTATAGCCAAGAGTGAAGGATTAAAGATTGGAGAGGGGGTTATAGATGCATTATATAACTCTACTGAAGGAGATGTAAGAAGGATTGTTAATATTTTGCAGAGCTGCTCTGCTTTAACTAATAACATTACTGAAGAAGTGATTTATAGTGTTGTTTCTGCTGCAAGGCCCAAAGAAATTAAAATGATTTTAGAAGAAACTTTAAAGGGAAATTTTATTTCTGCCCGTGAAAGATTATTGGAAGTTATGCTGCAACATGGTCTTAGTGGGTTGGATGTTATCAAACAAATCCAGAAAGAGCTTATTTCTTTAAAAATTGATGACAGGAAGAAGATGGACATGATAGAGGTTTGTGGTGAGATAGAATTCAGGATGGTTGAGGGTTCTGACGAGTTCTTACAATTACAGGCCTTATTGGCCAGGTTTAGCAGACCGTAAGGTTTATAAATAAGAAATTTTTGTAGGGGTATTAATTTAACCGCCTTTTGGGTGTATTACCCATACTCATTTTTTCATTTTCTTTAGTTGCTGTTCTTATAGCAATTTTAGAATTGAAGGAATGACTGAAAGAAGTTCTTTTAAGGTGTGTTAAATTGGAAAGGATTTGTGTTTATGTATGTATTCAGTTTATTTTTAGTTTGTTCGAATACCCGGTCATAATCGACAAATCGGCGAACTGACCCTCGCTGTTGTCTACTAACTCATTAACCTAGAAAGAAGGTAAGGTTACTATGGTTATGTTTCGATGTAATAAGTCCTGCTTCTTCGTAGAAGGAGCGGGGCTGGTGCAAAGCACTTGAATTCGTTCGCGGAAAAAAGGCACTTTTTAGAAGGGGACAATAAAGTTAATGGGGAGTATAATATTTCATTAAATTTTAATGAGGCATCTCCCATTGGGTTTTTACCCTCCCATACCTCCCGGCTTTAGAAATAAGTGTAGAGGAGAAAAACTGCAGAAGTGTTATTATTTCCGCATAGTCCTTTTGATTTTAAAAGGGGCTTTTTTGTTAATTATGGTACAGGTGTAGAACGGGGGGGACCGGTTCGTAATTCTCGCCAGCCTTGGGATAGTGATGAATGTGTTGCAGTATAATAAAAAACAAGATAAGGGAATTTTCTTTTATGCTGCTACAAGAATGCGATAACCCCGCGGTAAAACTATACTGTCTTTGAAAAAGGGCAGTTTTGTTGCCGGTGGGGACTTATATGAGAAACAAAAAAAATAAAAAATCCCGCGAAAGAATAGAAGACTCGAGATACCGGTTCCCTTTTACGTGCGTTACAAGCCCTCCTCTCAACAACCGACACACAAGAGAGGCAAAAAGGGAAGTGGATGAAGATTGACGACGCGTTGCGGCCGGCCTCTTCTTTTTGGAGAAGCTTTGCCGTGTTGTAGGTTGTCTTTCTTCGTTGTGTGTCTCTTCTCTTCTTTGGTTGCTTTCCTTCAAGGAAGAGAAGCTTTTTTAATTTCCCATGGAAAGTTATCCCTCTCAGCTATTCACTATTTTTTCCTATAAGATAGGATGAGCCATAAAATAAGTGATGAAAGGGATAGGGACTGGCTCGTGAAATAGAATTGAAGGAACTGGATTTTTTATTAGCGTCTGTATTGCCTGGAAATCCAGTTCCTCGTTTTTATTCCTAAAAAACCACAAACGCATTTTTAATTTTTACTACTTGAGAAAAAACCGAAAAAAGAGATAAGGGGTCAATCTTGATGCGTCATTTTTTTGATAACGAAGATGCTACCAATCCGGTGGGGACTGCTTCATCTGGTTCTACGGAGCCAGCCAACCCGACGACAAAAGAAGAGGAGGAAAAATCTTTATCATCCTCGGATTGTTGCTGGGGTTGCGGTTAAAGAGAGTTATGGAATAGGATGCTAGATGCTCTGTTAAGGATGTGTGGCAGAGAACCTATTTGGAAGAATGGATTGTTGCATCCATCTTATTCCTAAAACAAACACACATCTCATTTTACTCCTGTGGCTTCCCTTGTCAGGATAAAATGTTTTAAAAAAAGGGGGAGATTAAAGGAAAGCTAAAAGTAAGGGAGGTATCTTCCAATACCAAAAACTTACTTCCTTTCCTTTTTTTGTATCTAGTATATATATGTATTAGGAGATAAACTTAAATAAATCTAAAAGATAAGATTAAATTATGAAAGTTAATTTTATGTATGCTTTTGATTATGACAGGATGATGACACTTGTTCTTGGCGAGAGATTTTCAGATGAGCAAATCCTGGAAATGAGGGGTTATCTTCATGATGTGAGAGATTTCTGGGATAAAGAAAAAGATAGGATAATAAAAGAGATACAAAACGTTGCTGGAATGAAGTTTAAGGGAAATGTGGATTGTTATTTGGTTAAGGATATGTTCTATACTGCTTTGTCTCATCCGATGACAATAAAAAAAGAAGATGATTTGGATATATTAAAAGCAATTATGATTCATGAACTAATTCATGTTTTATTTGTTCAAAATACGGGGAAAGGAGAGGAATTAATCAAATTCCTAAATGAGTATTATCCTAAACAAGATATGCTGTTTAAAGCTCATCTTCCATTATTATTAGTTGAGAGAAAGGTTATTGAGGATCTATATGGGGACAGATTTATGAGGAAGATAATGGAAATGGACAGGCACTCTGATGAACTAAGCTATGTCTGGAAAGAGGCTAATAAATTATATAATTATTTTAATAGTAATATTCTTAGATTTCTGAAGGAAAATGTTGTGGACAGAAAAATATAAACCTTTAAGATTAAAAGACATTAAAGGTCAGGATACTGAAAGGGTATGTAATTTTGTATTAAATTATAACAGAGAAAAATACAGAGCCTTATTATTATATGGACCTACAGGTACTGGAAAAAGTTTGATTGCCAATGTTATTGCAAAGGAATTAGGCTATGAGCTAAAGGAAATAAATTCTTCTGACAGCAGAAGCAAAAGTGATTTGGAATTGGTTTTGGGGAATGCGATAAACCAGGGTTCTTTGTTCGGAAACAAAAAATTAATATTAATTGACGATGTTGATGCTTTTTCTTCTGGGGATAGAGGAGGATTAAAGGCTATTGTGGAGATTATTACCAATAGCAAATTTCCTGTTATTATGACTGCTAACAATATTGAGATTGAGAAAATGGAGATATTTAAAAGGGTTGTTGAGTATTTGGAATTTGAAGAAATATCCTTGATGGATACACTTGAATTGCTTAAGGAAATATGCAGCAAGGAAAAAATAAAGTACGATGAAAGAGAGCTTAAGAGTCTGGCAAGAACTTCTGGAGGAGACTTAAGAGTTGCAATTTCTGACTTGCAATTATTGACTGAAAATACAAGGGAATTAAAGAAAGAGGATATTGAAAGTTTGGATGCAAGGAATTTTTCAGGAAAGGTTGAAGATATCCTAGTTAAAATATTCAGAACAAGGGAGATTGAATTAATACAGCATGATATTGACAACTTAAATATTCCTTTGATAGATTTAACTAAACCGTCTATAAGCTCTGTTGTTTTTAACAATGAAAAATGCCTTAGCTATTATCTTGAGGAAAACCTTCCAAAAGTTTATTCTAATTTTGGGGATGCATTTGAGTTAATGAGTAAGGCCGATGTTTTTAGGGGAAGAATTATTGGAAATCAGTATTATAGATATTTAACTTATGTAAGAGATTTTTATTCATGCATATCTTTGGTTAAGGGAGAGAATGAAAAAGTCGGAATAAGCTGTTCTGTTACAAGAAGGTCGCCAAAGAAAAATTTTAAGTTATGGAGCTTGGTAAACAGGAGACGATGGGGGGTTGCTGATAAGGTAGCTATTCATTCTCATATCTCCGCATGGAGAGCTTTAACAGAACTTCCTTATTACTCAATAATCTCAAGAAAATATGATTTTAAGGAAATTGGCCTGACTGAAGAGGAGATTGAATGGCTCAGGAAAAAAGTAAACATATAGTAAATTATATAAATTAAGTTTTATTTGTGATTCTATGCTTAAGAAGAGGTTGATAAGGAAGATTTCTAAAAGACTGGATAAAAAAGAAATTCATAATGCTAAAAGCAGGGAATACTCCAAGTTATTTGATGAGGTAAGGCATGAAGTTGCAAAAGTTATTGTTGGCCAGGATGAGATGGTTAACTCTATGCTTAGATGCTTGATTGCAAACGGTCATGCATTGGTAGAGGGAGTTCCTGGTGTTGCCAAGACCTTATTAATCAGGACTCTGGCTAAATCAACCGGCTGTGATTTTAAAAGAATACAATTTACAATTGATTTATTACCAACAGACATTATAGGAATAACAACTTATGACCCAATGGTTAAAAATTTCAGAACAGAAAAAGGACCTATTTTTGCTAACTTCTTATTGGCTGATGAAATAAACAGAAGCTCGCCAAAAACCCAGTCAGCTTTATTAGAAGCTATGCAGGAAAAACAAGTTACAATAAACAAGGTTACTTATGGATTGCCTTTGCCTTTTTTTGTTATGGCAACAATGAACCCTTTAGAATCTGAAGGGGTTTATCCTTTACCTGAAGCACAGATTGACAGATTTTTATTTAAACTAAATATGGACCTGCCCAGCGCTGATGAAGAGAAAAAAATTCTAAAACAAAACATAACAATAAATTCATTCTATGATTATGATGTTAAATCTATCCTTAGTCCAAAGAAGATTATTGAAATACAGGAATTTGTAAAAAATATTTATTTAAGCCCGGAGATAGAGGAATATATCATAAGACTTGTCCAGGCTACAAGAAAATCTGACAAATTTAAGTTAGGAAGATATATTGCTTATGGAGCATCTCCAAGAGCATCTATCGGATTATTTATTGCTTCAAAGGCCCAAGCTTTATTGAAAGGAAATAGTTTTGTAACCCCCCAGCATGTAAAAGATGTTGCAAGATCTGTTTTAAGGCACAGAATTTTATTGAACTATGAAGGACAGGCAGAAAATGTAACATCAGATCAGATTATAGATGAGATTCTTTCTAAAGTTCCAATACCATGACAAAAGAAATAATCAAGAGAGAGTTAAAGGTAGATTTAACTCCTTTAATAAAAAAACTTGAAATTGTAACAAAGATGACAGTCAGCACTGAAATCATGGGAGGTTATAGAAGTTTTTTCAAGGGGGTTGGATTGGAATTTGAGGATTATAAACCCTATACTCAGGATGATGATGCAAGCAAGATAGACTGGAAAGCAAGTCTGAGATCTGACAGCCTTTTGGTTAAACAGTACAGGGAAGAGAGAAATTTAGAGGTATTTTTTCTTGTTGATGTCAGCGATAATATGGTATTTGGAAGCGGGGAGAAATTAAAAAATGAGTATGTAGCTGAATTGGTTGCAAGTTTTGTCCATGTTATATTGAATACTGGAGACAAGGTTGGAGTTGCTTTATGTTCAAATGATATAGTTGAAAGAATTACTCCTTCAAGAAGCAAGGAGCAATTCTATGCTATTGGCAGAACTTTAGTAGACCCAAACCATTATGGCGGTTTTTTTGACCTTAAGAAAAGCGTAAATTTCCTAACAAGATTCTTGAAAAAAAGAAGTTTAGTCTTTATTGTTTCTGATTTCCTTAATATGGATCCTGGATGGGAAGAAGACTTAAGATTGGCTTCACAAAAATATGATTTGGTTTTTATTTCAGTAAGAGATCCAAGAGATTATGAAATGCCTGATAAATCTTTTCAGATTGTTATTGAAAATCCAAAAACTGGAGAACAAATGTTAGTCAGCCCTGCCTCAATAAAAGAAAGATACAAAGAATACACAAAACAACAGGAAGAGACATTTAAGGGAAGACTTGATAGCCTTGGTATAGATTATTTATTTTTGAAAACAGATGAATCTTTTGTACAACCATTAATTGCATTGTTCAGCAGGAGGAAAAAAAGATGGAGATAGTTTTTTCCAGGCCTGGGTATTTGTGGTTTTTACTAAGTGTTATACTCTTAATTGTAATTCATTTATTTACTCTGAAAAGCGTCAGAAGAAAGGCCTTGAAATTCGCAAACTTTGATGCTATCGCAAGAGTTACCGGAAGACCATTATTAACAAGCAATGCTGTCCTGGTTTTTTTAAGAGGTTTAGTCTTGGTATTTTTTACATTTTCGTTGGCACAGACAACTCTTTATTATCTTGGAGACAGCACGGATTTTACTTTTGTTATTGCCATTGATTCTTCATCAAGCATGACTGCTGATGATTTTAATCCTAACAGATTAGAGGCTTCCAAAGAAGAAGCTTTAAATTTCATTGATGGATTAGATGCCCAGACAAGGATCGGGGTTTTATCGTTTTCTGGTTCTAGTTTAGTTGAACAAGGAATTACTGATAATATGGAAGATGTCAAGTCTGCGATCAAGAAAATTAAATTAAGCGAGGTTGGAGGCACTGATTTAGGAGAGGCGATTGTGACTTCTGTCAATATGCTTAGAGAAGAGGATAAAAGTAAGGTTATAATTTTACTTACTGATGGACAGAGCAATGTTGGGATCAATGTAAAGGAAGCTTTGGTTTATGCTGTTGAGAACGAAGTTATAATTTATCCTATTGGGGTGGCTAGTGAGCAGGGCGGAAAAATTTTAGGACTGGATATTATTTCTACTATAAATGACAATGAGTTAACCACTATTGCTGAGAACAGTGGAGGTAGGTATTACAGAGTTAATGACCGGGAAGGATTGGTTAATGCTTACAAAGAGATTTCCAAAGCCAACAGGGAGAGAATAAGCTTAAACTTAGATCCTATCTTAATGAGCCTAGCCTTGATAATATTGTTCTTTGAATGGGCTTTGATGAATACTAAGTTTAGGACCCTGCCTTAGTTTATTTCTTTATAGTGGTGACAGATGGAAAGGTTTATAAACTTCTTTTGTTGTTTAATTTCAATTTATATTCCAGTATTGGACAAAAATCCTCTTTTGTCTTTTGATCTTCTTAGATCTTCTCATGAATTCCGTCTTGGAATCTAAGGAGAAACTGGAATAGCCCTGCTCTTAAAAAACCTTTACTGAAACGTATTACCTTCCCAGAGCAGGGCCCGGGAATTATTCTAAATCTAATTTAATTTAGGAGAAAAAACAATGAGTAAAAAATCGAGTTTTTGGGAATGTGCTAATGTGAGTCTCTTGGTAGTAATTTTTGTTGCTACCATATTTTTTATCTTTTTTGAGTTGATGAGCAAGGCGAGCAAGGCCGGCGAACAAAGAATAAAAGAGTATAAGCTACTTACCCAAATCCTGAGTGAAAATGGTTCAAAACTTGTGTCTCCCCCGTTTGAAGAGCATTACGGTCTTGCTGTACTGATGCTGGAAGATGCAAATAAGTATGAGGTAGATTACTACGAAACAAAAAATGCACTTTCAGCTAAGAGGGCAATCAATTCTTACTGTCAGTTCTATTGGTTGTATCCAGAAGGGGAAGGCGCATTCTTAGTTCTAGCGAAGAGCTTAGAGCTCTCATGTAAGATTGGAGAATTTGATAATGCAGCACGAATACTATTGGTTATAAAGGACAGAGACAGTAATACCCTGGGGGTAAACCATTCGCATTGGATTCGAAGTATGGAAGAATCAATCCATTTGAATTAATTATTATTTAACCTTTAAGGAGGTTATTATGCCTAAAGGAAAAAAAGGGTTGGGCATGGCGCAGTGGATAATCATTTGGGGGATTATCTTCTTGATCTTTGTCGGTGCCATTGTGGCCTTGGTTTGGTGGATGATAACCAAGGATCTTGAGGAAATTGATCCTCCTCCTGACTCCTACACTTTTCAAACAAAAGCCTTAACCAACTTAAGCGAGCATCTGAGCTCGCTTTTTTAATTTAATACAGTATATATAAGTAGATATATTATCTATTTAAAAACATTTTTTATTTTATTTAGTGATTTTTTAGAATAATCTTTTTTATATTGTTTTGAAATCTTGATTATATTATTTTTATTTATGTTAATTCCTTTTTTCTTTAGGATTAGAGAAATTTTTTTAGAAATTAAATAGCTTAGGAATTGAGTAACGTTCTTTGGTTTTTCTGTAAAATAAGCTCTTTCAAAGTCTATCATAGTGACTTTGTTTTTATTTATCAAGATATGTTTATATGGATGGTGCATCTCCAGTTTGTTTATTTTTAATTTATCCAAAACATAGCATTGATATATAATTTTTTTAATAACGACAAGTATACTTCTTTTAGTACTATTCTCAAAGAAGTTCTCTATAAACTCGCCTTCAACAAACCCATAGACAACGTAGTTATTTTTAGAGTAGATTAATTTAGGCCCAATCTTGTGTTTGTTTAATATTTTTAGAAAAATGGCTTCATTTTTTATTGAATGTTCTATCTCTTTTCTTTTGTTTACTTTTTTTATTGCAACCTTTTGGTTATTGAAATAACCAACATAAATTACTGAGCGTTTTCCTTTTGAGAAAACTTTTTTGTTTTTAATTTTATTAAACATAGTCTATATATTACAGAAACATTTTTAAATACTTTCTCTTATAACTAATTAGTAAAAGAGGTAATATGAAAGCTAAAAGCTTAGTTATTTTAATTTTAGTATTTCTTAGTATTTATGTTCCTTTTATTTCTGCTTATGATTCGGCCAAGGCAGGAACGTGGCTAGTTTCAGAGTCTAATGCTGGAAACTTTAATGATAATATCATTGATTCTGCAATTGCAGGAGTTGCCTTAAAGAGTCTTGGTTATGATAATGAATTAACAAAAGTTATTACTTACTTAAGGTCCAAGGAAGATTCAAACTACTGCTGGCCTAAAAATTCCTGTAAGGTTAAAGATACTGCTTTTGCAATAATGGCCTTAAATGAAGCTGGAGAAGATACACAAAATGAATTAGACTGGTTGATTAAGGCTCAGGGGACCTTTTCAAGTGGATTAGGAACGTGGTGGTTGCAGGTAGCTACAGAAGAATCTGGAAGCTGCAAGATAACTTATACGGTCGGAGAAAGAGAGGGAACTAAGACATTTACAATTGATGAAGGGAAATTTTCTGAATGTGGAGATAAACGATGGCTGGATATTGGAACTTGCTTGGTTTCTGGTTTGTTAAGCAAGGGAAAAGTCACTTTAAATGTTGATTGTTCTGGGCTGACTGGAACCCCAATAATTTCTACAATATTCCAGACAGGGAATGATTATTATTTGTTTGATGACCAGTTCAGCAATCAGGCAGAGTTAACTGTAAGAAATACCTGTTATGGAACTACTTCTAAAGCAACTTGTGATTACAGAACCAGCCTATATACAAACTGGATATTAAAAAAGGTGGGTGATCCAGATTTAACTTTATTTTATCTTTATTCAGGATATGTTAAAACAGACGTTATGTCCAGTTCTATCTTAGCACTAGTTGATGGATCTAAAACTTATTTTGAAGATTTAAAAGACAAACAAAGAAGCGATGGAAGCTTTAACAGCAGAATAGAAGATAGTGCTTTTGGTGCTATGGCATTGTCTTATTTACAGGATGAAAGTGCCACTAAGGCATCAAATTGGTTAGGGACAAGACAAAGAAGCGATGGAAGCTTTGGTAGTGTTTATGAAACTGCTTTAGCAGTTTATGCTCTTGAATTTTCTGGACAAACAGATTTTGGATGCGTTGATGGGTTAGTAAGGGATTGTTCTATTAAAGGAATCTGTAAAAATACTAAAGTTGTTGAGGTTTGTGAAGATGGTACTTGGAGTGGATGTGATTATTCAAATGTAGATGGTTATGAAAGTGAAGAATATACTTGCAGTGATAATTTAGACAATGACTGTGATGGTTTAATTGATGAGGATGATACTGATTGTCAGGCTAAAGAATCTGAAGAAGACTGGGGCGATGATAATGAACCAGTTGAATCTGTATGCGGAGATGGTACATGCAATGGTGATGAGGATTCTTTAAGTTGTATAGAGGATTGTCCTGAAGAAACTAATGAAAGTGATAATATTCCTAGTTCCTCTGATGGGGAAAAAGAAGGTGGAGGATTCCCCTGGTGGATATTAATACTTATCCTAATACTTGCCGGGGGGATCTATTTCTATTATGTTAAGTTTTACAAGAAACCGGTGCAGAAAAAAGTTGAAGAAGCTCAGAAATCCGGATTCTTGCCAAGACTTGAAAAAAAGAAAGAAAATCTATTTAGCAAATTATTTGGAAAGAAAAAGAAAAAAATTGAGGAAAAACCACATCCAGAAGGTAAAGAGCATCCGGCATTTAAATCCACTGGGGAAAGAAAGGATGATTTATTTTACAGCAGGACTTCAAGTCTAGATAAGGAACTGGAGAAATCTTTAAGTGAGGCGCAGAAACTTATTGGCGGGGGAAAGAAGTGAGATATGAAAAAGAGCTTTATATTCTTTTTAATTTTAATTCTATTTTCTAGTTTCTGTTTTGCTAATTTTGAGATTCAGGGTTACAGGGATAGTTACTGCAAAAAAGACAGTTTTGTTGGGGAGATTAAACTTGATGAAATTCCTTCTTCAATCCTCCCAAAAAATATCCAGTTATTTTGTTTAGACAAAAAAGAAATATCGCCTTTTTTGGTCAAGAACAATAACTATAGCTATTTCTTTTATTTTGATCTGCCAGATATCAATGAAAGCTGCGACCTTAAAATAAATTTACAATATAAGGAAGGCGTTGAGAGAGTAATTTCTTTTAACATAGATGACTGTTATTCTTTTAGCTACAAACCTGCTGCGTTTAGGTTAAATGAAGAAACCTATACCAAGATTTATGTCAAGAATAATTACAATGAAACCTACAGAGTTAACATAAGCTATCCTGAAGCCATTATGACTTCAAAAAGTTATTTAGATATTCCTTCTGGGGAAACAAGGACTTTTTATGTCTATGAGAAAGGGGATAATACAAATGAGATTAATGAGATTTTGCTTAATGACTATAAATTATTTGTTTTAGATTCTATTAAAATTGTTGAGGAAGAAGTTATTAATGAAACAAAGCCAGTTGAAGAGGGTTATTTTGGTTTTGAGGCTGAAGACAAACAGTTAACCAAAAATTTAAATTTTGGAGAGGGTTACGACGGTGTTTTGAAAGTTGTCAACGATTTTGATTTTAATATTAATGAGGTTACATTTAGTGTTGAAGATAGTTTATATGGGGTTGTTGGGTTAGAGAAGGATTATTATGATTCAATAACCAAGAAAGATAGTATAAATCTTTATTTTACTATAAAAGATGATATACCTGAAGGGAGTTATAACGGAAAAATTACTGTAACAAGCAAAGAGGGTTATTCTGATAGCTTTAACTTTTTTATTGATGTTCTTGGAAATGAAGAGACTGTAGCGGAAACGCCTGATAAAACAACAGAGACAGATGAAACTGTTGAAGATGTAACAAAGAATATAATCAATTATGGAGAAGAAAACAAAACAGAGAAAGAAATTGAGTTATATAAGCAAAAGGTGGATTTTTTTGGAAAACTATGGTTAATTTTAGTTATTATTCTTGTTTTATTATTTTTCTACTGGTTGTTTAATCGGAGCAAGAAGAAAAAGTTTGAGGATTATATCAAGAACTTGAAGAGGTAGATTTTTGTTTTAAAACTCTATTTTCTGCATTTAATTTTTTTAATACCATATCATACTGATGTAGTTTTGCTATTAAATCATTAATTAAAGCTTCATAATCTGTAGATTTCATCTTTAATTCTAAAGGTTCTAGGATTTCTATTGATGAAGGCATGAAGTCAAAGCATAAGGAGATTAAATCTGTGTATTTTTCTATCTGGATCTCAGTTTCTAAAAAAGCAGTCCATAGTTTATATTTTCCTGACTGGACTTCCTGTGATTCATATATCTTTGACTCCTTTACTTTAAATCTTTCCTTTAGTGTTTCAACCACTTTCTTGATTGATTCCTCTACGTGCTCTTTTGGCAGGCCAAGTATTTCAATTATCGCCTTTACTATTATTTTTTGTTCCATTTTGTAAATAAGAGTAATATAATAATTATTGGGAGAATATAAAAACTATATTTTGTTGACTTCTCCTGTTTTGACTCGTATATTACTTCAGATGAGTTTGAATAAGGGTTTAAATTGGTTTCGGTGTTGGAAGTATTATATTTTGATTTAGTTTCCTCAACTAGCTTATTTCCTTCATTGGGGGTTGGTTTTGTAAGAACCCATTTATTGTTTATTTTTGAGTAGGAATAACCTTTTTTTGAATAACTGTAATTTATTTGATCTACTAGATTATTTTGTTGGAACAATTTTACTTCTTCTTTGTCGTTATTCAGGAAGGCTTTTGTTTCTATAATTATAAATTCACTGGGTTTAATGACTTTTTCTGGAATCTTTATTGTATGATTTGATTTATCAATGAAATAATAATCTTTTAGATTAATTAATTCTTCTGTAGGATTGTATAATTCTATGAATTCTTTCTGATTTTCTGGATTTGGCAGGAATTCGTTTATTATTACGTTTGCTGAGACTAGTTTAATTATTAATAATAAAAGTATTAATTTTTTCATAGATTTATTCTAGAAAATCCTCTAATAAGTATTATTCAAAACTAACCGGAACATTTCCGATATGGACATTAACTAAATACTTTTTGGCTATTTGTTTTATGTTTCTTAATGTTTCTAACGGAGTTGGTTCTAGGTTATTTAGTTTATAACAGGGAAAGAATCTTGAGATATGTAATGGAGTGCCTTTTCCTAAATTGGTTTTTATCCATTTGCACATTTTTTCTACTTCCTTTAGATTATCATTTTTAGTTGGGATAACCAAGAAAGTTATCTCCAAATGTTTTTTGTATTTTTTTATTGTTTTTAGTGTTTCTAAGACTGGTTTTAGTTTACCGAAACAGATCTTTTTGTAGAAGTCTTCGTTGATTGACTTTAAATCGATGTTAAATGCGTCGATGTATTTTATAATTTCTTTTAGTGGTTCTTGATTAATATAACCGTTAGAAACAACTACGTTTTTTATTTTGTTTTTCTTAGCTAGTTTTGCTGTATCTAACATATATTCATAAAATATGGTGGGTTCGGTATAGGTATAAGCTATTGAGGGAGTTTTGTATTTTTTTGCTAATTTAATTATCTCTTCTGGTTTTACTTCTGGAATATCTTCAACTAAATTCTGCGAGATATTATAGTTTTGACAGTTTAAACAATGAAAATTACAGCCAAAAGTTCCGAAAGAAAGAACTTTAGTTCCTGGAAGAAAATGATATAATGGTTTTTTTTCTATTGGATCTACATTAATTGATGCGGGTTTTGCATAGACCAAAGAATAAAGTATTCCTTTTATGTTTTTTCTTACTCTACAAGAACCTATTTTGTTTTCTGGAATCAAACAGTTATTTGGGCAAAGATTACACTGGACTTTATTGTTTTCTTTTTTTGTGTAGAATAACGCTTGTTTCATTTTATCATATCTTCAAAAACTTTGCCAAAGGCTCTTGAATGTTCTTTTTCCAAAACATAGTTGTTTTTTGTCCTAGATTCTTTTAAGTCTTTTAATTCCAAAAATCTCCATTCAGTATTATTGAAACGAACTGCAACAATAGGAGTTGCTCCAAATGCTTCTGCAAATTGTTTTAATTCTTCAATCTGGGTTTTGGTAACGTATCTTGAGTTTTTTCCTGACTTGCATTCTATTGCTAGAACTTTATTTTTTAGTCCAACTAATAGGTCTGGAGCTGGCATTGAGGTACTTCCCGAACCTGCAACCCTGATTGTTCCGATTTTTTTATTCCAAAATAAATGAAATAGTTCTCTTTCAGTCCTAGAACCTTTTGATTTCATAATTAGCTGGTTGGGGTTTATTGTTTATAAGTTTTATGTGGGCGATTGTATTTTTGTTTTAACCATAACGATTATAAATCCTTTAATTTGGTTTAGTTTATGAATAATTATTCCATAGAAGAAATTTTAGGTTCGGTATTGGTAAAAAATATTAAAAATAAACTATTTGACTCTAAAGAAATTGAGATTATCCAGAGACCCGCTTCCCTTATAATTCGTTTGAAAAATGAGCCTGAAGATAGAATCTTTAGGATAATCATTCTTCCTCCGAACGGATTTACTGGCAATATTGCAGGAGAAACTAATCCTCACCCAGAAGCTAGGAAAGCGAAAATAGAAATTAAGGGCGGGATAAGGCCTAACAAATCTGGATTTAATCTGCTTAAGAATTGCATTAAGTATCAATATTACCAAAATCGTGATATTAAAGTAATTGGGGAAGAACCATACCCTAACTTAAACGAAGAGAGTTATAAGGAAGAAATTAAATCTTCAAGACAAAAGTTTTTTGTTGTTAAGGAGAATGGAATTGGATTTTATCATAGTTTAGTAAATTTGTCTGATGAATGGGTATTACTCATTCTGGATAAAGAATTAAGGCTTCAGAAACTTCCTGATTTGCAATCAAAAATAAAAGATTTAAATGAAAAATATCAAAAGATTATCTCATCCTTACATGATAAAATCGTTTTATATGGAGATGCAATTTTTGATAAAGAACCGGAGTTAGTTAAAAAAATCTGCAATCTAGATGCTGATAGAGTTATACCGTCTTTAGTAGAAATGCTAAATCTTTTGGAAACTGGAAAACATGAACCCTGTACTGTTTATGCATTAATTCTTAAGATTGGAAAGGATGATACAAAGGTAGTTAATTCTCTGAGAGAGGCACTAAAAAACAAAACTGCTCCAAAATATTACTTAGAAGAACTATTAAAAAAATTATCTTAAAAATAAGTTTGATTTCATAAAATAAAAGAAAGAAGAAGAGATTTATAAATCTCTTGCTTTTACTGTACTTCTTCCATTAGCTTTTGCTCTTTCTGCAGCTTTTTTAATTATAACTTCAACTTCTTTGCTTAATTCATCTGCAAAGTCCCCAGCAACATTCATTCCCTTTGCTGCATCCTTGATTTTACTTCTTACAACTAAAAGTTCAGACATTTTTATTTCCTCCTTTCTTTAAATTTTAGCATTACAAGGCTTATGTTCCTTGAATTTAGAGATTAGAGTTTAGTAGAAGTTTATAAGCTTTTTGGTAAAAATTGGAAATTATGATAATTTTTTTGGTTTAAATATAAAAATAGAAATATTCTGAGATCCTTTCACAATGTGAAATTGTTTTTCTATTGAGAGTTTATTTAATTTAATTATTTTTGTAGTTATCTCAGGATTATAGGTAATAATACCCACTTTTTTTGAAAGTTTGAATATCTTCTTGAAAAATTCTTCTATTATTTTTGTTGAGGGCTTTCTTTTTGAAATAAAAGGGAGTGTTGTCAGGCAAAAATCTGTTTTTTTGGTTATCTGATTAAACTTTTTTTCTTCTAAGATTATTTCTGCTTTAGCTAATTTTATATTTATTTTTGAGTTTCTTATATTATTTGATGAATCAAAGCCAAATAGTCTTCTAATTCCATGATTAAATGCTTCTGTTAATATTATTGAGTCCTTGCAGAAGGGATCCATCAAAGAATCATTTTCTTTTATCCCTGATTCCTGAAGTAAAACATCAGCTATACATGAATCTGTTGACTGATTATAACGCCTAAACCTGTAATCTCTTTTTTCATTATTTTGATTAATTACTAAAGTAAATAATGCTGTGTTATCATACAGATAAATCCTTATTGGCTCTTTGACTTTTGGATCTGGATTAAACCCTTTTTTTATAAGAGCTTTTGCAATCTCCAATTCCATTTCTTTATTTGAACATTTGATAAAAAAATCTTTTTCTATATCTAATTCTAATTTATCTATCTGATATAATAAATCGTTTTGATCCTTGAATTTTATTTTTGCAAGGAGTTTTGATATTTTATAGGCTATCAATGATTTTTTTGTCTGTGATTCTACCAAACCATTGAATAACTGCTTACCTTTAACTTCGTTTATCAAAGGTTCTTCAAGTCCTGGCAGAGTTTCAAGAATGTACATTTTAGAATCTTATCTCAAAATCATCTTTGTCAAAAGAAATATCATCATCTATGATTACTATTTCCTTTACTTTTGCAAATAATGGGCCTTCCTTGCATTTTTCCAGCATCTTGTCTATGTCCTCTTTTTCTCCTATAAATAATGCTTCAAGTTTTCCGTCTGAGCGGTTTTTTACAAAACCATTTAAGTGTAATTTTTTAGCATTTAATTTAATAAAAAACCTGAAACCAACCATAATTACTTTTCCCGTGATTAAGACATGAGTTTTCATTTTATTTGCCTGGCAAAGTAAATATTATGTTTATTGCTTAATATCTTTACCTTTATCTTATCTCCTATTTTAGCGTTGCATTTATCTACGGTTATACAAACCTCCTTTGCAACTCCAATCATTTCTTCTCTTACCCAGCCAGGGCATTTAATAACAATAGAAATAATTTCATTATTTCTGAATTTTAAAGGATAGGTTTCCCTTTGTTCGATATTAAAGTCTTTTCTTGATAGCTTTAGTTTAATATCATATTTTTTTCCTAATTCTTCCAGATAGTTATAGAACTGGTACCAAGATTGTTTTTTTGCCTGTTTTGGTTTTCTTCCAAACTTATAGACTTCGTATTTTTGTATTCCTAATTTTGCATTTAGTTGTTTAGCATATTTTATTATCTCTTCAATATCATCATCATTAATTTTTGGGATATAAACCGGAGTTATCATTAATTCTATCCTTGATTTTGATATTAATTCTAAAGATTCTTTTATTTTCTTGATATCATAGGAAGAAAAGCCTGACAGGTATTTTGATTTTTCCTCATCTAAAGACTGGATTGAAACATTGATATGGTCTAAACCTGCATCTTCTAATTTCTTAACAAGGTCTTTAGTTAATAAGATTCCATTAGTTTGCATTGAGATCTTTGAAAATTGTTTTATTTTTTTTATTTCCTGAATTAATTCTATTACTTTTGGATATGCTAAAGGCTCTCCCATTGAGTCGATGTTTGCTTCTAAGCTATTTCCCTTGAAAACTGCAATTTCTTTTAGAGATTTAACCAGATAGGGAAGGTCAATTTCAAAATTATAAGGATGTAATGTAGAATTTGCTGATGTTGAGCAAAAAATGCATTTTAAAGGGCAGACTGTAGTAGGTCTTATCTGCAATAAATTGGTACCTCTGTCAATTATACCAAACTGGATAGCCCCAATTAATGGAATTCCTGACTGTTCTGTTATTTTAATTATATTCTGTTTCATATATTTTTGAGGTTTTATTTGATTTAATAAAGGTTATTACTATATTTATATATACTTTAGTAACAAAAAAGCAAGAGTTTCTAGGCTCTTGCGATTGATTTCAAAAAGGATAATGCGATTGGGGTTATTCATTCATAAGGATTTAAGCCAGACCGATATTTATCTAGATCAAAACCTTTGACGCTTAAGCTAACGATGTGGATATATTTGGAGTCTTTTCCTTTGAGTGCGTGTAGTATTAGCGTGCCATTTTGTGTAGTTCTGGACGTGAGCAAGAAAGCTTCACCGTTTCCGATTGCATTACCCAAGGCTGACTCTGAGCTGAGCATATATTCTTTGGCATAGCTGAGGTCTGTACCTTTACCATATTTGCGTGTTAATGTGTCTTCGATTATGTAGAAGAGGCCAAGATATTGGAAGAAAGTCGTAAATTCTTGATCACAATAGTAAAAGGTATCGAATCGGTAAATAATCACCGAAAGTTGATTATTGTAGAAGGTTAGGATAAGTATTGTATTAAGACCGGAGCACCCATCGTCATTCCAGAACTTTGTGGTTTTAGCCCAACTTTTTGTTTCGGGGTAGTAGTTTAGACCACCTTCGATTTTCTGAACTTCTTCTAAACTCATCCCCCACCGAAACTTTGCAAGACTCACTTCTTGGGTATAAGCTTGAAGGAGAAAGGCAAAGACAAGAGTTAGTAAGATAATTGTTTTTTTAACCATAGTAAACCTCCTTATGGTTATTTTGGTTTTTCTGTTTGTTTTTTAAAACAGTTTGGCGTTATGCCTAGAGAATTCCCTTAGATTCTTATTTAAATTGGAGTTAATTTAGACTTTTTATTTATAAATCTTTGTGTCTTGTTTATTATATATTTTGAAGTATTATAATCTTAATAAGCCAAGGTTTTATTTTAGAGTTATGCTTCTAGGAAAAATAATAGGCAAAGTGACAACCAAGGAATTTCAGTTTCTGGTAAAGAATAACTCCAGGAAGTTTGAATACATACAGGTTATGCATAAAGATGGTTATTATGTTTTAGGTCAGATAATAGAATTAGAGAAAGATTCTGAGAAGGAGATAGCTTCCTGCAATGTTATAGGCTATAGGGAAAACGGAAACTTAAAGGTTTTATCAACTCCTTTGGATCCTAATTCTGAAGTTTTAAAGGCTGATGATGATTTTGTAAAAGAAACCTTAGGACTGGAAACAGAGAAGGGAGTTTATATAGGAAAATTAAACGGAAAGGACATTAAAACATATTTGGACATAAACAGAGTACTAACAAAACATATTTCTGTTTTAGCTAAGTCTGGATCAGGAAAAAGTTATACTGTTGGAGTTTTACTTGAGGAATTTTTAGACAGAAAAGTTCCTGTTTTAGTTATAGACCCCCATGGAGAATATTCTAGTTTAAAATTTCCAAATCTTGAGGAAAAAGAAAGATTAATTTCCTATACTCTGGAACCGAAAGGATATTTAGATAATGTAAGGGAGTTTTCAATAAACATAAAGGAAAATCCTTCAGCAACCCCATTAAAATTAAATTCAAAAAACTTAAGTTCTTCTGAATTAATTCATTTACTGCCTGCTAAACTATCTAACGCACAGTTGGGAGTTTTATATTCTTCTTTGAAAGACTTGGGAGACAGGATTGATTTTAATTCTTTAATACTTGCATTAGAGCAGGAAGAATCTAGTGTTAAGTGGACCTTGCTTAATACTGTTGAGTATGTAAGAAATTTAAATTTATTTTCTGACATGCCAACAAGACTAGATGAACTGATAAAACCTGGACAGATTTCAATAATAAATCTTAAGGGTGTTAACACTGAAGTTCAGGAAGTAATTGTATATAAAATTGTCAAGGATTTGTTTTATGCAAGAAAATTAGGAAATATTGCTCCATTCTTGTTAGTATTGGAAGAGGCACATAATTATATTCCTGAAAGAGGATATGGAGAGGCTAAATCAAGCAATATCTTAAGGCAGGTTTTTGCAGAAGGAAGAAAATTTGGATTAGGATGCTGCTTGATAACCCAAAGACCTTCAAGAGTTGAGAAAAATGCCTTGTCTCAGATTACTACACAGATTATCTTAAAGGTTACTAACCCAAATGACATCAAATCTATTTCGAGTTCTGTTGAAGGAATAACCTTGGAGACTGAAAAAGAAATTCAAAATTTGCCTATTGGAACTGCTTTAGTTACTGGGGTGGTTGACAGGCCATTATTTGTTGACATAAGACCAAGAAAAAGCAAGCACGGAGGTATTGCTGTCAAGATTTTTGAGGATAGTGAAATAATTGAGGAAAAAGACGTTGTTAATGAAGTTAATAATTTCAATGATGAGTTATTGCCTCTTATTAAACAAAAAGTTTCTTTAAGCGATATGAAATTAATTTATGGTAAGGAAGTTAAAACATGTTTAATTCCCTGTTTGTTTTTAAGAATTAATTATGGAAATGAGGAAATGAATCTATTATTGAATCTCCATAATGGGGAGTTAGTTAATAATATGGAGAACGGCAAAGGAATTAAAATAGAACTGGACAAGTTTAACATGTCTTCCAGGGAGAAAAAATTCTTGAGTAGCGCTTTAGTTTTAAAAAAGTTCAGGGCTGCAGAACTCTTCTCTAAATCCGGGATGCAGTTTTCTGAAGTTTATGATATGGTTAATTCTTTAACCAGCAAGGGAATTTTTGTTAGGGATGGGGATAGTTATAGAATTTCTGACAACCTTAATTTTTTAACTGATCTGGATAAATTTAGATTATATGACAATATTGATTATTCTAATATTAAGTATGATAATAAACTGGAAATTAATTTTAGTAAAGAGAAAATAAAAGAAAGTGTTGGAGATTTCTTGGACATTAAAGAAATGAATGAATGCAATCTGGTTGTTTATTATACATAAATTATTTATTTTTAGGATAAACCTCTGATTCCATAAAAACCTTGCTTGTTTTTACTGAAGTTCCGGAAAGCTGATCCATTAAATCTTCAGAACTAAACAAAGACTTTCCTGTAGCTACTAACTCTCCTTTTAGACTTAGGATTGCTACGTCCTGATTTTCTTCTATGTTTGAGTCCAACTTAGAAATGCCTACAGAATAAAGATCTGCACCGTGACATAAGGGATTTATTGCTCCATCCAACACATAAATCTTTGGCAGGAAATCAATCGCTTTCTCTACAGGCATTATTATTTTTCTTATCTCTTTTTCATCTTCTTTTGCAAATTCCAGAGAGTCTTTAAGATCATGCAAAGAGCACCAATCTTTGTCTGTAAATGGGCCTGATTTAGTTCTTATTAATTGAGCCATATGGGCACCCGTTTTTAGCTCTTTTCCTATACCGTGGCAAAGAGTTCTTATGTAGGTTCCAGATTCACATTCAACCCTAAATAAAACATATCTTCCTTTTATCTCTAAAATTTCTAAACTATAAATTTCCCTTATTCTCTCAACTCTTTTAACTGCTGACTTCAGAGGAGGAACTTGTTTTATTTTTCCCTTGAATTTTTCGATTACTTTTTCAAGGTCTTTTTTCTCAAAATCCTTATGAACATACATTAAAGTAATATATTCTTTTTTGAATGGGAAAAAATATTCCAAAATCTTGGTTGCTTTTCCCAATGCGATTGGCAAGACCCCCGTTACTTTTGGATCTAATGTTCCTGAATGCCCTGCTTTGTTTACATTTAGAATTTTTTTGACATAATCAGAAACCTGATGAGACGTAGGACCTGAAGGCTTGTTTAAAACAATAACTCCGGTATTGATTAATTCTTTTAAATTTCTTTTATCTGGATTAATTCCGTAATTAGGATTTGTTTCAGATTGTTTTTTGACTAACAAATCAGGTTTTATTTGATTCATTTTATTATAAATTCTGTGGGGTTTATGAATGTTTCTGGATATTGATGTATATATATTAATAATAAAAAGAAACCTCCTCCTTCAAGAAGGTTTCTTAATCTTGGGGTCTAGACAGGAAATCTCATATCTACACTCATTCGTACGTAAAACTACTTTTGTATGAGACTTCAGGAGGAATCAAGTCTTTCGGGATATTTATGCAAATATATCCGGTTACTTGAGAGTGGGAGTACTTTCTGAGGAGTAACTTACCCTGGAGAGAGTCGATTTCAACAAGGATATTATTTAGTGGATGAAGGTAGGGTTCTGGGAGGAATCGCCCAGTAGGTTTCATCCCATTTTCAATCCATATTTTGATCTGGTTAGCAATTCTTGGGTCATTGAGGATGTTCTTACGTTGTCTCCTTGAGAGGGATTGGTGTAGTATAATTACAACTACCCTGATTATCAGGATTGTGATAGCAATACCTATCATTATCATTAATATTTGAGTTGTCATCTTTTCTCCTTTTTTAACTCTTCCTTAGCTTTTAATTTTAGCTAAGAAGTCTAAAATATTAGGATCGAAACAAAAAGAAGGTCTTCCACCCCAATGGCGGAAATTTGTAATCCTCCTTTATGATGCTACGGAATAAGTTAATTTTTAATAGATTTCATAGATAATCTAGATTTATAAACCTTTTGTTTTGTTGTTACTCATAAGTTACACATTTATAGGGTCTTCTTTATAGAAAGTCTTTTATATTTCCAAATTTAGTTTAGTGTATGCAGAAAAGAGGGCAGATTACTTTATTTGTTATCATTGGAATCCTAATATTGGTTGTGGTTGGTTTGTTTTTGTTTTTTAGGGAAAATTCCCGAAATCAATCAGATATGAACTCTCTTATGCTTGAGAAATTTAATCCTTATGTTAAATCTTGCTTGAAGGAAATAGGAGAGAAGGCTTTGCTATATGTGACTAGGCACGGGGGTTATTATAAAATTCCAAACGAAGTTCTAAAATCTGCACTTTTGGATATTCCATATTATTCTGTTAGTAAGAATAAGTATATCCCTTCAGTTAATAGGATTGAGGATGAAACTTCTGGGTATATCAATGAAAATATTAAGGGATGTTTGAGTTCAATCTCTTTAGCGGGAAATAGTACGGATTTTGAACTTCTGGCGGAGGGAGTAAGCGTAGAGATAGATTATGATAAGGTTAAGCTTGCTTTGGGTTATAACCTCTTTATTAATGGGAGTTCTTATCAAAAATTTAATCTGGAAGCTGAGGAGTTTGTTGATTCGGATATTAAGGACTTGCATAAATTATCTGAAGATTTAGTAGATTATTATTCAAAAAATAATATAGAAGGGGTTTGTATAACCTGCTTGGAAGACTTATCCAAATCAAATTTTATTATTGAAGTATCCCCTTCTCTGAATTTGCTTGAAGATCCAGATTCGTTAACATTATCTCTTATTAGTAAAAGAACTAAGGAGGAGTTTAGATTCTTAATTAAGAAATGATAAGAAAGTGTCTTTTTGGGATTGTTTGTATTTTGATTGTACTCCCGATCGTAACTGGAGATTCCCAGTTTTTTTTAAGGGTTGATCCTTCTGGAAATCTTATTTTAGAAGATCAATCTGGTGAGCAAGAGGTTCCTACCCAATTAGTGGGGGTATATAATCAGATTAAGGGATTTTTAAAAAGTGGAGTTAAAATTGGAAATTTGGTTGTTGATGAAAAAGGAAAGGTTGTTGATGCGAGTATAGATGTTAAGAATTCCTTAACCCTTGGGAATCTGGTTGGAATTAAGCTGAAAGATTCTTGGATTATTGTTAGGAATGTTAGATTTGAAAAACAAGATGGACTCACAAAAATAACCTTAAAAAAAGAGGGATCAATTGAATTAAATATTGAAAAGGTTGTTGAAAAAGATGGTAAGGAAGAAAAGATTATTTTGAAATCTCTCTATGATTCTAAAAATTTTGATCCCAACAGTTGGATAAAACTTAATGGAGAGGGGGAGGTCCTTGAATCTGAATTGTTAGGTAAGAAAATAGATTTATCCGTTATCCCTGAAGGAAAACTTTTTGGAATTAAGGACCTTGAGATTATTGATGGTAAATTAGTTATAAAAGGAAACCAGATTACTGGACATTTCCGTGCATTTTTAGGAGAAGATTCTATTAAGGTGGGGGGGTTAGAGAAGGGCTCTGGTTCAATTACGATTTTAAATGGAAAATTGGATAAGATTTCAAGTAATACAAAAGTTGATTTTAATGGATTTATTTTTAGGGTAAAGGGCCCTGAAGTAAATATGTACTATGATAATAATTTTGATTATTCAAAACATGAAGATGAGAACTATTTTGCACAGGGATCTGCAAAGATTTGGGCTGGGGGTTCTGGCTTTAGCTTTAATCTAGTGGAGGGAAATAAAATATTCCCAGAGTTCATAGATAGTATCATAATTTATGCGTCTCCCTTAACTAAAAAAACCCTCTTTGAGGTGTCTGTTAACGGAGGGAGAATTGAGATTAACAAAAAAGAAGGAATAAACCAGGAGCAGAGAGATAAAAAACCTATTTTCTGGATGCTAGCTAAACTAAAAACGTATATTGATTCCGGTGAAGGTTTGGATGAAGCCTTAAAGGAAACCTATAATGACCTGGGTAAGGATAAAACTATGTATGATTTTTCTGTTGCTGGGGGTTCAGAAGCTTTGCATCAGTATAATTTTTGGGAGGAATTGCTTAATTCGAAAGTAATACAGAATCGTGAAGAATTTGAATCTATTATTGATTCTGAAATTAAAAAACTGGAGACAACGTATGGAAAAGAGGAATTGGAAAAGGTAGAAGAGGTTTATTATCCAAAGATCAAGGTTGTGTATGGGGGGGGTGGTGCATCAAGTATACACTCCGTTCTTGAGGAAAAATTATCTGCAGAAGAAGTGGGCCCTATTTTAGATTCTTGCTTTTTTTATTTCCAGCTTACAGGATATTATAATGTAATGAAAAATTCTATAATCACGGAAGAATGGAATGGAGATTCAATAAGAAGCAAAACCGGAAATCTGCTAGTCCCTGCTAATCTGAGAGATTTAAGAGAAGATTATGTTAGAAACAATATTAAGTATGATGATGATTATATGCTGCCTTTTTTTCCTTTAAATATTGAGGCTGAGAGAGTGGGGGAGACTCTCCATTATAATATACTTGGAATGGATGAGGAAGAGGATGAAGAAAATAATGCAAGGTTAGATGAAGAAGCGATATACAATCAGGAGAAGGTTTCCAAATACTTGTTTGGATATCCTTTTGATATTAGTGTTGAAGGAGATGTGGAACTGACCGATGGTAGAGTAAAAGTTTCTTCCAGTGAAGAAGATGTACTATTCTCTTTTAATAAGGAAAACCCAGACCTAGTTTCTTATGATTTTGTTCTTAATAACCAATATGTACTTGATGAGTTTTTACTTTCTAACAAAGAAGGAGGGGTTATTTTGGATGTTAGTTACCCTTGGGAAAAGACTATCCAGCGAGGTATTGATGTTGATCCGATTGTAATAAAAAATGTTAAAAAAAATATTCAAGAGCAGTGGGGGGTGAGGCCAAGATCTTATTTTGGATTCTTAAATGAAAAATATGTAGAAGATGATTTGGCAAGGTGGATATATGAGGCTTCTGACTCTGCTAATAATAATAAATATGGGATTAAAGTGGCCCCTTCCGAGGTGTTTGTTACTTATATGGCTGAAGGGGGGGCTGTAGTTTCAACATATTACTTTGGGCATAATGTTCCAGCGGGAGGATATCTTTATCTTGGGTTGGATACATTGGGAGACAAGAATGAACAAAGGAGACTTATGGATGGGAGGTTTATCCCCTCGACTTTGAGGATAGAATCAATCAAGTCTATAATGAATCAAGCAGACACTGAGAGAGTAACTCCTGCAGAGTTTGAGACATTGCGAGATGGGCTTATTGCTGTTGCCGGCGTTTTTGCTCAAAGAAAATATAGTTTTCTATCAGATTTTAAAGATTTATATGGAGAAGAGGAACTAAATAAACTCACTGATGATGAAATCTTTTTTTGGTCTTCATTATATTATAATGCAGGGGAATCACTAGGAAAGAAATTTCTGAAACAAAGAACAAAAGTTTATTTCCCCTGGAGTGGAGGAGAACCTAAACCAGATGATTCGGGAGGTTATGAACTTAAAAATCCTCGCTTAAACTCTTTAATTCGGATGACAACTAGAAAGTGGTTAGAAGATTGTGGAGTATTTTAACTTATGATTATTTATTTATCAGCCTTAGTTCCAATAACCTGTTCTTGTTTTCTGTGAGCATGAGCTTTTTCAGGTTCTTTAGTTTCTTTGTCTAGATGAGGTTTTTTAGTTATTTTCTCTTCTATTGTTTTATCTTCTTTGTGTTCAAGAATATCTTCCTTTAATTTTTCTTCTTTTTCCTTTCCAGTTAGTTTTTCCTTTATTTTATCCAAACCTTTTTTCTCTTCTTTTTTAATTTCTGGTTCTACTTTTAATCCCTTCAAGTTAACTCTTGCAACTGATCTATCTTTATCTTCAATCTTTAAACATGTAATCTCATATTTGTGAGGAGGATTTTTCCTTCCGTTCTGGAATATGTGATTATTTAACTCTAATAAAATTTTGACTTCATCAACTTTCATATGTTGCTTTACAAAAACCTTTAATGCTTTAACAGCCTTAGAGGTTCTTTTATACCTAGGTACTTTATTGATTTCTCTTCTCAAATTAATAATATAATCACGTTTTAGATTTGCCATTTTTAAGCGTTAGTCTTTGTTCTTCTCCAACTTCTTTTTATAACTGTATGCCTGCCTGGATGAACTCTTTTTCCTTTACCGTATTTTTTTGGGACTGTCCAGAATGGAGCCCATTTAGTTTGTTCTGATTTTTTTGCAAGCCTTTTTTTCTTGGCCAGCCATTTTATTGCCATCTTATTTACCTGCCTTATCCAATAGGCTTTTTCCTTTTGGAGTAATTATTCTTCCTTTGTGAACACCTTTAGCAGTTGTCTCAATTAGTTTTTGCTGCTCTAACTGCTGTAGTATTGTCCTTATTATCTTTCCTGAAGCCTTATAGAATTTTTCTGGTTTAGAACCTCTATTTTTTTTGGAACCATATTTTGTTTTTAGTTTTGAAACTCCGATAGGACCGTGCATATATATTTTTCTTAGAATTGAGGCAGCTCTCTTATACCACCAATCTGGGTCTTCTGGAGGCCTTTCTCTTGAAACTCCAGTCTTTACAAATACTGACCATTCTGGTGCTTTTATTTCTTTTTTTAATTCTAAAGAGGCTTTATTTACAACTTCACTTGGGTTTTTATTGTACATTACCATTTTGATATGGTAAGAGAAAATATTCCATTTAAAAAGGTTTCTATAGCCTGGATTTTATAAAATAAAAGAAATAGAGTTACTCTGAGGCAACTCTAACTATTATTGCCTGGCTGTCATATTCCTGGCTATCTTTGTATGCAATAATATTAAAGGTATAAGTGCTTCCAGGGGTTGTTCCTTTAGGGACTGTGACTACAAAAGGAAATGCTTTTCTTTCTCCTACTTTTACATTCATTTTCCCAGGCAAGGTAAACCAATCCTTCCCAAGATTTTGTCCTGGCTCAACTTTTAATTCAAATGAATTTGTCTTTCCGGGGTCGCCAAAGTTTTGTATTCCTGTATAGATTGTCTGGCTTCCTCCTGATTCAAGTTCAAATGTGATTCCTGATATGTAGAATTTCTGATCTGAAGACATTTGATCCTGGATTAATTTTTCTCCAGCCTGAAATGATTGATCTGTAAGGCCTCCAACTTTTTTGAAGATTCCTCTTACAAATGTTAATCCTAATACTAATAATGTAACTCCGATTACAACTATAACTATAGTAGAAATTGAAAGTTCAATTGCACCTTTTTTATTCATAAGGTTTCACCTCTTAATTATTGAATTTATTTTATTATATAAATATTTTGATATGGGATCGGCGGGATTTGAACCCACAACGTCCAGAGCTTCAGTCTGGTGTTCTCCCAGGTTGAACTACGATCCCTTAATGTTTTTTGTGAGAAAAGGGTTATTTAAAGGTTTTGATAAGAATAGTTTTAACTTCTGAAAATAAATGATTAGAATTAATTGAATTAAGCGAGTCTACTCTTCATCCAATAAACAACCTCCTTGATCCAGTCCACTATAACTCGGTCCCATCTAAAATAATAAATCAAAATTCCAATGATAATTAATAAAAATAAAACCAAAATTGAGATTTTGTGTTTCTTAACCCATTTTTCTTCTTTTATTAGTCCTTTTTTTATTTTCTTTCTTTCCAAATAGAAAATTAAACAAACAATAAAAACTCCCAGTCCGATTAGTGCGGAAAGAAAATAAATAGATAAATAATTTAGTTCTGAATTTAGACTTATTGTGGCTAATCCATTTTCATCAATGTTTATTTCTATATTCCTGTGAGCTTCAGCAGTATATGTGCCGTAAGTTACTTGAATATAAAACATATAACTTCCTGAAGAAAGATCACTCGGTAAGAATAATTCTTTGGCTTTTGTTTTCTCTTCAAAACTGGACATATAAATTGTATCTCTTCCAGAAGCAATTTTATTCTGATCTTTATTCTCAATCCAAAAATCAATCTGAACATCACCATTTATTTCAGCTACAGCTTTAACAAAATAAGTAAAATTAAAAAATTCCCCAACCTTTACAGGAGACTCAAAACTCAATATTTCCATATCAAATAATTTCACACATCTATGATTCCAGCAAATTTCTCCTTTTTTTACATTGCAGGAAGAATCATCAAAACATTCTGCATTATAACAGGTGTGATTAAAGCAATATTGATTTGTTCTGCAATCTGAATCTAAAGAGCATTGGTAAGTTGTAATATTTGAACTTCCTCCACCACCACTAGACCCTCCACCCCCCCTGGATCCTCCACTGCAGATTCCACAATCAGCAGAACATGAAGAACAAGTTTCTCCATTATTGCATACACCGTCACCACAATATAAAACAGAGCTTTCGTTTCCTCCATAAATAGTATTTCCGTAGGTGCTAGATCCATAACTGTTTGCATAAACTAATGGAATTAAAATTAGCAAAGTTATTATTTCAAGAAAAATAAGTTTTTTTTTAATTGACATTTATTGTTTAAAATGTTTAACATCTCCCTCCAGATAATCTTTTTTGTTTACCATAATGCTTGTATCTGAATTCTCTTCAGGAGACTTTGATTGATTGATTATTCCCTCGCTTAGATTTTTAGTGACATTTTCATTAACCTTAATAGTTTCATTTAAAGTCACGTTACTCTCTGTAATATTTTCATTTATTTCAGGAATAGTTAAATTAGTTCCATTTGTTAAAGTAGTATTCTCTTCAAGGACTTCGATAGTCTCATTAGAACTCATATTCTCATTTTCCTCAGGAATAGTTATATTAACCTCAAGAGTTTCATTCTCAGAGATATTAATATTTGATTCTAAACTTTCACTAAGAGTTTGATTATAATCTATTTCACTACTTGAAGTCTCTCCTGAAGCACGCCAATTAAAACTTATTTCTTTATCTTGTGGTGAACTAATCAAAATCTTAAATCCCTTTGCAGTAATTTCATCCACTCCATAAAAGAAACTAGGCAAGCCAATAACTGTAGCAGTCACAACCGGAGTTTCAGAAAACTCTTTATTAAATTCAACATAACCTTCAGTTTCATTAACTCCAATTTTAGCGACCCCAATTTGATCTTGATTAACATTTTTAACTTGAACAGAATAAGTCCCTCCAACCAAAGCATCAATTCTTGCACTTAACTCCTGAATTGCTTTCAGTAATTTCCATGGGTTTGGCTGTTCAACAAATAACTCTCCATTCTCTTCATGAACCATGTCCGGATTTGTTTCCTGTAGTTCCTGTGCAATTGCTCCTGTTGTTTCTACTCCTGAAGCTTTAATTGTGTAATCTCTGACTTTTATTTTTTCAAGTTCATCCAATACTGGAGTAGCATCTGTAATATTATCTTTTAATTTTCTGTCTGAAGAACATGAAATTGTTTCACTTCCTGCTTCTGGATTGTGGATGCAGGTTCCGTCGGAGTCACTAAGTGTAAAAAGATTTCCTTCTATGTCCCCTGAAGTCATGACCTGGTTGGTTCCATCAGATGAAACCGCTACAAATTTCCCATTTCCATAAGTTACAGACTGCCAAGAGTTTGCCTCTGGAGCTGTTTGATCAGTCCAGCTTATCCCATCAGGGGAAGTCATTATGTTCCCGTCAATTGAAACCGCTACAAATTTCCCATTTCCATAAGCTATTGATTTCCACGTACTTGCTGAAGATGCTGTTCTGTTAGTCCAGGTTATCCCATCTGGCGAACTCGAGACATCCCCATCATATGCGACGGCTACAAATAATCCGTTTCCATAAGTTACAGACTGCCAAGTAGCAACCTTGGATGCATTTCTTAGAGTCCAGTCTATACCATTAGTAGAAGTCATAACCTGATTGGCAGCACCAGTATTATTACTGACAGCGACAAACGTCCCATTTCCATACGTTACTCCGACCCATTCATTATTTGCAGGGAGACTTCTAACATTCCAGCTTATTCCATCATAAGAAGTTATTAATTCATGATCGCCACGATTACCAACAGCGACGAATAAATTATTTGCATAAATTATAGAAACATAATCGTCTGTTCCACCACTTCTTCCTGTCCATGCTATCCCCTCAGGGGAAGTCATGATTGCTCCGCCATCACCAACAGCAACATATAATCCGTTTCCATAAGTTACTGATCTCCATGGATCTGCTGAAAATGCAGTTCTGTTAGTCCAGGTTATACCGTCAGTAGAAGTCATGACCCTGGGATAAGAAGTTGAAACCGCAACAAATAATTCATGCCCATAAGTCACAGAATCCCAAGCACTTGTTCCAGAAGCTGATTGGGCAGTCCAGTTTGTTATATCGTTTGTAACTGCATTTCCAACAACTTCAAGTTTTGCAGTCGGAGAAGCTGTTCCAATTCCAACATTTCCGTTTACAATTGCGTTCTGCGTGACATTTAAGCTTCCTTCAACAACCGCATTTCCATTAACATCCAGTTTTGCTGTCGGACTTGCTGTTCCGATTCCGACATTTCCAGTTGTGCTTAAAATAATATCTCCTTCGATAGATGTACCTCCTGTTCCACTAAAGACTATTCCCCCTGAAGAATTGGTATTTTGAAGATAAATATTATCGCCTGAAGCTGCTATCCGTGCATTTGCTGTAGAGGAATAATCATCTGAAAAAATTAATCCTCCATAAAATTCTATTTTAGAATTAGTGCCGTTAGAAAGAAACAAATCCCCGCTTGCATTTATGCTTCCATTTACATCAAGTTTTTGTGTTGGAGAAGAAGTTCCTATTCCAACATCACTTGTTAATTGAATATTTTTATCTGTCGAAGAAACAACAAGAATAGCGTCCCCACCCCCAATTGTAGTTTTGTAACCGTGAGAAGTTGATGAGATTATATTCCCTCCTCCGGTTGTAATCTGAAATGCGTTGTTGGTATTATAATTATTCATAATGTCAGAATAATAAAACCCTTGTGATGCTCCTGTATCTAGTCTAATATCTGTAGAACCATCCTGCTCGTAAAGAGTTAGCATCTGACTTGGATTGGTTGTTCCGATACCAATTCTTCCAGTAGTGGTCATATTCCCTGAGCCATTAAAGTTATTATTTGTAAATTGATAATCTGCTTTTGTATCATAAGTTGAATTGTAAGTAGAGGACCAACTGTCATTATCATCACTGATAACAGAGTCTATATAATCCATAGCAGGAGTTGTCTGATTGTATGCCCAGATATCATAAGTTGAATTGTAAGTAGAGGACCAACTGTCATTATCATCACTGATAACATAGTCTATATAATCCATAGCAGGAGTTGTCTGATTGTATGCTCAGATATCATAAGTTGAATTGTAAGTAGAGGTCCAACTGTTATTATCATCACTGATAACAGAGTCTATATAATCCATAGTAGGAGTAGTCTGATTGTATGCCCAGATATCATAAGTTGAATTGTAAGTAGAGGACCAACTGTCATTATCATCACTGATAACAGAGTCTATATAATCCATAGCAGGAGTTGTCTGATTGTATGCCCAGATATCATAAGTTGAATTGTAAGTTGAAATGTTTGTTAGCTGACTCCCATCTCCATAATAATAACCTGAGATGTTTACATTTCCATTAACATCTAATTTTTGTGTTGGTGAAATCGTTCCAATACCAACACTTCCAGAAGTAGTTATTGTCATGTATGCATTCAAAGGATCTGATGCATTTTCTCCACCCCCATTTCCGTCATAAAGTAATGCTGCATTATAATACCCTATTTGATAATTTCTCGAGAAATAAGGAGTTCCTGTATACCAAGTTTCATTATATTGAGTATCTTCCATTAATATCCCTTTTCCCCTACTTGTATTAGTAGTTAAAACCAAAGAAGACAGTATTCTTGTAGAAGCAGTATAACCTTCAATTATTGTATAAGCAGGACCGGAAGGATTATTTATATCCACTTTGATTCTACTATTTGCAGATGCTGTTGTTCCAATTCCAATACTTCCTGTAGTTTCAATGTTTCCTGAGCCATTAAAGTTATTATTTGTAAATTGATAATCTGCTTTTGTATCATAAGTTGAATTGTAAGTAGAGGACCAACTGTCATTATCATCACTGATAACAGAGTCTATATAATCCATAGCAGGGGTTGTCTGATTATAATTCCAAGAAATATTTGCATACTTTGTATCTGCATAGCTCTCATTCCATGATGAATTATCCTCGGCAATATTATCAATTCTTGAAGATAAGCTTAAATTTATTTCAAGTGCCAGATCTGTCTGGTTATATGCAGACAAATCTAAATCATTTGTAAAATTAGACAAAGAGTCATATCCCCTGCTTCCTAAGTCATCTGTAAATTCAGAAAGATTTGTTTTATTTATATAATTACTTGGATTATTTACTGAATAATATAATACATCAGCTAATGATTGATTAAAGCCTGAATTTATTGCATTCCAAATTGATATATTTTCTGAATCAAATATTGAAGTGAGTAAGTAATTTGAGGATACCCATGTGGTCAAGGAATTATTTAGACTATTAGAATAATCCATAGCAGGGGTTGTCTGATTATAATTCCAAGAAATATTTGCATACTTTGTATCTGCATAGCTCTCATTCCATGATGAATTATCCTCGGCAATATTATCAATTCTTGAAGATAAGCTTAAATTTATTTCATCAGTATAATCCATAGCAGGGGTTGTCTGATTATAATTCCAAGAAATATTTGCATACTTTGTATCTGCATAGCTCTCATTCCATGATGAATTATCCTCGGCAATATTATCAATTCTTGAAGATAAGCTTAAATTTATTTCATCAGTATAATCCATAGCAGGAGTTGTCTGATTGTATGCCCAGATATCATAAGTTGAATTGTAAGTTGAAATGTTTGTTAGCTGACTCCCATCTCCATAATAATAACCTGAGATGTTTAAATTTCCATTAACATCTAATTTTTGTGTTGGTGCTGTTACCCCCATACCAACTGAGCCGTCATTATAAAAAATATTGTTTCCATCTTGAGACCATAATGTACCTGTAAAAGTTGCGTCTCCACCTGTTAAGGTAACCCATGCCGTACCATTATAATACTGATAATAACCCCCTACATTATTATAAACTAATTCTCCTTCTACGTTAGATGTTGTTCCTGAAAAACGCGCACCTCCATTGACATCTAATGTTGTTGATGGGTTAGATTCCACTATTCCTACCCTATTATTATTGGAGTCTACAACTAAAGTATTTGTACCAACTGTTAAATCCTCACCAATGCTAACATTTCCTGAAGCATCAATGTCAATAACAAATAATTTAGTAATTCTGTTAACCAAACTTCCCAAAAATCCAAAAGATCCTGTGTCTTCCACAGTAATATTTGAAGAGAAATCTTGATTTTCTGAAAAATTATTTGATTGGTTTATATAAGCAACATTTGTGAAATCAGTTAGTAATGTTCCTGTACATTGTGTTGTTCCATCTGGAAAAACAACACAACCTGAATTGTTTACTCCAAATTTTATGTCTGTCCCATTGGTGAAATTCATAAGATAACCTGTTCCATATTGTGAACCCCAAAGAAGAGCATTATCTGTTGAATATGATGTTTCATCTCCTGTTTTGAAGTTTGATTGCGTAACAACGCAGCTGCAACCATCATAAGTTCCTTGCAAGGTTCCAACAGTGCAGGCACCTCCATCAGTTACTTCGCATCCATCAGCCCCATTACATGTTAAAGTATTAGAATCAGAATCGTCATTATTACAATCAAGCCTAGTTCCAGAACTTGTACAATTTCCACTTGATTCAATGCACTGATGAGAAGCATAAGTTCCAGTACCATTTCCACAACTTGCTCCTGAAATTATCTCACATCCGTCAGCTCCGTTACAGGTTCCTATGTTGCTATCAGAATCATCATTATTACAATCAGAGTTTGTAGAAGAAGTACATTCACCTACTGAACCATAGCAAGACCCAGAATATGTTCCTGTTCCTAATGAACATGAACTTCCTGTATGGATTTCACAGCCATCTAAATCTGTTTCACTTCCGTCGCATGCATAATAATTTGTATCACAAACACAGGTTCCTGAAGCGCCTCCACTTAAATCTGTATTGCATGTTCCGGTACTGTAATGATTATTATTACTGCCTTGGCAATCTGAAGTTGATGTGCTTTCACAGTTAGTGTCACCGTAACAATCAAAATATCCAGTCCTACATGTTCCGCAAGTAGCTGTTTCCCATGTGTCTGCTGTGCACAAAGTATTTCTATATGCTGTTGAATAACAAGTTTCACTTCTATCACACCAAAAATTTCCAGAATTATCACAATTAGGAGCAGAACCATCGTAAGAATCACAATCTAAAATATATCCTCCGTCAAAACTACTTGAGTAAGAGGTTGTACTGTTTGCAGAACTTGAAGGAGGAATTAATGAAGAAGGATTATAACAATAAGTTATTCCTCCGTTTAAACCACATACAACATCACTTCCCGAACAGGTTTGTGATTGTGCAGAGGTAGGGCAATCACTGGGATTATTAACCCATGTAGATGCAGAAACAATTTCAACCAAGAAAAGTATTAAAAAAATTAAAATAACTATTTTTTTCATGTTTAATAAGAGCAACAGGCAAGTTTCAATGATGTTCCACACTGAATTGCTCTGCCATCACCTCCAGTTGTTGAGCCAAAATGCCAGTAATTTCCAAGATAAGTTCCTGCACTCCCATGAGTCCAGCCATTACAATCATTAACCGGAATGTCTGCTGGAACATATTTTGGACTTCCTGCAATAACCCATGCATCTTCTCCATCAATAGATTTAGAGCTCCAGGTAGCTACTTCAAATTCTGTGCAGAAATGACTTCCTGAAAATTCAGAATCACATATATCATCTGCAGCTTTATAGCCAGTATCCCCCCCAGAAGTTATTGCTCCTGTATAAGTTCCGGATGTAATATTAACATCAGATATCAAGCCCCCCCCGCCACTGCTAATTCCAGTTAATTGACTTCCATCACCAATAAAATAATCTGCAGTCATATTTCCTTCTGCATTTATGTTTTCAGTAACATTCAAACTTTTATTAATGACCGCATCTTCGGTTACTTTCAAATTTCCAGTGATAGTAATCCATCCATCAACAACATTGTCTATAATTTCTCCAAAAGCAAAAGTTACTTTTTGCGCGAAAGTTAGATTAGCTGGACGGATTTCTCCTGATTCATTTAATGAAACATTTAGATAATCATTCAACACCGTTCCCCAAACACCCTCATCTCCTCCGACTGTCGGGAGGCGTGCTGCGGATACAAAACTAAAAGATAACATAAAGAAAATTCCAACAAGAGCAAATAAGAAGAACTTTTTCATTTTTTCTCCCCCTCTTTTTTTAGCAATTCAATTAATGCTTTATTCAAAGATACAGAACGAGGAACCTTGTCTTTCCATTTATTCCAGATTTCTTCCGGAACTTCCAATAAAAATTTTTTTACTTTTTCATTTTTTGCCATTTTACTTATTAATAATAACTTTTATTTATTTATAATTAATATCAATAATAATTACTTAGTATTTAAATGTTTTGTAAGAATAAGTCCCGTTAAGGTAACAATGCATGATAAGAAAAACTTATATAAACTACATTTTGTTAAATTTAATTAAAATGCTGGATAAAAACTACAATGCTGCTGATGTAGAGAAGAAGTGGCAGGATTACTGGGAAAAGGAAAATATTTATAAGTTTGATCCAAATAGCAAGAAAAAGATTTATTCAGTTGATGTTCCACCACCTTATGCTTCTGCAGGACATCTTCATGTTGGGCATGCTTTACATTATACCCAGTTTGAGATTATTGCAAGATATAAAAGAATGAAAGGATTTAATGTTTATTTTGCTCCTTGTTTTGATGATAATGGTCTGCCAACTGAAAAATATGTTGAAGAAAAACTGGGAGTTAACAAGAATACTGTATCCAGATCTGAATTCAGGAAGTTATGCATTGAAGCTAATGAAGAGGTTGAAAGGATTTACAGAGATAAAGTCTTTAAACGATTGGGGCATAGCTATGACTGGAATTTGTTGTATACTACAATAGGAAATGAAGCCCAAAAAGTTGCTCAAACTTCTTTTGTTAAATTAGTTAAACAGGGAGATTGTTATAGGGCAGAGGAACCTACAATATGGTGTACTTATCATCAGACTGCTCTGGCTCAGGCAGAGGTTGAGGATTTGAAAAGAAAAACAAAACTAAATTATATTGATTTTGATTTGGAGAACGGAGAAAAAATAAATGTTGCTACAACAAGGCCTGAATTCTTGGCTGCCTGCGTTGGGATATTTGTTCATCCAGATGATGTAAGATATGAAGACTTGGTTGGGAAAAATGCTGTTGTTCCAATCTTTAACCAGAAAGTTCCTATAATGACTGATGAGAAAGTTGACAAGGATTTTGGAACAGGGATAGTAATGATTTGTACTTTTGGTGATAATACAGACATTGAGTGGTGGAAAAAACATAATTTACCTTTGAAAATCATTATTGACAAAAGGGGAATGTTAAATGAACTTGCCTTGGAATATAAAGGATTAACATTAAATGATGCAAGAGAAAAGATAATTGAAAAATTGACAAAGGAAGGGAAACTAAAAAATCGGGAGGAGTTGGAACAAACTGTTGGAAGCTGCTGGAGATGTAATACCCCTGTTGAGTATATTGTTACAAAACAATGGTTTATTAAAGCATTAAATTATAAAAATGAATTAATTGAACAGGGAAGAAAAATTAACTGGTATCCTGAATTTTTCAGAGTAAGATATGAGGACTGGACAAAAAATCTAGGATGGGACTGGTGCATTTCAAGGCAAAGATTTTTTGGAGTTCCGATTCCTGCATGGTACTGTAATAAATGTGATAATATTGTTGTTGCTAAGGAAAATGAATTGCCTTTAGATCCTTTGGAGATAGACAGGGGAAAATGTACTAAGTGCAAAAATGGAGAGCTAAAGGCTGATGAAGATGTATTTGACACCTGGATGACTTCTTCAATGACACCACAAATAACTGCAAGATGGTTAGAAGATCCTTTAAATTATAAAAAGAAATTTCCAAGTTCTTTAAGACCCCAGGCCCAGGACATTATAAGGACTTGGGCATTTTATACAATATTAAAATCTTATTTACATTTTAAGGAAATTCCATGGAGAGATATTTCCTTGGGGACATTTGTCCTGGATGCAAAAGGAAGAGGAATGCACAAGAGCAAAGGTAATGTTGTCTGGGCTGATATTTTACTAGAAAAATATGATGTTGATACATTCAGGCACTGGGTTGGAAAAGCAAAATGGGGATCTGATATTCCGTTCAAGGAAGAAGAATTAGTTAATGGGAAGAAGTTTTTAACAAAGTTATGGAATGCATCCAAATTTGTTTTGATGCATCTTGAAAATTATGATTATAGTAAACCAAATAAAATAGAAGACATCGATAAATATTATTTATTAAAATTAAATGATATTATAAAAACAGCTACAGAAAGTTATGAAACTTATGATACAAGCGAAGCCAATAAAGCTATTGAATCTTATTTCTGGCATGATTTTTGTGATAATTATCTGGAAATTGTTAAGGATAGGTTATATAACCCTAATGTGAGAGGAGGAGAAAGTAGAAAATCTGCACAATATACTCTGTATAAAATATTAAGCAATTTATTAAAATTAATTGCTCCCGTTGTTCCACACATTACAGAAGAAATTTATCACGTTGATTTTGCAAAGAATGAAGAAAATAAATCAATACATACAGCTGAGTGGCCTAAAGAAGAAAAAATTGACGGGAAACTAATAATTGAAAAAGGAGACTTGTTTGTTAAGATAGTTGAAAGCGTAAGAAAGATCAAGACAGACAATAAGAAATCTTTAAAAGATGAGATTGTTCTTACATTAGATAACAAGTCTCTAGACTTACTGAAGGATCTTATCGATGATCTTAAGGCTGTTACAAAAGCAAAAGAAATCAAAAAAGGTGAATTTAATACCGAATTTTAGGTAATTTTAAAATGAATTCAAAACAAAGACATGATTTAAAAAAAATTTTAAGGGAATTAAGCCAGATAAGGGGGAGACATACAGAGTTAGTTTCTGTTTATGTTCCTGCTGGATATGACTTAAATAAAATTATAAATCATTTAGAGCAGGAGCAGGGAACTGCATCTAACATTAAAGATGCAAGAACTAGGAAAAATGTTATTGATTCTCTTGAAAGGGCGATAAGACATTTAAGATTGTTTAAACAAACTCCTCCTAATGGATTGGCTGTTTTTGCTGGCAATGCTTCTGATAATGAAAGCAAGGTGGATATTAAGATATGGAGTGTTGAACCTCCTGAACCATTAAATTCAAGATTATATAGATGTGACCAGACTTTTGTTTTAGATATACTTAAGGAGATGCTTGAAACAAGAGAATGTTTTGGTTTGATTGTTATGGATAGGAGAGAGGGAACAATCGGTTATTTAAGAGGTACATTAATAGAATCTATTTTTCATTTAACTTCAGGGGTTCCTGGAAAGACAAGGGCTGGAGGTCAAAGTTCCCAGAGATTTGCAAGACTTAGAGAAGGAGCTGCAAAGGAATTCTACAAAAGGATTGCTGATGCTGCACAGGAGGAATTTTTAACCAACAAGGACTTGAAAGGGATTTTAATTGGCGGACCCGGACCAACAAAAGAAGATTTCATGATGTATCTAAACCAGCAATTGAAAAATAAAGTTATTGCTGTTCAGGACATTACCTATACAGATGAATCTGGACTGCATGAACTTGTTGACAAGAGTCAGGATGTTTTGGCTAAAGAAGAGATTATGGAAGAGAAAAAAATACTTGGAGAATTTTTTACCAGATTAGTCAAGGAACCTGAAAAAGTTACTTATGGAAGCAAGGAAGTTGAGAGAGCTTTGGATATGGGTGCTGTTGAGAAATTATTAATTTCTGATAGTTTGGATGAAATTGAGATTGAGAGATTAGAGGAAAAGGCTGAAGCTTTGGGAACAACTGTTTTTATTATTTCCACTGAAACAAGGGAAGGAGTTCAGTTAAGAGACTTTGGTGGATTAGCTGCTATTCTAAGGTATGGGATTAATTAAGATACTAAAATATTTATAATACCTAAAACCGAAACGCTTTTATAAGATTAATGGATTGGTTTTTTTTATAAACTATGTGAGGTAAAAAAATGATTTGTGAAAAATGTAAGAAAAATTTAACTGAAGAAGGGAAATGTGAAGGATGTAATCTTCCCCCAGAAGAATGCACTTGTTCTGTTGCAGAGGAGACATCTGAACCTGAAGAATCGGAAGAAAGTCAATCTACTGAAGAATCTACAGAAGAAGAAACTACCGAGTAGTTTTTTTCTTTTTTTATAATCTTTATTTATAGGATTAAGAGTGGTTATCCGAACTGACTCTTACAGGCGAAACGTAGTCTAGTCTAGTTTCAGAGCTTTTTTTATTTTAGCAATTTCTGTTTTGATGTTGCAATCAGTGCCATTCCTACAACTAATAAACTAATTTTAACTGGTACAGGAATATTATTCTCAAAAAATATTAGAATTGCACTGCTTAAACAAAATATAACTCCACCTATAAATCTACTTAAACAGAAATTTTTTTTATTCATAATAAATCTAGGGAATCATCAGTTTTATAATACTTTCGTTAAAAAAGGCCCTGAGTAATATTACACATAATTCCTGTTAGTTTCCCCCGAATACTTGGAGAGGTTGGATTTTAGTGCAACGTCCCGAAGGGAAACAAGAGTTATTTTTATTTTCCATTAAATATATAAAGTTGTGATTTCTTTTGCATATTATGATTGAAAAAATAAAGGACATTGTCAAAAAAGAATGTGGGGGGGATAGTTGGAGCTACTCTCATATGGTTTCAGTTGTAAAATATGCTAATCAACTTGCTGAAAAGTTAGGAGCTGATAAAGAGATTGTTGAAATTTCTGCTTGGCTGCATGACATTACGAGAATTAAGGGAAATCCAGAAAATCATCATATTTCTGGTCCAATTGAGGCAGAGAGGATCTTAAGAGAACTGAACTATCCCCAAGATAGGATTGATAAAGTTAAACATTGCATTAATGCCCATAGGGGTAGCCAAAGCATAAAACGGGAAACTCTTGAGGCAGAGTGTGTAGCAAGTGCTGATGCGATGGATCATTTTGATAACCTTCCGACTCTTTTATACGTTGCGTATGTTAAAAAACAAATGAGTATTGAAGAAGGCAGAATTTCGGTAAGGAATAAACTTGAAAGAAGTTGGAATAAACTTATTCCTGAAGCAAAAGAAATTATTTTACCAAAATATGAAGCGGCCAAATTATTCCTAAAAGAATGAAGTTAATTGGATATAGTTGGTGTTATGCCCTCAGAGTGTTTAACCTTAACAATTTACCTTAGAAAACTTTAAATAATCTCTCCTTATCTTGTTCTTATGGAAGATTATGTAAAGAGAATAGAAGCTATTTTATTCACAACTGGAAGGTTTATGGACATAGAAGAAATAGCAAAATTAGCTGAGTTAGGGAGTATAGGATTTGTTAAGGATGCTATTGAAGAATTAAAAAAGAAATATGAAAACAACGAAGGCTCTTTGACAATCTTAGAAGAAAACGGAAAATTCAAATTAAGCATAAAAAAAGAGTTTAATTATTTAACTGTAAAATTACTGGACACTACAGAAATTGATAATTCCACAATGAATACATTAGCTTTGATTGCCTACCAAAGGCCGGTTTTGCAGTCAGATATTATAAAGATGAGGGGCAATGGAGGTTATGACCATATTAAACTCTTAAAGGACCAGGGATTTATCCTGACTGAGAAAAAAGGGAGAACAAGGATAATAGATTTAGCACCAAAATTTTATGATTATTTTGACATTGTTGAAGATCAATTAGTATCAAAGATAAAGGAACTTGAAAAAACAAAGGAAAATGAGGGAGGAAATCCAGAAATTAAAGCCGAGAGTTAAGACTCTTTTATTAATTATTTTTATTTTAACTTTGGCGTTCAGATTGTATTTTGCCTATCAGACACCATATTATTCTGATTCTGAAGCTTACCTAAACATAAGAAATATTGAAGACATAAAGTCAGGAGATTTTAGTTTTACAGATGACTTATCGTTTTCAGGGAGAAGCTTGTATGCACTGCCTGTTTTTCATTTCATATTTGCCGGATTGAGTTTTGTAATCGGGGATTTTGCATTTAAAGTAATACCAGAAATACTTGCAAGCTTTTTGGTTATTTTAGTTTTTTTAATATCAAAGAGAGTCTGCAATGATGACAGATCTTCTTTGTTTGCTGCTTTTTCAGCAGGATTTATGCCTTTGTTATTCAGCACTTTTTTTAATAATCTATCTCAGAGCTTGTTTTTCATAATTTTAATTTTATATATGCTTTACTGCTTTATGAGAATTAATGAAAGCATTTACTTTAACCAGTTTATTTTACTGGCGTTCTTATTGCCTTTAATAAATCTTTATTATTTTGCTGTAATCTTTTTGTTTGTAATTTATTTGTTATTGGCAAGATCTGAATCATTAAAAATAGCAAGAGTAAAAAAAGAAATTTTGGTATTTTCTATACTCCTTGGTTTTTTGATGAGTTTTATTATATTCAAGAAGCCATTGCTTAACTTAGGATTGAGTGTTTTCTGGCAGAATACTCCAACAACGCTTTTAAATTCCTACTTTGCAGAGTTCAGCGTCATCGAGGTTATATTCGGCTTAGGGCTTATTCCGATTCTGTTTGGGATATATGGAATATATCATGGGATAGCGAAGAAAAAAGATGAGAATATATTTTTATTTTCAAGCTTTGGATTGACTCTTTTGATATTGTTAATATTAAGGCTTGTAAGGCCTGACTTTGGATTGGTTTTGTTTGGAATTTCAATAATAATATTTTCTTCTGTAGGATACAGTCTTTTCTTTGAGTATCTTGATATAACAAAATTTTCAAGCAATTTTGAGTTAATCAAGAAAGGGTTGTTTATTTTACTGTTCCTTAGCATAGTTATTCCAAGTTTGATAGCTGTAAACAATACGCTGGACCATACGATAACCGACGAGGAATACAATGCTTTGTTATGGTTAAGGAGCGAAGCAGACACAGGGGAAATTTTAAGTTCATATGAAGAGGGGGATTATATATCATCTATTGCAGAACGGAAAAATTTAATTGATACAAATTTCTTATATGCAAAGAACATCAATAAAAGATTTGATGAACTAATGGAGATTTATACAACAAAGTCTGATGTTAAGGCAAAAACACTTGCAGACAAGTATTTTGTTAGCTATATCTATGTTACCAGAAGAACAAAAGAATTATATAATTTAGAGGAGGTGGAATTTACAAAAGATGAAAGATGTTTCAGAAAGGCATGGAGTGAAGGAGAAACCGCCGTATACAAAACTAAAAAATGTTGAGATACTTTTAGTTTTTTTGTTGCTGGTATTTGCTTCCTTAATGATTGCTCTGCCTAATTTTTTAAGAGAAAGTAATCTGCTAATTGGAGGGGAGGCTTATCACTATATGAGACTGGCTGAAACTCCCTTAAATATTCATGATAATTTAAGCTATGCTGGCAGAACCATAATATTTAATTTATATCCCAGTATAATTTACTTATTCAGCCATGTTTTTGGATTTACTTATTTTTTGTCATCAAAGATGTTGCCCTTTGTTCTTGGATTGGTATCTGTGCTTTTGTTTTATATTATCTTGAGAAAATTAAAATTAAGGGTAAGAGATTCATTAATTGTTGGTTTGATCTTAATTTTTTCACCTACATTTATTTATCTGTTTTCAACATCAAATCTTTATGTATTCCCTGTTGTTTTTGGATTGATTGCTTTTTTGTTGCTTTTGTATGACAAGAAAATATTATCTTTAATTTTTATTTTGCTGTCTTTTTTCTTCAGCATAGTCCCTGGAATTGCCTTATTGCTTTTATATTTATTATACTTGTTTAGGGAGAGCAAGACAAGGTGGTTTATAATCCCAATAATAATACTGGTTTCAATAGTATTATACTTGATAAAAGGAATTTTTCCATTTGGTCTTGAATTTTTCATACAGCAGGAAGGAATAAGGTACAGCATGCAGAACTTTGTCTCTGACCTTGGAGGAAAGTTTGGATTAGGGATATTTGCAATAATATTATCTGTTTTGGGGATGATAAGACTCTGGAGGGAGAAATACAATAATCTGATTGTTTATTCTGCAGTATTTTTATTATTAATTCTTTCTTTCTTTGAAATAAGAACCTTATTTTATTTTATATTTATGTTCTCATTCCTTGTTGCGTCAGGAATATTTTACTTATTTGAACTTAATTTTGAAAGTAAATTCATAAAACAATTTTCAATTTTTGTTTTAATCATGGGTTTGTTTTTTTCAGGGTTATCATATGTCAATGAGATAAGAACTTATTTGCCTAATGAGGGTATGCTTAAAGGACTTGATGATTTTGAAAGTTTAAGTGACCCTGAAGTCATTGTTTTTTCACATTACTCGAGAGGATTCTGGATTTCTGGATTAGCTAATAGGGCGGTTGTTATGGATGCGGATTTTATATTTGCCCCAGATTCAAAAGAAAGATACAAAGATTCTGAAACTTTGTTTAATACAAGGGACTTAAATGCTGCCATGAAGCTTCTGGATAAATATAATGTTGATTATATTTTATTTGACCAAGCCATTAAAGAGACTCTTTGGGAGGGAGATGAAGAAGGATTATTATTTTTGTTAAAATACAGCGAGAGATTTAAGAAGGTTTACAATGATAATGGGCTTGAGGTCTGGAAAGTTATAAGGGAGTAGATATGATTTCAGTGATTACCTTAATCTTGTGGATTACCTATTTCATAGGGTTGTTTATTATTGTTTTCTGGCTTATTATTTTCTTTGAGAAAGGGATAGAAGAAGAGAATGGCAAACTTAAGAGTTATCCGTTTGTTTCCATTGCTGTCCCTGCTTATAATGAAGAGGATACTCTAGAAGAAACGGTGAATTCATTGTTAAATCTGCATTATCCAAAAAATTGTTTTGAGATTTTTGTTGTTAATGACGGCTCAAAGGACAGAACTGAAGAGGTTATGAAAAAGATTATTGAGAGAGCTAAAGGGTATAACATTTATTTAATAAATCAGAAAAATGCTGGAAAAGGCTCTGCCTTGAATAATGCCCTCAGCAGGGCAAGGGGGGAATTTTTTGTTGTTCTTGATGCTGACAGTACAGTTTCACCTGATGCTCTTAAAAAGATACTCCCTGTCTTTTCAAGAGACGAAAGAATAGCTGTTGTCTTGCCTTTAATGAGGGTAAAAAATACAAATAATTTCTTAGAAAAACTGCAGTGGTGCGAATACATAACAAATAATTTTGCAAAAAAACTAATCACTCATCTGGATTGCTGTCACGTTGCTCCTGGTCCATTTAGTGTTTACAAGAAAAAATTTTTTGATGTTGTTGGCGGGTTTAGCGAGAATAATCTTACTGAGGATTTGGAGATGGCCTTAAGGCTACAGGAAAAACATTACAAAATTGTCCAGGTTTTGACTGCTGTTGTTTATACAAAAGTTCCGCCCAACCTTAAGACTTTTTTTAAGCAAAGAAACAGATGGTATAAAGGATCGGTGTTAAATGTTCTTAAATATAGAAAAATGTTATTTAATCTGGACTATGGAGATTTAGGATTATTTCACCTACCTACTGTTTTATTTGCAGCAATAATTTCCCTGGTTGTTTTGATAATTTCTCTTTATAATTATGTATTGATACCAGTTGCAAAGGAGCTTAAGAATATTGGAGCGATAAATTATGATGTTCCTGCTGTTATGAATACAATATTTAAGGGAAAATCCATTTTAGACCTTGATTTTATGAATCTTTTCTTGATTGTTGCCATGATGTTAATATTAATGGGGATGGTTTACTTTTCATACAAAAGTCATGATGAGAAACTATCTGCTTTTAACTACATCCCCTTGATTGGATACTTTTTTATATATGCATTTTTGTTATTAATGTCATGGGCGTGGGTATTTTTCGATTTAATGACCGGGAAAGTACAGAAATGGTGAGAAAATGAGACACATAAAAAGAAGAAGATATCTTATTGCATTTGTAATTACCTTGTCTGTTTTTTTGCTTGGATTACTGGTTGGATTCTCCTTTAATAAACAAAGAGAGGTTTATCTGTCTGATATCATGGATAATCAAAGATTAGATTATGATAGTCTGCAATTACAATATGCTTTCATTGATGTTATGAAAACAGAGGGAGTATGCGAAGGAATCACCCAAGCTTTATCAAAGAGTGTCTCTGACCTTGAAGAATTAAGAGTCAAGATCGAAGATTATACAGGTGATGATGATTTTAGTGTGGCAAATTATAAAATTCTTAAAAGAGATTATTTATTGGCCCAAATTAAGTACTGGCTTTTGAACAAGCAATCTGAAAAAGTATGTAATGAAGACACTGTGTCTGTTTTATACTTTTATGCTAATGATGATGTGTGCAAAGACTGTTCAACCCAGTCTTATGTTTTAACTTACTTAAAGACTTTGTTTGGAGAAAAATTACTGGTATTTTCCATAGATTCTGAATTTCAGGATGAACCCCTAGTAGGGATCTTAACAAGAACCTACAATATTAAGGAATATCCCACTGTGGTGGTTGGAAACGATGTATTTCCAGAATTGATGGATTCAGACAAGGTTATGCCTATTATATGTAATCACTTCAAGGAAAAGCCTAGTGTTTGTTAAATATATTAAACAGCATAGTAAATTATTTAAAATTTGATTAATAACAATGAAATATGGGAATCTGTGATATGTGTGGCAGGGATTCAGAATTATACAAGGTTATTGTTGAGGGTTCTGTTATAGAAGTTTGTGAATCCTGCAGCAAATATGGAACTGTTATAGAGGCTCCAAAGAAGAAAGAGGTCATTAGGAAGATTGATTCTCTTTACATTGATGAAGAAGATAATAAGGGAGAAACCCTGGCTGAGGATTTTAGTTTTAGGATAAAGAAAGCAAGGGAGAAAAAAGGATTAACACAGGAGAGACTTGCTTTGGCCTTGGCTGAAAAGGAGGGAACAATTCATAGATTAGAAAGCGGGCAGTTAAAGCCTTCTGATGTTTTACTAAGGAAACTCGAACAATTTTTGCAGATTAATCTTAAAGAGGAAAATAAGGATAAGAAAAAGATTAATAAAACAAAAGAAGATATTAATTTCAGGGATAAGGGGCTGACTATTGGTGATATCTTAGATGCAAAAAATAAAAAACAAGAAGGACCTTGAAATCATTCTCTCTAAACTAAAAACTTTTGAAAATCCTGATATTTCTTTAGAACAATACCAAACTAATTCTGAGATTGCGGCTAGAATTTTATGGGAAGCTTATATGAATGGGGACATTAAAAATAAAGTCATTGGGGATTTTGGATGCGGAAATGGAATCTTGGGTTTTGGCTGTTTATTATTAGAAGCAAAGAAAGTTTACTTAGTTGACAAAGACAAAGAAGCAATAAAGACTGCAAAGGAAAATAAAAAACGGTTAAAGGATTTTAAGTTGAACTGTGTTTTTGTCAATAAGGATATTAATGATTTTAATGAAAGGGTTGATGTTGTTATTGAGAATCCTCCTTTTGGGACTAAGACTAAACATATTGACAAGGAATTTTTAAGTAGAGCAATGAAGCTAAGCAAGATTATTTACAGCTTTCATAAGTCTACTTCTGGAACGTTTGTGGATGCTTTTTCAAGAGATAATAAGTTTAGGATTAGTTCTGTTTATTGTGTCAAATTTCCCTTAAAGAAGATGTTTGGATTTCACAGAAAAAACAGCTATTTTGTTGACGTTTGTGTCTGGAAACTAGTTAAGGAAACCTTATAAATTCCTAATTGATTGTTTTTTTGTTTTAAATCTTAAATTTAATGGGGTGATCCTTTAGCTACATATATGCAACTTTTTCTTTTGATAAAGGAAAACCTCAGAGGAGGTGAATTTTGTTTAAAATATTCAAGGTTCTATGGAGGGCTTATAGGGATTGGATCTATTTCCTAATGTTTGTGATTGGAGGGATAGTCTGTTTTATAGCTGAACCCCATCCTTATGATAAACTTCCTTTCTCTATTCCTTTTGTTTTTGGGTTAGTCCTTATTCTCTTTGGGCTAATCCCCATTATGGTTAGAGCAAAAAGAGATTTGAACAAACTAACTGGCCGGAATTTAAAAAAATAAGATTTTGTTCCACCAAAACTTCTTGTTTTTAATAATTTTGGAGAGCTAGACTTCTAGCTCTTTTTTCCTGATAAAGTATCTATATGTATTTATAGAAACATTTAAAAATAGTTGTTTATGAAAATGGATGATGGAACTTAAACTATTAGACAAAAAGGATGACAGGATGAGGTTTCAGATTAAGGGAGAAACCCATACGTTCTGCAATTTATTAAGAAAGGAATTATGGATGGATAAGAATGTAGAATTAGCTGGTTATAATGTTCCACATACACTTAAAGATGAGGTTATTTTTATTGTTGATTCAAAAGGGCCTGAAAAGGCACTTAAAGATGCTGTTTCTAGATTGAAAGATAGAATCAAAGAATTTAATAGTAAGTTCGATGCTATAATGAAATGAAATATACCTTAGATCAAGGAAAACAATTAATTGATATTGCAAGAAAGTCCATTGAGTTTTATTTTAAAGGCAAAGAACTAGATACTAATTTGTTTAAGGAAAAAAAAGGTTCTTTTGTTACGGTTTATGTTAAGGAAGAGTTAAGAGGATGCATCGGATTGGTTTTACCTTATGAGAACTTAGGGAAAGTAATAATTGATATGGCAAGACAAGCCGCATTTCATGACTCCAGATTTAAAAAAATAACAGAAAAAGAATTAAAAGATTTGACAATTGAGATTTCTGTTTTGACTGTTCCTGATTTATTAGAAGTAAGACCTGAAAGATATAAAGAAAAAATAAAAATAGGAAAAGATGGTTTAATTGTTGGATGTCAGGGATTTTCTGGATTATTATTGCCGCAAGTGGCTAAAGAACATAATTGGGATAGTGAAGAATTTTTAAAACAAACTTGCATAAAAGCTGGATTATTGGAAAATACCTGGAAAGAAAAAAAATGTGAGGTTTATACTTTTCAGGCACAGGTTTTTAAAGAAAGGCCTGATAGAACTGTTATTGAAGAATAAAATTTATAAACTAGGATTTTTTAGAATTTATTAATTATTAAAAATTATAAGCCTTTTTTGGCTTAAGTGTCTTTGGATTAAGAATCTATATTAGTTTTTTCTATTATTCTCTTTCTACGTTATGTGGAAAAAGATGGAAAACCTATTTAGAATAAAATTGGACTGTTAGGCTATATGGATCCAATCTGTAATGATTAGTATAGTAATTGGAAAGAATGACAGAGCTCTTAGTGCCTTATTGAGCAAAGCGGAACTCGGAGCTCCATTGGATTCTCGACTATTAAAATATAGTTGGCCACAGTCCATTAATCCTTGCAGGTTGCAGTCGTCTAAAAAAGTAGCAGTAGCAAGTATTTTTCAACTAAGAGGTTTCTTTAGTTCTTGCTATCTTGATTGAACTCAAAAAGCTGAGTTCGTTATAAGACCCTGATGTGTTGCAACTTAAGACTCTCTCTGGGCCTTATTAAAACCCTGTCCTGTACTCAGAGGGTTAAGGAGACAGGCCTTGCCCCAGGTAACTGGAGAGGAATGTCAGTAGGAAAAAATCTGACCTGACCTGCAAGGATTTTTAAATTTTTTTCCATTACTTTGATTCGGAACCCGACCTTCGCATCCAAGGTCCATATTAACAACAAATGTTAAAATCCTGGGATGTTTTTTTGCAGGAGTTTTAACAACACAATGGAAGGGAACCCATATATGAATGCAGTATTTTCCTCTGTGTTAGGATCTCACCCGTTCGACGAACGATCCCCGATGTTTAACAATAACTACATAAACCAGGAAGCCAGACGGAGTTTTATCGTTGGGTGGCGAAAAATTCCGCTGTCGCGGAAAAATGGTTCCTCTTTAGACTTCAGTTCCGTCCCGCGCATGAGATAAATAACAGTTCTCTTTGTTCAATCTAATCTCAAGGTAAATCGAATTTACTTGAGAACTTATTGAACAGGCGCGGAGAAGGTTGGGGTTGTCCAGAATTTCAGATAATATTTTCATCATGGACAACCCCCCCCCAATTATTATTTATGATTTATAATGAAATTATTTAATTATATTCGCGCCCCCGTCAACTAAGGATGGATAAATTTTATTATTGGTTTAGATTACTTATGGAGAAAATCTTCCTTGTGGAGCTCCTTGTGGCGGCCAAATAAAAGTGGATTTTTCCGTGGATTATCCCTTTTTCCTAAGTACGGGGGCGTTTCATCAATTATAGGATTAAATTTTTATTTTTAGCTCGGTCTTAGTATATATTTGTATCTATAGAAACCTTTTTAAGGTTTTAGATACAACAGGAAAGTTCAAATGGAGTTAAAACAGACTCTTAGGAAGGTTTGGTATTTTCTGTGGAAGGATAATTCCATATGGTCATGGTTGGTTAATCTGATTATTGCTTTTATTATTGTTAAGTTTGTTATTTATCCTGTTCTGGGTTTAATTTTTGGAACTGGACTCCCAATTGTTGCTGTTGTTTCATGCAGTATGGAACATTCTGAAATTAAGGGAGACTGTGCATTAACTCATCAAGGATTTGATGTCTGGTGGGATAAAAATAAGGAATGGTATTTAGATAAAGGAATAACCAAAGAACAATTTTCAGATTTTATATTCAAAAATGGATTTAATAAGGGAGATATAATTTTTATATTTAGAGCTAAAAACTTAAAAGTGGGAGATGTAATCGTTTATCAAACATCGATGGTTTATTATCCAATAATACATAGAGTTGTTCATGTAGATCCTTATATTACAAAAGGAGATAATAATCAGGTTAATGATCCTAAAGAGGTTAGTGAGAGTCAGATTATAGGAAAAGCAGTGTTTAAGATTCCATTGCTTGGATGGATAAAGATATGGTTTGTAAATATAATTCAGTTTATAGGGGGGTTATTTTAAAATGATGTTTTGTGCAAAATGCGGGTCTGTACTAATTCCGACAAGGGACAAAAAAGGAGTTGTATTAAAATGCAACTGCGGATATAATTCAAGAGCGAGAAAAAATGTTATGATAAAAGAAGAAGTAAAATTAAAAAGAGAGGACATTATCGAGGTTGTTGATAAAAAGATTGAAACCCTACCAAAAACAAAAGAGGAATGTCCTAAATGCGGGCATAACACAGCTTATTTCTGGACTTTGCAGACCAGAGCTTCTGATGAAGCAGAAACAAGGTTTTTTGAGTGTGTTAAATGCAAACACAGGTGGAGGGCATATTGATGGAATATCATAAGGAAAAATTCATAAGGGATTTGACAAAGAATGATAGCAATGTATGTATTTCTGGTTTAGTCATCCTTAGAAATTCCGGAACTTTTATTGTTGATGATGGGACAGGGCAGATACAAGTTAATAGTCCTGAAGAGAATAATCATGAATATGTAAGGGTTTTTGGGAGAGTTATTCCTTATGAAGAAGAATTACAAATAAATGCTATTGTTGTCCAGGAATTCAGTAAAATCGATAAGGTTTTATACTCAAAAATCAAAGAGTTAGTAAGATAAAATGTTTGATAAAACAAAACCGTTAAATAATTTTCTAGTGAAAAGGAGAACAGGGCTTATTATTTTTTCAATTATTTTAGGAATTATTTCTATTGGAGCTTTGTTTTTTTATTTTGGCAAATTACAGGATTTTGGTTTTCTTTTTACTAATTTAATACTTGGGATAATTATTACTTTGACTGCTTTGTATCATATATTCTTTTCTTTCAAGAGATTCAAATTTTTTGTTTTCTTCAAGAAATTATTACTTGATTTATTAGTAATAATCCTGGCTTTATTGCCTACGCTTATAAAATATGATTTACTTAAGTTCTTGAACGTTACTTTAGTCCTTGACATTCAGATATGGGTATTGGCTTTGATAGGCTTGTTATATGCCGGGTATTGCATTGCAGATTTCCTTAGAAAACAATATATTTAATCACCAAAAACAATATAAATTAGAATCCAGATTTTTGTAGTATGAAATTAGTTTTAGCTGAACCAAAATACCTAAGAGAAAGCATATCTATTATTTCTGAATTGGTTAATGAAGTTACATTTAAAGTTGATGAAACAAAGATAGAAATTATTGCTATGGATCCAGCCAATGTTGCAATGGTCATCTTTAAGTTGTTGAGTAGCGCTTTTGTTGAATACGAAGTCAAGAAGCCAGTTCGTTTATCTTTGAGCTTAGATAATTTAAAACAGGTATTAAGGAGAGCAAAACCCAGTGATACTTTAAAATTAGAATTAGATGAGAGCAAGAACAGACTAAAAATTCAATTAAAAGGAGAATCCACAAGAACTTTCCATCTAAGCTTGATTGATAACGAAGAGATGGAACAGAAAATTCCGGATTTAAACTTTGGAGTTAAGATTGAGATGCCAACCATCATATTTGATGAAGCAATAGAGGACATGAGTGTTATTTCCGAATCTGTTGCCTTGATGACCAGCAAAGGAAACTTTACTATTAGATCAGAAAGTAAGTTGCATGCTGCCAAGGTTGAAATATCAAAAGATGATGATACAACAATACACTGCCCTGATGAAGAAGTTAATGCAAGATATTCTATTGAATATCTAAAGAAAATATCTAAGGCCAGTAGATTAGCTGACAAGGTTATTTTGAATTTTGATAATGAATACCCATTAAAGGCAGAGTTTAGAGTTCTGGACAAGATGGACTTGTCTTTTATCTTAGCCCCTAGGGTAAGCAGTGATTAAGTTTTTAAATCAGCTTTTTTTGTTAAATCTATGAGAGTAGAAAAAACAAGATATTATTCTTATAAATTAGGAGAATTACCTAAAGGATGCAAGTTGTGTGTAAAGGGGTCTAAATTAGTTGTTTTTATAACTGGATTATGTCCTAGAAATTGTTATTTCTGCCCAATCTCTGATGAGAAATACAATAAAGATATTATCTATGCTGACGAGTGGAAAATTGAGGATGTTAAAGATTTAATTGCTGAAGCTAAACTGATTAATGCAGAAGGTGCAGGGATTACTGGAGGAGATCCTTTATGCAAATTGGACAGAACTATTAAATACATAAAATTATTAAAAAAAGAATTTGGAAAATCTTTTCATATTCATCTATATACTTCTTTGGATTTAGTAAATAAGGAAAATTTAGCTAGACTATATGAGGCTGGATTAGATGAAATAAGATTCCATTTGGATTTAAATGATAAAAAATACTGGGGCAGGATTAAACTGGCTTTTGATTTTGAATGGGATGTTGGGGTTGAATTACCTGTCATCCCAGAAGAGAAATTTCTTAAAGATATAATACTTTTTATTAAGGAAAATGATAAGATTAAATTTCTCAACCTAAATGAACTGGAAGTTTCTGATAATAAACAAAATAAATTGTTGGAAAAAGGATTTACAACTAAGGATGATATTTCCTATGCTGTAAAAAGCTCTGAGGAATATGCTCTAGAACTGTTAAGATTTGCTGCCAAGGAAAAAATTAAATTTAATATTCATTATTGCACCTCTAAACTTAAAGACAGAGTGCAATTAACCAATAGAATAAAGAGAAGAGCAAAAAATGTTGCCAATAACTTTGACATAATTACTGATGAAGGCACCTTGATAAGAGGAGTTTTTTACCTTAAAGAACTAAGTCCCGGTTTTGATTACAGAAAAAAACTTGACGGCCTTAAAAATAAAAAAGATTATCTGAAAAAATTATTAAAACTACGTGATTATTTAATTAATAAATATGGTATCAAAGAAGATTTTATTGATATTGATGAGCTAAATCTTAGACTTTTGACGTCGAAAAATATTATCTTGTCTTTAAGAGGCAAGCTTAAGAGAGAAGAGTTCATGGCTGCGGTTGTTGAGGAATATCCTACTCAGGACTGTCTGGAAGTTGAGATAGATTTTATTTCTTAAGCTTAGAAAGATTTATATTTTAATTTTATAGTTAAGTATTGATGGAGAAAAAGACTGCGTTAAACTTAATGTTGATTTACTCAATATTATTCATGTTAATTTTTACGATTTTTTTTGTATTGAAAGGCAATTATGAATTTCTTTATTATACTGCCCTGATGTCTTTTGTTATATTATTCTTTGTTATTTTCTATAAAAAATTCAATTTTCCTGTTTTATCAATGTTGGGTTTAACAATCTTATTAACTCTGCATATTCTAGGGGGGCATATAAATATAGGAAATACTAGACTTTATGATTTCTGGATTATCCCTGGAGTTCTGAAATATGACAATCCAGTTCATTTCTTTGGGATTTTTACTGTTGCTTTTATGATTAATCATATAATAAAGCCACACCTAAAGAACAACCTGAAGAAATCTACCTGGTTTTTTTACATTATTTTAATGTCTTTGGGCGTTGCTGGATTTTATGAAATTCTAGAATTAGTTCCTTCGATATGGCTTGGGGCTAAAAATCAGGTTGGAGATTATCTAAATAATGCCCTAGACTTAGTGTTTGGTCTATTGGGAGCGATGACTGCCGGTTTGTATATAATTAATAAAAAACGTTAATTTTTTATATATTTTTATTGTTTTTTGAATGATGAGGAGAATAATCTTAAGAGTTAAAAAAAATAAAATAAAAATTTTAGTAGTAATCCTGTTAGTAGGACTTATTTTGTTAAGTATCCCTAATCTTTTATGGAAAAAACCAATTCCAGACAAGGTTCCTGCTGGAATGAATGTATGGATTGAAGAACTAAGTAAAACCAAGGACCAGGAAGAATGTTTGTACAAGGCATATGATTTAGTAACAACCAAATGGACTGGAGGAAAATATAAAACTTATTCAAGATTTAACTGGCTTTTTGTTTCTAACTTGGATAAGATATGGCACCAGAAAAGCAAGTATATGTATTGTATGACCTTTAATTATATCTTAAGAACTTTATTGGTTAAATCTGGCTGCTTTGATGATAAAGATATTGAACAAAGAATAAGTATGGTTTGTATCATTTCCCCTCACCAGTATTTAAGTGTAAACCTAAAGAATGGAGGTAATGTTTATATTGATGCTTGGGCAAGAGCTTATGGGGTTGAGTTTGGAGATTACACAAGAGGATTTTATGGATGTTTTAATAAATAATTATCTGTTAAACAAGCTTAACTGATCAATTAGATTTTTTATTTTCTTTAAGTGAATTTCCTCATCGTTTTTGAATTCTATAAAAAGTGTTTTCAGCTCTGAATAATTTGTTAGTTCTGCTGCTTCTTTATAAGAATTCATCGCTTCTTCCTCTGCTTCCTTATCGGTTTCCAATAGAGCCTGAACAAGTATAAAATCTTCTGTACCGGGTCGCTCTTCTTCTATCTTATCACTTTCAGCATATTTTTTATCATCAAATTTCCTGTCTAAATTTTTTATTATTTTCAGAATTTGTCTTTTGTGTTTTGATTCTTCTGCCTTTAAATCTTTCAAAAGTTTTCTGATTATGGGGGTTTTTATTTTATTTATATGTTCTACATACCTGTTTTCTGCTCCCAATTCCTGGTCCAAAATTTTTTTTAATAGTTCTAGCTCTTCCATTTTCTCCTGAGAAAATATCTATAAAAGAAGTGTTCTGGATACTTAAATACGTTGCTGTTCTTTTTATTACAATAATCTTTATATACTCCCTTTGAGTCACTTTATTTTTAGGATGAACAACTTAAATCCTAGGTTTATTGAACCCCCTCATTCTTTAAAAAGATCTGTTCGTGGTGAGCCTGCAGGAACTCATTTATTATATATCCATAAATGGAGAGATGGAAGATATTGTATTGCTGGGAGACTTTTTGAAGATTCAGGAAAAGATGCTTTATTTTTGAATAGATCTTTTTTAAGGAACGATTTAGACTTTTTAATGGATTCTAACTTTTTCGAGAATCCCTTGTTCCCGGATTTAGTTGATAAACTAAAAGAGTACCTAGGTATCGAAGAACTTAATCCTTATGATCTTAGAGGAGAGTTAATGAAGGCAGTTTTTAACTATCAGGATTTTTTAAATTCAAAAGTTTCTGATAAGATCAAACCAGAGGTAATAAACCCCTGCGATATTGAGAAGAGTTATTGTGATCCAAAAAGAGTTGTTAATCCCTCCAATCTGGATGATTATGTTCATTAGTAAACTATTTAAAATAAGTTTTATTGTTGTTTATGTTATGAAAGAGAGGTTTGCGAGAGCTAAGGCTTTATTTGAAATTATAATCATAATTGTTGCTATTTTCTCAATTTCTTTATTAAATTTTAAGGATGTCAAGGCAGAGGAGTATGGCTGCTGTTTTTTAAAATCTGAAGGTTCATGTTTTGACAATACTTCTAAACAGGAATGCACTGAAAAAGGCGGAGAATTTTTTTCAAGTCCTGACTGTAGTGCTTATTCCAAATGCCAGGAGGGTTGCTGTAAGATAGGAACTGAGTGCAGTTATGTCAATAAGTTTAAATGTGAGCAAACAGCAAATGATTATAATAATTTAGATTTTACTTTTCAGGAAGGAACTGGAGAAAGTTCATGCAGTTTAAGCTGCCAAGAAGGAATTTATGGTTGTTGTTTGGATGAAGGATGTAAGTATACAACTTCCAATTCATGTTCTGGAGAATTTTATGAAAATAAATTATGTTCTGATGTAGGTTTTTGTGGATGCACTAAGAACAGCTATAACCAATGTTATGAGGGAGATGTTTATTCTTTTGACAGCTGCGGAAATAAAGAAAGTTTAGTCAAGAAATGTGATTATCAGAAAGGGCTTAAATGCAGAGAGGAAAAAAATAAAGTTGACTGCTATAGCATAAACTGTGAGAGTACTTATAAGGATGAAAATACTAAAGGTACTGGAGTTTTCAGGAAGAATGGAGAGTCCTGGTGTATTTATGATTCTGCTACTGGTCCTGGTTTAGATTCTGTTGGAAGCAGGCATTACAGACATATATGCATTAATGGCGAGGAGATTGAGGAGCCATGTGAAGATTACAGAAATGAATTTTGTGTTTATGCAGACGTTACTGTTAATGGTGAAACTTTTAGAGAGGCTTCCTGCAAAATAAATAATTATGAAAAATGTATGACTGAATGCAACTCTGCTTATGAATTAATCCCTATGACTTATGACGATGATGATTTGTACAAAGGAGAAGTTATAGATTATGCAAATGCAATGGAAAATGATCTTAAATGCTGTTTGTCTAAAAATAATGACTGTTACTGGCTGCCCTTGAATACGACAAAGACCGAAGATATGGAGAAAGAACAATTAAAATTAAATGAAGTCAATGGACGATGTTTGCCTTTGGTTGTTCCTGGCAATCTTGGAGAGAATTCTAAGATTTGTGAAAACGGAGTTAATAGTGCTTTGACGGTTTGGAGCCAGGATTCTGTCATAGATACAAATGATTGTTCAAGCGGATGTGAAGCTTATTCAAATAAATGGCTGCAGTTAAGCAATTATTTGTGTAATGCTGCTGGGGATTGCGGAGCTAAATATAACTGGAAGAATGAATTTAATAATGATGGTTTTTCAAGAAAATGGGATAGTGTAATTGAAGATCCTGAGGATGATTTTGGTGATTTTTTGGATCAATATCCTGAACTGAAAAATATGCCTTTGACTAAAATTACAGAAGCTCTTTTATTGATTAACAAGGAAAAATTAGCTGAACTTAATTCTGGATTGTATGCTGGAAAAATAAATTATGAGGATATTAATAAAAATCAAGGTTTAGATTATAATAAAATTAATACTGGAATATTTACTGGCGGATTTTTTGATGTGAGTGCTGATACTTTGGGGGTTTTGGGGACAGCAGGAATTGCTGCCGCTGAAGTTGCTACTTTATTTACTGGAGCGGATACTACGTTTGGTAATATCTTATTTGGAAATATTATACAGGCCGGAGGAACTGCTAGTGAGTCTGGGGGGGGATGGTTAGGAACTTTATTTAGCTCTGGAACGATTGGAACAATTGTTACTGTTGCTTTGGTTGTGTTTGCTGTGTTTACAATCTTAAATATTTTTGCAACAACAAAGGAATCAAGAGTAGTTTCCACTGAATGCAATATGTGGAACATTCCAAACAATGGGGATAATTGCGAAGATTGCGGAAAGGTAGATAATGAATATGGAAAATTCAAAGAATGTTCAAAATATAAATGTGAAAGTTTAGGAACTTTGTGTGAGTTTATAGAAGAGAATGCTGGAACTGACAGACCTGCCTGTGTTAAGGTAGAATCTAGAGATGTAAGCTCTCCAATAATTTCTGCATGGCCTGAGAATTTAACTAAGGGATTTAAGTTAAATGAAGAAACCAAAGGATATAAAATAAATCCAGATGTTCCTGCTTATACAAGACTAAGTTTAGGGATTAAAACAGATAAAGTTGCACAATGTAAGTTTTCTGAAAATGTAGATGATAATTACAATGAAATGGTAAGTTATTTTGGAGAAGGTTATTATGAAACAAAACATTCATTAAATATTCTTACTGAACCAAACAAAAAATATAATTTATATGTAAGATGTAAGGGAAAGACTTCTAATGCCAACGAAGCTTCTTATTTAATAAGATTTAACACAAAAGAAGGGCCAGATTTGACTGCTCCAATTATTGAGACAAGCGATCCTCTTGATGGGAGTTATATCCAGGCAGATTTAACTAAAATATTAATTAATATTTATACAAATGAACCAACTAAATGTAAATATTCTAGTGAGAATGAGGACTATGATGGTATGAAAGAGGAAACTAATTGTATAAGCAGAGAAAATAAATTTATATGCAGCTTTAATGTTAATTTAAAGTTTGAAGATAAGTTAGTTAATTATTATTTTAAATGTTCTGACAATGCTGAAAATGTAAATGAGGATGCTTATCCATTAACATTAAAACAATCTGATACTTTAGTCATTGAGGATTATTCCCCAAAGTCTGGAACATTATACAGTAATTCGTTTACCCTTAATGTTGCAACTTCCGGCGGGGCCGAGAACGGAAAAGCAATATGTAGCTATAATGGAATAGAATTTAAGGAAACTGATAATATAATACATAGCCAGGAATTTGAAGATTTAGCATTGGGAAATTATAATTATAATATAGAATGTATTGATGTTGCTGGGAATAAAGCAAGTCAGATTATTAATCTTAATATTATCAAGGATGTTTATTATCCAATAATAACCCAGTTATATAGGCAGGATAATACTGTACATGTTGTACTGGATGAGGATGCGGATTGCGAATATTCAAGGAGTGATTTTGGTTTTGGTAAGGGAACTGAAACTGAGAAAGTTGTTGGGGAACATTTATTTATTGTGGAGGGGGGAAGGTATTATTTTATATGTAATGATAGTGAAGGGAACATAAACCCCGCCTATAGTATAAATGTTTGAAAAGCAAAATTTTTTAAAATATAAAAATAAATCAAAGGAGAGATAAAATGGGAAAAAGAGGTCAGGTAACTTTATTTGTTATATTAGGAATAGTTATAGTTGTTTTAGTTGCTTTGTTTTTAATTGGTAGAAAGACAATATTCATGCCTGTTACTACTGAAAGTCTTGAAGGTGAGATGGAGTCTATCAAAGAGGCAATAATAAGCTGCGGGTATGATAATAGTTTAAACAGCCCTAATTCGTTATTGCAGGCTATTGGCAAGCAAGGAGGATATCTAGAGACTCCCGAAGGAACCTATATTCTTTATGCTGACAATAAAATAAGTTATTTATGTTATAATATTCCTGACAAAGAAAGCTGCAGTAATAGGATGCTAACTCTTAAGAATATGGAAGATCAGCTTAATGAAAATGTAGGGTATTTTATGGATTCTTGTTTAAATGAGATAAAAAATACTGGAAATCTTAAATCTTATAATATAATTGTACAAGATAAACCAAACTATCAATTTGTTATAAGACCTGATAGTGTTGTTCTTAATGTTAACTGGTTGGTTACTCTTAAGGGAAAATCTAAAGATATAAGTGTATCTGAAGATAAATTTGAAGTTATGTTTGATTATCCCCTTGGAAATTTATATGATGTTTCTCAGGAAGTAATAAACGGATGGGATGTATTTAGCGGAGAGGCTGTAAGCGGAAACTTTGATACATTAACTTATATGCTGGCCAAGAAAGGAGAATATAAACTTTATCTGAAAAAACCATATCCTGACAAGGTTTATACAATAACCAAAGAAGGAAATGAGTATATTTTCCAGTTTGCTATTCAGGGAGAGAATAGGTTTGCATGAAAGCGTTTAAATTTTTTATTTTTGGAATGGTTTTGCTTAGTTTAGTAAACATTGTTATGGCTACTGATGCATGCTGTGAAAAAACTACTTCTGGAGAATACTGCCAGTATACTGATGAAAAATATTGCATGAATGGATTCAGAAAAAATTATGCAACATGCGAACAGACAAGCTATTGCAATTTAGGTTGCTGTTTTTCGCAGGACGATGGAAGATGTTTTAAGAATACTCCACAAGCTACATGCGATAATAAAAAAGGAACTTTTAGTTCTGATGCTTCTTGTAGCGTTCCTCAATGCAGTAATGGATGCTGTATGATTGGAACAGAGGCATTTTTTGTTACAGAGGTAAAATGCAAGGAAACAGGCTCGAAATATACTGGAGTTGGCACTGTTTTTGACAGCTCTATAACTGATGAAAAAACATGTCTGGCTAAATCTAGAAGCCAGGAAACTGGATGCTGTGTAAATGGAAATTCCTGTTCATTCACAACAAGAAGCGCATGCAACATGGCAGAGGGGAATAATGAAACCAGGGAAGGATTTTTTAAAGATATGCTATGCAGCAACGATAAGTTAAGCTGCGGATGTTCTAAACAACACCATACAGACTGTTATCAAGGAAAAGTTTACTGGTATGATTCTTGTGGCAACAGGGAAAATGTTTATTCTTCTAACAAAGACACAAGCTATAACAAAGGATATATTACAGAAGTAAACTGTAAAGCAACTTTAAATGACAAATCATGCGGAAATTGTGATTATGCTTTTGGAACAATATGCGGGAATTCTTCTGAGATTAAACCTATGTATGGAGATTATATATGCAAAGATGTAAACTGTGAGGTAACCACTGAATATGAAAGTTCTCCAAACGCAGGAGAGAAAAGAAAGAATGGGGAATCATGGTGTATCTATGAAGGTACTGTTGGAAAAGGGCAGGATTTGGTTGGGAGCAGACAGTACAGAGCTTTATGCATTAATGGCGAGGAAATTATTGAACAATGCAAGGATTATAGGGAAGAGTTTTGCATACAGCAAACCCAGGGAAGTAATATTTCTTCTCTGCTTGAATCTTTTGGCTTGAAAAAAGGATATATTGAGGCTGGATGTGTTCCTAATAGATATCAGTTATGCAGTGCTTGTAATGATGCTAATATTTTAAAAAATCTTTATGGGGGAAAATGTTCTGGATTAGAGGATCCTGTCCCTGATGCAGAGGCAGGAAGTCTGGTTAGTGGTTTAGACTCAACTGAGGAATCCACTAATGTTAATGAAGCACAGATATTATGTGCTGCAAAAGAATGCTGTAATGATAATGTAAATAAGGATTGTTATTGGTCTGAAGGAAGCGGAAGTATATTTTCTTTCTTAAGCGAAGATGAATACAATCAATATTTAGATGGTGATGAACAGAAATTTTATAAAGACTGGGAGAAAAGCGCTAATGGAAAATGTGTTCCTAATATCCCTCCTGGAATGAAATTCTGGACTGTAAGTTATAATTCTGGAGGCAATTCTTCTGTGAGCACTGATTCAACTTCAGAATGCAGCAAGGGGAATCAAGAATGCAAGGTTGAGTGGATAAGGGGAGGATTTGCAAGGGTTTGGGGATTCATAACTGACCAGGATCAGGGATATGATTGCGTAAAAAACTGCCAGTGTATGGCTGAGGATTGGGTTATTTCTGGAAATAATTATTGCAGAAGTTTAGGAGATTGCGGAGCTTATTATAATTTCAATGGCGATGCTACTTTTGATGGTTATGTAAACACAGCAAGCGCTGAAAAGGAAAATGATGATCTATACTTTAATGGTTACAAATTAAAAGAAAGTGATTTAGGAAATGTCAATGCTTTAGTTTCTGGAAGCTCTAACAGAGAGAGAGTTTCTGAGTTTAGCAAGAGATGGAACTGGGGTAACTGGTTAGCTTTAGGATTACAGATTGGAACTACAGCTTATGGAGGGATTTTTGGTTCAAAGAATTTAGAAAAAGCTGCTCAGGGTGGATTAAATCCTTTACAAATATTGAGTGGATATAGTGCTTTTGGAACTGTAGTTGAAAACAGTGTTATTGAAGGAATAAGAAAGAATGCAGAATTAGCTCTAACTAGTGATATGAGACTTTTATCTATTGCTTCAAATCCAGAACTTAAGAAACAGTTTATTGAGAAAGCAGTTTCTGAAGAGTTAGCTGAAAAAGGTATTGAAAAAGTTGGAGAAAATTATGTCCAGAAAACAATTCTTGGAAACATAATGGGGACTGTAAATACAATAATGACTTATTATCAAATCTTAAAGTTAATTGATATTGTTGCTTCAGAACAACAAGAAAAAACTTATACTATTTCATGTAATCTGTGGAGTGCTCCTGACGGCGGAGATAATTGCGAGAAATGCAATGATGAAAAGTTAGGATGTAGTGAGTATAAATGCAAGTCTTTGGGAAAAACGTGCGAGCTAGTAAACAAGGGAACAACAGAGGAAAAATGCGTTGACCTTAATCCTAGAGATGTTAATTCTCCTATAATTGAGCCATTAATAAAAGACAAGACAATAAAATACAAGAAAGATGCAAACGGCTATGAGGTTGAAACAGAAATAAAAGCATATGAGGCTGTAAAGATTGGAATTAAACTTAATGAGCCAGGTCAATGTAAGATAGATATGGAGCAGGGAAAAGAATTTGATAGTATGGCAAGCAATTTCCAGGATTCATTATTGAGATATGAGCATGAAACAACATTAAATCTTCCAGATGAGCTTACTGATGCTAAAGCACTAAAGTTCAGCAATGGAGGGAAATACACAATTTATGTAAGGTGTAAGGACGGGAAGGGAAATGCTAATGAAAAAGATTATTACATTAAATTCAAGATAGGTACTGGACCTGATTTAACCGCTCCAATAATCTATGGAACAAGCCCAATAAACAATGCTTATATTGCATCCAATATAGTTGACATGCCTTTGTCAGTATTTGTTTCAGAGCCAAGTACATGCAAGTGGAGCACTAATGACATTGAGTATGATGACATGAACAATATATTTTCATGTGTACAATCTGGATTGGCTGTAAGCAGCTATGCTTCTGGAAGCTATGAATGTAAAACCATTTTAAAATCAGTACATCAATACAGGAAATTCTACATAAGATGTGCTGATCAGCCAGGGGAAAAATCAAGAAATTATAATTCAGAGAGTTATGTATTTGAGACAAGGGAGACAGAGCCATTAAACATAACCGATATCGGACCTGAGGGAACTTTCTACAATGGAGAGATTAATTTAGAGGTTGAAACTATTGGAGGAGCTGAGAACAAAGCAAGTTGTTATTACAGCGACCTTAACACCGTCATAGCCAATATGATTAAGTTTGAGACTACAGATGGGACTAAACACAGTCAAGACTTAAACTTAAGCAATGGAAATTATATATTATATATTAAATGCCAGGACATTGCTGGGAACAAGGCAGAGGATAAGTTAAGCATAAAAATTACAGTTGATAATTATACTCCTAACCTAAACCAGATTTACACAACAAGTTCTGTATTGCATATTGAATTAGATGAGGAAGCTAAGTGTGAATATGATACAATTGATTCATTCAAGTTTGGAGATGGAACTTTAATGACTGGTGAAGACACCAAGATTCAGGAAGCTACCTTAGTAGAGGGAGCAGCCAAGTATTATATCAAGTGCAGGGATAAATTTAATAATGAATTGTCTGCTATAATTTATATATGATAAACAAAAAAGGTGATATTTCTCCTGTATTCAAATATATATTCATTGGGATTATTGGAGTTATATTATTGACTTTCTTTGTAAGGTTTGCATTCAAACAGGTTGAGACAAGCGATAAGATAACTGAGTTTACTGAAACAAGGACATTGGAGGATATGCTGATATCTTTTTCAATATCTGGAGAAACAACAATTCCTGCTAATTTTTACACAAAGGATAAGATAAGTTTAGATCCATTTAACTGTGATAGTTTAATAGTTGGAAATAATAGGCTAAAGACAAGCAAGATTATTTTTGCTCCCAAGGAACTTAACAGTGAGTTTTATATATGGGGGACTGACTGGAAATATCCTTACAGAATTGGAAACATCTTTTATTTGGCTGACAAGGAAACACTCTTTGTTTTGGTTGGAGGTAGTTTAGCTGAAAACCTTAAAGGAGTTAAGGACCCAAAAACAGGAAGGGTAAATGAGGGCAGTATTCCTGATGTTTTTAGTGTAGAATATAAAAAATCTGTAGATAGTAATTATCTAACTCAGGTTTTGGAGGATTATTCCAGAGTAAGAGTCATCTTTATTGATACGTCTAATACTCTTAAGAATCTAGAAAATGAGAATCTTGAGGTTGTTGAGATTAAAACTAAGGATTGTGAAAGTGAGAATGATATGGAGTGCAGAGGGGCATTATTACAGGGCAATAAACAGTATTTTTTCTTTGGCAAGCCTTTGTTGTATGGAGCTATCTTTTCGTCAAACTATAAATGCAGCTATGAAAGGGCTGTTGAGAAGTTTAATGTTATAAATAAAGTTTATTCTGGCAAGGCTGAAGAGTTAGCATCTAAGGTTAGTGGATGTGACTATAGTTTATTGAAGAATTTATTATTACAAAAGGTAACTAATCCGGAAGAGTATCTTGACAGGGCAAATAACTTAGATAAGGAAAATAATAGACTTAGGGAGAGAGATTGTGAAACAGTATTCTAGGAAAGGACAGATTGGACTTATTGAAACCATTATGGTAGTTATAGTTATTATAATTCTTATGGTTCTTGCTGTTGTGTTTTATTTTAAGTTCCAAAAATCTGACATTGAAAGTAAAACCCAGGATTTAGCTGATCAAAGAGCAGATGTTTTACTTAGCTATGTTTCAAGAATGCCAGAACTCCAGTGCAGCTTTAGGAATAAGGAAGAAAGATGTTTAGACAGTTTAAAGATAATTGCCTTTAATGAAAAAGTTAACAAAGAGGATTATTATGATGTGTTTGGGTTTAGAACATTCAGGATAGAGATTATTGAGGCTCCTTTTGAGATCAAGAAAGGAGATTGTATAAAAATGTTTAAGGTAGACTATGGAAACTATCCAATGAACTGCAATGAGTTTATTATTTATCAAAATCCAAAACCTAATTTTAAGAGCAAGAGCATATTTAGTGTTCCTATATCAGTTTATTACCCTGTAAATGGAAAGTACTTTATTGGAAAACTGATAGGGGAGAACTATGAATAAGAAAGGACAGACAGAAATAATAGGATTAGTTGTAATTGTTATTTTATTTGTTATAATTGGAAGTTTCTTTTTGGTGTTTTCCTCAAAGAATAAAAATACTGAAACTAAGGATGTTATTAAGACCTCTAAGTTTATGCCTGCTTTTTTAGAATATACTCCCTGCCTGGATTCCAATGTCAAGATGGAAGAGATAATAAGGGATTGTAATAATGATGAAATTGCCCCATGCCAGAATCTTAATTGCAGGGATTTTATACGAAAAACTCTTGAGCCTAGTTTAAACGAGTTCTTTGGCAAAGAATATAGATTTAGTATAACCAAAACAGGTAAAGGATTTATAGAAATTGGGAATTGTACTGGTAATAATATGATTAGTGAGAACTACCAGGCGGGGGGTTTTGGTGAAAATAGGTTTGAAATTACACTTGCAATCTGCAAAAATTAACAATTATTTAGTAGTTACACAAATTCTGGATGAAAATGAGGGCAACCTTGTATTTAGGGGCTGTAGTGGTCAAATTTTTGGGTTTTAGCTACAAATTATATACTGGAGTCTATAAATGTTTATAAAGCGTTTTCCCGGGAATTATAAGATTACCAATGGTTGTAAACTGTGTCTGGGTATAGGCATAGTTGGAATGTTATAACCGTTGGTTCATCAGGTCTTTTAAACCAAAAAAGGCCTATCACAAAACAAAAGAGAACGCATAAAAAATATAACCATACATGGAGGTGTGTAAATTATGCAAGAAACCTTTGTACTGAAAGCAAAGAAAGCAATCAGAAAAATTGCTGCTATAGGTGCCGGGGCTGGTATGCTTGCAGCTACCGCAGGTGGTGCACTTGCTTTGGATTTAGCTGAGTACCCAAGTCCATTTATTGTTGGAGGAAAATATGACAACTCTAACGTATTCGTTGTAGGTGCCAACGCAGCTTCAGATGATAGTCTAGGAGTCCTAGATATCGGAGCAGGATTGCAATTTGAAAGTAAGGTATGTAGTTCAGGTGGAGGATCAATCACTGTTTCTGGTGGAAAAAGCGAACAAATTCCATTAGGCGCAGCCGTAGCTGATGCAAACAGCTATACATTTGATACAGAATTACAAGATGACGACATACCAACTTTATTAGATACAACAATTACATTTAGAAGTGCAGACTACGATGTCCAAGAAAACTTGGCTTTCGCAACAGGAAACGCCACAATTGCTACAAGTCTTACTAGCGCAGATGATGACTATGAGACAAGTGTAGTAATGGAAATGGGCAGAGATGCAATAAAGTACTTCTATTTGTTTGATGAGACAATACAGCCAAACTTGTCCTCAAGTACAACACCATTGGAACTTAAATTCTTGGGCAAAACCCTTAAAATTACCAGTATTGATACAACCTTAGCTACTAAGTTTACAGCTTATGTTGGTACTGAGTACTTTATGAATGTTGGGGACGAAGTAGAAGTAAACGGCAAAAAGGTAATACTTGAGAACGTTGGATCAGGTGGAGCAGTTGTTGTTAACGTAGATGGTGTTTCAGAAACAATTCCATCAGCAAGTACTGAAACAGTAAATGGAATTGAAGTTACAAACGATGAAACATTCTATGAAGACAACAAGGATCAGAGATCTGCTACTTTAGTTATAGGTAAAAACTCCCAAGAAACCTTCCAAGATGGAGATGCTTACGTTGGTGAAGACGAAGACAATCCTAATTGGGTATGGGATGTAGGTGGATTAAATGACAATGCAGCTTCAAGTTTAACAACTTCAACTGCAGAAGTAACTGGTCCAAAATTAGGTATTGAAAACGACTTTGTATGGAATGATGATTCAGATAACCCAATTGGAGTTGGCGAGTGCTTAGACTTACCAAACAACTATGTAAGTATTTGTTTGGACAGCTTAAGTGTTGCTGATGACAATTATGCAACTGTTACAATGGAATTTGATACCTCAGCTGATCTTAGTGATGCCTGTGGTGGGTGTGCTGGATTAACTGCTGCACCATCAATTTACATACATGCAAACAAAGATGAAGCATTGGTTGTTGACGGAGCAGATTTGTCAAACTCTAATGGAACAGCTGCAGACTGGAGAACAGACAAAATCTGGATTTCAGGTGTTTATGCTGGAGCAGGCGCTGCAGTAGATGCATACAGCATTTACTATGAAGACAATAACAATAAGGTAGTTTATGCAGGAAATGCTACAACAGCTGATGCAACATACACAAACTTTGGTCACATAGAATATGACAACACAAAAGGAACTGATGCAAGATTCTACATCCACAATGAGGATGGAGGAGCTGCCGGTAACGTATCTATTGACTTACAGTTGTATGATGCAACTTACTTGGCAAACTCAGAGTACATAAACACAACTTGGGACGCTACACAAGTTGCTGCTACATCAGTAATCTTTACTTCACTTGGTGACACATTGTCATCTGAAGAAGCAGGTGAATTGGTATGGCAAGCAACAAACGTTGGAACCAAGGATGAAGACCATAGAACAGAATATGGTGTAATCATCAGAAATCCAAAGTCACATGGTGCAAGTGATGAAGTTGTCTTAGATATTCCAGGAGACCAGGTATTTGCAAACGTCGTAATAAAGGGTACAAGTGCAACAACATCTACTTCAGGTAGTAACTGTGAGGTAACTGCTATCGAAACCAAGAGTATGTTGGACACTGAAGTTACAAACCCAGCTAACTACAATTTAATTGTAGTAGGTGGACCAGCTATTAACTCAGTAGCTGAGCAGTTCGTAGGATCTGCTGACGACTTCAGAGCAACTTATTCAGCTGGTGAGGCACTTATCAAATTAGTTGCTAACGGCGATAAAGTAGCTATGGTTGTTGCTGGATACAACGCAATGGATACCAGAAGAGCTGCTAAAGTCTTGCAAAACTTCAAAGACTATAGCTTAGCTGGAACCTCAGTTGTTGTTAAAGGTACAACTTTAAGCGACATGACTGTAGTAAAAGGTTAAATTTAACCTTTTTTTCTTTTTTTTCTTTTAAAAATTTTTAATTGAGAATTTCTTCCTGATATCTTTTGATTACCTTTTTCTGTTCAAAGTTTTTAGAAACGTGTTTGAATCCTTCCTGGACTAATCTATATCTTAATTTTTTATCCTTTAACAAAAGCATAATTGAATCTGCTATCTGCTGGGAATTTCCAGGTTCTACCAACAAACCTGTTTTATTATGTATTATTGTGTCTACTATCCCTCCAGTGTTAGAACCAATAACTGGTTTTTTACAGGCTAGGGGTTCTATTGCCCCAATACCCAACCCTTCCTTTAAACTTACCAATAAACAAATATCTGCGATGTTATGGTAGTGGGGTACTTCTTCAAAAGGGATATAATTAATAAAAATAATTTTTGATCCTAGGTTTAATTGTTTTACTAAATTTTTAAGATAAATTTCTTCTGAACCTTTGCCTGCTATAATCAGGAAAATATTTTCCTTTTCAAGGATTTTTATAGATTTTATTAAATATTGTAAACCTTTTTCTGGAGAAAGTCTTGCTAAGGTAAATAATACTTTTTGATTCTTTATTCCAAGTTTCTTTTTTAAGTCTGGATCTTTATTGTTTGGAGATAGATGTTTCATATCAATCCCCCACATAGGTATTACATTTGTTTTTTTTGCTCCATAACCAATAGCTTTCTTTTGGATATAGGTAGATAAACATATTACTGAAGAAGCATTTTTGCAACTTATCCTTGTCATAGCTTTTATTAGGAAAAGAGAAATTAATTTTTTTAATTTTGGCTGTCTAACTAGTTCATGATATTCATAAAAATCCTGACACATTAAGAATTTGAATTTTTTTCCTGAGAGATAGGCTGCCAAACCTGAGATTGGGCAATGTGCTATTACTAAATCTGCTTTTATTTTTCTTGGTTTTAAAAGAAAAGAGATTAGGTTTTTGGCATAGATTATCCTTATGTTTTCTTTTATTGAAGGTTGAGGGGGGTATCTTATAATTTCATTCCTGTGTTTTATATAACCTAAGACAGTTACTTCATCAACAATTTCAGCAATAGAACTGATATTTTCGTACTTTGTTCCTGCATGGGTTATAAACAAAACTTTCATTTTAGTAAATTATCAGGAAAATGGTTAATATCCACAATATTAAACCTATTGTTATTGATTTGTCCTTTAGTATTTTTTCTGGATGCCTTGCTATTATCGAGCCTTCTTTCACAAGAAGGAAATACCTAAAGATTACATAAATGGCAAAAGGGATTGTAAAAATTAAATTAGGGTATTGGCTTAGGAAACTATAAAGACTATAGGTTGTTATTAGTAATGTTGTAGAAATTATCATCAAAGACTGGGTTATTTCTTTTGTGTAATACTTTAGGACTGGCTTGTGATTCTGGAAATTATTCTTTAACAATAATAAATCTGACTCTCTTTTGCCTGTTGCTATGAATAGAGCAAGGAAAAAGGTGCAGGCTATTAACCAGGGAGAAAGAGTTGCGTTAATGATGAATGCTCCAGATATAGCCCTTATGACAAAATTTACTGAAATCATTAAAATATCCACAAAGGGTTGATTTTTTAGGAATAGAGTATAAAACTGAGTTAAAACAAACATGGCTAAAACAGCATAAAAGAATTTTTCAGATAGTAAATAGGAGATTACAAGGGAGGATATTAGGGTAATAATGAAAATAAAAATTGCCAAAGGAATTGATATTTTTTTTGAGGCTAATGCTCTTAGCCTTTTTTCCGGATGTTCCTCGTCTTTTTTAATATCAAATATATCATTTATTATATAGTTTGAAGAGGATACTAAACATAGGGCTATGAATCCAAGAAAAATATCTAATAAAAGGTTTTTATTAAAAAAAGAACCCACGAATATTAAAGGAAGAAAAATTAATAGGTTCTTGTAATACTGCCTTATCCTAAGCAAATTAAACAGATAATTCATGGGATTTTTATCACAAAAATATTTATAAAGATTGTTAGGGGGCAGTTATATATGTCAAAAGTAGTTATTCTCAAGACAAGCCCTGAAAATGTGCTAAAAGACTATGAGGATTTACTTGAAAGAGTTAATGTTTCTAAGATCTTTAACAAAAAAGATGAAATATTATTAAAATTAAATCTATCCTGGAGTTTATATTATCCTGCCTGTTCTACAGAGCCCTGGCAGTTAGAGGGGGTTGTTAGAGGATTAAAGGACAGAGGTTTTAATAATTTAATTCCTGTTGAGAACAGGACTGTTGTGACTGATGTCTGGAAAGGAGCTAAGGGAAATAAATGGCTGCCTATTTTGGATAAATATAATCTAGATTATAAACCTTTGACTGAGGCAAAATGGGTTAGATTAAAGGATAATTTTGATTTTGATGCAATCCCTTACATATTCCCTGATGGATTAAAGATTCCTGAAATGTTTTATAACAAGCCTATTGTTCATCTGCCTACTTTGAAAACACACGGGCATACAACAATGACTGGTGCTATGAAAAATGCCTTTGGAGGGTTAATAACTGAAAGAAGACATCATTGTCATAAAATGATACATGAAATTTTAGTTGACTTGCTTAAAATACAGAAAAAGATACATCCTAAAATGTTAGCTGTAATGGATGGAAGTGTAGCTGGAAATGGAAACGGTCCGAGAACAATGAAACCGGTTATTACCAATATGATCTTGGCTTCTGAAGACCAGGTAGCTATTGATGCTGTTGCTGCCAAGTTAATGGGTTTTGATCCTATGAAGATTAAATTTATCAAGATGGCTCATGATTATGGACTTGGAAATGGGGATGTTGACAGTCTTGACATAGAAGGATTAGATATTAAAAAAATAAATCTTAGATTTAATACAGGAAAAAGCCCTGTAATCTATTGGGACCAAACTTTCAGGAAAGGTTCTTTGAAGTTTGTTGAGCCTATGCTGTTTCATACTGGTTTGTTTAATCTAGCTATTTTTGGAAGTTATTTTTATCATGATAAAATATGGTATAACTCTGTTGGAAAACATAGAATAAATAAATTTATGAAAACTGGATGGGGAGAGAAATTTAGAGAATATGAAAGTTGACATGCACATTCATACAAATGTTAGCAGAGAAGGACCTATTACTATAGACAGACTGAGGAAGATTTGCTTAAAGAAAAATATTTTTCCTTTTATAACTGACCACAATACAATCAAGGGAGCTTTGGCTTATAGAGAAAAATATAAAGATTGTGTTGTTGGTGAGGAAATTAAAGCTGTTTATAATGGAAGATTTGGGGACATAACTGGTTTGTTTGTTAATGAGGAGATTAAAAGAGATTTAGATATTTTTGAAGCAATAGATAAAATAAAGGCGCAGGGAGCTTTGGTTTATTTTCCCCATCCTTATGATAGGTTCAGGAAGAGAAGTGCTTTTTTTGAGAAAAACGGTGAGTTTGATTTAAAAAATAAAATTGATATAGTTGAGATTTATAATTCAAGAATTTTTGGGATGAAGGATATGAGAAAGGCTATTTCTTATTCAGACAAAATAAACGCAGTTAAAGGGGCTGGGAGCGATGCTCACTGGCCAATTGAAATTGGCAGATCTTATGCTGAAGTTAATGAATTTGACAGAGATAACCCAAAAGAATTTCTTAAAAATCTCAAGGATGGAAAATTGTTCATGATTAAAAAAGGAAATCTGGTTTTGTTGACTACGACAAGAATTTATGCCAAGATTAATTCTAGGTTTCCTTGATCAGTTTAGCAACCTCCAATCCAGAAATCAGAGCGGAGTTCATGTTTCTTATTAAAGGATAGGTAATTTGAATGCCTGCATGATACAAAGAAGGTATTGGTGTTTTGTAGTCTGGTTTGTATAAAGAATAATTCTTATCATAAACTGGCTCTGCGTATTTTTCCCTGAAAACTTTGTACCAATCTATATTTACATTTGGAAAATATTTTTTTAATGAACTTGAATACTCCTTGAATATTTCTTCGTCGCTGAGATTCAAATCCTCTTCAGATCCGCCATACCTCAACAACCAGGTTATTTTTTCAGGGTAATTGTTGTATAACCAAGAATGCTGCATTATCATCTGCAGTTTAGGCTCTTTCAAAACATTAAGCCAGTAATGATTTGATAGGAACTTGTCTGTTCCTATTGCAATTGAGACTGCGGGGCAATATCTTATCTTTGAGATTTTTTCCTCATAAGATTTTGGAAGACCTTTTGCTATTTTCAGGAATTCTGGAATGGGAATCGTATTGATTAAAATATCATATCTTATTTTTTTATTATTAACTTTAATTTCTTTTTTGATTAAGTCAATTGATTGGATTTTCTGATCTGTTAAAATCTCGGATTTATTTTCCCCAATTTGTTTTTTCATATTTTCTATTAGTAAATCAAGTCCGTTTTTTGGATAGCCAAAAATGCCTAAGGCTTCTTTTGCTTTTAACCTATGAGCGAATTGCTTTGCTGAAATCTCGCTTAAAGGGATATTGAATTTATTTTTTGCATACAATTCATAGAATAATTTTTTAGTTACTCCTCTTCCTGCATGTTTTTTTAACCATTCTTCTGCATTTAATCTATCAGGAATTTTTTCAGGATTTAGGATATAAAAAACATAGAAACCAAATAAACCATATCTTATTTTCTCTTTGAAGGTTAGATAATTAAACCTCAATAATGCAAGAGGATTTGTGAAATTGTATATTTTATTGTTTACTAGGACCGCCATTTTTATCTTTTTCCATATTAATTCTGAGTTATTGAATCTTTTAAGAAAAGACAATGTTATTGAATCATGGCTAAAAATATGATGGTAATAGAAAGGGATTTTGTACTTTTTATATTCAAAAGAGGCAGCCAAACCACCAATAAACTTGTTTTTTTCAAGAACCAGAACTTTATTTTCAGGGGATAATTCTATTGCTGCAGCCAATCCTGAAAGGCCTGCTCCTAGGATTATTATTTTTTTCATCTTCCAAATGCATAATCTCTTGCTCTTTTTAGTAGAGATAATAAATGATCAAAAGTTTTTATTTCCAGTATCATGTACCATATTATCCTTGGCCTTAAGTAAAATTCCAAAAAGGCCCTTCTTTGCAGTTGTTTAAGTTCCTTTCTGGTCATTCCGTCTGGTGAGTAAGGAACGTCTGAATAAAATAACTTACTATAGTCTATCTTATTTATCTTTCCATTGTCTTTTAGCTTTTTGGTTGATTCTGTTCCAGGCAGAGGTAAGAAAGCACTAAAGTGAGCTCTTTTTATTTTTAGTTTTTTAGCAAATTTAATTGTTTTTAGTATTGTTTTTCTTGTTTCTCCAGGATAACCTACAATAAAGAATCCATTGACATCGATTCCGATTTTATTGATTAAATCTATTTTTTCCTTGATTAATTTTAGGTTTAGATTCTTTTTCATGTCATTCAAGATTTCCTGGCTTCCTGATTCTATACCTACAGACATTGCATAACATCCTGTTTTCTTCAATAATCTAAGAAGCTCTTCATCTAGGGTATCTAATCTTACTCCGTTTGGGAATGTATAGGTTATTCTTATCTTTCTTTTTATCAATTCATTACAAAAATCAATTACTCTTTGCCTGTCTAAGGTAAATGTGTCATCAACAATATGAATCTCCTTTATCTTAAACTTATTATATAATAATTCAACTTCCTTCATTATATTATCAACGCTTCTTTTCCTGAATTTCTGTCCTGTGACAACCTTGCTTGCACAGTAAGTACACTGAAATGGACAGCCCCTGCTCATTATCATTGGGGCTATAGGATAATTTCTAAATACTGCTCCTTGTGGTGCTTTTGGATAGGTTCTTGGATCTATTAGATCCCATGCAGGGAAGTCTAATTTATCCAAATCACACTCAAAATAAGAAGGATTATGATTTATCTTGGAATTTTCTTTCCATATCAATCCAGGAATGTCCTTGAAGTTCTTTGTCTTCTTTGATATCTGATTTAACAACATCGGGAATCCTTTTTCTGCTTCTCCAGTTATTGCATAATCTATCCCTGGAAAGTTTTCAAAGATTTCAGTTTCTACGCCTGAAACGTGAGGGCCGCCAAGAATTACATGAATATTATTGTTAAATTTCTTGATTACATTAATATAATTTTTTACAACATTTATATCGCATGAAAATACTGTTATTCCGACTAGGTCTGGATTAATTTTGTTTAATGAATTTGACAGTTTTCCAGGTGTTAATTTTTCTTTTGTCCCATCTATTATAATGACTTCATTGCCTGAATTACGAACTGCGCTGGCAAGATAGCCTAGGCTAGTAGGAGGCACTACATAATGAGTATTGGCCATTGCGGTTAAAAGCAAAATCTTCATTTTTAGAATTGGCTATAATGAATTTATAAAGTTGCCGACAGATGGAATTATATTCTATAATATAATATTTTTAGTCTAGTTTTTCATATACACAAAGTTCTTTGTAGCATTTAAGCTCCTTGTAATCCTTAGAGGTCTGGTCTTTTCTTTCAACTAATAATAAATTGTCATATTTTTCTGGATTGTTTATCTTCATGTCTGCTGTGAATTCTATTGAATTAAGGACATCTATCTTTGAGTCCATCACAAATTTATAACTCCTTGTTGTTTTATTGCCTATTTCCTCTGGCCAGACTATATAGATAGAATCTTTAAATTGTAACCCGGCTAAAACTAAAGCAAGATTTTTTCCAGCTAATACTTCTTTTGGATTAAAATCCTGTTTTATAGAATTTATATCATCTTTTATTATTTTATCAGTTGTTTCACCAAAGTAATCAGAGATTAAGAATGGAGTAATTATTATGGAAATTATTATGCTTACTATCACTAATTTTTTTGTTAATATCTTAGATAAAATTAATAATAAAATTGGGGCAACCAAGAAAATGTACTTTAACTGGGCACCTCCCCTGTATAAGAAGAATAAAACAAAAGGAATAATAAATATAAATTCTCTCTTAAATTCCTTGAATTTTGCCTTGAAGATAAGGACAAGCAGGGGAGAGATTCCAAATATCAATAAAGGAATTGAATTAATGAAGTGATAGGTTTGATCAAATGAAATATTCTGGTTTAAGCCTAAAGCAACTAAAACATTAGAGCCAAGATATCTTATTATTGAATAGAAAGGGAATCCAAAGTAGATTTGATCTACTACTAATTCTATCAATAAGCCCGGAATTAAAAGCAACAAATAATAAATTACATTTGTTAGTTTTTTATCGTAGAAATAAGCAAGGATAAATAATGCCATAAGGATTATCATTGGAGTGTATAATGCAAAGCACATTCCAAGAGATAGACCTGAAAATATGAAAAATTGTTTTTTGTTTGTTTCTTCGTATTTTTTTATGAATAAATAGGCTAAAAGGAAGAAGAATGCTGCTGGCAGAGTGGGAGTTACCTGCGGAAATAAAATATAAACCATTGGCGAGAAGATATATAAAAGAATCAATTTTTTTGATTTGAAATTTAACAATAAAAACCCTATTAAAATTATCCATAAGGCATTTGCCAGTTTTAAAGTTAATTCTATAGTTAGAATTTTAAGAAAAAAAGAGATAATTACAGGATAAACAATTGAATGGGCACTAAAAGGCTTGATGTTATCTATCCCAGCAAGATATTTTGAAACTACAATATACTCCTGAGTGTCATGAAATGACAACCTATTTGAAAACATTGCTAAAGTTATTATTACAATTGTGAAGAAAATTAACAGGTAAATAGATATTCTTTTATTGTTAAGCAGGGAGTCTATCTTGTCCATTTTCCTTGTTGTTTGTTACCTAAATGTTTATAAATTTTGTTAGTAGGTTTTAGTGAGTGAGAAGGGATAAATTTTTTTGGATTTTGAACTTTATGCTAGGTGGATATTTCTTATATAGGATTGTAGACCAATCTAAATTATTAAAAATATTTCCTTTGAATTATACAAACGATGTAGCTTCCTACATGGCATCTTTGTTTTTCCTGGGCAAGTGCGGTTTTAACAACCTATGTCCTTATTGGTTTAATGGGTTTATGTCTTTTCACAGTTATACGCCTGGATGGCAGTTTTTTGCCTATCCCTGGTATGTTTTAACCAATAATGTTTTGACTGCTACCTGGATTTCGTGGATACTGATGTTTGTTGTAGCATTTATCTTTATTTATATTCTAGGAAAGAATGAGAAATGGAAATTTTCTGAGATATTATTTTACTTTTTATTGTATTTTGGAAATGCTGTAGCTATTGGAAATCTGATTAGACAGGGAAGAATGCCTACAATGTTTGGGATTGTCTTTACTTTGGGGTTATTTGTCTTGTTGCTTTATTATCTCAAGAGAGAGCTTAACCTGAAATTTTTTGTTTATTTTATATTACTTGAGATACCAATAATATTGTCACATCAGCAGGAAATGTTCTTAGCCCAATTCCTTGTTTTAGGATTTATTTTAGCTAGGAGGTTTAAGGATATAATCAAAATAGGAATTTCTGGATTAATAGCTCTGGCAATAACTTCGTTTTGGTGGGTTCCTTTTTTGTTAAACCTGAAAAACTCCAGATTATTAGAACAGGTACAGGGAGAATGGTTATGGCTTGGAATTAACAGAGAGTTATTGACTAATATTACCGCTTTTATTGTTGCTCTAGTCTTTTTGGTTTTAATCTTTATTTACTTAAAACAGAAAAAGTCCAAGAAAGAGTTCTTATTTTTCCTGCCTTCTGTTTTATTGGGAATATTATTCTTATTTAGAGTTACTCCTTTAGTTCCTTTATTAAAAAATATTTCACAGGATCCATATATTATGTTTTTCCTGATGATAATACTGCTTGTATTCTTGAGATTAGATTGGGAGAGTTGTTCTAATTTATTAAAAAAATCAATTCCTGTTGTTTTAATTTTAATTATTATTGCAAGCATCTTAATTAGCCACTTTAAAACTCCTTATTTTACTGAATATACTCAGGATGAATATGATGCATTAGAATTATTTCCTTATGTTACAAGCAAGTTTATTGTTCTAGAGACTGCTCCTATAACCTCTCATCCAAGAAGTTATGATGCCTATCTTCCGGTTTATTATGATGTTGAAAGTGCGTTTGGATTTTATCCTCAGATTCCAAGTGAAGAATACTGGAATAAATTAATGGATCCTAAAAAACATCTGAATGAGAATGAATGCGATGAATTCAAGGAGATTATTAAATCCTTGAATATTTCTTCTATTATTGCTTATGATAAATCTTGTGAACAAGTTGAAGGCTGTGGATTAACTTTAATCAAAGAAAAAGGAAATTATTGTTTGTTTTATGCTGAATGATTATATTTAGATAGGAATATAAACTAAGAATTATTGTTAGTCTAATGGAAGCATCACAATTTTATATTTTACTTTCAATAATCATCTTGTTAATAATAGCTATTTTTGCCTTTTTTATAAGGAAGGACAAGAAAGAGAAAAAACTTACTCCATTAGCAGGTGTTGCTTTCGCATTTGTCCTTGCAGGAATTATTTTTGGAGATAGTAGATTAGTTAGTTACAGTTTGATGGGGATTGGAGTTTTATTGGCTATAATAGACATGATTAGAAAGCTGAAGAAGAGATGAAAGAGGCAAGGATAAGATGGAAAGAGTATCTCAGAATCTTGCTTTTGATAGTCTTGTTGTATATGTTTTATAGATTAGGTCTTCCTTTATATTTTATTATCCTGATGGGAATTGTTCTTTTGTTGTTTATCCTCTTGAAAGAGGAATTTTATGGGAAACTAGACAATTTTTTGAGCAAAAAATTCCCTTTTCTCTCCAAATTAAAACCTTGGGTAAGAAAACTAATAATCCTGGCAATTTTTATCTTAATCTACATGCTCTTAAAACAGGTTATATTCCTGGGTTTAAGGATTGCCGGTGTTGACATCCAGAATATAATAACAGAGAGTATCAACAATTCAATGACCTGATTTTTAGAAAAGATTATATACTGAGATTAGTTGTTAACATAATGGAAACCTCACAATTAGTTATTGGGATAGTCTTATCCTTAATTGGACTGCTATTCTTTTTTAAAAATAAAAATATTGGCAAAGGGGCCTGTAAAATATATAGGAAATTTTATACTGAAAAAAATTTAATAATTATGTTTAGGATTGTTGGCATTTTTTTATTTATTATGGGTTTATTCCTTGTTTTTGTGGATTAAGGTTTATACAAACAAGCAGTTAAGATTATAAAGTCTTGAATGTTATCAATGAAGAGATGACTAAAATTAATAGATTCATATTCTGGGCCCCAAGGATATTGGCAATTTTGTTTATATTATTCTTAGCTGTTTTTTCTTTAGATATATTTGAAGGAAATTATGGGTTTTGGGGGACAATCCTAGGATTGTTTATGCATAATATTCCAGTAATAATCCTGTTAATTATCTTAATAATATCCTGGAAGCATGAATGGGTTGGTTCAATTGTTTTTATTTTAGCTGGAATACTTTACATTGCAGGATTGTTAATGAGTGCATCCTTCCAGATATATATGTTGTCTTGGTCGCTAATAATCGCAGGGCCTGCATTTTTAATAGGAATTTTGTTTTTAATAGGCTGGCTAGAAAAGAAAAAATTAAATAAACAAAAATAGCTCGTTAGAAAAAGTTATTTGTTTACCCCAAACAATCTTACCTTTAATGCTCCAGTTCCATAATTCCAGCCCATCTTTAAAATTCTTGTTTTGCTTTCTCCATAGGTTCTTTTCCCATATCTTACTGGGATTTCAGTTGTTTTAACCCCCAGTTTTTTTGTTAAATATAACAACCTAAAGAAATAATCTCCATAACCAGTAAATACTCTTTCCAAAGGTAATTTATCCAGAATTGATTTTTTGATTATGAAATAACCTGAAGTTGATTCTTTAGCATCCAATGAGAGCATGACTTTTATGTAATAATTTAATATTTTACTTAAAAGATGCTGGAGCTTTGACATTTCTCCTCCGCCTCCTCCTTTTACAAATCTTGAGCCTATAACCAAGTCATAGTAATTTAATTCATGAGCCATTTTTTTTAATAATTCTGGAGGGTGATTAAAATCTGTATCCATGAAAACAATATGGGTTCCTGTTGATTCTTTAATGCCTCTCATTAATGCAGTAGCTAAACCTCTTTCATCTTTTCTTATTATTGCTTTTACGTTTTTGTATTTTTTTTCAAGCTCTTCTGCGAGTTTCCAGGTATTATCCGGGCTTAGATCATCAACAATGATTATTTCGTGATTGAATTCAGAAAGAGAGTTTCTTATTGATTCCACTAAAGGCTTTAGATTTCCATATTCATTGTAGGTTGGAAGCAAGACTGAAATTTTCATGATATTTTTCTTGGATTAGTATTATTTAAAGATAGTTGTGGTTTATTTATTATATATGTATATATTTAGATTGAAAAAAAGTGCTCCCTTCTAAAAAGAGGGAGCGGGATTGGTTGTTAAGAATTATTTTTTAAAAGTTCTAACTTCTTCGAGTACTTTTTCTATATCTTTTGCAATTGTATCACAAAGCTTCTTGAATTCATTCTCATTAGGATTTAATTCATTAGAGCTTTCTACAGTCCAAGTGTATTGGATATTCATTTTCTTTGCTTCTTTAGAAAGATCTTCGCCTTTGTATTCGAGATGAAGTCTATCTTCTACAACAGTCACAATAAAATTCATGTAATAGACATAGAGGTCAAGTGCTTCTGCTTCTGACCCTATTACATATTGAGTTCCGAAAGGTATTTTTAGTACTTTCTGAGGTTTTCTTTCTAGTATGAAGATAATTAGATCCCATCGGTCTTTTCTTATGCTGAACTGTCTTTCCAGAGGACTTAGTTTATAGAGCCTCTTCATACTCGTCATACTTACGAGTATTTTTCTTAGTACCCCCATCTTTCTTAGAGCATCTTTTATATGCTTCTCTGCAAGTTTTTCTGCTTTTTTTCTTGAATCGATGAGAATTATTTTTGCCTCTTTTTTTAATTCTCTTGGAATTTTTTTGAGTACTTCTTCAAAAATAATCCTTGGTCCAAAAAACACTATTTGATGTTTTGGCATATCTTCCTTCCTTCCTAATTTTTGTTTAATTTAGAAAACTATAGAAATCTATTCCAAAAAAGGGTATTCCCTTTGTTTTAATAGGTATTTAACCTAGTTGTTTTGTGATTATTGGGGACGTTAATTTGATAATTGGCAATGGAACGTACTTAAAAGGTTTTCTGAGATTTTTCATATAGGTATAGTAATCAGGAGGATTGATTTCTTTCTGGGTTATTGGAATATAATAATAAGGCATTTTGTGCTCTGTTGTGCCCCAGTTTTGCTTGAAGCTTAACAATTCGGTTTGAGACTGGCTTGTTACCCCGAAATCAAGAGTCTTATAATTGTTCTTGGAGCAGAATTTTATTGCATAGTCTATTAAAACAGTTCCTGGACTTAATGTTTTATATTTTAAGTTGGAGGCTCCATAAGCGTAGACTGCCTGATCTTTGAAAAATAGAAGAATCATTCCGGCTATAACTTTATCATTTTCCTTTGCGGTTAATAACTTAAACCTTTCTTTGAAAATTTCTTTCATATTCTTGTACAATGAATAGGGTTGGCAAATCATGTTATGCTTATCCCTGTATATCTTAACCAAAACATTGTAGAATTGTTTCAGATCCTCTTCCTTGTCAGAAAAATCTACTTTAATGTTGTTCTTTTCAGCGTTTCTTCTTAGTGTTCTTAGATTTTTTCTTAATCTGTCATAGTATTTTGCCTCTATTTTCTCTTCTGTGTCTTCAAGCTTTAGATTAGAAATAAAATAATGGGGATGCTTTTTTAGTTCATTATTCTGGATTTTTAGATCTTCCAGAGCTTTTAATTCAATGTATTTTACCTTTTCCTCTAAACCAATCTCTTTTAGTTTGTTTATCAATAAATTCCCTGCTTCTTCATCTTCAAACAAAGGCTGATTGTAAAAATTAAATGGGGTTGAGACTATTTTCTTTCCAAAAATTAAACTGGAGGTTAGAAAAGAGCATATAATCCCTTTTACCTCGTTATTATTTATTGCTAAGAAATAAAGAGGTTTAAAGTTATAGGTTTTTTCTATTATGTTTTTCCATTCAAGAGTATGGAATATAGAGGAACGGGAATTTTTTTCAAGATAATCATCCCATACTTTTTCATTTTCCTTATTTAGGTTTATTATTTCCATCTTTTAGATTTCTTATTGGCTTTGCAGGAATGCCAAATGCAATACTGTAATCAGGAATGTCTTTTGTTACCAAAGAATTTGCTCCAATAATACAGCATTTTCCTATTTTAACATTAGGCAATATTGTTACATTTGTTCCTATCCAGGACCCTTCTCCAATTATTACTTTACCTTCTTTTATTGGGAGGTCTTCTTTTCTTAATGAAGGATGAATGTTATAAGGGGATGATCTTGTTATTATTGTTATTCTTGGAGCTAATGTTACATAATCCTCCAATATAACCATATGCTTTTTTCCATTATCGACTATAACAAGGCCCTGATTAACGAATACTTTTTTTCCTATCTTTACCCCTGAGATTTTAAAAAATATTTTTCTTATACCGTTGCCTATAGAATGGTTTGCAATTAATCTTGCTACTTCTTTGATTAGATGATATATTTTTCCCATTTTATCTTAGATAAATCTGTGTGAGTAGGAAGAAGTGTTAATTCTTTATATATCTTTTCTGTGTTTGGACATTCAGAATAATATTGCTTATATTTTGGCATATAAATTAATGGAGGGGTTGGCTGAGGTAAATCTATTATTTTTTTAAGCTTTTTAGGATTTAATTTTACAGGAATCACGTTAAAAGATGGTTTTTTAATATTATTTATCTCTGAATAAACCTTGATATTTTTTAGTTGTTCTGGTGGGTTGTATCTTTTTTTATTATTGTATTTTTTATACTGGGAATAAGCTAAAGCAATACTTGCCTTAGACATCGCTTTGTTTTTTATTCTGAATTTTAAGGCCTCTTTTCTCTTTAATTCTGTTATGAATCTTTTTGTTATCAGATTATATACTATCTTGTTGTTTAAAATCATGAATAATTTAAGTTCAAATAAGGATTTAAGGCCATAACTTTTTTTAAGATTCATGTTTAATGGTTTTTTTGAGATTAGGATAGAACCAGAGATTGCTGATATTGGTTTTGTTATGTCCAAACTATTAAAGGAATAATCTGCAAAGTTTCCTACTATTTGATTTTTATACTTTGCATCTGTTGTTTGAGCACAATCTTCGATAAGGATTAAACCTGATTTTTTTATTTCATCCAGGTCTGCTACGTTTCCAAAATGATGGACTACGATAACTGCTTTTGTTTTATCTGTTTTTTTCTTCACTAAGTCTTTTGGATCTAAAGTTAGATTGTCTGTTATGTCAATTATTAATGGCTTTAATTTATTATAGAGAATTGTCTCAATTACCACTTCGCATACGTTTGAGGGGATAGCAATTTCATCTCCCTCGTTTAGATTTAAATTTTTAAGAATTATATTCAGTGATTCTCGGCCCTTGTCTGTTAGATAGATATGATCATTTGGGTAGTATTTTTTAATTTCTTCAAGAAGTAAGGGAGAATAGTCCTTGAATAATCCGTTTAGGGCTATGAATAAGTCACCGATACTATAAGGGTGTTTATACTTTTGTATTACAAAATTCATTTTAGTTATTTTTTATTATATTACAAATAAAGTTTATTTGTTCTTCTGTCAGTTTTATTGATGATGGTAGAGTTAAACCTTTTCTTGATATTTCTTCTGCCACTGGGAATTTTTCATTTGTTTTGTATGGGGGCATTAAAGTGACTGGATAAAAGGCTGGTCTGGTATCTATCCCATTTTCCAATAATTTTTTTTCAAGCTCTTGTTTTGAAAGAGGATATTCTTTTTCTATAAGGATTGTATACATCCAGTAGACGTTTTTTGACATTGGGGTTAGTGGAGGCAGAGTTATTCCTTTAACGTTGCATAAATTTTTATTATAAAAGTTAGCATTCTCGACTTTTTTAGAAACTAATTCGTCTATTTTTTCCAGTTGAGCCAATCCTATTGCTGCCTGCATATTGGTCATCCTGAAATTAAATCCAATTGAATCATGCCAGTATTTTTTTTCAGGAGCCATCCCATGGTCTCTTAAATATTTCATTTTATCAGCCAAATCCTTATTATTTGTAAGACACATCCCTCCTTCTCCTGTTGTTATTATCTTGTTTCCATAAAAACTAAAGCAGGATATGTCTCCGAAAGAACCGACTCTTTGGTTTTTGAATTCTGCTCCATGCGCTTCTGCTGCGTCCTCAATAACAATAAGATGATGTTTTCTTGCTATTTCCATTATAGGATTCATGTCGCAGGGATTTCCATAGAGATGAACAACAATTATTGCTTTTGTTTTACTTGTTATCTTTTCCTCTATTTTTTTAGGATCAATATTCCAAGAGAATCTATCTGAGTCTATGAATACAGGAACTGCATTGCAGTATTTTACTGCATTTGCTGTTGAGATAAATGTCAAGGAAGGAACTATAACTTCATCTCCTTTTTCTATGCCGACTGCAGCAAGAGCAAGATGAATCGCTGATGTTCCGTTATTTGTTGCAACTCCATATAAAGAGCCTATGAATTTTGCAAAACCATCCTCAAATTCCTTAATGTATTCACCTGCAGAGGATATCCAGTTTGTGTTTAGGCAATCGCTAAGATAATCTAATTCCTTGCCATTAAGGAAGATTTCTGCTACAGGGATCTGCTTTACTGGATTTTTTAAGTAAACTCTGAAACTTTTTAGTCTTTCAATTGTTCCGATATCAACAAAATATTTTGCTGCTAATAATTCTCCTGCTACGAGATTTTTTTCATAAAGCAATGGAAAAGTCTGGCTTTCCAACGAGACTTTTTCATTTTCTTTTATGAAAGATAAAATAATAGGTTCAAGGATATAAACTCCAGAGTTTGTTAAATTATTAAAGTCCATTACTTTTTCTTTTAAGAGGGTTTTAATAATATATTCTGAGTCAATCAAACCAGCAATCAGGGCTTTGCTGTTTTCTACCTTTACATAACCTACTGTGAGTAAGATATTTTCTTTCTCCTTATTGTATCTGTGTTTTTCAATAAGGTCTTTTAGGCCATCTTCAAAATAAACGTCTCCGTTAAGGACTATAAAGGTCTCATCCCCAATTAATTTGGATATTTTTTTTATTGCCCCAGCAGTTCCTAATGGGTTTAATTCTTCTGAATAGGTTAATTTTACACCATGGCTTGAGCCATCATGGAAATATTCTTCAATTTCTTTTTTTGAACTAACACATAATATAATGTCATTTATGTAGCTTTTTTTTAAAGATTCTATCTGATATTCCAGGAACTTTTTTCCATTAAGATCAACAAGAGGACTAGGAATTTCTCTGCCTTTATCCTTAATCTTCTGGCCTCCTGCTAGAATTATGGCTTTCATAAGCTAGTTTCTGAAACAATTATTTATAAGTATTATTGTAATAGTTTTACCTGGTTTTTTTTGGGCTAATAATCCTTGGTTATAGAAACGTTTATTAATCTTTTTGGTTTGGTTGGGGCATGGAAAATGTATTACAAATATCCCATTTGGAAGCTTTAGACCAGAAAGAACTTATTAAATCTTCAGTTTATAAAAAAGCACCTTCATTAGAACAGGTTACCCAAGTTCTTGGACAGATACTGAAGAATGTTAGATCGTTAGATGAAGAAGGAGTCATTCTTAACTATTTCTTTACAGATCTGGCAAGAAGGAGCGAATGTAGTATTCAAATAGTAAACCCTACTATTGTTGTTTTTCCTAAATATGGAGCCATAGAATTTTCTCTGAGAGAAGAGGGAGATGTATCTTTTTCTGCTAGATATCCACTGAAAGACCCAGTAAGACTTTATTCTGTTGATAAAACCTATCCTTTTGATATAATTTATCTTTTCAAGAAGAATTTAATTGAACATAAACAACATTATTATGCCCAGGATTATAATCTAGTTCATAGATTAGACTATGGGGGGATAAGGAATATTTTCTCTGATGATTTTAAATTAGAATAGGTATTTTCTAAATTTGTTTTTCTTAACCAATAATTATTTAAACTATCTTTGGGGTTATTTTCTTGATGACAGAGGAAAACGAGTCTAAAGAGGTTCTGGAAGTAAGAAAAAAAGAGATTTTTGAAAAGTTTAAAAAACACCAGAACTGGATTATTTATGGTATCTTAATTATTCTTATTGTGTTTGGGTTTTATGTAAGAATCTTGAATATGCCTCTTACAATAGATGCTACAACAGGAAATTATGTGACTATTGACTTGGATCCTCATGCTTTCCTGAGATATGCGAGGTATTTGAATGAAAATGGTAATTTGATGAGCGTTGATTATATGAGGAATTTTCCTTTAGGATTTCCAAACCTGGTTGAATTCAGCCTTCTAACTCATTTCATGGTTTATCTGTATAAGTTCTTGGATTTCTTTAATCCTGACCTGACTTTAGAATATGCTGTTAATATTTACCCTCCGATCGCGTTTGGAATCGGTTTGATATTTTTCTTCTTATTAATGAAGAAATTGTTTAATACTAAACTGGCGATAATTGCCTCTGCTTTTTTAACAGTTATTCCTACATTTTTATACAAAGGAATGTTTGGGTCTTCTGACAAGGAAGGACTAGCTACTGTTTTCATGTTTATGGCATTTTACTTTTATTTTGTTGGTTTTAAGAGCAAGGAAAACTGGAAGGTTGTTTTATTTGGAGTTTTAGCCGGAATCTCAACAGGATTGATGAGCAGGGTTTGGGGTGGAGTTAATATTGTTTATATGATAATGGGACTATTTATGATAGTCTCCCTTCTGTTCCTGAAATTTAATAAAAAGGATTTCTTTTTATATTCTGCATGGTTCATAGCGATGTTGCCTATTGTTACTTTAGGTAAATATAGTTTATATTCTCTTTTGGTTTCATTTACATCAGCAATTGCCTTTTTGGCATTCTTTATGGGAATCTTGTATTATATCATTTATGATGTCAAATTAATTAAAATTAAAGAGTCCTTAATCAATAAAATTCCAAGAGGATTTTTTGTTGCTATTTTATCTATAGTCCTTTTAGTATTGGCTGCTTCTGTTTTGGTCGATCCTTTATTCATAATAAACAAGCCGCATGCCCTAGTCCATGAAATTGTAAATCCTTTAGTTGACAGATGGAGCAAGACTGTTGCAGAAAGCCACGAATCTTTCTTTATTGATTTGATTTCAAATTATGGAACTGTAATGACTATTATTTTCATGCTTGGTTCTGTTTTGCTGTTCTGGAATATGGTAAAAAATCTAAAATCCAGAAAACAGTTAACAGGGGCTTATACATTATTTATTGTTTTATTTGCGTTCTATAAATATTCGAGTTCTTCAAAATATCTTAATGGACACTCCAATGTTGCGATTTTAATGCTTGTTGGTTCTGTCTTGTTATTTTTAGGAATATTAATCTATGGTTACTTGAAATTATTTAAATACAACAAAGAGGAATTTGAAAAAGTACTGGACATCCCTAAAATAAACCTGTTTGTTTTAATCTGGTTTATTATAACTTTGTTGGCTGCTCTTAGGGCTGTGAGATTAATCCATTTGTTTTCCTTGATTGCATGCGTATTGATTGCATATTTTGCTTATGAGGGAATTATTTTACTTATGAAATTAAAGAATAAAACATACAAAATAATCGGAGTTATTATTATAATCTTGTTATTATTAAATTCTTTTGTGACTTATACAAAAGCAGATATTTCTGTTGCCAAGGTTACTGCCCCAATCTATAACAAACAATGGCAGTATGGTATGCAGTGGGTCAGAGAAAATACTCCAAAAGATGCTGTATTTGCACACTGGTGGGATTATGGTTATTGGGTACAAACCGGAGGACAGAGAGCTACTATAACTGACGGGGGAAATGCCATAGGTTCATGGAACCACTTTATGGGGAGACATGTTATCACAGGACAAAATGATCAGGAAGCTCTAGAATTTTTATACGTTCATAATGCAAGCTATTTATTAATGATTGATGATGAAATAGGGAAATATCCTGCATTTTCCTCTATTGGATCTGATAAGGATTTGGACAGGTATACTCAGATAGCTCCTTTCTTAGTTGACAGGACAAAAACACAGGAAACACAGAATCAGACTATTTATGTTTATTTGGGAGGAACAATGCTTGATGAAGACTTTATCCTTAATGATGTTTTGTTCCCAAGATTTAATGCCGGTATTGGAGGATTTTTAGTTCCAATTGATATTGAGAATGAAACTGTTAATTTTCCTGAAGCACCTATTGCTGCAGTAATTTATAATGGAAAACAGTATAATATTCCTGTTAATTGTGTTTACTTTGAGGGCAAGAGATATGAATTTGATGTCAACCCAACCATTGGAGGATGTTTGAGATTTATACCAAAGATTGATAATAATACAAGTGATAGAATCGGGACAATATTATATATGTCTGACAAGGTAATGAAAGGAAACTTTGGAAGACTTTATCTGTTTGAGGAAGAAACTCCAGCTTTTGAACTTGTTTACAACGATGAATCCCTGGGAATTCCTTTGGCTTATTATATGGGAAATATCATTGGACCATTAAAGATATGGAAAATACACTATCCTGATGGTTTTAGTGTTAGCGAGAATTTGACTAAACTTTATCTTGGAAACGAGTTCCCTGAAGGGGTGCAGTAGAATTTATTGTAACTGTTAAGTAATTACATATAGAAAGATTTATAAATATGTAAGGTTCATAAAAATTATCCGAAAAGGAGGATAAAATGAGTCTATTAAACACAATAAGAGAGTATGAAAAAAGAATATTTCCTATACTAGGAAAGAACATTTCTGATTTAACTAAAGAGGATTTTAAAACTCTTGGAAAGAA